>DAINCX010000023.1:0-35458 GCA_036732165.1 Candidatus Dormiibacterota bacterium | reverse complement strand
AGGGGTTCCCGGAAGGACAAAGGCGGCGTGCTACGCGACCTGACGATCGAAGTCCTTGACGCCGGCACAGACGACCCGGATAGCCGGTACCGCGTTACGGCGACAGACAGCGGCGGCCGCGTCGCGACTGGGAATGCTGCGGCGAGCCTGGACAGCGCCCTTGAAGCGGTTCGCTGGGCCGATCTCGACGCCCCGATGCAGGCGCATTAAGCGGGCGATTCGCCGAATACGCGCTCGAGCAGGGCTCGACCTAATTGCTCACTCGGCACCTGGTAGGGCCGGAAGCGATTGGTGAGCGGATCGAGGGTGAGCGTCTCCGAGTAGCCCAGTTCCGGCATCGCCTCGGATGGGATCAGCAGGCAGAAGTCGCCAGGCTTGCGCTCTTTGTCGAGCAGCACGAGCAGGACGTACAGTTTCGGATCGATAAAGAATCCCCGTCGCTTGACGTCGAAATGGATTCGGCGGTCGGTCGGATAGGTCGCGGTTCGGATGTGCAATCCGGCGATCTCGCTGCTGGGCAGGTCGTGGAGCAACAGGGTCACCGTGTCCAGCCTGACCCGGTCCTCGACGATCACGACTCGCTCCAGGCCGGCCCGCGCGATCTCTGCTGTTGCCCAGAGCCGGCCCAGGTGCGCCTCCGCCAGGTTGTCGTGACTGCTGGTCTCGGTCAGCTCGAGGACCGCGTCATTTTCTGAGGTGGGTGCCGGGGGGACCGGACGCATCCATCCCGGGAGAGCCGCCAACCACTCCGGAAGCTGGTCGATATCCATCAGGAACTCGCTCCAGGGATCCTTCGTGCCGCCGGCCACGTTGGCCACGAAATGGAAGGCGCGCTTGCCGGCCGCGGTGATCACAGGGCAGCGCTCCCGGAAGGTCGCGATCGGGATCAGGAACAGCCGCCGGTAGAGCTGGTCGTAGGGGAGGGGAGCATGCACGAAGGCGAGGTAGCCATTGGGGCCGGTGTGTACGTCCGAAACCAGCAGGTCCTCGCTAACGGTCGCATCCGGGTCAACATGGGTAAATCCCTTGACCTGGATCGGGACGGTCAGCAAAGACCGAAGGCGGCGCATATAGATGTCGACGCCGCGGTCGACCATCGGGCGCCCGATCGTCGCCAGGCCGCCTGCCGCTGCGGTGAGGCTGACCGCCAGCAGGTCCTCGCAAATCGGCCCGAACTGGGGCGTGGACAGCTCGCTTCGCCAGGGCGGGCGGAGCGGCGGATCGAGCGGGCTGAGTGGTTGCCGTAGCGCCATGCGACTCTCAGGACATCAACGAGTTCACGCCGGAAACCCGCGTCGGTCTGGTTAGGTGCGGCCTTCTCGCAACGACTCGACCGCCTTGGCAATGCGTCGCTGCCGGGTCTCGGCCGACTTGGCCGCGTCAACTGAGAGCACGATCCGGAGCTTGTTGCTGTAGGAGAGGCCCTCGAAGAACTTTCGAGCGCTCGCGTCTTTCGCCAGCGCCGACTTGAGATCCGGCGGGACCGTGACCTCGCGGGGCTCGGTGTCGAGGGCGAGATTCACGTCGACATTGTCGCCGGCCTTGACGCCGGTGATCTCTCGGATTTCCGCACTGATCGGGAGCATGAACTCCCCGCCCATGGGCGCCACGGTGCTCCGATAGGTGTGGCCATTGATGGTGACGCGGACGGCCGGGCGCTTGCTGGACCCGAGTCCCGCCACGATGTTCGGCGGAACTCGGATCCCGGTCGCGGTCTTGCCGCTGAGCAGGACCGTGGCGCGAAACGTCATCGACTCTTGCTTCCACCCTGCGCCGTGGCGGCCACTGGCAACGGCTGCATGAACCGGATGTGGTTGCCGAACGGATCGCGAAGCCCGCAGTCGATGCCGTACGGACGCTCGGTCGGCTCCTCGGTAAACTCGACGCCCTTGCCGCGGAGCTCGTTATACGTCTTCCGGCAGTCGGCGGTGGTGAAGAACAGGTGGCCGCCCGTCGCGCCCTTGGTCAACAGCTCGCGCACTTGCTCGGCCGTCTTGGCGTCAATCGCGGGCGGGCCCGGCTTCTCCAGCAGGATCTGGCGGTCGTTGCCCGGGACATTGATCGTCAGCCAGCGCATGAAGCCCAGGTCCTGGTCGGTGTTGACTTCGAGACCCAGCTTGCCCACGTAGAAGTCGAGCGCCTGCTGCTGGTCGAGAACGTAGAGCGACGAGATCGCGAGTGCGTTGAACATTTCCTTACCTCCACACAAGATTGATGATGGGATTCAGCCTAGGGGCGATCCGCGGTTCTGGCTTCTCCAAAACTGCTCGGTCGTGTCCAGGCCATCGCGAAGCAGTTCGGGATCGCCTGGATCGGTCCTCGCTCGCGGTACGCGCTCGGCGTCTCGCCGACGATGTCGCGGAAGCTCCGGCTGAAGGTTCCCAGGCTGGAGAAGCCGACATCGAGGCAGATGTCGGTCACATGGCGTTCGGTCGCGCGTAGCAGGTACATGGCCCGCTCGACGCGGCGGCGCTGCAGGTAGCGGTGTGGGGTCTCGCCGAAGGTCGCCCGGAAGGTCCGGATGAAGTGGGCTTCCGAGACGCTGGCGATTCCGGCGAGTGCCGGGATGTCGAGCGGTTGCGCGTAGGCGCGGTCCATGGCGTCGCGGGCGCGGAGCATCCGGCGATTCAGCTCCTCGACGGCCTGGCTCATCGGCGCTGAGTCTAGTGCTAGGAGTTGAGCGAAATGTAGACCAGCACGGTGGTCACGGCGTTGCCGGCCCCGTGCAGCATCATCGAGTTCGTCAGCGACCCGGTGATCTCGTACTGAATGGTGAGGATCAGGCCCATGAAGAGGAATACCGGGATCAGCACCGGGATGAAGTGGAAGGCGGCGAAGATGGTCGCGCTGACCACGACGGCCGCCCAGACGGGCCACCGCCGGAGCAGGTAGCGGTAGAGCATGCCCCGGAAGAACAGCTCCTCGCAGATCGGGGCCACGACGGCCGCCCCCAGGAGGGCCAGCAGCAGGATCCAGATGGCGCCCCCCCGGTTGTTGAACATTTCCCGGGTGTTGCTCGGAACCGGCTTGCCCTGGTTCAGGACGCTCGTGACCACGGTGACCAGCACCCCTTCGCCCACGAACCAGATGACCAGCAGGCCGCCCACCAGCCCGAAGTCGCCTCCTGTGGGCCGGCGCAGGCCGAGCCAGCGAATCGGGTCCGGAAGGCGGCGCAGGAAGCGCAAGATGCCCAGAAAGAGACCGGCGTAGATGACGATCGTCGCCACCAGCAGGATGGTGACCGCGTTCGTCTCGTAGCCCTGACGGTCGATGACGCCGTAGGCCACCGCGAAGATGAGGACCGCCAGGAAGCCGCCGATGGCGCCCCCGATGGCGATCAGGAGGTCGACGAAGCGGACGTCCACCCGCGGAGGCGGGTCGACCGCGATCGGGGTGGGGACCGCCTGAATCATGCGAGAGTGACGCGCATCTTAAGGCCAAGCTTGCGATGAAGCTGGACCGGGCTCAGCAGTCGTGATATAGTGATATCAACTCACTGGCCAATCATGTAAGCCTGTTCGACCCCTGAGCCCGTAGCAGTTTGGCGCGTCGCAGCCGCGGCGTATTGCTGACAACCAGGACTCAAGGGAGCGGAAATGAATAGGATCCAGCGGCCGGTGATCGCGCTTTCGATTGTCGTCTCAGCCCTCGTTCTCGGCTCGTGGCCGTTGGCGGCGTTGGCTGCGAGCGCACCACGTTTGGGGTCAGCCTTCAATTTCGCCGTTGTGGGCGGCAGTGCGATCACGAATACCGGACCAACGGTGATTACTGGCAATCTCGGGTTGAGCCCCGGGACGGCGGTGACGGGGTTCCCGCCAGGGGTTGTTGCGGGGCAAACGCACAAGACCGACGCCGTGGCGCTTCGCGCCAAAAACTCTATGGTGACCGCCTACAACGATCTGGCGAGCGCACCGACGACGCGCAGCTTGACCGGCCAGGACCTGGGAGGCCTAACCCTCACTCCAGGGGTCTATACCTTCTCCTCATCGGCACAACTGACGGGAACGCTGACCCTCAGCGGCAATGGGGTCTTCATTTTTAAGATGGGCAGCAGCCTCACGACGGGGAGCAACTCAAGGGTTCTCGTCAGGAACGGCGCGGCCGGGTGCGGCATCTTCTGGAAGGTTGGGAGCTCGGCAACGCTCGGAGCGGGAACCCAGTTTAAGGGAACGATCGTTGCCCTGACCTCGATCACGATGGTTACGGGAGCAACCATTCTCCCGGGTAGGGCTCTGGCTCGGAACGGCGCGGTGACGCTGGACACCAATCGCATTACGGCGCCGGTCGGCTTCTGCGGCGCAACCAGCACCGCCGGCACCACGACGACCACAGGCACGACGGGCACAGGCACGACGGGCACAGGCACGACGGGCACAGGCACGACGAGCACCGGTACGACCGGCTCGGGCGCCCTGGCGCAGACTGGCGGCGGATCTCCTCAGGGGAGCTCACCCTGGATGCTGCTGCTGATCGGTGGGGTCGCCACCCTCGGCGGCCTGGGCCTCGGCCTTAGCAATCGGCTGAAGCGCCGCAGCGCGTAGCAGACGGCCTTGAAGGCGGATGCCATCGTCTGGGGAACGCCCTCAGGCGATGGTTCTGTCTCCCCGCTTAGCGAGACTGAAAGCTCACGACCGTCGCGAAGATCTCTGACCGGGGCTGGTTGTTGACCGGCACGCCGCTGCCCCAGCTCAGCGCCACCCTGGTGGGCGAAAGCGTCGAGATCCCGAAGGTGTCTCCGGGCCAGACGGAGGTATCGCCGAACTGCGTCGAAACCTGGATCGGAGCCGACAGCCAGCCCTTGGTGATCGAGTACGCGCGCAGATACTGCGCATACGCCCCGGAGCTGTTCGAAAGCCAGCCGATATAGGCGGCGCCTGACCCACCGCCGGCGACTTCCATGATGTGGGTGGCGTTCGTCGTATCCGTCACCTGGATCAGCGGCGACCAGGTCTGGCCATGATCGGCCGAGGTGGAAAGCCACCCGATGTCCTGGTTGCTCCCCTGCGTGTCCCACGTCGCATAGAGGTTGCCGGACCCATCCGCGGCGATCGCGCCGTCGATCCACCACTCGGCCAGGGACATCGTCAGGCCGTCGGGTCCCAGTTGCACGGGCGTGGACCAGGTCGCGCCGTTGTCGCTGGACGATGTGAAGTAGCTGTGGGCCGGATCCATCGTGTAGGTGGTGGTGTTCGTGATGTGATAGCCCTGGTAGAGCACGTCGATCCGCCCATTCGGCTCGACGACCATCGGGGCGCTGTCGCCTCCACTGGCGGGAAATCCGGGACTGACGTGCGTCATCGGGCTCCATGTCTTCCCACCGTCCACCGACCTCTGGAACACGGCGTTGAGATCGCCGGTGGCAAAGGCGCAGCTTCCCCCCGCCGTGCAAATGCTGGTCACTGAGGTCCGATTTGGACCGTAGTCCCAGGTCACGTCCACGTCGCCAGTCGGGCCCACCGCGATGAAATCTCGATCGCCCCAGTTCTTGTGGTCGGGCGGGAGGACAGCGGACACCTGCGGGAAGGTGAGCCCGTGGTCAAAGGAGGCGGCAACCACCGGGTACCAATCGCTGTCCTTGGCGAGCATGAAGGCGGCGTAGACCGTTCCGTTCGGCGCCACCGTCACCGCCGGGTCCCAGGCGTTGACATTCGATCCGACCGAGTCCGGAATGTAGGTAGGGAGATCGAAGTGGAGCCCGCCGTCGGTCGAGCGGGCGAAGGCGATGCCGCGGCATCCCATCCAGGTCTCGTAGACGTACCCCAGCGAGCGGTCGACGGCCTGCTCGACTTCGGCGTTCTGGCCGGAGCAGGGGCTGATCACTGAAATCGGGCCAATCTGGTAGCTGATGGCCGTCGCGGCCAGGGCGGTCGGTGCCTCCACGGCGAAAACGGTGCCGAGGAGGCTGAGGGCCGCCAACCCTCGGAGCCCGTGCCTGATGGCGATCGTCCCGTACATTCCCCACCCTCCAACCGCGATGCCCGGGCCCGGCCGGCGTCGGGCCATATTCTCTCGGCCGCGTCGAATCGTGTCAAGCGCAGAAATTCTGGCCCGTAATTGGGTGCCAGTGATAGTCCTGCCCGGCGTTATAGGAAAGCAATGGGCGAAGAAGACGACGCACGCCCGGTGTTTGGGGAACTCCTCAAGCAGTCGCAGAGCGCGCTGGCCGGCCTCCAGGCCCTGGAAGAGCAGCTCAGTACCCGATTGGCCGACCAGCATGCCCAGCTGAAGCAGACCCGGGCCGAGTTGGACGAGGCGCACGCGGCGTTGACCACGCTCCGGGGCAACCACGACCGCCTGATCGCTGAGCACGCTCGGACCATCGATGACGCGGCGCATCAACGGGAGGCCCGCACCGGGCTGGAAGCGCAGATTGCCGACGTTCGGGCGGAGTTGGCGAACGCCCTCCGCGAACGAGGGGAGCTGGTGGCGGCCCGCAACAAGGAACGTCGGGAGCTCGAAGACCGCCTGGGCCGCCAGGAAGTGTCCCTGGCCGAGGGCGTCAGCCGCGTTGGGGCCCTCGAGGCGCAGCTCGACGAGTTCGCCGCCGCCCAGGCGAGATCTGAGACCGAACGTGAGGTGCTCGTCGGGGCCCGGGACCAGATCGCCGGCCGGCTTGCCGACCTCGAAGCCGGCAAGCGTCAGGCCGAGGACGAGCTCGCCCATGCGATCCATAACCGGGAACAGCTCCGGACCGTCTTCGAGGACCTCAAGCGGACCCACGCGGCCGCTGCTGAGCGCAGTGCTGCCGGCTTCAAGGAAATGTCTCGGCTCCAGGATGAGCTCGCTGCCGCCGCCGAGCGGGCGGCCGCCCAGGGCCAGGAGATCGGCCGGCTCACGGACGAGCTCGCTCAGGCCACCAGCCTGGCGGACGAATGGCAGGCCGACCAGCTCAAATGGGCCACCGACCGGGAGTCCCTGCTCGCGGCGTTGCAGGCCGGGGAGGCGCGCCGAATCGCCCTCGAATCCGATCTTGCCCGGGCGCAGCTCGCCCTGACCGAGCGCACCGTGCTGGCCGAAGTCGAGACGGCGCAGTTGCGCCAGCAGGCGGCCGCGCTCGAGATGGGGCTGGCCGACGACCGCGGGCAATTGGAAGCCACGCTGGCGGCCGCCCAGGACCAGTCGCGCCAGCTCTCCGAATCGGCGGCCGTGGCCGAGAAGGCGCGCGCCGATGCGCAGGCCCAATACGCCAGCCTGGTCGAGCGCGCCCAGGTGGCGGCCCAGGAGTGGGGCGCCAGGCGCCTGGCGATGGCCGAGGAGAGCCAGCGCCTGACGCAGGAGGCTGCGGCGGCCCGCCAGGCCCTGCGCGGGGCCGAGGCGGGACACCGCGAGCTGGAAGCGCGACTCCACCAGGTCGAGCAGGCTCAACGGCAGGAGACCGCGGCGCTGGAGGATGCCCTTCGCGTCGCCCGCGATGCGGGCACCCGGCCGCTGACGCCGGAACAGAGCCACCGGATCAATACCCGGCTCAATGCCATCGTCGGCTTCGCCTCGATCCTGCTCGACCCGAAGACGAACGCCATCCCACCCTCGGACCAGGCCGAGTACCTCCAGCTGATCGACGCAAACAGTCGCGGTCTCGCCGAGGAGCTTCGCCTGCTCTCGGTCGCGGGCGGGACGCCGATCGTGGCCTCTACGCCCGAGGTGAAGGTTCCGGCCGTCGCTAGCCTGGCCGGTAATGCGGTCGCCCCGACCGTCCTGGTCGGAGACCCCGACCCGGCCGTGCGGGACCGCCTGTCGCCCTTCCTGACACGGGCCGGCTACACCGTCGTCTTCGTGGACACCACCGACGAGGCGATCAAGCAAGCCGGCATCCTGGAGCCGCTCCTGGTCCTGGTCGAGGCAACACTGCAGCCGGGCGGCGCGCCGGCCGTGATCGCCGGGCTCAAGCGCGACCCGCGCACCACCGACATCCCGGTGGTCGTCACCACCAGGAACCTGGCCGATCCGCTCGGCGTCGACCTCGGGCAGGTCGACGTCCTCTCCAAGCCGATCGACCGGCAGCAGCTCCTGCAGGTCATGATCAACCACGACCTGCGCGCTGACGCCAGGCGCGCCCGGAAGCTCCCCGCGACCGTGCTCGTGATCGACGATGATCCGCTCAGCCTGCGGCTCTTGCGTGCCGTGCTCAAGCCGCTGCAGATCGAGGTGATGACCGCCGACGGCGGGAAGGCCGGGATCGAACTCGCCCGGCAGGGGAAACCCGAGCTGATCATCTGCGATCTGATGATGCCCGAGGTTGACGGCTTCGATGTCATCGCGGCGCTGCGGTCAGATCCGCAGACCAGCAAGATCCCGATCCTCGTCTACACCGGCAAGAGCATCACGGCCGAGGACCAGCAGCGGCTGCAGGGACTCATCCCGTCCATCATCCGCAAGGGCGAGTTCAGCCGGGAGCGCTTCCTCGAGTTCCTGCTCAAGCGTGGCGAGCGTCGTGCCCGTGGCACCATCCCACCGATCGCGGCCTAGCCGGAGCCGCGGTTCCCGATCAGGGATTGAACGGCGAGCTCGGTTGGTAGCCCGACTGGGTGAGAAACGGGATCGGAATGCCCAGCACGAAGGCCACGAACGTGACGATGCCGACCAGGATCAACAGGTAGAACAGCATCCAGCGCAACATGGTGATCGCCTCCCCAGCAAGAACAACGGGGGTTCAAGGCGAAATCTTCAGGTTCGCTGGGCGCTCGTCCGGGGGGTGGCGCCGGCTCGCTGGGCGGCCACGGCGGCGATCGCGGCGACGTGCGCTGGGGAGGTGCCACAGCAACCCCCGACGACCTGCGCGCCGAGGGCGATGAAGCGTCCAGCGTACTCAGCCATGGTGGCCGGATCGGTGTCGTAGCGGGCGACGTCGCCCTCCATGCGGGGCAGGCCCGCGTTCGGCTTGACCCACAGGGGGATGCCCGCGTTGAGCGCCGCGATCTCGGTCACCACCGCCTCCATCGCCTCCAGCGACTTCCCGCAGTTGGCGCCGAGGGCGGCGACGCCCAGCGGCGCGATCGCCCGCACCATCTGGGTCGGGCTCAGTCCCATCATGGTCCGGGTCCCCTGGTCGAAGCTGAACGACACCACCAGGGGCAGGTCGGTGACGCTTCGGATCCCGGCGACCGCCGCCAGTGCCTCATCGAGCGCGAAGAACGTTTCCAGCACCAGCAGGTCCACGCCGCCCTCAGCGAGGGCGATCGCCTGCTGCGCGAAGGTCTCCTCGGCTGCGGCCTGGGTCAGCTCGCCGTAGGGCTCCATCAGGATCCCGGTGGGCCCCATCGAGCCGGCCACCAGCACCTCGGAAGCCTGGCCCGTCGCCTCCCGGGCGAGTTCGGCCGCCATCCGGTTGAGCTCGCTGGGCCGCTCGGCGTACTTCCCTTCCCGCATCCGCAGGGGCGTCCCGCCGAAGGTGTCGGTGAGGATGATGTCCGACCCCGCCTTAATGAAGGCCCGGTGAAGCTCCAGGACCTTGTCCGGCCGGTCGTAGACCCACTCCTCGGGCGCGACGCCGATCTCGCTCCCCATCTCCTGGTAGCTGGTGCCGGTGGCCCCGTCCGAGACCAGGATGGACCGGGCCCCAAGCCGCTCCAGAAACCGGTTCTTCAACTCGGCAGCCTCACGGGTGCCAGTCTATCGGGCGTATTGACGTTGTATTCACGAAATCGTGGCTGAACAGGAACGAATCCCGACCGACTTCCACCAGGCGATGTTCCGGATCGCCGCCATTGCCTTCGTCACCTCCGCCTCGATCAACGTGGCGAGCAGCTTCGTCGGGAAGGGGCAATTCGACTTCGTCGGCATCTTCATCATCGGCATCCTGTCCTACCTCGGGGCGCTGGTCAGCTGGTTCTTCCCCTGGCACCGGGTGCCGGTGCAACGGTTTGTCGTGGTCATCGTCCTCCCGGGACTGGTCCTGCTCGGGTTCATGCTGATGTTCACCGGCGGGATCCACTCCCATATCCTCCCGGTCTTCATTGCCCCCGCCGTCTTCATGGCGGCGGCCTATGGCTTTCGAAGCGGCGCGATCATCGCCCTGATGACCGCGGCCACCGGGGCTCTGCCGCTCGTGGTCCAGGGGTGGGACGATTATTACGGCCGCACGCTGATCGTCTTGAGTGTGGCGACCATGCTCTGCGCCTACATCCCCGCCCGCGTCCGGCGTGCCTTGCTGACCGAGTACGAGAACCGCCGCACGCAACAGGAAGAGAGCTACGTCGCCACCATCGGCGCGCTGGCGGCCGCGCTCGACGCCAAGGACCGTTACACCGAAGAGCACTCGCGCGAGACCGCCGCGCTGGCGGTCAGCGTCGGCCGGCGCCTGGGATTACCGGCCGACCAGCGCCGCTTGTTGGAGTACGGCGCGCTGCTCCACGACATCGGCAAGATCGGCATCCCGAGCTACATCCTGCACAAGCCTGGGTCGCTGAGCGAGGAAGAGTTCGCGGTGATGAAGGAACATCCGGTGATCGGTGAGCGCATTCTCGCCTCGGTCCCGTTTCTCGCGCCGCTGGGCCCGATTGTCAGGGCCGAGCATGAACGCTGGGATGGAGCCGGCTATCCCGACGGCCTGAAGGGTGAAGAGATTCCCATCGAGGCGCGCATCATCCACGCCTGTGATGCCTTCCACGCGATGGCCTCCGATCGCTCCTATCGCCAGGCGCTTCCCGTGCAGGACATCATCACCGAGTTTCGCGAAAAGTCCGGTACGCAGTTCGATCCGCGGGTCGTCGAGGTCATGCTGCAGGTCATCGAGCAGGAGAAGCCGAAGGTGACCGCCGTGGCGCAAACGTCGGGCACGCCGGCGCCGGCTACCCCGGTGGTCGGGCCGCGCTCCTGGGCGCAGCATCTGCAAACCATCGAGGCCCTGGGCCAGCAACTGGCGCGGGCCAGCCGTGTCGAAGACATTTGCAACCGGATGGGGGAGACCATCAGCACCCTGCTGCCGCACGACCAGATTCGCATCCTCCTGGTCAACGAAGACCGGTTGCGCCTTGACGTTCACTACCTGCGCAGCAGCGACCGTCCCGAGTACAGCGACGTCACCCGCACCAACGCCGCGGTCGACGTCGGCGAGGGGATTGCGGGGTGGGTCGCCGAGACGAAGCGCGGCGCGGTGCTGGGCGACGCCGAGCGTCACCCGAAAGCGGCGCACGTCGCCGGGACGGGCCTGATCGACGAGTCGATGCTGGCCGTGCCGGTCGTCTTCCAGGACGAGGTGCTGGCCGTGATCGCCGTGATCAAGGTCGGGCTCAACCAGTTTTCGCTCGACCAGTTGCGGTTGCTGACGATCCTCGGCAACCAGGCCGCCGTCGCGATGGCCAACGCGCGGCTCATCGACCGCCTCGCCGCCGCGGCGAGCGTCGATACCCTGACCGGGTTGCTCAATCGCGGCGCCTTCGAGGAATCGCTCAATGCGCAACTCGTGCGCCCGCAGGCCTGGGGGACGCTCCTCGTCCTGGACGTCGACAACCTGCGTGAGGTCAACCGGGCCTACGGCTATCGAGCCGGCGACGCGGTCCTCAAGAAGATCGCGGGCGCCATCCGCGCCTCGGTTCGTGCCGGAGACCTGGCCGCCCGCTGGATGGGCGACGACTTCGTTATCCTGGCGCCCGATACCGATCTCGACCAGGCCGCCGAGCTGGGGCGGCGGATCGAGGCGACCCTCAAGTCCGACCGCGTTTCCATCCGTTGGGGCCAGGCCGAATACCGCGGCGACGGACTGACCGCCCAGGACCTGCTGGGGCGCGCGATGCGGTCGCTGACCGACACGGCCGGCCATCTTGCGGCCTGACCTCCTGCCGCCTTCCTGATAGCGGCACTCCCACCTGTTCGGGAAGCGTGCCGGAGCCTCTGCGCGGTTGGGGCAAGACGGGGCGCCCAAACGGGCACGATGCTTCGAGATTGGCGCCATTTCCTTGACGGTCCAAAACCCGTCACCTAATGTCGACACTCGCCACCAATGGATTTGGACTGCCTGCGACCGATCCGTGCCGGCCTGGCCCGGAACGCCTGGAAAGTCGGGTTGGGCTTCGCCGCCGCGGTCCTGCTGACCAGCCGTGGCACAAGCGAGGCGCCGCGCCTCCCCCAATTCGGGACCCACGTGGCCGGCACCACCCAGAACGTTCCCTGCGGCGCGCTCCCAACCGGCACCGTGACCTGGAGCGCGGGGACCTACAACCTGCCGATCAATCCTGGCAACGATCCTTTTCCCGATCCGCTGAATCCGCCCTGTCAGACCGGGGTCATCGTCGGAGCCGGCACGACCCTGGTCCTCGACGCTGGGTCGGGCTCGATCACCATTGATTCGAGCGGGTCCGCGCTCAATGTCGCGGGCGGGACGCTGGAGACCCTGAACACCGACGCCACCCACACCGTGCTCTTCCAGGCCGCGGCCGACGTCGCCTCCTGGGATGGGATCGACATCACCGCCAGCGGCAGCGATAAGGGCAATGCCTCCCTCAGCTATGTGAGCATCCAGGGCGCCCTGCGGTCGATCCAGATTTCCAGCGGCGCGACCAGCTCCCCCGCGGATACCCATTACGGGCTCACGGTCAGCAACAGCGGGATCGGGTTCTCGTACTTCGACGGCATCGATGCCGTCGACACGCCGATCTCCGTGACCGGGCTGATCGATCCGGTGACCGGACTCAGCGATGGAAAGACGGGGACGATTAACAACATCGGGTCGATTGCCATCAGCTCAGTCTTCGACAGTAGCGCGCCGACCATCACGGCCGATGCGTTGCATGTCGACGGCATGACCTTCGGCAGCTCGGCGCCTTTCGGGGTCAGCGCCTGCCCATCCAATCAGCCCTGCTACATCGGCAACCAGGCGATCATGGCCAGCTTTGTGCCGCATGCGCATCAGCCGGTCTCGGTCACCAACAACAACTTTTACCGCGCCGGCACCTATGGCGTGCAACTGGACTCGGCGAACCAGCCGTCGCTTACGAACAACCTCTTTGTGTGCAATGGCCTGGGCATCCCGACCACGGGAACCCCCTGCAGCGGCAGCGGCCCGGTCTATTCGGCCGTCCTCCTCAGCGCGGCCACGGCGGACCTGGCGCAGTCGACCGTCGGTGCTGACGGCGCGGTCAAGCGGAACCGCGGGTTCGGCAACGGCCTCGACGCCATCGTCTTCAACGGGACGGTCACCTCGCCAACGCTCACCTGGCAGAACGCAACGAATGACGCCGCCACGGCGCACACCCTCGGATACCTCTTGAATGGCAACCTGGAGATGACCGGTGGAACCTTGAAGGTTCTCGACGGTGGCATCGTGAAGTCGTCCGGGACGATCGACCTGACCGGCGCGACCCTCGACGCGAGGGGCGCCGTCGATAAGGTCTTCACGAGCCTGCGCGACCCGATCGGTATCGATTCCTGTCATTCGGTGCTGGTGGCGAGCTGCCCGACGGTCCTCGCCGGCGGGGAGTGGGGTGGGATCAACCTGATCGGCGCTGGCAGCAACGGGGCGATCAGCCACGCCCGCATCCTCTATGCGGGGACCGGGGTGCGGATCAGCAACGGCGCCACCTCGACCCTTGGCTCCACGAATTTCGGCCTCACCATTTCGAGCAGCGCGATCGGGCCCACCTTTGCCGACGGGGTTAATGCGCTGGATACTCCGATTTTGGTTTCGGATACCACCTTCGGGTGTCCCACCGGCGTGTGTACCGGGCCCAGCAGCGGCGACCACGGCATCACTGCGGACTTCACCGGGAGCACCGCCGCGGTCGGCGGCGGCTTGAGGGTGACCGGCGCCACTGTGTTCAACGGCAGCGTCAACGACGCGATCAAGGGCATCGCGCTCGCCGGTCAAACGGTGGATATCGAAGGGGCCGTCATCGACCGGGCCGGCGCCTATGGGATCCAGCTGCAGGGTGCCGATCACCTGACGTTGCTCCAGAACACGGTCACGAACAGCGGGACCGCGAACCCGACCCACTCCGCCATCTACCTGAACGGCGTCAGCAATGCCGATTTCAACACCGCGATTCATGGCAACGTGGGATCCGGTAATGGGCTCGACGCCATTGCTTTCCATGGCGCAACCGGGACCTCGCTGACCTGGCAGACGATCAACAACAGCACGACGACCGGGCCCCTCGGCTACCTGGCGGATAACGCCCTCACGGTTCACGGCAACCTGACCCTGAACAGTGACTACGTCCCCGCTCTGGGTCCGATCACCGTGACCGGCGGAGGGCTGGCCTCGACCGCGAGCGTGCTCACCAGTCTCAGGGATTCCACCGTCAACATCCCGACCTGCGGATCGGTCTTCGACCCGAAGGTCTCCGGCCTGTGCGTCCGCCCGGCGCCTGGCGATTGGGGCGGTCTGACGCTCGATTCCGGCTACGGGAATAACCTCAGCGTTGCCAGCGAGCTTCGCTATGCGACGACCGGGATCACGATGGACAAGCCGGGCATCGCCACGCCGCTCACCTTGAGCGCGAGCAACATTCGAAACACCTCAGGCGACGGCATTGCCACCAAGTCACCGCTCTCCATCAGCGGAGGGTCCTTCACCAACATCGGGGGTCGCGCCTTCAACATCGACCTGAGCCAGGCCCCGAGCGGTCCCAACCTGACGATCACCGGCGCAGCCATTTTCGGCACGAGCCAGGAGGGAATCCTGGCCGCCGGCCTGGCCGGACAGCAGGTCGACATCGAGACTACGCGGGTGAGCCATGCCGGCGCCACCGGCATCAACCTGGTTGCGGCGGACCACCTGACCTTGGCCGGCAACACGGTCACCAATTCGGCCGCCGGCTTCCCGGCAATCTACCTGAACGGCTTCAATGGCCTGTTCGCCAACATCCACGACAACACCGGGGCCGGCAACGGGCTCGACGCCCTGGCCTTCCATGGCACGGTCACCGACGACCTCACCTGGGTGACGGCCCGCAAGACCGCCGATCCGACCAGGCTGCTCGGCTACCTGCTCGACGGCGACTTGAACCTCGCGCGCACGCTGACCGTCGGCGCGGCGGACATCGTGAAGATCAGCAACGGCCGGCTCAACCTCGGCCACCTCCAGGCCGACGGCACCAGCAACGACGGCCAGAAGATCTTCACCAGCCTCGCCGACAACGCCGCCGGCGTGCAGGCGTGTCCGTCGGCCTTGCTGCCGGGCTGCGCGGCCGCGACCCCCGGCGACTGGGGCGGCATCAGCCTGGCCAGTGATGGCGCTATCGTCAATGGCGCGATCCGCTATGCCACCACCGGGATCGGGATCAGCGGCGGGGTCGGCGCCACGTTCGGGTCATCGAGCTACGGGCTCGTCGTTTCCCGCAGCCGCTTCGATTCCACCAAGAACGACGCGATCGACACCATCGGCACGCCGGTGTCGCTCACGGACTCATCTATCAATGGCGGCATCCACGGCGTCAATGCCGACTTCTCCGCCAGCAGCACCGCGGCTCCACTTCGGCTCAGCGGCAACCACTTCACGACAACGTCGGCTGAGGCGGTCCTCGGCCAGGGCCTGGCGGCCCATCCGGTCTGGATCACCGACAACCACGTCCAGGGCGCTGCCACCTTCGGGGTTCGTCTGGTCAACGCGGACGCCCTGGTGTTGCGCAACAACAATGTCAGCGCCAGCGGCACCAGCCTCATCACCTCGGGCCGCTATCCGGCCATCTATCTCAGCAAGGTGACGGCCAATTTCGCGCGGGACGTCCGCGGCAATGTCGGCGCCGGCAACGGCCTCGACGCGATCGTGATGGACGGGACGGCCGTCGGCGATCTCAGCTGGATCACCCCCAACGCCACAGCGCCGACCCACCCGCTCGGCTACCTCCTCGATGGTGCCCTGACCGTCCAGGATGGTACGCTCACCGCCCACACCGGTGATGTCGTCAAGGCGCGGGGCGGGCCGATCACGATCAAGGGCGGCAGCCTGCAGGCGACCGGTGCCACCTTCACCAGCCTTACCGATGCCATTGCCCCCGCCGTGTCCTGTCCGTCGGTCTTCACCACCTTCTGCGGTCCGGCAGCGGGCGATTGGGGTGGCCTGGTGATCACCGAAGATGCGGCCGGAACACAGGGGACGGCCACCATCACCGGCAGCACGATCACCTACGCGGAGACAGCCGTCTTTACCGACAGCGGCCCGATCGCGGCGAGTGAGCCCGCCATCACGCTGTCGGGCGACACCATCTCGAACACCAGCAAGGACGGCATCAACAGTCTCGATACGCCGATCGCCGTTGATCACAACACGATCACCTCGATCGGGTCCCACGGAATCATTGTCAGTTTCTTGAGCCCGGCCAACTGCCCAGGCCTGCCTTGCGACCGGTTCACGGTGACCAACTCCCAGATCAGTGGAACCGTGAAGGATGGCATCGTCGCCAACGGACTGGGCGGCCAGCCGGTAACGATCACGGGAACGACGGTGACCGGTGCCGGGACGTACGGTATCCGTCTCGTGGGGGCCGACACCCTGACCGTGACTGACAACACCGTCAACAACAGCGGCACGACGACGCCGACCTACCCCGCCCTCTATATGAGCGGGGTCACGGGAGACTTCAACAATGCGATTACCCGAAACCTCGGGCTCGGCAATGGCCTGAATGCCCTGGTCTTCCACGGCACCGCGTCCAACGGACTCACCTGGATAACGCCGGGTTCGGCTGGCTCAACGCTCGGCTACATGCTCGACGGGCCCTTGACAGTGAACGGCAATTTGACGACGACCGGCGTCGTCAAGATCCTCACCGGCGCCATCAAGGTCAACGGCGTATTGAACAGTACGGAGACGGCGTTCACCAGCATGAAGAACGACACCGTCGGCACCCCCGCCTGCTCGACGGTCCTCGTCAACTGCTCCGGAGGACCGACCAATAGCGATTGGAACGGAATCAACCTCGATCCGGTCAGCCCGAGCAGCTTCGTCGGTGGGTCGATCACGGACGCTACCAGCGGGCTGACCATCAGCCGTGGCGAGATCGACATGACGGGCGCGACGATCACCAACATCGGCGGTTACGCCTTGCAGACAACCGGAACTGGGAGCGCCCAGATCACCTGCACCGGCATCCACGGGAACGGTGGCGGCCTGCTTGATAATGGGGCGGCATCCTCGATCGATAACAGCGATCTCTACGGCAACGCGTCGACCCTGACCAAGGATCTCGACGGCACTACGGCGACAACGGCGAGCCGGGTCTGGTGGGGCACGGCGACGCCGACCCCCGTGACGCAGTACAACCCCGCGACCGTTACCGTCAATCAGCCGTTGCCGCAGCAGGCGCCTACGGTGAAGGCCAACGGGCTGAGCAGCGTCGTCTTTACGTCCGACAACACCAACAGCGGAACTGGCAACTTCGGCAAAGGCACGCTCACCGTGACCTTGACCTTTGATCGGACGATGAACCTGAACCAGCCCCTCACGGTCAATTTCAGCAGTCTCGTCGACGGGGTCCCACACGCCGTCATCGGAAACTGGCTAGGGACCGACAAAGTGACTTGGGTCGGGCACGCGCCGATCGATGGGACCAACCTGACCGGCCAACCCGGGCTCAACACCCTGAAGGTGGCGAGTGGAACGAGCTGCATGCGGGACGGGACCAACGTGATGGCTCCGGAGACGGCGCCGCTCACTCTCGACTTCACGACGGCGACGGTCGACGATACGGCTGGGGCCAACCACGTCGGGGCCCACAGCGCGACGGTCAATGGTGTCGTCAACCCGCTGGGCTGGAGCCAGCCGTCGACCAATCCAAACACCCAGACCTACGCCTTCGTGGAAGCGGCGGCGTTCGGAACCCCGCTGCCTGATCCGGCGACCGTCATTGCGGGGGTCACGAATCCCTCGTCGCTCCTCGGCTACACCCCGATCGGGGATGGCAATGCTCCGCTGCCGGTCAGTCAGACCATCACGGGACTCGCGCCGACCACCACCTATCACTACGCGGTCGTGGCCGTCGATCTGAATGGGATCACGGTGGGTTCCGATCAGCAGTTCACGACGACGGACATCGCGAAGAAGTTACTGGTGGTGGGCAATCCAACCACGACGGCAGGGGATCAATACAACTTCACGGTCACAGCGAAAGACGGTCCGGGCAACAGCGCCAATACGGTGGACGACTACACCGGGACGGTCGCCTTCAGCTTGCTGCAGGCCGACACCCAGGCGGCGCTTCCACTCGACTACACCTTCAAGGCATTTGCGACACCGAGTACGCCTGGTGACGACGGAACCCAGTCATTCTCGGCGACGTTGACAAAGGCCACGAATCAGGCAATCGTCGCGACCGACTCCGGGACCCCGTCGATCTTCGGCCACGTCAGCATGACCGTCAATCCCGCCGCCGCGTCCAAGCTCGTCGTGGGCCAGCAGCCGACCGACAGCGTCGCCGGCGTGACGATTGCGCCGGCGGTCACCGTCCTGGTTGAAGATCAATTCGGCAACGTCGAAATGGGAGACCTCGGCTCGGAGAATCGTGTGACGGTCGGACTCACCAGCGGAAGCCCGACGGCGACCCTCCTCGGCACGAAGAAACAGGACGACGTTGCCGGGATGGCGACCTTCAACGATCTATCCATCCAGACCGCAAACAGCGGCTACGCGCTGCACGCGACGTCGGGGACCCTCACCGCAATCGACAGTGGCCCCTTCAACATCACGCCGGCGGCACTCGACCACCTGGTGCTGACGCCAACGACCGCAACGATCCTGTCGGGCGCTAACCAGACCTACACCACCGAAGGCTTCGACCAGTACGGCAATAGCCGCGGGGACGTAAGCCTCACGACGCATCTCACCATCACACCGGACGGTAGTTGCACTGACGCGACGTCTACCCTATCGGCCAGTTGCACGGCTACGATCGCCGACAGCGGCGGATCTTCTCATACGGTGACCGGCACGCTGACCGGCAAAACTGGCACCGCCACGCTCACCGTTAATCCGCGAGTTGCGGGGGCGCCGACCGGCGTCTCGGCCACCCCGGGCGATACTCAGGCGACGGTGAGCTGGACCGCTCCGGCAGACGATGGTGGGAGCCCGATCACCAAGTACACGGTGACCTCGTCGCCGGATAACAAGGTCGCCGTAACGCCGGATGGCAGCACGCTGACGGCAACGGTGACCGGGCTGACCAACGGCACCGCGTACACCTTCACGGTCGTCGCGACCAACGTCGCCGGGGATAGCTCCCCGTCGACCGGCTCGAGTCTCGTAACCCCGCGCACCGTGCCGGGCGCGCCAACCGGCGTGACCGCCACCCCGGCCAATGCCAGTGCCACGGTGAGTTGGAGCGCTCCGGCGGACAACGGCGGTAGCCCGATTACGAAATACACGGTGACCTCGTCGCCGGATAACCAGGTCGCGATGACGGCCGATGGCAACACGCTGACAGCCACCGTGACCGGGTTGACTAACGGCACGCTGTATACCTTCACGGTGGTAGCGACCAACGCCGCTGGGGATGGCTCCCCGTCGGCCGCGTCCAGCGGTGTCACGCCCACGACGACCGCGCCGGGGGCGCCGACCGTCGTGACCGCCACCCCGGGCGACACTCAGGCGACGGTCAGCTGGACCGCTCCTGCAGACGATGGCGGCAGCCCGATCACCAAGTACACGGTGACCTCGTCGCCAGATAACAAGGTCGCCGTAACGCCGGATGGCAGCACGTTGACCGCCACGGTGACCGGGCTCACCAATGGCACCCCCTACACCTTCACCGTGGTGGCGACCAACGCCATTGGGGACGGGTCGACGTCGATGGCATCCAGTCCGGTAACCCCGCGCACCGTGCCAGGAGCGCCCACTGCGGTGACGGCCAGCCCAGGCGACGGACAGGCGACGGTGAGCTGGACGGCTCCGGCAGACAATGGCGGCAGTGCGATTACCAGCTACACGGTGACAGCGTCGCCGGGCGGGGCCGCCAGCACCGTCAGCGGCAGCACCTTGACCACCGCGGTCAGTGGCTTGACGAATGGCACCGATTACACCTTCACGGTGGTGGCGACCAATGTGGCAGGCAACAGTGTCGCGTCAACGGCCTCAACAGCCGTGACGGCGGGGGCACCAGAGGTTCCAGGATCTGTTAGTGCGAGTGGTGCTGTTGGTCAGGCAACGGTGAACTGGACGGTTCCCGCGGACAACGGGACGACGATCGACCATTACACCGTGACGCCATATAAGAGCGGAGTCGCCCAGACACCAGTGGACGTCCCGGGCGCCTCATCGACCACCGTCACGATCACGGGGTTAGCGGCCGATCCCAACTACACCTTCCAGGTGACGGCAACCAACTCGTTCGGCACCTCGCCGATCGCCACGTCGGCGTCCGTCATCGTCGCCTAACCGTTGAGCCGGTTAAAGGGACCGAACAGGGTTTCGAAGTCGGCTGCCGAGATGGCGCCTCTGAGCACGAGCGCGCCGGTGGCCACCATGCAGGCGTTCATCACGCGGCGCCAGGATTCCTCTTCATAGGCCGTTGACATGACTCGCGTGAGCGCCTCGTCCTCCTCATCCGGCGACAGCCGCTCGTCCACCAGGGCGGCATTGGCCGGCTCGGGACGCGTCGATGGCTGGAATTCGCTGCCGTCGGCCACCAATTGGGCCGTACGCATGGCGTCGAAGAAGGCCGACTCCGATCCGGGGAAGACCTCGCTCTTCGCCGCCCGGGTCGCGGCCTGCAACGCCTTGAAATAGTCGGGGGAGAGAGAGACTTCCAGGTCGGGGATCGCGCCCACCCCTGGCGCCGCCTCGATCACGCGCTCCCAGTCGGATGGGTTCAGGCGGCGCAGGCGCTCCAAGAAGGCATCCACCTGGTCGGTGTTAGGGCCGAACCTCTTGTCGCCCACGATTGTCGACTAGAATACGCGCGGCTCATGGTCTGTGGAGATTCGCCGTGCCCGTAGTCCAGTGGGAGGTCCGCCATGGCTACGCCGTCGAGGCGCGGGACGGCGAGTTGGGCCGGATCACCGAGCTCTTCGAGGGTCCGGCCGCCTCGATCTTCATGTCCCTGGAGCTCTACATGCGGGTCCACAACCCGGGCCAGCCCGACCTCTTCATTCCCTATACCGAGATCGTCGACATCAGCGAGGTCAAGGAGACGGTCTACCTCAAGCGCTCGATGGAGGAGATCAACGCCCTGCGCTGGACCAAGGACCCGCGCCAGCCGGCCATGGTGCCGCCTCCCTACGTGCCGAAGGCGCGGGTGCCGGAGTCCCAGCGGCCCGATTCCGACGGCACCGTCGGACCCCGTCCGCTGGTGCTGAGCGGGACCTGGACGCCGGGCGAAGCCGCGCCCCGACCCGAACCGGGCCGTGGCGTCCGCCTGGGCGATCGATTCAGGCCGGGTGACCGGATCCCGGTCGAGGGGCAATACATGTGCACGGCCTGTCGCTTTCGCAAGCACAGCCGGCAATTTCGCGACGAGAATCCCGAAGGCGTCTTTCCGCCCGCCCACCATCCCGGTGCCCTCTGGGAGCTCGAAGATCTGCGGCCATAGGGCGAAGACCTGATTCGGCGCGACCGCTCCGAAGCGGCCCCTGTATTCAAAGACCCCTTTGTTAATATCAGCCGCGTACCGTGCTGAGCGACTATGCTCCCCTGCTCATTTTCATAGCCGCGGTCGTCGTTTTTGGCCTGATCGCGCTGTTTTTTCCGCCGTGGCTGGCGGGCAGCCGGCGCACCGCCGCCAAGGACCTCCCCTATGAGTCCGGCATCGTCCCGCGGTCGAGCGCCCGGCGCCGATTCTCGATCACCTATTACCTGACCGCCATGCTCTTTATCATCTTTGACGTCGAGGCGATCTTCATCTATCCCTGGGCCGTCATCCTCAGGTCCCTCGGCTGGTTCGGGGTCGCCGAGATGGGCGTCTTCGTCGCCATCCTGCTCGTCGCCCTGATCTACGTCTGGAAGAAGGGGGCGCTCGAATGGGGGAGCTGACGCTGCGCCCGGTGCCGACGCCCACCGGCCGCGCGGCCGGCCCGACCCCCCTCAACGCGCTGGGCGACAACATCCTGACCACCTCGCTCGACAAGGTCATCAACTGGGGCCGTTCCAGCGCCATCTGGCCGGCGCTCTTCGGGCTCGCCTGCTGCGCCATCGAGATGATGGGCACCGTCGGCCCCCGGCACGACCTCTCCCGCTTCGGCTCGGAGCTCTTTAGGGCCTCCCCGCGCCAGGCCGACCTCATGATCGTGTCCGGCCGGGTTTCGATCAAGATGGCCCCGGTGCTGCGGCAGATCTACGACCAGATGCCCGAGCCCAAGTGGGTGATCGCCATGGGCGCCTGCGCCTCCTCGGCCGGCATGTTCAACAACTACGCCATTGTGCAGAGCGTGGACAAGATCGTCCCGGTCGACATCTATGTGCCGGGCTGTCCGCCTCGACCGGAGGCCCTGATCGACGCCGTGGTGAAGCTCCAGCGCAGGATTCGCGGCGAGCCGCTGGTCAAGCGCCCAGCTTGACGACCACACCCGGAGCCGAGACCGCCATGAGCGAGAGCGCGACCAACGCGCTGGTCCAGCGCATCAACGAGGCCTTCCCGGGCGCCCTGCAGGAGAGTTCCGACTTTCGCGGCGATCTCAGCATCGTCATCGAGCCCGAGTCGGTGCTGGAAGTGGCGCGCCATCTCAAGGAGGTGGAGGGGTTCAACTACTTTCTCTATGCGACGGCAGTCGACTGGCCGGCGCGCGACCCGCGCTTCACCGTGGTCTGGGAGGTCCGCTCACTGGCTCAGAAGACGCGCGTTCGCATCAAGACCCTTGCCGCCATGCCCGAGCCGCAGGTCCCCAGCCTGACCTCGGTGTGGCCGCCTGCCAACTGGCACGAGCGCGAGACCTACGACCTCTTCGGGATCACGTTCGAAGGCCACCCGGACATGCGCCGGATCCTGATGCCGGCGAGTTGGGAAGGGTACCCGCTCCGGAAGGACTACGTCTCCTTCGGCGAGCCCGTCATCTTCAGTGACCAGAAACTCGAGGGGCTGGAGCCCGACGCGATCCGTGGCTGACGTCTTCATCGAGCCCCTGGCCGGCGGTCCCGCCACCGAGGAGCAGGACGAGTGGATGGACCTCAACATGGGTCCGCAGCATCCGAGCACGCACGGCGTCCTCCGGGTAAAGCTGCGCCTCGACGGCGAGATCGTCCGCGATGCCGACGCCGACATCGGCTACCTCCACACCGGCTTCGAGAAATCGTTCGAGGACAAGACCTACACCCAGGGCATCACCTTCAGCGACCGGATGGACTACCTCGGCCCGCCGATCAACAACGTCGGGTTCGTCAGCGCGGTCGAGAAGCTGATGGAGCTCGACGTCCCGCCGCGGGCCCAGGCGATCCGGGTGATGATGATGGAGCTGGCGCGGCTGGGCAGTCACGAGCTGTGGCTGGGCACTGCCGGCCTCGACCTCGGCGTCTACTCCGGCTTTTTCTACGCCTGGCGCGACCGCGAGCTGATTCTGGACCTCAACGAGGCCTATTCCGGCGTGCGCATGATGACTTCCTTCACCCGGGTCGGCGGGGTGGCCTGGGACCTGCCTGACGGCTGGCTCGACCAGTTGCAGCGGTTCATCGATGTCATGCCGGCTCGCATCGACGACTTCGAGGCGATGCTCACCGACAACCCGATCTGGCTGGAGCGCTTGCGCGGCGTTGGGCCGTTGAGCCGCGAGCAGGCGATCGAGGCGGGCGTGACCGGTCCGATGCTGCGGGCGTCCGGCGTCGACTACGACGTGCGCAAGACCTTTCCCTACTGCGGCTACGAGCAATATGACTTCGACGTTCCGCTTGGTGTAAACGGGGACTGCTTCGACCGCTACAAGGTGCGCGTGCAGGAGATGCGCGAGAGCCTGAAGATCCTGCAGCAGGTCAAAGACACCCTGCCGGGCGGACGCTGGCTCACGGACAACCGCAAGGTTGCCCTGCCGCCGCGGACGGAGCTGAGCACGAGCATGGAGTCGGTGATCCATCACTTCCGGCTGGTGAGCGAGGGGTTCAAGGGTCCCGTCGGGGACGTCTACGCCTTCGTCGAAAGTCCGCGTGGGGAGCTGGGCTTCTACCTCGTCTCCGACGGCGCCAACAAGCCCTACCGGATGAAGGTCCGGCCGCCGTCGTTCTGCAACCTGCAGCCGCTGCGGCAGCTGGTCCAGGGCGTCCTGGTCGCCGACGTGATTGCCATCATGGGCAGCATGGATTTCATCCTCGGAGACGTCGACCGCTAGCATGGCGCTGGGGCAAGACACCGTCGATCGCATCCGCGCGTCGGCCGCGCTCTATCCGTCCAAGCAGTCGGCGATCCTGCCGGCGCTCTGGGCCGTTCAGCACGAGCAGGGCTACGTCACCGATGAGGCCATGGGCGAGATCGCCCAGCACCTCGGGCTGCCGCCGTCCCTGATCGAGGCGACCGCCTCGTTCTATTCCATGTTTCTCCTGCGGCCCGAGGGCCGCCACGAGGTCGTGATCTGCGTCAACGCGCCCTGCATGCTGCGCGGCGCGGACGAGATGGCGGCCCACATCCAGCGGCGGCTCGGCGTCCGCGACGGGCAGACGACCCCCGACGGCGCCATCACCTGGCATTCCACGATCGAGTGCCTTGGCGCCTGCGGCGGGGCGCCGATGATGCAGGTCGATCACCGCTTCGAGGAGGACCTGACGCCGCAGAAGGTGGACGCCATCTTCGACCGCTTGCGCACCGAGCCGGCGCCGCACGAGGCGCCGAAGCCCAAGAAGGCCGTCGCGGTCGCGCCGGTGAAAGGGGAGAAGGTTCGCAGCGGCGCCGAAGGCGCCCGCGCCCGCGGGAGGAAGACGCAGAAGTAATGGGCCTGAAACCCATCCTCACCAAAGACTTCGGGGTCGAGAACCTGCACCAGTTCGGCGTCTACGAGCGCACCGGTGGCTACACCGGCTTCAAGAAGGCGCTGGAGATGCAGCCGGACGAGCTGGTCGAGCTGGTCAAGAAGAGTGGCCTGCGCGGACGCGGCGGCGCCGGCTTTCCGACCGGCAACAAATGGAGCTTCCTCCCCAAGGGCATGTACCCGCGCTACCTCGTCTGCAACGCGGACGAGAGCGAGCCGGGCTGCTTCAAGGACCGCTACCTGATCGAGACCAGCCCGCACCAGGTCCTCGAGGGCGTCATGATCGCCGCCTACGCGATCGGCGCCAACCTCGCGTTCATCTATATCCGCGGCGAGTACCTGCCTCAGTACGAGGCGCTCGAGAGCGCCATCGACGAGGCCCGTGATGCCGGCTACCTGGGCAAGAACGTCCTCGGCAAGGGCTACGACCTCGACGTTATCCTCCACCGCGGCGCAGGCGCCTATATCTGTGGGGAGGAGACGGCGCTGCTGACCTCGCTTGAGGGATATCGCGGCGAGCCGCGGCTCAAGCCGCCGTTCCCCGCGATCAAGGGGCTCTACGGCAAGCCGACCGTGGTCAACAACGTCGAGACCGTGTCCAACCTGCCGCACATCGTGCTCAACGGCGCCGACTGGTTTGCCGCGCTGGGGACGCCGACCGGTAAGGGCACCCGCGTGTGGTGCATCAGCGGGCACGTCAACAAGCCGGGCAACTACGAGGTCGAGAACGGCACCCCGATCCGCGAGCTGATCGAGGTGCACGGCGGCGGGGTCTGGAAGAACCGCAAGCTGAAGGCCTTCCAGCCGGGTGGCGCCTCGATGATGGTGCTGCTGCCCGAGCACCTCGACGTCGCGCTCGACTTCGACGCCATCGCCAAGGCAGGCTCGATGGCCGGCGCGGGGGCGATGGTCGTGATGGACGAGACCACCTGCATGGTCGACGCCGCCCGGCGCTACGTCAAGTTCTTCCAGCACGAGAGTTGCGGCAAGTGCACGCCCTGCCGGGAGGGCACCTTCTGGATGGCCAACGTCTTCGACACCTTCGAGAGTGGCTCGGCCCGCCAGTCGGACATCGACCTGCTGCTCGACATCGGCTACAACATCGACGGCCGGTCCTTCTGTCCGCTCGGCGACGCCTCGACCTGGTTCCCCCGGAGCGTGATCAAGTACTTCCGGGACGAGTTCGAGCAGCACGTCGCCGAGAAGGGCTGTCCCTTCAAGAAGCAGGCCGTTGAGGCGGTGGCATAGTGGCGGCCGTCCAGGTGGACCAGGTCACGGTCAGCGTCAACGGCGTGTCGGTCACAGTGCCGAAGGGCACCCTCATCCTCGACGCCGCCAAGAAGGTCGGCATCGACATCCCGATCTTCTGCTCGCACCCGAAGATGGCGCCGGTGGCCGTCTGCCGGATGTGCCTCGTCGAGGTCGAGAAGATGCCCAAGATGCAGCCCGCCTGCGCGGTCCAGGTCGCCGAGGGGATGGTCATCCGGACAAAAACCGACCAGGTCGAGAAGTACCAGAAGGGGGTCCTTGAGTTCCTCCTGATCAACCACCCGCTTGACTGCCCCATCTGCGACAAGGGCGGCGAGTGCCCGCTGCAGGATCAGACCTACCAGTACGGGCCGGGGGCCAGCCGCTACATCTACCAGAAGGCGCACTTCGACAAGGCGGTGCCGCTGTCGGACAAGATCGTGCTCGACCGAGAGCGCTGCATCCTCTGCTGGCGCTGCACCCGGTTCAGCGAGGAGATCTCCGGCGAGCGGGAGTTGGCCCTGATCCAGCGCGGCGTGCACACGATCATCGGCACCTTCAACGACGAGCCGGCGCAGTCGAACTACCAGGGCAACTGGACCGAGATCTGCCCGGTCGGCGCGCTCACGGCGCGCCAGTACCGCTTCATCAGCCGGCCGTGGGACCTCGATCGCACCGCCAGCGTGTGCCCCGGCTGCAGCATGGGCTGCAACATTCAGATCGACGCCCGGGGCAACAAGCTCGGCCGCTTCCAGTCCCGCGAGAACCTCGCTGTCGACGACAGCTGGCTCTGCGACTTCGGTCGCTACAGCTTTCCCAACTTCCAGCGCGCGGCGCTGGAGCGCCCACGCATCCGGCGCGACGGCAAGCTCGAAGAAGTCACCTACCCGGAGCTCTTCGAGTTCGCCGCCGACGCCCTCAAGCGGGCCGGGGCGCCCGTGGCCGGGTGGGCGTCGCCCGGGTCGACCAACGAGGAGCTCTTCCTCTTCCAGCGCCTGATGCGCGAGGTGCTCAAGTCCCCGCACCTGGACCACCGGACCGCGGCGGTCGCGGACACCTCGCCCGAGGACATGACGCTCCCGATTGCCGACATCGAGCGGTGCGATCACGTCATCGTGCTCGGTGGCCAGGAGGTGATCGATGCCGCGCCGGTACTGCACCTGCGTCTCTTCAAGAGCCAGCGCAAGGGCGTAACGGTCCACAAGGTCGGCAGTGGGGAAGGGAAGGCGGCGCTGGACGGCGTTCCCGCCGAGGCGATGGTCGTCGGCATCCTGGCGACCCAGGCCAACCGGAAGCAGGCCGCGGAGCTCCAGGACCAGCTCGCCCGGAAGGTCAAGGGGAGCGTCCGCCGGCTGATCGTGAGTATCGGGCCCAACGGCCGGGGCGCGGTCGACCTCGGCATCCTCCCGCATGCCGGCCCCGGCTATGCCGCGCTGAATGGCCAGTCGGGCAAGGCGCGCTGGGACTGGACCCACGCCGGCATCAAGGCCTTCTATCTGCATGACCCGAGCCCGCTGCATGCCTATGCGCCGACCGAGGCGGAGGCGCTCTGGCTGTCGACCCTGCCGCTCGTGATCCATCACCGCTTCAAGGCCTCGCCCCTCGACGACGTGGCCCAGGTCATCATCCCGGCGCGCGCCTTCACCGAAAAGAACGGCACCGTCACCAACATGGAGGGCCGCGTCCAGCGGATCGGACGTGGGATTGATGCCGACGCGGTCCGCGACAACTGGCGCGTCTTCCAGGACCTCGCCAACCAGCTCGGCGCCGGATGGGCCTACGAGGGCGTCAACGATATCCTGCAGGACGTCATTCGCGCGGTCCCGCCCTACGAGGCGGTCAACCGCGGCGAGCGCGTCCTCTGGGCGGAGCGCGCATGACGACCGAGGTCGTGATCGTCACCCTGATCAAGGCCGCGATCGTGATCGGCGCGCTGCTGACCGGCTTCGCCTACCTCACGCTCTTCGAGCGCAAGGTGCAGGCGAGGATGCAGCAACGGCCCGGCCCCAACCGCGTGGGTCCCTGGGGGCTCCTGCAGCCGGCGGCCGACGGGCTCAAGCTGTTCTTCAAGTCGAGCAGCGCGCCCGCGGGACGCGACCACTTCCTCTACCTGCTCGCGCCGATGATTTCCATGTGCGCCGCCCTGGCCAGCTTTGCCATCATCCCGATCAGTGGGCCCGGGCCGCTCGTCCTCTTCGGCCACTCGATCGGCTGGTACGTCATGAACGTCAACATCGGCATCCTCTGGTACTTCGCGGTCACCTCGGTCGGCGTCTACGGCATCTTCCTCGCGGGCTACGCCTCCAACAGCAAATACTCGATGCTCGGGGCGATGCGCTCCTCGGCCCAGATGATCAGCTACGAGATGGCGCTCGGCCTCTCGCTCGTCCCCGTCTTCATCCTCGCGGGCTCGGTGCGCCTGGTCGACATCGTCAACGCCCAGCACACCTGGTGGTTCGTGATCCCACTGCTGCCGGCCTTCTTCCTCTACATGATCGCCGGGATCGCGGAGACGAACCGCGCGCCCTTCGACCTGCCGGAAGCCGAGACCGAGCTGGTGGCCGGCTATCACACGGAATACTCGGGGATGCGCTTCGCCCTCTTCTTCATGGCGGAGTACATCAACATGATCATCGTCAGCTCGATCGCGACCGTCGTCTTTCTTGGCGGGTGGTGGGGGCCGTTCGGGATCCTGCCCGGGCCCTGGTGGTTCATCCTCAAGGTCGTGGCGCTGCTGTACCTGTACGTCTGGTTGCGGGCCACCCTACCGCGGATGCGCTACGACAAGTTGATGGCGCTCGGCTGGAAGTCGCTCCTCCCGTTATCGCTGGCCATGATGATGGTGACCGCGGTCGTGGTAGTCGCGGCTCGGGGGACGGTGTAATGGCCGGCATCCGCGAGGTGCTGACCGGGCCGCTCTACATCGCGAAGGCGATGCTGACCACCTTCAAGCACAACACCAGGCCGATCGTCACCATTTCCTACCCGGAGCGGCAGAAGCCGGTGCCCCCGCGGGAACGCGGCCGGCACATCCTCCATCGCTACGCCGATGGGCTCGAGAAGTGTGTCGGCTGCGAGCTGTGCGCCATCGCCTGCCCGGTCGGCTGCATCGTGGTCGAGGCCGCCGAGAACACGCCGGAGCACCGGGTCTCGCCCGGCGAGCGCTATGCCAAGCGCTACGAGATCAACCTGCTGCGCTGCATCTACTGCGGGATGTGCGAGGAGGCCTGTCCCTACGACGCCATCACCATGGGGCCACGCTATGACCTGGCCGACGACCACCCCGACAAGTTCATCGCGGTCAAGGAGGATCTGCTGGAGCCGCTGAGCGCCAGCCGGGGCGACACCGCGCTGCCGACGGCCGCGCCATCCGCCCAGAAAGAGCCCCGCAAGTGGTGATCGCCTTCGCGCTGCTGGCGGCCTGGGAACTGGTGACCGCCGCCGGCGTGGTCGCCTTCCGCCGGCCGATCTACAACGCCCTCTCGCTGGTGGCGAATATGCTCGGGCTGGCGATCCTCTTCCTGATGCTGAACGCCCAGTTCCTGTTCGCCGCCCAGATCATCGTCTATGCCGGCGCCGTGATGGTGCTCTTCGTTTTCATCATCGCGCTCCTCAACCCGGGGGTCGACCTGACCCTGCAGCGCGGCAGCACCGAGTGGATCTACGGCGTCATCTTCGGGGTCGTCTTCGCCGGGCTCTTCGGCGCGCTCCTCTACAACCGCGGGCTCACCGGCCGCACCGGGGCCTTCACGCCGCAGGCCATCGCCGCCACCGGCAACATCCAGACGATCGGCGCAGCCCTCTACACCAAGTTCCTGCTCCCGGTCGAGGTGACGTCCATCCTCCTCCTGGTGGCCGCCGTCGGCGCCGTCTATCTCGCCATGCGCAAGGCCGAATGAGCCAGATCCCGGCGTTCGATTTTCTGCTGCTGAGCGGCGGGATGTTCACGCTGGGGGCGGTCGGGTTTCTCATCCGCCGGAACCCATTGGTGATCTTCATGTGCATCGAGCTGATGCTCAACGCGGTGAACCTCGCCTTCGCCGCCATGAGCCGCTACCTGAACTCGCTTGACGGGGTCGTCTTCGCCTTCCTCGTGATCACGGTGGCGGCCGCCGAGGTGGTGGTCGGCATCGCCATCATCGTCCAGGTCTATCGCGCCGGCCGCGACATGGACGTCGACGAACTCGACCTGATGAAGCAATGAGCACGCTCGCGCCCCTCGTCCTCCTGACGCCGCTGGCCGGGTTCCTGGTCAATGCCCTCTTCGGCCGGGCCCTGCCGCGCCGGATCTCGGGCTGGGTCGGCGCCGGCAGCATCGGGCTGGCCTTCGTGTTCGCGCTGGCCATCCTGGTCCAGGTGATCGGCGGCCAGCACATGGACCAGACCTACTTCACCTGGTGGTCCAGCGGCCTGTTCTTCGTGCCGTTCAACCTGTATGTCGACCCCCTGTCGACGCTGATGATCCTGGTGATCACCGGCGTCGGCTTCTTGATCCATGTCTACTCGATCGGCTACATGGCGGCCGACCGAGGCTTCTCGCGCTTTTTCGCCTACATGAACCTGTTCGTCTTCGCCATGCTGCTGCTGGTCCTCTCCGGCAACTTCGTCTGGCTGGTGGTCGGGTGGGGCGGCGTCGGCCTCTGCTCCTACCTCCTGATCGGCTTCTGGTACGACCGGCCGGCGGCGGTGCTCGCGGCCCGCAAGGCGTTCGTCATGAACGTGATCGGCGACGTCGGGATGGTCTTCGCGGCCTTCGTGATCTTTCTCAATCTGAACGTTCTCGATTTCAGCGCCGTCTTCAGCCGCGTTCACCAGCTACCCAAGGGCGGCACCGTGATCACCGCCATCTGCCTGCTGCTGCTTGTGGGGGCGGTGGCGAAGTCCGCGCAGCTGCCACTCCACACCTGGCTGCCGGACGCCATGGAGGGCCCGACCCCGGTGTCGGCCCTGATCCATGCCGCCACCATGGTGACCGCCGGCGTCTACCTGGTGGCGCGGATGCACCTCCTCTATGACTGGGCGCCGGTCGCGGCCACCACCGTCGCGGTGATCGGCGGGGTCTCGGCCCTCTTTGCGGCGACCATCGGCACTGCCCAGACGGACATCAAGCGCATCCTCGCCTACTCGACGATGAGCCAGATCGGGTACATGTTCCTCGCGGTCGGGATCGGCGCCTATGCCGCCGGGATGTTCCATTTCATGACCCACGCCTTCTTCAAGGCCCTGCTCTTCCTCGCCGCCGGTAACGTGATCCACGCCTTCCACGACGACCAGGACATCCGCCACATGGGCCTGGTGCGGCGCGGCCTCCCGGTGACCTTCTGGACGTTTCTGATCGGCACGCTCTCGATCAGCGGCTTCCCGCTGCTGGCCGGCTTCTTCAGCAAGGATGAGATCATTCGCGCCGCGTTGAGCGCCGCCGGCGTCGGGTTCGTCATCGGCCTGGCGGCGCTGCTCACCGCCGGCCTGACCGCCTTCTACATGTTCCGGCTCTTCATCATCGCCTTCGGCTGGGAGTGGCTGCGCGATGATCCGCGCCACCTCCACGAGGCGCCCCCGATCCAGACCATCCCGATCATCATCCTTGCGGCCGGCGCGGCGCTCGGCGGCTACATCCCGGTGGCGAACTTCCTCGAGCCGGTCTTCGGCCACGCGGCCGACGTGGGGACGCTGGCCTTCTGGGGCCTGGCCCTCCTGACGCTGGTGGCGGCGGCGATCGGCTTTGCCGTTGCCTATCTGCTGTACGCCGGTCGCCCCGAGATGGCCGTGGCCTGGCGCACCCGGCTGGGGCCGATCGCCACCCTGGTCGAGCACAAGTACTACATCGACGAGCTCTACGACCGCCTCTTCGTGCGGCCGGGGTTCGCGCTCGGCCGTTTCCTCTCGAATGTGGTCGAGCCGCGGGTGATCGACGGCGCGGTCGACGGCGTCGCCCAGTTCTTCCTCCTCGAGTCGCGCGAATGGCGCCTCATCCAGACCGGGCGAGTCCGGAGCTATGGACTCTGGACGCTCGGCGGAGCAATCGGGATCGTCGTCGTGGTTGCCGCCTACCTCGGATACCTGCCGTTCCGGTTGGGCTGATGAACTGGTACACGCTCGCCCCGACCGTCCCCTGGCTGACCCTGGTGCTGGTGCTGCCGCTGGCCGGGGCGCTGCTGGTGGCGCTGGTGCCCTCGGAGCTGCGGCGCACCGTCAAGCAGCTGGGCGTCCTGACCTCGGTCGCCACCCTGCTGCTGGTGCTCGTCATCATTGGCGGCTTCCAGCATGGCGTGGGCAACCTGCGCTTCCAGTTCGAGGAGGTTCGTCCCTGGATCCCCGGCGTGGGGATCAGCTACCACCTCGGGATCGATGGCATTAGCCTCTTCCTGCTCGGATTGAACGCCCTGCTCTTCCTGCTCGCGACCGCCGTCGCCGACCCGGCGACGCCACGCTTCAAGGAATTCATGCTGCTCCTCCTCGTCCTCGAGGCGTCGACCGCGGGCGTGCTCCTTTCGCTCGATCTGATCTTGTTCTATGTCTTCTGGGAGGCGATGCTGGTCCCGCTGTACTTCCTGATCGGCGCCTGGGGTGAGGGCCGGCGCGTCTACGCTGCCTTCAAGTTCCTGATCTACACCGTGATCGGGAGCTTCGCGATGCTCGTCGCCATCCTGGCCGTCGCGGCCATCAGCTTCTCCCAGACCGGGCAGCTGACCTTCGATTGGGCGACCCTGGTGCAGCATCCGGCGACCGGGCTGGCCCACCTGCCCTTTGGCATCACGCTGGGCATCCAGCAGTTGCTCTTCCTCGGCTTCGCGCTCGCCTTCGCGATCAAGATGCCGTTGTTCCCGCTGCACACCTGGCTGCCGCCGGCCTATGTCAGCTCCCCGGTTCCGGTGCTGATCGTTTTTGCCGGACTGGTCTCGAAGCTGGGCGCCTACGGGTTCATTCGGTTCAACCTGGGCCTCTTCCCTGATGCGGCGCATTCGCTGTCGCCCTTTTTCGCGCTCCTCGCGACCATCGGCATTCTCTACGGCGCCTTCATGGCGCTGACCCAGACCGACCTGAAACGCCTGGTGGCCTATGCCTCGATGAGCCACCTCGGCTTCATCGGGCTGGGCATCTTCACCGGCAACCTGCTCGGCATCGAGGGCGCGCTGGTGCAGATGGTGAACCACGGCGTGATCATCGCCGCCCTCTTCCTGATCGTGGCCATGATCGAGCGCCGCACCGGAACGCGGGACCGCGCCCAGTTGCGTGGGCTCGCCACCGGCGCGCCGGTGTTCGCCGCGCTCTTTCTACTGGTCTCGCTGGCGGCGCTCGGGCTGCCCGGCTTGAACGGCTTCGTCGGCGAGTTCCTGATCATGCTGGGGGCCTGGAACGCCTTCGTGCCGCTGGCCGTGGCGGCCGGCCTCGGCGTCATCCTCGCGGCGTGGTACGTCCTGCGCGTCTACCAGGGATCCTTCCAGGGGACGCCGGTTGAACCGACGGGATTCGGTGAGCTGCGCTGGGCCGACGTGGGCGCGCTCGCGCCGCTGCTGGCCCTGATGGTGCTGATCGGCATCACGCCCGCCTTCTTCCCGGCGGCCGTCGAGGCCACCGTGAAGGCGCTCCCGGTGCTGGTGCGATGATCCTCGCCGCCTCGATCGACCTCAGCGGCATCGGCATCGACTACACCGCGATCCTGCCTGAGCTGGTGGTGGCCGCGACCGCCATCGTGGTGCTGCTCCTCGAGCTGTTCGTGCCCCCCGGTCAGCGGCGGATCCTGGCGGCCGTCACCGTGGTCGGGCTCATCGGCGCCCTGGTCGCGAACATCCCGCTCTGGGGGCAGAACAAGACGGCCTTTGCCGGCACGGTCAGTGGCGACAGCCTCGCCGCGTTTCTCAACGTCGTCCTGATCGGCGTGACCATCTTCACCGCCATCATCTCGCCGCGCTACCTGCGGGCGCTCCGCCTCGACTACGGCGAGTACTACATCCTCCTGCTCGGCGCCACCCTCGGCATGATGTTGCTGGCGGCGGCCACCAGCCTGATGACCATCTTCCTGGGCATCGAGCTGCTCTCGATCTGTCTCTATGTCCTCTGCGGCTTTGCCCGCGCGCAACTCCGCTCCCAGGAGTCGGCGCTGAAGTACCTGCTGCTGGGCGGCTTCGCCACCGGCTTCCTGCTCTACGGCATGGCGTTGATCTACGGCGCCACCGGCAGCACGACGCTGCGCGGGATCGCGGCCTTTGCCACGGCGAGCGCCGGTAGTAACGTGCTGCTGCTCTTGGGCATTGGCTTTCTCACCATCGGGCTGGCCTTCAAGGCGTCGGCGGCACCCTTCCACATGTGGACGCCCGACGTGTACGAGGGAGCGCCGACCATCGTCACCACCTTCATGTCCGTGGCCACCAAGTCGGCGGCCTTCGCCGCCGTCGGCCGGGTCTTCATCGCCGCCTTCCCGGCGATCGCCAGCCGCTGGTACATCCCGCTCGCGCTCATCGCGGTCCTCTCACTCGCCGTGGGCAACCTGGTCGCCATCACCCAGGACAACCTCAAGCGCATGCTCGCCTACTCCGGGATCGCGCACGCCGGCTTCATCTTCCTCGGGATTCTGCCGGGCACGGCCGAGGGGTTCGCGGCAACGCTCTTCTATATCGCGGCATACGCGGTCATGAACTTCGGCGCCTTCGCGGTCGTCACGTCCCTCGGCTCGAGGGGCGAGGAGACGGCCGACATCAACTACTGGCGTGGCCTCTTCTACCGCAAGCCGTTCCTGGCCACCGTCATGACGATCTTCATGCTCTCGCTGGCCGGGATCCCGCCGACGGTGGGCTTCTTCGCCAAGCTGTTCGTCTTCCGCGCCCTGGTCGACGCGCAGATCTGGCTCCCGCTGGCGGTTGCCATCGTCATGACGATCGTGTCCTTCTATTACTACCTGCGCGTGATCGTGGTCATGTTGGCGGCGCCGCCGGAGGCCGCCGGCGAGCGCCTGCGCGTCGGCGTCTCGATGGGCACGGTCCTGACCGCCTCGGCGGTGGGCACGATGCTGCTCGGCATCTTCCCGACCTTCGTGCTCGACTGGGCGACGAAGGCGGCCTCCCTACACTTGTAGCGTGCTCGCCCCGTCCCCGGTCCGCGAGACACGCGTTCCGCCGGCGCGGCCCCGGGTCACGCCGTTCCACCTCCTTGGCCGTGCCTGGCGCGAGCTCCGCAAGATGCGGACGGCCATTATCTTGCTTGCCATCCTGGCGCTGCTGGCCACCGTCGGGACCCTCCTTCCGCAGATCCCGCAGCAGCCGCAGGGCGTCATGGGTTTCGTGCTGCGCCACCCCTACAGCGCGCCCTGGCTGGCGCGGCTCGGGCTCTTCGATATTTTTAGTTCCTGGCCGTTCATCATCACGGCCGTCCTGATGTACGTCTCGATCGGGGCCAGCATGTTCAT
>DAINCX010000022.1:15821-35532 GCA_036732165.1 Candidatus Dormiibacterota bacterium | reverse complement strand
GCGCTCGGAGGCAAAACCCCATCGGCAGCTGTCAGCAACCTGTGTGGGAACTACAGCTAGGCGAGCAAGACTGGGAGGTTTTTAAGGTTCGCTCTATTGTGGCGGTTCAGGGCGAGGCCGAAGAGGAAATCCCCCAGGCGGCGATCAAGATCCCGGCTGAGTGGCTCATGGCCCTGTTGGACGAGACCATGATCCGCCACGCTCAGCGACCGGATACCACGATCAGCCTTACCACGGATGGGCTGACCCTGAGCGGGGTCGAGCTGCTCGTGGAGCGGCGCTGGGTGCGGGAGCAATTCTGGCACCAGATCAGCGAGGCCGTCACCCACGGCTTCATCCATAAGACCAGCGCCGTGCAGGTCACCCTTCGCGGGGATCGCCGTGAACGCCAGCGTCCGGTAGCCGGCCGGCCCGCCCGCTAGGCCCGACCGCCCCCCGGCCAACTGCTAGAGTCGAGTCGACCTCATGACGGCCGTCATCCCCGTCGACCCACCCGCCACACCTGCCCCAGCGGGGCTCGACCCGCGCGTGGATCTCCCCCGGGGCTTTTACGAGTTCCTGCTGCCGCTGCACAAGCAGTTCTCCGGGCGGCAGCGGCAGCTGGCGGGCGCGCGCAAGACGATCCTCGAGCGGGCCCATGCCGGGACGTTGCCGGATTACCGCCCGCCCTCCGAGGCGACCACGGGGAGCTGGAAGGTCTCGCTACCCGGATGGTGCCAGGACCAGCGCAACCAGATGACCGGGCCCGCCGACGACGCGGAGTTGGTGGTCAAGATGCTGAACTCGGGCGCACCCGGGGTGATGCTCGACCTGGAGGACTCGGTGGCCAACGCCTGGCCCAACCTCCTGCGCGGCGTGGAGAACATCGTGGCGGCGTTGCGCGGGCAGCTCACTTACCATGACGCCAAGCGCGACCGCCAGGTCGGCATCAACGACAGCAAGACCGTCATCCTCACGCGGCCGCGAGGCCTCCATCTCGACCAGGCCGGGGTGATCAAGGGCGAGCTGCTCTCGGCCTCCCTGTTCGACGTCGCCATGGTTGCGTTTCAGGTGGACCCCTCCCGCCTGCGCCACCCCCTCAGCATCTACATCCCGAAGTCCGAGTCCGCGGACGAGGCGCTCTGGTGGCGGGACCTGTTCGTGGCGATCGCGCAAGCCCGGGGATGGCCGCATGACTACATCCGGTGTATGGCCCTGGTCGAGTCCCATCCCATCGCCTATGCGATGGAGGAGTTCGCCTACAACCTTCGCGAGCACATGATGGGCCTCAACCTCGGGCGCTGGGATTACATGGCCAGCCTGATCGACTTCACGCTGCACGACCCCCGTTGGGTCCTGCCGGACCGCAACACCATTCCCCACGATGTCGCCTTTTTCCAGGCCCTGCGCGAGGTGATGCCGGAGATCTGCCACAAGCGCGGCATGCTCGCCATCGGCGGCATGACGGCCCTCTATCCGAGCCGGACCGACGCGGCGCTGAACGAGCGGGCGCTGAAGGTCCTCGAGCAGGACAAGAAGAATGAGGCGAACAGCTTGATGGATGGGGCCTGGACGGGTCATCCGGACCAGAACGAGCTTGCCGTCAACCAGTTCCCCTACCCGAACCAGGTGGCGGCGCGCCGCAAGGATGCCGACATCCACCGCGACCTGCGGCCGAGCCCGGAAGGCGTGGGGAAGCGCACCCTCCAGGGAACCCGCGACGCGGTCCGAACCGTGATCCGTTACCGCGACGGTGTCCTCAACGGCCGGGGCGCCAGTCTGCTCGACGGCTACATGGAGGACCTCGCCACCGACCGGATCTACCGCTACATGATCGCCCAGCGCGTCCTGCATCGAGTCCCCGTTGCGGATGCCGACCGGCGTTCGGTCACCCACTCGCCGGAGCTGGTGACCCGCCTCTTCGACGAGGAGCTGGAGCGCCTGCTGAAGGAGCTGCCGGCGGAATCCAGTGGTCAGGACAAGACCTACCGGCAGGCCCGCGACCTGAGCGAGGGCATGGTCCTCGGCATTCTGGAGGCACAGGGCGCGAGAGCGCACTAACCCACCCGCGGCGGATCTCCTCCCGGTCCAGCGGTGCGCCACGCTGGCCTATCGAGCGGTCCGAATTTTCGCCTTGCCCGTCCTCCATACCCTCTTTCGGATCCGGGTCACCGGCCGGGAGCATGTGCTCCGCAGCGGCTGTGTGATCATCGCCAATCACCTCAATTGGCTCGACTCGTTCGCCATCCTCGCCACCTTCCCGATCGAGCCGCGCGTCCATTTTCTCGGCGACACGACGACGCTGGTGACCAAAAAGTTTCAGTGGACCATGATCAAGGCGGTGGGTGGGTACATCCCGGTCAACCGGGACCTGCACCAGGACGCGGTGCTCTTTCAGCACGTCGACCGATGCCTCCAGATCGGCGGCGCCGTCGCCCTCTACCCCGAGGGGCATTACGGGCCGGCCGAAGGGCAGCTGATGTCGCTGAAAAAAGGCTTTGCCCACTTCGCGGTCGACAATCGCGTGCCCGTGGTCCCGGTTGGCATGGCCGGGATGAAGGACCTATGGCTGCGCAAGACGGTGTACCTGTGCATCGGCGCGCCGATCAGCCCGCAGGATCAGACGGTCGAGTCGCTGGTGCCACTCGCGGAGGCGCGACTGCGGGCCTTGATCCCGGCGTACCGGGAACCGGCGGGGCCGAAATGGTTCCGGCGCCGCCTGACCCATCTCTTCTAGCGGGTGCGGCTACGATCGCCCGGATCGCAGGATGCTGATCGCCACGTAGCCGCCCAGCGCGCTCGCCGCCAGGAAGCCGAGGATCAGAACGACGCCGGCCATGGGATCGCTGCGCAGATGGAACGCGGAGACGAGGACGGCGAGGGCGATGACGAAGGCGGCGGCGATGATCCCGAGCACCATCCGGTTCGCGATCCGCTCGAGGCGGCGCACCAGTGGCTCGAAGCCGGAGGGCCGCACGCCAAACTCCAGGTCGCCGCGCTGGATGGCGCCGAGCAGGCGCCGCGCCTGCTGCGGCATCTCCACCCCGAGCCGCGCGAAATCGACACCCGCCTGGGCGGCCGCCCGCGCCCACATCACGGGCGAGAACTGCCGGAAGACCATCCCCTTCGCGTAGGGAACCAGGACGGCGGTGAAGTCAAAGCCCGGGTCCAGCCGGGTGACCAGGCTCTCGTGCATCACCACCGTCTTGACCAGGAGCGCGTACCCGGCCGGCAATTGCAGGCGGTGCCGTCGGACCACGCCGAGCACATCGTTGACCACCGGCCGGATCGCGATCTCCCCGACCGGGCGGCCGTAATAGCGGGCGCGCAGGTGCTCGATGTCGCGCCGCAACAGCGCCCGGTCGACCCGGTGGCGCGCCACACCGAGGTCGAAGAGGGCGTCGACCTGGCGCTCCGGTTCATCGCTGGTGTAGGCGAGCAGGGCCCAGACCAGCTGCTCCCGGGTCCGCGGTTCGACCGTCCCCACCATCCCGAAGTCCACCACCCCGATCCGGCCGCCGGGCTCGATAAAAAAGTTCCCCGGGTGCGGGTCGGCGTGAAAGAACCCGTCCGTGAAGATCATCTTCAGCACCATCTGGGCACCCCGCAGCGCGACCGCCGGGCGATCGACCCCGACCCGGTCGAGGCCGGCCAGGTCATCGATCTTGATCCCGGCAATCCGCTCCAGCGTCAGGACTCGTTTTGTCGTCCGATCCCAGCACACCAGCGGAATATGCACCGTCTCGTCGTCGGCAAAGTTCGCCCGAAACCGCTCCGCGTTGCGGCCCTCACGAATGTAGTTGGTCTCGGCGCGGAGCGTCTGGCCGAATTCGTGGACGATCCCGACCACGTCGTACTGGTCCGTCAGGGCCCAGCGGCGGCGCGCCGTGGCGGCCAGCGCGTCCAGGATCTGCAGGTCCTGCTCGATCTGGTCGGCGACGCCGGGTCGCTGGACCTTGACCACGACGGGCGTGCCGTCCAGCAAGGTGGCCCCGTGGACCTGGCCGATCGACGCCGCCGCCAGGGGCACGTCGTCGAAGGTCGCGAAGGCGGCCTCCACCGGCTCGCCGAGCTCGGCCGCGATGATCTCCCTCACCACCTCGACGCGGAGTGCGGGCGCGGCGTCCTGCAGCTTGGCCAGCTCCACCTGGTAGCTGGGCGGCAACAGGTCGGCCCGGGTCGAGAGGATCTGGCCCAGCTTGATAAAGGCGGGTCCCAGCTCCTCCATGGCGCGGCGAATGTGCTCGGGCCGGGTCAGCGGTTGGTCGTAGCGGCGGTTGAACATCCGCTGCCAGACGACAAAGCGTTCCAACCCAAGGACGCTGATGAAGAAGCCCAGCCCGTGGCGGGCGAGGACCCGGCTGATCTGCCGGTAGCGACGCGCCGAGGACGGGGCGGGCATGCTGCTGAGGGTAACAAGGCGGAGTCGATACGCTATCGAGCGATGAGCGTGGGCTTCGACCGCACGGCCGTCCTGGACCGGATCCCCGGGTGGGCCGGCCAGCCGCGCACGGAGCAGCCATTGAGCGGCGGGATCACCAACCGGAACTACCGGGTGCAGCGCGGCACCGAAACCTTTGTGGTCCGGATTCCGGCACCGGCGGGCGGCCTGCTTGGCATCGACCGGCAGATCGAGTATCAGGCCAGCCAGCTGGCCGCCGCCTGCGGGGTCGGCCCCGAGGTAATTGCGTTCCTCGAGCCGGAGGCGATCCTGGTGACCCGCTTCATCCCGGGGGAACCGGTCAGCGATGCGGCGGTCCACCTTCCACAGACGCTGCAGCGGGTGGCCGCGTCGTTGCAGCGCATCCATCACGCCGGGGTCGTGCCGGCGGTCTTCTCGTCCTTCCGGGTGGTCGAGGCCTATGCGGTGACCGCCCGAAGCCGGGGCGTCCCGCTGCCTCCGGCGCACGAGCGGGCGCTGGCCATCGCCGTCGCCATCGAGCAGGCCCTCCCCCTGCCGGCGCCGCGCCTCTGCCACAACGACCTGCTCAATGCCAACTTCATCGACGACGGCACCCTGATCCGCATCGTCGACTGGGAGTACGCCGCCATGGGCGACCCGGCCTTCGACCTCGGCAATTTTTCCGTCAATCACAGCCTGGCGGAGGAGGAGCAGGCCTTCCTCCTCGAGGCCTACGCCGGTAAGGCCTCGGCGGCTTCCGTGGCGCAGCTGGCGCTGATGGCGATCATGTCGGACTTCCGGGAAGCCATGTGGGGCGTGGTCCAGCAGGGTATCTCCGACCTGGACTTCGATTTCGCCGCGTACGCCGCGCGGCATTTCGAGCGGCTGCTCGGGAGGGCCGCTGACCCTCGCTTCCGCCAGTGGTTGCGGCAGGCGGGCCCATGACGACGCTGCCGGCTCGCGCCCGGGTCGTCATCATCGGCGGCGGGGTGGGCGGCACCAGCATCGCCTACCACCTGGTGCAGCGCGGCTGGTCCGACATTGTGCTGCTCGAACGCGCCCAGTTGACCAGCGGGTCAACCTTTCATTCGGCGGGGCTGGTCGGCCAGTTGCGCTCGACGATGCCGCTGACGCGACTGATGATGGAAAGCGTCGACCTCTATCGCCGGTTGACGCCGGAGACGGGCGTTGACATCGGTTGGCGTGAGGTGGGCAGCCTCCGGCTTGCCTCCTCGGCCTCCCGCATGGAGGAGTTGCAGCGGCAGTCCGGGTGGGGTACGAGCTTCGGACTTCCCATCGAGCTCATCAGCGCGGAGGACGCGCAGCGACGGTTTCCGATCATGACGCTCGAGGGCGTCAGGGGCGCTGCCTACCTGGCCACCGACGGCTACCTCGATCCCAGCGGCCTCACGCTCGCCCTGGCGGAAGGCGCGCGGCGTGGGGGGGCGCGCATCTGCGAGGGGGTGCGCGTGAGCGGCCTTCGGATCGCCGCCGGTGGCATCCTCGGAGTGGAGACCGATGCCGGGTCGATCGAGTCGGAGGTAGTCGTGAATGCGGCCGGGATCTATGCGCCGGAGATTGCCAGGATGGCCGGCGTGACGGTCCCGATCATCCCCATGGCGCACCAGTACCTGGTGGCCCGAATCCGCGAGACGCTCCCCGAGGATCTGCCGACCATGCGCGATCCCGACCGGCTGGTGTACTTCCGCCGTGATGCCGCGGGGCTCGTGATGGGGGGATACGAGCGCGATCCAGCGCCCTTTGGACTGCGCGGCATCGCGAGCGACTTCAACAACCGCCTGCTCCCCGAGGACTGGCCACGCTTCGAACCGCTGAGCGAACAGGCCGTGACGCGAGTTCCGGCGCTGGACCGCGGCGACGTCGTGAAGCTGATCAATGGGCCGGAGGCCTTCACGCCCGACAACGAGTTCGTGCTTGGCGAATCGAGCGTGCGCGGATTCTTTGTCGCAGCCGGCTTTTGTGCCCACGGCATCGCCGGCGCCGGTGGGATGGGCAAGGCGATGGCGCAGTGGATCATCGATGGCCAGCCGGAACTCGACCTCTGGAAGATGGACCTGCGGCGATTCGGCGGCCAGTATCGAAGCCAGGCCTATACGCTGGCGCGCACCCACGAGGTCTACGCCACCTACTACGACATTCACTACCCGAACGAGGAGCGGAGCGCCGGGCGTCCGTTGCGGCTCTCCCCCACCTACCCACGACTGACGGCCTTGGGCGCCGCGTTTGGGGAAAAGGCGGGATGGGAGCGGCCCAACTGGTTCGAGTCCAACGCCGCCGAACCCGACTCCCCTCGCCCACCGTCCGGCTGGGCGGGCCACCACTGGTCCCCGGCCATCGGCTACGAACATCGCGCCACCCGCGAACGCGCCGGCCTCTTCGACGAGACCTCCTTCGCCAAGATCGAGATCCGCGGCCATGGCGCGCTCGAGTTCCTCCAGCGGCTCTGCGACAACGACATGGATCGCCCGCCACAGAGCATCACGTACACCCAGATGCTGAACCCCCGCGGCGGGATCGAGTGCGACTTCACGGTGACCCGGCTCGCGGCCGACCGCTTCTTCATCGTGACCGGGACCGCCTTCGGCAATCACGACCTGGGTTGGATTCGACGCCACCAACCGGCGGACCACTCGGTGACGATCGACGACCTCACCTCGGCGCGCGCCTGCATCGGGATCTGGGGCCCGAAGGCGCGGGAGATCCTGCGGCCGATCGTTGATGGCGACCTGTCGAACGAGGCCTTTCCTTATCTCACCGCACGTCCCGTGAACGTCGGGAGCGTTCCCTGCCTGGCGCTGCGCGTGACCTACGTCGGCGAGCTCGGCTGGGAGCTCTACTGCCCGACGGAGTTCGGGTTGCGCCTCTGGGACACGATCTGGGAGGCCGGGCGGGCCCATGGCATGGTCGCGGGCGGCTACCGAGCGATCGAATCGATGCGCCTCGAGAAGGGCTATCGCGTCTGGAGCTCCGACATCACCCCCGAGGACAACCCCTACGAAGCCGGACTCGGCTTCGCGGTTCGATTGACCAAGGCGGCCGATTTCATCGGCAAGGACGCCCTCAAGCGGGCGAAAGCGGACGGAATCCGACGCCGGCTTCGCCCCTTGCTGCTCGAGGATCCGCAGGCCATCGCGCTCGGGGGCGAGCCGGTGCGGACCGCCGGCCGCGTGGTGGGCCGCGTGACCAGCGGCGGCTACGGCTACACCGTGGCCCGGAGCATCGCCTACGCGTACCTGCCGGTGGCGCATGCCGCGGTGGACACCGCGGCGGAGGTGGAGCTGTTCGGCCGCTGGGTGCCGGCGGTGGTCGCGGCCGAGCCCCTCTACGACCCCACGGGCGCACGGATCCGGGCATGAGCGAGCTCGACGATCTCCTGACCTTCGCCATGGAGCTCGCGGATGCCGCCGGCGCCATCGCGCTGCGACACTTCCGCCGCGATCTCCAGATCGACCGGAAGCCGGACCGGTCGTTCGTGACGGAGGCGGATACGGCGATCGAGCGCGAGCTCCGATCCGCCATCGCGCGTCGCTACCCGGAGCATGGGATCCTCGGCGAGGAGCTGGGATCTACGGCGGGACGGGGAACCCGCTGGATCATCGATCCGATCGACGCCACCCACAGCTTCATGCGGGGCCTGCCGATGTTCGCGACGCTGCTCGGGCTGGAGCGGGATGGCGAGTTGCAGGTCGGGGTGATCTCGGCACCAGCCATGCGGGAGCGCTGGCACGCGGTGCGGGGTGGCGGGGCCTGGTCCGGCACGCGGCGCCTGCGCGTGTCGTCGGTCTCGCGGTTGGAGGAATCCCAAATCTTCTACGCGTCCCGAACGGCGTTCGCAGCGGTCGGGCAGGCCGCAGGGTTCGATGCCGTGGTCAACGGCGCGTGGCGTGACCGCGGCTTCGGCGACTTCTGGGGCTACGCGCTGGTCGCCGAGGGCAGCGGCGAAGCCATGATCGAGCCCGAGCTCTATCCCTGGGACCTGGCCGCGCCCCTGATCATCGTCGAGGAAGCCGGCGGGCGGCTGACCGACTTCAGCGGCGCGCGCACCTATAGCGGCGGCAGCGCCGTGGCGAGCAATGGCCTCGTCCACGAGACGATCCTCGAGCGGCTGAAGGCGCGTAACCCGCTCCCGTAGTCGCTGTCGAGTCTTCCGGGGAGGTTGGAATGCGAAAGTTGCTCCTTGCGTGCGCCCTGCTGATTCCAGGCATGCTCATCGCCCAGGTGGTCGCGAGCGCGGCGACGTCACCAGCCCAGATCGTCACCTGTTCCACGGCGACGGCCTGTTACAGTCCGAATCCCATCACCGTCCCGACGGGCACGACCGTAACCTGGATGAACGGCACCGGCCTCCCGCATACCGCGACATCGGATACCGCGGCCTGGAGCACCGGCGCCATCGGCGCGGGCGCCACGAGTGGCGGCGTCACCTTCAACACCGCCGGCACCTTCGCCTATCACTGCACCTTTCACTCGGACATGCACGGCACCATCGTGGTGACGGCGGCCGTGACGGCCACGCCGACCCCGGCCGTCCGCGCCACCACCGCGGCCAACCCGGCCGCCCGCGGGCTGGCCCCGAGTGGCGGCGGTCCGCGGTCGCTGGCGCAAGGATCGTTGCTCCCCATCGGCGGGCTGGTCCTGGCGCTGCTGGGCCTTGCCTTTACGCGTGCGCGGCGGGTTCGTCGTCCCGGGCGATAAGCACCGGGTCCGGGCGTAGCACCACCCGCACCCGTGTCCCCGCGGGAAGCGCGCCCGCTTCCGAGGTGGGCAGCTGCGCGAGCACGGTGACGTCGCCCAGGTCGACCGTGACGCGGCTGGTCGCGCCCAGGAACGCGGTCGCGATCACGGTACCGACGAGCGGTCCGCCGGCCGTCTGGCCGTCACTGGCGACGGTCACCGCCTCGGGGCGAACCAGCGCGACCGCGGGTCCGTCGCCGGCGCCCGGCTGGACCAGGGGCAGCCGCGTCCCCCTGACTTCGACCTCGCTTCCATGCACGGTGCCCGCCAGCCGGTTCGTCAGACCGACAAAGGACGCCACGAACGGGGTCGCCGGGCGGGAATAGACCAGCGTCGGCGGCCCGAGTTGTTCCAGGCGGCCCGACTGCATCACGCCCACCCGGTCGGCGATGGCGAGCGCCTCCTCCTGGTCGTGGGTGACAAAAAGGGTGGTGATGCCGACCTCCAATTGCACCCGGCGGATCTCATCACGGAGCCGGCCGCGGACCTTGGCGTCGAGCGCGGACAGCGGCTCGTCCAGGAGCAGCACCTTTGGCCGGATCGCCAGGGCGCGCGCCAGCGCCACGCGCTGCTGCTGACCCCCCGACATCTGGTGTGCGTAACGGTTGGCAAAGCCGGCTAGTCCGACCAGGTCGAGCATCTCGCCCGCGCGTCGACGCCGCTCAGCGGCACCAACCTTCCGCATCTGGAGGCCGAAGGCAACATTTTCCCAGGCCGTCATGTGCGGGAACAGTGAGTAGGCCTGGAATACCATCCCCACGTCTCGCCGGTTGGCGGGTCGACCGGTCACATCCTCGCCATCCACGACGACCCGTCCGCTGTCCGCCTCCTCGAGGCCGGCAAGCAGGCGCAGGGCGGTCGTCTTGCCGCAGCCGGATGGTCCGAGCAGGGCGACCAGCTCACCCTTCGCCAGGGTCAGGCTCAGGCCATCGAGCGCGACCACATTGCCGTATCGGCGCCGCAGGTCCTCCAGGCGGACTTCAACGCCGGCGCGGGGCTGGGTCCCGGTACTCACGACTGGAGTTGACGCCAAATCAGACGCCCTCCGCTCGCATGCTTACTGGGCCCCTCGCAGCCGGTGAGAACGAGTGCGGCCGACAAACGACAGCAGGACGAGCAGCACGAAGACAAAGAGGAGCGACGCGACCGCCACCGCGATCGAGACCGCCGCATTGGCGCGGCCCAGCTGGGCGACCTCCACCTGCAGGTTCACATAGTTCAAGAGGTTGGCAATCGTGAACTCGCCCAGGACCACGGCGACGGAGAGGAGCGCGGCGTTCAGCAGGGCCCCCGACATGTTGGGTGCGATCACCCTCCACATGACAGTGCCCCAACCGGCGCCGAGCCCGCGGGCCGCCTCGGACAGGGTCTTGACGTCAATCGCCGCCAGCCCGGCGTAGAGCGCCCGGTACGTATAGGGCAACACCAGGATCAGGTAGGCGAAGGCCAGCGTCAGGATCGAGTCACTGACGTTGAGCGCTATCCACAGATAGATCGGCCCCAGGCCAGCCACGAGAACGATCGCCGGGATGGTTAACGGGAGCAGGCAGATGAACTCGACCACCCGGCTGATCCCCGGCAGTCGCAGCTTGACCCAGATCATGGTGGGGACCAGCAGCAAGAGCATTCCCATCGAGGTGATGGCCGCCAGCTCCAGCGAGTTGACGATCGCGCCCACCAGGTCCGGGTACTGGCCAATGGTCACGAAGGCGTCGAGGGTGCGCGGCGCCGCCTCACCCACGCCACGCGTCGAGAACTCGAACATGGCGCCGATCGGGACCAGGAAAAAGGCGCCAAGCACGAGAAACACGATCCAGCGGAAAATCCTGAGTTTGAGCCGGCGAGCGCGTACCGCGCTCATGCGACCGCGCGGGGCCGCTACTGCAGCCATTTGGCAGTCCTTCGCTGCAGCAGGGCGTAGAGGGTCATGACCACGGTGACGATCACCACCATCACCAGCGCCTCGGCCTTGGCCAGACCAGGCTGGTGTAGGCCGACCTCGCTGGTGAGGTCATTCCCAATCTGGAGCGGGGCGATGATGGCTCCCTGGTTGATCAGCGCGTAGGCGGTGGCGTAGGCGGAGAAGGCGTTGGCAAAAAGCAGCAGGGTGGCGCCGATGAAGGCCGGGGCGAGCAGCGGGCCGGCGACGTAGCGCCAGTAATGCCAGGTCCGACCACCAAGGCTCTCCGTCGCCTCGCGCCACTGTGGGCGGATGCCATCGAGGGCCGGCAGGAAGACGAGCACCATCAATGGGATCTGGAAGTACGCATAGACCAGCACCAGCCCCTTGAGCTGATACAGCCATACTCCCCCGGCGTAGATGTCGACAACGTGCTGCTGCAACCACAGCGTCAGGAATCCGGCCTGGCCAATGGTGGCGATGAAGGCGAACGCGAGGGTGACGCCCCCGAACTGGGCCAGCACGCCGCAGGCGGACAGGACCAGCCGGCGAAAGCTGCCGCTCGGATTGCCGGTTGCCACCGCATAGGCGAGTATCGCCCCGCCGACAGCACCAATGAGCGCGCTGGTCGCCGACAGGATGACGCTGTTGACGAACGCGCTGACGATGAAGTCTTTTTGCAGGCCGGTCAGATTTGAAAGGGTTAACCCGCTGTCACTGAAAAAGGCACCGACCACGACGATCAGGGTCGGCAACAGGAGGAAGAGCGCGACGTATCCAAAAAATGGGACGGCCCCGATCCAGGAGACCGGCAAACGCCGGCCGCCCCCGACGGGGCGGCCGACGCGTTGAATAGCGGTGCTAGCCGCCGCGCTCACTTGATGGCCTGGGCCCAGTTCGCAGCGAGGTAGGCGCTGGCCTTGGTTGCCTGGTCGGCACTGAGGAAGACAGGGGTGCCGCTCACCGGCGGGAGCGCCGCCGCCGCGGTGGCATCAATTTTGCCGGACTTCTGCATTGCCGCCATCCGAACCGGTCGGGCGAGGCCCTTCAGCCAGAGATTCTGGCCCTCGTCGGAATAGAGGTACTCCTCCCAGAGCCTTGCGGCCGCCGGATGAGGGGCGTTTTTGTTGATCGCCTGCGCGTAGTAGCCGCCGAGGACCGCGTTGTTGGGAACGAAGACCTTCCAGCTCGGCACATCTTTGCCATGAGCCGCGGACAGGTAATCCCAGTCGAACACGACGGGCGTTGTCCCGTTCTTCACGGTCGCGGTAGTCGCCTGTACCGGAACGAAGTTGTGTTTCACGTTCAGCTGGTGGAAGAAGTCCACGCCCTTGCTGATGTCATCCAGTGAGCCACCGTTTGCCAGCGACGCCATCATCACGCCGTTCAACGCCGCGTTGGCCTTGGTCGGATCGCCGTTGAGGGCCACCTTGCCCTTGAACGCCGTTCCCATCAGGTCCTGGATCGAGCTGATCGTGGGAACCTTGGCGGAGTCATAGCCGATCGACATGTAGCCGCCGTAATCCTGGTACCAGATCCCGGTCGGCTCTTTCTGGGCGTCGAGGATATCGTTCCAGGTCTGAACCTTGTAGGGCGCGAAGAGGCTGGTGTTCGCCAGCGCCACCGCCATTCCAACGTCGAGGACGTCGGGCGCGCGGCTGGTCTTACCCAACTGCTGGACCGCGGTTACCTCATCCTGGCTGCTGCCGTTGGGGTTGGCGGAGTTCACCTTGATCCCGTATTTGGCGGTGAAGCCGCTGATGACCGCGCCGTAGTTGGCCCAGTCAGGCGGGAGGGCGATGACGTTCAGCTGTCCTTCCTTCTTGGCCGCACTGACCAGGGAAGACATACCGCCCACGTCCGAAGCCGACTGCGCGGAGGCCGCGCTGATACTCGAGCCGGAATTGCTCGCCTGCCCGCAGGCCGCCAACAGGATGACGGAGCTAGCCAGCACTCCCAACGAGCGCCTGGTCAAGAAATCCGGTCGCCGGAGCCGCGCATCGACCATGGTCCCCTCCCTTGGTGAATGGGCTGAATATGCTCCCCCGTTTAACCATCTCGCGGTCGCCCTGTCAAGGAGAGAAAGGTTAAGCCGGCGTTAACGGCCGCCGACGCGCACCAGGACATGGGACCCATCCCGAATCATCCGGCGCAGGCCTTCCGGCGTGGCCGCGCCCCACATCCCCCACCGATCGACGACCAGGTCGCTCAAGATCGGATCGAGCTCGGCCGGCAACACGAACTCAACCGCGCCCTCCAGGGAGGTCGCGGTGCCCGGAACCGTCAACCGGACCCAGGGATCGAGCCGCCAGCGCCGCGCCCGGCGGGAGTAGGCGTCGGCAAAGAGGTAGACGACGCCCGGCGCGCCGAGCACGAACCAGACCGGGACCGTGCCGACCCGGCCGCCTTCCCGTGACGTGACGAGCAGCTCGTCGCGGCCCTCCAGCAACTTGAGGAACGGCTCGGGCAAGCCGGTCAGCGGCACGTGGGTAACAATAAGCGAATCACACGGGTGGTTTTGCTGGGGCTGGACGGGTTTCCGCACGGCGCGATCGGACCGGAGCTGACGCCACGGATGTGGGCGCTCGCCGCCGCCGGCGGTCGCGCCCGGGACGGTGGCGTGACCGACCTCCCCTCCTCGACCGACCCCGGCTTTTGTTCGCTGCTGACCGGCTGCTATCCCAGAACGCATGGAGTCCGCACGACCGCCTGGCGCTATACCAAGCTTCCGGAGTGGGCCGGGCTCGAGACGCCCGGCGTCGCGACCCTGTTCGACGCCTGTCGAGCGTCCGGCATCCGAAGTGCGGCCGCGGTGGGCGACGATCGCGGCCTGCTGTGTACCGGGTCGGCGGATCTCCTCTGGCCGCCGGGCAACGCCATCCCGCCCAAGACGCCACTCGATGCGCACGGCTACCCGACGAACGCCGCGGTCCGCCCGCACCTGCTGGAGGCGGCAGCCGACCGATCGCTCGGATTCGTCTTCGGGCATGTCAACGAGGCGGACACCATCGGCCACGACCGTGGCCCGGAGAGTGCCGCCGCCAGAGAGTGTTACGCGGCCACAGACCGGCTGGTTGGCGAGGTGCTCGATGCGCTGGAGCCGAGCTGGGGCGAAACGGTCGTGATCATCGTGTCGGACCATGACATGCAGGCGCGCACGGACACCGCCCCGATCGACCTGATGGGCGACCAGGCCCGCGCCCTCTGGGACGCCGTCATCCCGGACGGCGGCGCAGCCCTCGTGCACCTGCGCGACGGGGTCGATCGAGCCCAGGCCGCCAGGGCCCTGATGGCCGTGGATGGCATCGAGACCTGGCTCGCGGCCGATCACGCGGTGCTGATCGCGGGCGCCCGGCCCGGACGGATCTTCGCCTCACCAGTCCTTCCCGCGGGCGGCTTTCACGGCGCGCCTGCCACCGCCCGCACCGTGGCGCTGGTGGGGGGAGGGCACTCGGCCGCCCAACGGATCGCGACCACGCTGGAACGGAGGCGACCCCATCTCGCCGATTGGGCGCCCACCATTGGCGCCGTCCTGGGCGCCACCGTCCGGCGGGCCGACGGGGTCAGCCTGCTCGGTTAGGTATTAGCGCTGCGGGACTTCGGGTCGGTTGAAGCCCGGTTGCGGAACCTCGACCGGGGTGGCCGGCGGCTCGCCGATCTCCGGCATGGTGAGCGGCTGCGGCGCGACATCGGGCCCGACGGGCTGCTCAACCTGGGGGGCACCGGGATTCTGGATGTACGGGTCGGTGGTACCGGGAATGTTTTCCATGGCTACCATCTTAGCTCACACAAGCGCTATAATGTTTACGTTCTAATATGGACGCGGTCGGCGCGGTCAAGGAAGGAAGGAAGGAGGACGTCTATGGATTCTGCGCCCAGGGCTTCGGCCCAGGAATCGGCCCGAGCGACGACAAACTCAAACGGCCGTCGCGGCGTCATCGATCTCGCGCGGGTGGCGGTTGACGACGTGATCCGACTCGTCCAGCAGGAGATCCAGTTGGCGAAGGTCGAGGTCAAGGAGATGCTCAGTAGCAACATCAAGGCGGCCATCATGCTGGCGGTCGCCGCCGTCTGTGCCCTCCTCTTCTTTATCATGCTGCTGGTCACGATCGCCTTGATCATCCCGGCGCACGCGCTGGTCGCCGGCATCGAGACCGTCGTGTTCCTGATCCTGCTGGTGGTCTTCGGCCTGATGGGCAAGAGCATGCTGAAGATCGGCCCGCCGCAGAAAACCATCACGAGCTTGAAGGAGGACGCCGAGTGGGCCAGACATCGAGTGACGCGAAACGGGAAGTAGATCAGACCCGAGCGCACCTCGGCGAGACCCTCGACGCGTTGCAGCTGAAGGCGAAGCGCAACCTCGACGTCAAAACGCAGATCCAAACCAATCCGGCGGTGCAGCTGACGATCGGGGCCCTGGTGATCGGCGTCGTGGGTCTCGCGCTGTACGGATACCGGCGGCGCAGCCGGCGGTCGGCCGCCGAACGCATGGTGCGGAAGCTCAAGCTCAACGACCTCCGCGAGCGGCTCAACGACTTCGGTGACGATGCCCGTGCCTGGGCCTCAGCCCAGAAGCGGATCGGCAAAGCCGAGAGCAAGAGCAAGCAGGCCGAGACCGAACGCAAGGGTGGAATCGCCCGGCGTCTGCTGGTCAGCGCGGCCGAAGCCGCCCTCACGGCGATCGCCGCGGGGTACGCCCGGCGACTGGTCAGCGGCGCCGCCACCCCGCATGAGAAGGGCCACGCGGCCGTGTCGAAGCAGCGGTAACAATAGAGGGATCGGACACTTCGCATTGAGAGCCTGTGGCTGAGTCGGGACCGCCGACACCGGCCGCGGACCAGCCGACCGCGCCCCGCAAGCGAGCCTCGGCCGCCAAGCCCGCCGGCTGGCGACCCGGCCTGGCGAAGTGGGGCTCGATTCGCACCTGGACACGCCGGGAATGGCTGACGGTCGCGGGCGTCCTCGCCGGGCTGCTCCTCCTGCTCATCCTGGGGACCTTCGCCTACGCGTATGCGACGCTCCCTGACCCGAGCAAGCTCGACCTGACCGGCGGCACCATCAGGGTGACCGACCGGCACGGTGCGCTGATCGAGCAGCGGAACTCGCAGGGTGTGCGGGTCACGCCGGTCAAGCTCGACAACATCAGCCCGAACCTGCAGAATGCCACGATCGCCGTCGAGGACAAGCACTTCTACCAACACCACGGCGTCGACTGGGGCCGGGTGATCAAGGCCGGGGTGATCGACGTGATCGCGCGCCGGCCGGCCCAGGGGGCCAGCACCATCACCGAGCAACTGGCCAAGGTGGCCATCATTCAATCGCCGAAGAAAACAATCCTGCGCAAACTGCGTGAGGCGATGATCGCGACGGCCCTCGAGTCCCGGTACAGCAAGAAGCAGATCCTCGAGCTGTACCTGAACAGCATCTACTACGGGCACAACGCTACCGGCATCGAGGCCGCCTCCCAGGTCTACTTCAATGTCCACGCCAAGGACCTGACCCTCGGGCAAGCCAGCCTGCTGGCTGGCCTCCCCCAGGGCCCGAGCTACTACGATCCCGCATTGCACAAGGACCGGGCCGTGGCGCGCCAGGCGATCGTGCTCGATGCCATGGTCAACACCAAGGTGATCACCCAGGAGCAGGCGGACCAGGCGAAGGCCGAATCCTTGAACTTTTCCTTCAAACAAGACCGGAGCAGCCAGGCGCCCCATTTCGTCGACTTCGTCTTCGAGCAGCTTGACAACCTTTATGGTCCGAGCACGGTGGCTCGCGGCGGCTTCACGGTCAAGACGACGCTCGACCTCACGATGCAAAAAGCGGCCGAGCATGCCGTCCAAACGGGTGTCCAGCAGCTCGGCCGCCTGGGCGCCGACAATGGCGACCTACTGGCCATGGATCCCAAGACCGGCGAGATCCTGGCGATGGTCGGCTCCGCCGACTTCCTCAACAACGACATCAAGGGCCAGTTCAACGTGGTGACGGCCCTCCGCCAGCCGGGCTCCTCCTTCAAGCCCTACGCCTACGAGCAGGCCTTCAAGTCGCACAAGCTCACCATGGGAAACCTGCTCGATGACACGTCAAAGCACTTTGCGAATGGGCAATTCCATGACTTCGATTTCCGGGACATGGGGATGATCACGGCGCACAAGGCGCTCCTCCTGTCGCGAAACATTCCCGCGCTGGAGACGATGCAGCAGGCGGGGATCGATAACGTGATCAGCCTGGCGCATGACATGGGGATCCAGAACCAGCTCAAGAGCGAGGTGACCACCGCGATCGGATCGAGCGAGGTCCGGATGCTCGATCACGTGGTCGGCTACGGCGTCTTCGCCAACGACGGCACGCGGCACGATCCGGTTTCGATCCTCGAGGTCAGCGATGCGCAGGGGAACAGCCTCGACAAGCCAGGCTCACCCCAGGCCAAGCGGGTCCTGACCGCCCAGGAGGCGTACCTGATCACCTACATCCTCAAGGACTACTCGACCCAATGGAACCTCGGGTGGCGGCGCCCGATGGCCGGGAAGTCAGGCACGACCAACGACTTTCACGATGCCTGGATGATGGCCTACGCGCCCAACATCGTGGTGGGCGCCTGGGTGGGGCACACCGGGCCGGGCAACCAGAACATGAACAACGTGTTCGGGACCATGGTGGGGAGCTCCGTCCTCAAGGACTTCATCAACAACGGCCTGACGCAGGCCAACTTCCCGGTCCAGAACTTCCAGCAGCCCGACGGCCTGGTATCGGGACCGCCGTGCTCGAGCAACAGCAACATCAATCCCTCGGCCTCGGCCTCGGCGTCGCCCTCAGCGTCGCCCAAAGCCGGCGCCGGCTCGGAAAAGGAGCTCTACCTCCCCGGGACCGAATGCACGGCGCCTTCCGCCACGGCGACGCCGTCGCCCTCGCCTTCCCCATCGCCCTCGTCCTCGCTGCTGCCTTCCATCGTTCCCAGCGGCTTAACCCCATCCCCGGTTCCGAGCACGAGCGCGACTCCGTCAGCGTCTTCGACACCGGCCGCCTCGCAGGCGGCGGCCGCGGCGGCGACGCCAGCCCCCAGCTAGCCCCCAGCTAGCCCTCAGCGCCCTCACGGCGCAGCGCCGCCAGCAGGCCCTGCAGGTCGATGAAGATCTCGCTGGCCCCACCAAGGTCCAGCTCCTCTGGGGTGCCGGCGCCGCTCAGCACTCCCCAGAAGCCGATTCCACTCTTCCGCGCCGACTCGCCATCCCACCGGGTATCGCCGACGGCAACCGCCTCATCGGCGGGGACCCCACTCCGCTCGAGCGCCAGGGCAAACAGGTCAGGCGCGGGCTTCGAGGTGCCGATATCATCCGAGTCGATGATCAGGAATTGCTCGGGCTTCTTGCCGAGGATCGCCAGGTTGGCCTTGACCTCCTCCGGGTCGGATGAGGTGGCGAGGACCGGCCGGATCTTGAGAGTCTCCAGCGCCACGAGGAATTCCGGGGCACCCGCGACCGGGCGCACGCTGGGGAGAAGCCGCCGGTAGGCCTCGCCATGATGCGCGCGGGCGGCGTCACCGTGCTGCGCCTCCCACGCCTCTCCGGCGACCGCTTTGACAAAGAGATCACCGCCTTTGCCGATCTCGGGGCGCAGCCGCTCGGTGTCCACCGACAAACCTTCCTTGACGAATGCCTCCCACCAGGCGGCGATGTGCTGGGCGGTGTTGTCGACGAGAGTGCCGTCGATGTCGAGCAGGAGCACGGCCGGCCGCATGTCCCGCAGAATACGCCTGATCCAGTCAGGGCCGGCGGTAGAATCGGCACATGGAAAAGAAGGCCGACGACACGACGTCCGACCAGGCAACGCCCAGGCACCACGAGACCATCATCGAGCGTGTCGGCGACGAACTCGAGTCGCGCTTCCTCGCGGCCGCCGAGGTGGCGACTGGCACGACGTCCGCGGAGACGAACCTCGCCAATGCGGCGCTGAGGGCGATCGAGGGCCCCGCCGAGCCTGCGCCAGCGGATGAGATCGCGCCATCCACCGAGCCCGCGAAGGGCCTCGAACCCGAGACCAAGTAAGAACGCGGCGCGGGCCTGTACCCAACCTTCACTTCCGGTTAAGCTTGACGGCATATCCATTCGCCGCGGGGAGGACTAACCGAATGAACACGAGGCTGCCGGGGATCACGGTCGCCATGGCGCTGGTGCTGGCGGCCTGCGGAAGCGCAACCACCGGGGGGACGAACTCCTCCAGCTCCTACCAGGGCAAGACCATTCACCTCGGCGCCATCCTGTCTCTGACCGGGGCGGGCGGCGTCTACGGCCCCAGCTCGCAGAAGGGCGCGGACCTGGCGGTCGCGACGATCAACAAGTCCGGCGGCGTGAATGGCGCGCAACTGGCCCTCGACACGCAGGACGACGCCTCCGACAAGGCGCAGTCCGCCCAGGTGGCGCAGCGCCTGATCCAGTCGGGCCAGGTGCTTGCCCTGCTCGGCCCGACCCTGTCCAACTCCGCCGTCGCCGTGCACCCGCTCGCCGAAAGTTTCAAGGTGCCGATCCTCGCGGTCAGCACCACCGGCATCCACATCGTGCCGGACTGCAACTATCCAAAACCCGACCCCTGCAAGTACGTCTTCCGGGACAGCCTGGGCGAGGAGTCGGCCATCCCGGCGAACATCAAGACCTACTCGACAAAGGCCCATCCCAAGACCGGCG
>DAINCX010000022.1:0-15721 GCA_036732165.1 Candidatus Dormiibacterota bacterium | reverse complement strand
GCCATCCCGGCGAACATCAAGACCTACTCGACAAAGGCCCATCCCAAGACCGGCGTCTTGATGGTGGCCAACGACGACAAGTTCTCGTCCGATGGCGGCATCATCGTGCAACGGACGGTCTCCCAGTACGGCATCCAGTTGCTCGACACCGTCGCCTTCAGCAAGACGACGGCCGACTTCGCGACCCCGGTGACCCGCGCCGTGCAGAAGAAGCCTGACGTCATCTTCATCACCAGCCTCGGCGGCATCCCGGCCAAGATCATGATCGAGGCTCGCAAGCAGGGGTTCACCGGCCAGTTCCTCGGTGGAAACGGGTTCAACACCGCCGTTGTCTCGAAGCAGGCCGGCGCGGCCGGCAACGGCGCGGAGAGCGGCAGCGGCTGGTACCTCCACAACACCTTCCCCTCGAATGCGTCGTTCGTCAGTGACTACAAGGCGAAGTACGGCAGTGACCCCGACCAGTTCGCGGCCCAGGGCTATACCGGCATCCTGATCCTGGCCGACGCCGCGAAGCGGGCCAACCTGACCTTCAGTGATGTAGCCGGCGATCGTACCCGCATTCGGGCCGCGATGGAGAGCGTCAACATCCAGACGCCGCTCGGACCCTTCCAGTTCACGAGCACGCACGACGTCAAGCAGACGATCTGGATCATCCAGATGGACGGGTCGGGCGGGTTCAACCTGGTGATCTCTGTAAACCAAAGCTGACGCGTTGACCCAGCAGATCCTCAATGCGATCTTCATCGGGTCGATCTACGCCCTGTTCGCCGTCGGGTACACCCTGGTCTTCGGCGTCCTCGATGTCCTGAACCTGGCGCACAGCGCCGTCTTCATGCTGGGCGCGGTCATCACCTACTCGCTGGTGGCGCTGCACGGGCTGCCTTTCATCCTGGCGGCCGTGATCGCGGTGCTGGTTTGCGGCCTGCTGGGCCTGCTGATCGAGCACGTGGCGCTCCGCCCGCTACGTCGCCGCAACGCGCCACCGATCTCCGCCCTGATCTCGACGATCGGCCTGGCGCTGATCTTCGTCGCCATCGTGGAGCAGGCGACGCCCGGCACGCTGTTCTCCTGGCTCTGGCAAGACGGCGCCAACTCGGTCCGCTTCCCAACCGGCGCCGTCCCGAACCCGACCTACCATGTCGCGGGCCTGACGATCGAGGGCACCAAGCTCGGGATCCTCGTCACCTCGATCGTGCTGATGCTCGTCCTTGGCTATGTGATCCGTTTCACGCAGGTGGGCCGGGCGCTCCGCGCGGTCGCCGAGAACCGGCGGGCCGCGATCCTGCTCGGCATCAACGTCAACCGGATCTTCGCCTCCACCCTCTTCGTGTCGTCGGCCCTGGGTGGCCTGGCTGGCCTGCTGTTCGGGCTCGCCCTCTCCGATATCAGCCCGTATATCGGCCGGGACCAGGTGGAACTGAAGGGATTGGCCGTGATCGTGCTTGGTGGGATGGGCAGCATCCCGGGCGCCGTCCTGGGCGGCTATCTCCTCGGCCTGGTCGAGGTGCTCGCCTTCGTCCGCTTCGGGAGCAACGTCGAAGCCGGTGTGGCCTTCGCGGCGCTGTTCCTGGTGCTCGTCATCCGGCCGCAGGGGCTCTTCGGCGCTCGCCTCCGAGAACGGCTCTGATGCGTCCCGGACTTTAGGGCCCCATGGACTTTTTCATCCAGCTCTTCACGGACCCCGTCGGCTTTTACAACTCGCACGAGCTGCTGATCGCCCAGATCGGGATCAACGCCATCCTCGCCATCTCGCTGTTCGTCACGTTTTACTCGGGACAGCTGACCCTCGCCAATGCCGGCTTCATGGCAGTCGGCGCCTATACCACGGTGATCATGAGCCTCTATCTGCCCACGCCGCTGCCGGTTGACATCCTCGCCGGCACCCTCCTCGCGGGCCTGGTGGGCTTGCTGGTCGGCCTGCCGGTGCTTCGGCTCCGGGGCATCTTCCTCGCCATCGCCACCATTGGATTCGTGGAGGCGCTGCGGTTGGGTGTCATCCTGAACCTGCCGATCACCGGCGAAGGGCAGGGGCTGAAGAACCCGAGCGCCGATCCCCTCGGCGGCATCGTCCCGATCCTGGTGTCGCTCCCCATCGTGGCCTACATTGTCTGGCGGCTGACCCGCACCAAGCTCGGCCATGCCTGGTCGGCGATCCGCGAGGACGAGCTGGCCGCATCGAGCAACGGCATCAACGTTCCCATCTACAAGATGATCGCGTTCATCATCGGCGCCGTTCTCGCAGGGTACGCGGGCGCGCTCGAGACCCATATCAATTTTTTTGTCGACCCGACCGAGTACAGCGTCACGCGGGCGATCCAGATCCTGACCTTCGCGGTCGCCGGCGGGACGACCAATGTCCTCGGGCCGATTGTTGGAGCGCTTTTTCTAACCTCGCTTCCGGAGATCATCCGGCAGGCGAGTTCCTACCGCGACGTGGTCAACGGGGTGATCCTGATCCTGGTCATCATCTTCCGGCCGCAGGGGATCGTCGCGCGTGGCGGCTTCGCCGTGATCAGACCGCGCTGGTGGCGCACGCCGTGGAGATCGCGTGGCCGCGCTGCTTCAGCTCACTGAGGTCCGCCGCCACTTCGGGGGCGTCCACGCCGTCGATGACGTCTCGCTCGCGATCGAGCCCGGGACGATCTTCGGCTTGATCGGCCCCAACGGAGCCGGCAAGACGACGCTGGTCAACCTCGTCACCGGCTATGTCCCAGTCCAAACGGGCAGCATCCGGCTGGGCGACGGCGCGGCAGCCACCGAGCTCGGCCGTCGTCCGCCCGACGCGATCGCGCGCCTCGGCGTGGCGCGGACCTTTCAGACGCTCCGCCTGTATCGCAACCTGACCGCGCTCGAGAACGTGTTGATCGGCATGCATGCGCGGCGACGGCATGACACGTTTCGCCAGATCGCCCCCCTGCCCGCCTTCCGGCACGAGGCACGCACGCGGGCCGAGCGGGCCTCCGCCTTGCTGGACCGGGTCGGGTTGAAGCCGAGCGAGTACGGCGGGCGCCGCGCCGGCACGCTCTCCTACGGCGACCAGCGACGCCTCGAGGTCGCGCGTGCCCTCGCGCTCAACCCTCGGTTGCTCATCCTGGACGAACCGGCAGCGGGCATGAACCCGGTCGAGAAGGGTCGGGTGAGCGACCTGATCCGGCAACTGAACGCCGACGGGCTCACGATCCTCCTGATCGACCACGACATGCGCCTCGTGATGGGGGTCTGCCAGCAGATCGCGGTCCTGAATTTCGGCCGTAAGATCGCGGACGGGACGCCGGCCGCCGTCTCCGAAGACCCCGAGGTGATCACGGCGTACCTCGGACGGCAGGCGGACAAGGCGGGCGCGCACGTGCCCGGAGCCGAGACAGCAACCGTCGCGGCGAGCCCCACCACGAGCCCCGCGGCGGCCGCGACCGCAGAGCCGGCCAGGGCCCTGCTCGAGGTGCGCGACCTCGAGGTTGCCTACGGCGCCATTCGCGCGGTCCGGGATGTGTCGTTCAGCATTGGCGACGGCGAGATCGTGGCCCTGATCGGGGCCAACGGCGCCGGGAAGACGACGATCCTGAACACCCTGTCGGGCGTGCTGCGACCCCGGACGGGGACGGCACGGTTCCTCGATCTCGATCTCGCCACCACCGCCCCGGATCGCATCGTGCGTCGTGGACTCGTGCAGGTCCCTGAGGGACGCGAGGTGCTGGCCCGGCTCACCGTCAAGGAGAACCTTGAGCTTGGCGCCTGGGTCCGCCGTGACGCGCCGGCCGTCCGCCGCGAGATCGCGGGCTTGATGGAACGGTTCCCGATCCTGGGACAGCGCCAGGACCTGCCGGCCGGGCAGCTCTCCGGCGGCGAGCAGCAGATCCTGGCGATCGCGCGCGGCCTGTTGGCCCGGCCGCGGCTGCTGCTCCTCGACGAACCCTCCCTGGGACTCGCCCCGCAGATGGTCGATGCCGTCTTCGATGTCATCCGGCAGATCCATCAAGATGGGGTCACCATCCTGCTGGTGGAGCAGAATGCGCTGCGCGCCCTGGAGGTGGCCGACCGCGCCTACGTGGTCGAGACGGGTCGCATCCTGCTCAGCGGGACCGGCGCCGCGCTGCGCCAGAATCCCGAGGTCCAGAAATCGTACCTGGGCGGCTAGTCGCTCAGCAGGGAGGCAATCCGCGCCCGCTGCTCGGCGTCGAACCAGGGCGGGTCGCCGGCCGCGGCATTCTCGGTTGGCCGGCCGGGCGTCCGCGTGGCGGTCAGCACCGAGCTGACCCGCGGGTCGCTGGCGACCCATTTCAACACCAGCTGCGCCAGCGTGCTGACGCCGAACTGGCCCAGCGTGCCGGCATCGATCCGGCGCTCCATCACGCCGAACCGCAGCGGGCTGTGGATGAGGACGCCGAGGCCGAGCTCCGCGGCCAGTGGCAGGACACGGTGCTCGGCATCGCGAAGGCGCGGATTGTAGGGGAGCTGGATCATGTCCAGGCGACCGGTGCGCATGAGCTCGCAGAGGTCGTCGAAGGCGGACGGCAGGTAATGCGTTGCGCCCACCGCCACGACCTTCCCCTCCCCTTTCAGCTGCTCGAGCATCCGCAGCTGCGCCGGCCAGTTGACCAGGTTATGGACCTGGTAGATCTCGACACGGCCGAACCACCCGAGCGCCGCCTCCGCCTGGGCGCGTCCCTCCGACTCACTGGGGGTCCAGATCTTGCTGGCGATGATCGCCTGCTCGCGACGACCCGCCAGCGCCTTCGCGAGCGTCGCCTCGGCCTGCCCATACCGGGCCCGCCGGCCCACGCGAGCGGCGCTTTAGTGCCATGCGAGCGTTTGAGGCGTTCCTAGTAAGAAATTTGCCAGGTGCCCATCCCGATGACGGGAACCTGCAGTGGCGTCCGGCTCAGCGGGCGCCGATGCATGCGATTGCCCCGCTAGCGGCTCGGGAGGTTGTCGATCTCGACCGGTTCCACCGGGTCGGCAAGCTCGAAGCCAAACACCTTCGCATAGAAGTAGAGCTCGCCGTCGATCGAGCGCTTGATGTTCTTGGCGATGCGAAAGCCGTGCTGCTCGCCTTCGAAGGTCACATAGGCGACCGGTAATCCCCGCCGTTTCAGCTCCGCCACGATCAGCTCGGCCTGGCTGGGCGGCACGATTTTGTCCTCCAGGCCCTGGAAGAGGATCACCGGCGCGGTGATGCGATCGACCGCATGGATCGCGGAGCGCTCGCGATAGACCTCGCGTGACTCCGGCCATGGACCGATGAGGTTCTGGTCATACATCGATTCGAACTTGTGGGTGTCGGCGTGAAACACCTCGAGGTCGCTGATCCCGAAATGGCTTGCGCCGGCCTTGAAGAAATCCGTCGTGGTCAGCGCGCGCAACACCGTATACCCGCCCGCACTGCCACCCGTGATCGTGACCCGGTTGCCGTCCACCAGGCCCCGGTCGACCAGGTAGCGCGCGCCGTTGACGGAGTCGGCCACGTCGACCACGCCCCATTGGTGATTGAGCCGCTGGCGGTACTCCCGCCCGAAGCCGGAGCTGCCGCCGTAGTTGACCACGAGGCAGGCAAAGCCGCGGCTGGTCCAGTACTGATCGGTCAGGTCGAGCGCATTCGACACCGCGCCAGTCGGGCCACCGTGGACCATCACGATCAGCGGAGGCAGCTCACCCTCGGGCGCCGCGTAATCCGGGTTGCGAGGCGGGTAGTAAAACGCGTGCGCCGTCGTCTCCCCCTCGGTTGGAAACTCGATCGTCTCGGGGATTGACAGGTACAGGGGGCTGACGGTCAGGTCCGTCGACCGCCGAAGCACCTCGACCCTGCCGCTCCGGAGATCGATCGTGACGACCTGCGGGGGTTCCGTCGGGGATCCGGCGATCGTCACGGCCTTTCCGGGCAGCGCCTGGATCGACGGCAGATAGGCGGTGTAGGGCGCCTCGACGTTGTCCAGCCGTCCGCTCTGCGGATCGATTAGCGCCAGCCGCGTGAGACCGCCCGAGCGGACCTGGCACACGATACGCGCCTCGGACTCGAAGGCATAGGTCGACATGCCGAAGGTCCACTGTGGGGTGCCGAGCTCGGCATCGATCTGGACCACTTGCTCTAGACCTTGATGGCGCCAGCGGTAGAGGTTCCACCAGTTCGACCGATCAGACATGTAGTCGAGGACGCCTTCGGGTGACCATTCCGGCTGAAACACGGACTCGTCCGGCCCGCCGGCAACTTTTTTGGCCGCCCGCAAACTGCCGTCCTCGGTGACCTCGGCGACCCAGAGCTCGGTGCCATCCCAGGGCATGTTCGGGTGGTTCCAGGTGAGCCAGGCCAGGTGGGATGCCGACGGGCTCAGCCGCGGGCTGGCGTAGAAGTCGTTCCCCTCAACCAGCACGACCGGCGTGCCCTTGCCCTCCACGTCGACCCTGACCAGGCTGTTGACGGCGGCTGGCGCGCCACTCCCGTGGTCTTCGCGCACGTAGATCAGCCGGTTCCGTCCTCGATCCAGGATTCCGTCCGCGTACCGCGTGGCGCCCGCCGGCGTGATGGGCCGCGGCGCGCCTTCACCATCCTGGCGGTAGACGCGCTGGTCCTGATCGTTGGAGAACCAGACGGTGCCGCCGGCGACGCAATAGGCACCACCCCCGTATTCGTGCACCCGGGTGCGCGCGTTGAAGCCGGCCGGGGTCACGTCGCGGGTCTGTCCGTCGGGCGAACGGCGGACCACGACGGAGCGGCCGCCCTCGGTCGGACGCGCCTCGACCCAGTAGGTGTCCTCCCCGTCGAGCCTGACCTGCGAGAGGCCGACCACCCCGGCCACGATCAGATCCGACGTGATCGGTGAGCGCCAGGCGCCGTAGCGCGCAACCCGCTGCCGCGTTGGGGTCGCTCGACGATCCATCAGGCAAAGGCTACAGGAGCCGCAGCTGAGCGGAAAGCGCTGGAAGCCGTCGCGGCGCCGCTCTCGGTGGTGGCCTGACGGCAGGACGGGAGGACCCGGCTTAGACTGGTCACGTGAAAATCGAGAGCCCGGACTTCACACAAACGAACGTCCGGGCTTTTCTCGATGAGCTCCTGGATCATGAGCGGATCGCGCTCGCCGACCGGCTGGAGGCCGCCTCATCGCGGCTGGCCGAACTGGTCCAGCTGGGCCTCGACCAGGGCAATGGTCGCGAGCAGTGGTCGGGGCATGAGATCCTGGCGCACATCGTGGTGCTCTCAAAGTTCTACGGCATGCTGACTTCGCAGGTCGGCGCCGGCAAGCTCACCGAGGTGGACTTGTTGGGCGCGGCGCAGAGCCGCGACGTCGCGGCGGAGCCGCTGCTGTCGCTTCCATCGGCCACCCTGCTGGCGATGGCGCAGCGCGACCATCAGCGAACGGCCGCCTACCTTCGCGGCGCCGGCGCCGGCGACCTTGCCCGCCGTGCCACCATGTTGGGTGATGTCACCATGAGCGCCCACGAGATCGCGGCACTCCCCCTCTGCGCGCACCTCGAGATTCATCTCGACCAGCTCGCAACGCAGGCGCGCGCCAGCTGACCCGCTACTACGAGGACTTCCGTGTCGGGGAGGTCATCGACCTTGGCAGCCTCATGGTCAGCGAGAGCGACATCATTGGCTTTGCCAGCCAGTACGATCCTCAGCCGATGCACGTCGATCGAAACGCCGCGAGCTTCACCATCTACGGCGGGTTGATCGCGAGCGGCTGGCACACCGGCGCCGTCTTCATGCGGCTGCTCGTCACGAACCTGATCAACAGCACCAGCAGCATGGGCTCGCCGGGGATGGAAGACCTGCGCTGGCCGCTGCCCGTTCGCCCCGGGGACACCATCAGCGCGCAGATCGAGGTCCTCGAGATGCGGACCTCCAACAGCCGGCCGAACATGGGGCTCGTGCGCTGGCGCGGCGAGGTGCGCAACCAGGATGGCCGCCTGGTGATGAGCGCCACCGGCACCAACTTCTTCGGCCGAAAACCGCAAGCCAATTAGCTGACCTCGCGTCGTGGCGGCGTCGTGGTCGAGCCCATTGATTACAAGCTCACGCCGTGGCGCAGTGCGGTCGGAGCGCCGGACCGCGCAAGCCGATAGCTCGCGGTCGGCGCGCAGACCGTCGCGGAGCTACGGCGTGAGCTTGTTAACCCGGGATTTTGACGAAGAAGACGTCCGTGGGCCCGTTGCGGCTCGCTGGGGTCGCCTGCACGAAGGCCGCACCGAAACCGTCCGGCAGGCCGACGAGGCCCATGTAGTCGCCGATGAAGGGGCCGTAGCGCGCGGCGGGCGCCGCCCGCAGGTCGAAAGGCCCGGCGACGTGGCGCTCGGCCCAGTGGGAACCGCGGTCCTTGGAACTGCTGAACCAGACGTCGGTGTCCAGGGTCGGGCTGCCGCTGACGAAGTAGCGGAAGTCGAACCAGAGGAGTCCCGCGGTCGCATCGCCGGCGACCGCCAGGGTCGGCAGAAACGCCTCCGGCTTTTCCCGCACCACCGCGTGGGCCGGTGACCAATGCAGGCCGCGGTCCTCGGATCGGGCGACCCAGATGCTTGATTCGATGCCCGGATAGTTGACGAACCAACTCACGTACACGGCGTTGCCGGCCGCGGCCGCCGTCATGTCCTGCCCGAAGAAGCGCAGCTGACCACCTGACCCCGGGTCCACGGCGTTCGTGTAGCTGAATTTGGCGGCGTCGATCGGGGTCGACCAGTTCTGTCCCTGGTCCCGAGAGCGGATCACCCGGATGGTCACGGGGAGCTCGGGGGGATGCGGGCTGCCGGGGAGCGATGAGGCCTCCACGAAGACATCCAGCAGGCTGCCATCCGCCGTTATCAGCAACTGGTTCTGCTGGGCTTCGTCGTCGCCGCTGTAGATGGGGGCCGGCTGCGACCAGGTGGCGCCGGCGTCCGTGGTTCGCGCGAAGACGACCTGGTCGACCGACGGCTCGGTGCTCGAGGTCGCCCCGTATTCGACCCAGACCACGTAGGCCGAGCCGGCGCGCCGTGGGTCCGCCAGGATCGCTTCCTTGTCCGGGATGACCGGCCCTGGCTGACTTTCCACAATGACCGGGGGCTGCCAGGTCGGGCCGCCGTCCCGGGAGATGCTTACCACCACGTCGCGGGTCGTGATGCCGGCCTCCGGACGCCGGGTGACCAGCGACGATACGTAGACGGTGTGATCGGGCCCGATCGAGACCCACGGGTCGGTCGCCGCGGCGTAAATGCCGCCGCTGCATGCCGTCAGGCCGGGAAGGATGACGCCGGACCATTGGGCGCCGCCGTCCGTACTGAGCGCCGCCATGTTGCCGGGCCCCGTCGGTGACCCGAGCTCCTGCCAGGCCGCGACCAGTCGCCTCGGGTTAGTGGGATCGACCGCGAGCGAGGGCTCCCCGGCATGAAAGGGCGCCGTCGCGGATCCGCAGGTCGCCGGCAGCGTCGGCGGGCGGCTGATGATCACCGGCGTCGCCAGCCGGCTCACCGGCCGGGCGGGAGCATTGGGATGATCGGTGCAGGCCGTCAGGACGAGCAGCACCAGTGGCGCGGCCACCTGGGAGGCGCGCATGCGCCAATCTACCAAGCGGGGATCAGGCGGCGGTCTGTTTCCAGCTTGGGGGAAGCTGCAGCCCGCGACCGGACGGGAGGCAGGTTGCCAGGAGCGCGTCCAGGTCCTCGGCCTTGAGCGGCCGCGAGAGGTGGTACCCCTGGCCCGCGTGACAGCCCATCGCGTTCAGGGCTGCCAGCTGCTCGGGCCGTTCGATGCCCTCGCCGATCGTCAGGAGCCCCAGCGTGTTGCCCAGGCCGATCACGGCGCGGAGGATCGCGCCGTCCGCCACCCCGCTCCCGATGCCGCTGACAAACGATCGATCCAGCTTGAGGATGTCGACGGTGAACTGACGCAGGTGACCGAGCGATGAGTACCCCGTGCCGAAATCGTCCAGGGCGAGACACACGCCGCGGGCGCGAAGCTCCTGTAGCGTCTGGGCAATCCCGACCGTCTCCTCCATCAAGACGCTCTCCGTCAACTCCAGGATCAACGCGCGCGGGTCCAGCCCGGCGGCGTCCACCGCCGCGGCGACATCGGCGAGGATACCCGGGCCGCGCAGCTGGTGCCCCGAGACGTTGACGCTCACCATCATTGGCGGCGTCGATGGGTAGCGCACCTGCCAGCGCCGCACGTCACGCGTCGCCTGCTGCAGCACCCAGCGCCCGAGCTCGACGATCATGCCCGTCTGCTCCGCCAGGGCGATGAAGTCGGCCGGGTAGAGCAGCCCGCGCCGCGGATGGTTCCACCGAATCAGGGCCTCGACGCTGTGGATGCTGCCGGTCTCGAGAATGACGACCGGCTGGTAGTGGAGCACGAACTCCTGGCGCACCAGCGCATCCTGCATGTCCCGTTCGAGCTCCATCCGGTCCACCGCGGCCTGGTGCTGCGAGGCCTCGTACTCGACATAGCGCGCCTTGCCGCGGGCTTTTGCGATGTACATCGCGACGTCGGCATTCTTGAGCAGCTCCTCGGCCGCCTCCTCCCCCGAAACCAGGCCCGCAATGCCGATGCTGGCATGAATGAAGAGCTCACGGGAGGCGATCGAGAATGGGGTCGACAGCAGGCGCGCGATCCGGTCCGCAACGCGGCCGGCGATCGTCTCATCCTCCATATTCTTCAGGAGGATGGCGAACTCGTCACCGCCGAGGCGGGCGACGGTGTCGCCCGGCCGAAGTGTGGCTTCGATGCGCTTGGCGACCGCCCCCAGGAGCTGGTCACCGGCCTCGTGCCCCAGGGTGTCATTGACAGACTTGAAGTCGTCGAGATCCAGGAAGAGGACCGCGATCCGGCGCTCGTCGCCACCCTGCAGGGCGTGATCGAGCACGACCCGGAAGGCAGCCCGGTTGGGCAGATTGGTCAGGGAGTCGTAGAAAGCCTGGTGGGTCAGCTTCTCCTCGAGCGCCTTGCGCTCGCTGACGTCTCGCGTGTTGAGGACCAGGCCGTCGACGGCCGGCACCTGGAGCAGGTTCGTGATGGTCACTTCCGAGGGGCAAAAGGACCCGTCCTCACGCTCGAGGCGGCATTCCACCGCAATCGGCGGCCCCTCGATATTGATAGCCTCCTCGATGCGTCGAAGAACCTGGGTGCGGTCCTCGTGATGCACCAGGTCGCCGAACTTGGTCCCGATGAGCTGGGTGCCGCCGTATCCGAAGATGCGCTCGACGGAGGCGCTCTGGTAGCGGATCTTCCCGGTCCGATCGATCAGCGTGATGACGTCGGAGGAGTTCTGCACCAGCGACCGGAAGTGTTCCTCGCGCTCGCGCAGCGCGGCAGCGTTCGACTCCAGCTGGCGGTTGAGTGCCTGGTTGTCGATCAGCATCAGGAACTGCCGGATCACCACCAGGGCGACGACGAGGAGCAGGCCCCAGAAGACCACCCGGTCGAGGCCGCCTGGCGACACGTCCTGGATCGCGGCCGTAATGGCCGCGGCGGCCACCGGGAGGTACGGCAGGAACATCCAGATGCGGCTCTGGCTCCGGTCCTCGGCGGCAGCGGCCGCCCGGGTCGATGCCGCCCGTAAGGCCGCGATCGCGATCAGCAGGTAACCGGCGACCCAGCCGGTGTCGACCGGGTTGCTGGGGCCGTAGGCGTTGGTCGTCGTGAGGTAGGCAAAGCCGCTGTCGGCCAGCAGGTTGGCGAGCAACCCGCCTCCGAGCAGCAGCAGCGGCAGCCGCGTGATGCGGGGCGCCCGGGAGGCGAGGATCAGGATCATGGTGCCGATCACAACATCGCCGACGGGATAGGCGAGGCTGATGAGCTGCGAGACCGCGCTGCTGGTCCCGGCGTGATAGACGGCCCCCAGCACTGTCGCCCAGCTCACGATCAGGAGCGATCCGGCGATCACCAGGCCGTCGAGGACGGTGCGGATCATCGAGGTCGCGCGCGCGGCGGCCGACGGAAAGCCCAGGACCCCGGCGATTGCCAGCAGAACAGCCAGAAGAAAGCCAAGGTCGGCAAACGACGGAAACGGGACCTGTTGCCCCACGATCAGCTCGTAGTACGACCAGATGACCTGGCCGGTGCCCCAGGAAAGGGCGGAGACGCTGATCAGGGCCCAGGCCAGCCGGCCGCGACCGCGGTGGCTACGAGCCGCAAAGGCGCAAGCGGCGGCGGCGGCGAAGGCGGCCAGGAATTCAGTGACATCATCCGCCTGCTGGGTCTGCCTCACGCCGCCCCAGCTCAGGAAGAGCCAGGCGGCAACGGCCAGGGTCACGACGCCCCAGGCCGCCAACGCGACCAGCAGGCGGCGGTTGCTCGCGAGCACGGTAGGACCAGGCATACGCACTGTTAGGTCAACCGGCGCCCACGGCTTTTCCGAAGGCCTAGTGGAGCCGTTGTCCGGACTGCGACCGATTCGTTGCCCGGACAACGGCCGTCAAGATCGCTACTCGGTGGTCTGGTCGCCTCCTGCCTGTTGCTGGCCGCCCTCGCCGGGTTGTCCCTGCTGAACCCCGCCCTGCTGATTCCCGCCCTGCTTACCCGGTCGCTGTTGGGGCTTTCCGCCACCCTGCCGCTGTGGCTGGACCTGTGGCTGGGCCTGTGGCTGGCCGCCACCCTGCTTCCCAGGCTGCTGTTGACCGCCGTGTTCGTGATGACTCATGCGTCCTCCTCGGGACCGAGATTTGCCGCCGAAACTGGGCAGGACGCTACCCGCTGGGACTCACAAAATCAACGAACTTTGGTATCGGTAACGCTGCGTGACCGGCCTCAGAGGGTGCTCGCCGGATCGGCACCACGCTGGGTATAAAACCGGGCCTAGGTGTCCGGTTCGGCCGCCCGCGACCGGGAGGATGACGAGGACGATCGGTGTAGATCGCCATCAGCCGGTCGCGCACGAAGATGGCCGCATTCACGAGGAACACGGCCATCACCGTAACGAACGGGTTGCTGGGCTAGCGCTCGGCCTCCCCCACCGTCACCGGCAGCTCCTTCGATTCGCCACCGCGGATGACTTTCACTGTCTCGACGGCGCCCACTTTGAGCGTGCGCAACCTCGCGTAGAGGTCATCGAGGTTGGCGACCGCCGCGCCGTCCAGCCCGACCAGGGTGTCGCCCTGCATGATGCCCGCCCGGTCGGCCGGACTCTTGGGGTCGACCGTGATGACCAGCAACCCGCTCTCCTGCCCGACCTTCCCTTTGACCACGTCCGGGAGGGCGACCTGCTGGGTCCCGATGCCCAGGTACGGGCGCTTGATGCGGCCGTCAGCCCGCAGGCTCGCCACCACCCGCTCGGCCACGTCCATCGCGATCGCCCGGCCATCGCCACGACCGAAGACCCAGCTGTTCATGCCGACCACTCGACCCTCGACATCGACCAGCGGCCCACCGGAGAACCCGGGATAAAGCGGCGCGTTGGTCTGGATCAGGTGCTCGATCTCGCTGCCGCGCCATCCGCGCCAGGACGACGACACCGCGCTGATGGTCCCGAAGGTGGCTTTCAGCCCGCCGGGCCGTCCGATGGCGATCACGATCTGCCCCGGCTTGAGGTCGCCCACCTTGCCTCGAGGCATGGCGGGGGCGTTGAGGCCCTCGACCTTCAGCAGGGCCAGGTCCGTGGCGGGATCGCGACCGGCCAGCGTCGCCTTCGAGGTCTTGTCGCCGACCGCGACCTCGATCTCCTCCTCCTGCTCGACGACGTGGTTGGCCGTCAGGACGAGGTCCTTGTCCCAGGCGATGCCCGTCCCGGCCCGGCCGCGCCGGGCATCGACCCGGACCACACTGGCGCTCGCCTTTTCCACCAGGCCGGCAATATCGTTCGACAACTCTTTGAGAGAACCCATGACGTTTTCTGCTCCTTGTTTTCGCAGGATTTCCGACTGGTGCCATCGTCCCGCAGGAGCGGGGCTGCCGGCTTCGCCCTTACGGACAGGCGCCCACCCGGTCGTTGGAGCGGTGGGTGAACTGCCCGACCGGCTAGGGGCTGAGCCGCTCGGCCAGGTACTTGACCGCGATCGGATAGCGGTACTCGATCGCGTCGTGGGTGGCATCGAACAGCTCGAAGAAGACGTCCTTGACCCCGATGGCGGCCAGCGCCCGGCGGAAGGCCTCGGCGCCGAGGTCGAGCCAGAACTGGTCGCGGCGGCCGGCATCGATATAGATCGCGCGCATCTGGCGGAGCGCCTCAGCATGATGGGGCACCATGCGGACCGGGTCCCAGCGCAGCCAGCGTTCCCAGACCTCCGGGATGAGCATGCCGGTGAGCGGGTCGTAGGGCAGCCGTACGGTGCCGTCGTCGTCGGCCGAGTAGCAGGCCGCCATGCACCAGTCGTTCAGCAATTCCCCGTCACCTTCGCGGGTGAAGGCGGGCCGGCTGCGGAAGTCCTTCCAGAACTCGTCGAACGACGAGTGATAGTGGTCGCGCAGGGTGCGAATCGATGTTGGAAAGGCGTTCTGGTAGGACATCTCGAAGAGCGAGTCGCCGGCGTGCGTGGCGAGGCCCCCGAAGAGGTCGGGACGCAGCATCGGCGTGACCATCGCCCCGTAGCCGCCGCTGGACTTCCCGGCAATGCCTCGATGCGCAGCCCCCGGCATCGTCCGATAATGGCCATCGACGAAGGGCACGATCTCATCACATAGATACGTGTGATACCGGCCGGTGCCCGGCGAGTCGAGGAACTGGCTGCCGCCAATGGACGTCCAGCAGTCGACATAGATAAGGATGCACGGCGGCGCGTCGCCGGCCGCGAACTGGGCGTCGGCAAGCTCGGGGAAGTTTCGCCGAAACGGGCTGCGGTTCCACCACATGTCGACCTGGCCGGTCAGGCCCTGGATGATATAGATACTCGGATAGCGCCGGCTCCTCTCGGCGTCGTACCCCGGCGGCACGTAGACGCGGAGTGGTCGCACGTGGGGATCACCCAGGCGATTGTGCTTCAAAACCTCGCTTTCGAAATGGTGCTCATCGAACCGACCCGCCGGCGGTCGTGCCCACGGCGGTGAGACCATCACTCCGCGTCTATCGGCCTTCGCTCGCCTGCGGCGCCAGGCCGATGTGGCAACTCGCCTCGCCCCGCTTCTCCAGATACTGCTGGTGATAATCCTCCGCCCGGTAGAACGGCGCGGCGGGGATGATCTCGGTCACGATCTTCTTGCGAGACTCCTGCTGGCGAGCATCGCGCGAGGCGATGGCGGCCGCCTGCTGCTCGGCGTCCTGGGTGAAGATGGCTGAGCGGTACTGCGTGCCGATGTCCCAACCCTGCCGGTTCATCGTGGTCGGATCGTGGTTCTCCCAGAAAACCGTGAGCAGGTCATCGTAGGAGGCCCGCGCCGGGTCGAACTCGACCTGGACCGCCTCGGCATGACCGGTGCGCCCGCTGCAAACCTGCTTGTACGTCGGATCAACGGCGGTGCCTCCGGTGTAACCAACCGTGGTCGCGGTAACACCCGGAAGCTGACGGAAGGCGGCTTCCACGCCCCAAAAACAACCGGCGGCGAAAGTGGCAGTGCTCACGTCAAGAACAACTCTACCCGTCGTCGGGATGTTCCACCCAGGTGAGGTTGAGCCGGGGCGGAGTGACGGTCGCGCGCCGACCGGCGCAAGCCGATAGCTCGCCGGCGGCGCGAGACCGTTGCGCAGCCCCGGCTCAACCTCGTCGATTCGCCCCCACCCCGACCCTCCCCCTAAAAAAAGGGGGATGGAGCCGATAGACCTAGATCGTCGGCATGGGGAGGGTGATGCGGCAGAGAGTCCTTTTCGAGTTCTTAGACACCCTTAATGAT
>DAINCX010000021.1:24992-39141 GCA_036732165.1 Candidatus Dormiibacterota bacterium | reverse complement strand
GACATCGCGGTGGGCCTCGTCGGCCTCCTGGTCAAGTAAATTCCGCGAGGGACTTCGCCGGCAAGCGCTGGCAAATCCACAGGCCGTCGGGGTTATGCACAGGCTAAATGGTCTTGGCGAACGTGCGTTCGGCTGCGGCTGCCCGTATAATCGGCGCCAACCCTTCCATCTCCACGTCCAGGCCAGGGGAAATGCCGAAAATCTACGCCGTCGTCAATCAGAAAGGTGGTGTCGGTAAGACCACCACGGCCATCAACGTGGCGGCCAATCTCCCCGGCCTTGGGTTGAGCGGGCTGATCGTCGACATGGATCCACAGGGCAACAGCACCAGCGGGCTTGGGATCGCCCGCAACCAGCTCAGCCAGAGCGTCTACGACGTCCTCATCAATGCGGAGGACATCAACCCGGTTGTCATTCGTACGGGGGTGCCGGGTCTGGACATCCTTCCCTCGCACCGGTCGCTCGCCGGTGCCGAGATCGAGTTGATCAGCCTGCCTCGGCGGGAGCGCCGCCTCCTTTACGCGCTCGAGGCGCTGCGAACCGCCTACGACTACATCATCATCGACTGCCCGCCATCACTCGGCCTGCTCACCGTCAACTGCCTTGTGGCGGCGGAGTACATGCTCATCCCGGTGCAGTGCGAGTACTTTGCCCTGGAGGGTCTCGGCGCCCTGACGCACACGAGCCAACTGATCCAGCGGGAGCTGAATCCCGGCCTCAAGCTCGGCGGGATCGTCCTGACCCTGTTCGACCCGCGGACGACGCTCGCATCCCAGGTTGCCGAGCAAATCCGGCACCAGTATCCGGAAAAGACCTTCAACACGGTGATCCCCAGGAACGTCAGGCTGAGTGAGGCGCCCAGCCACGGCATGCCGATCACGCAGTACGACCCGACTTCGCGCGGCGGCGTAGCCTACCAGGAACTCACCAAGGAGTTGATCGCCAGATGAACAAACGGCGAGGTCTCGGCCGGGGACTGGAAGCGCTCATCCCGTCCGGCGAGTACGTGGACGACGTCGGCGTCGACAACAGCTCTCGTCGCCGCTTTGCGATGCAGATCCCGATCGGGGAGGTCCGCCCGAACCCGGAGCAACCGCGCCGGAGTTTCGACACCGAGTCCCTGCGGGAGCTGGCGGATTCGATCCGGTTGCACGGCGTCCTGCAGCCGCTGCTGGTCCGGGAGGGGATGGACGGCTTCGAGCTGATCGCCGGCGAGCGCCGCCTTCGCGCCGCCGAGCTGGCGGGACTGACCGAGGTCCCGGTCATCGTGCACCCCACCAGCGGCGGCAGGCGCGAGGAACGGCTCGAGCTCGCGCTTGTGGAAAACCTGCAGCGCACCGACCTCAACGCGATCGAGGAGGCGCGTGCCATGCAGCGCCTGCTTCGGGAGTTCGGCCTAACCCAGGAGGCGGTCGCCGAGCGCCTGGGGAAAAGCCGGGTGGCGGTGGCGAACATCGTGCGTCTGCTCGGGCTCCCCGAGGAGATCCTGAAGCTGGTCGAGAGTGACGCGATCAGTGCCGGCCACGCCCGGGCGTTGCTCAGCCTGCCGTCGGCCGCCCAGCAGCTGGCCGCGGCCGAGCTCGTCCTCAAACACCGCTGGAGCGTCCGGGAAACGGAGGACTGGGTCCGCGCACGCGTCTCGGGAGCACCTCGATCCAAATCGGCTCCAACCCCGCAGGCGGATCCCGACACGCTCGCGCTCGAGGACGAATTCCGGCGCGCGCTGGGGACCAAGGTAATCCTGACCCGCCTCCGCAAGGGTGGCCGGCTCACCATCGAGTTCTACAGCGATGACGAGTTGGAGGGCTTGCGCCAGAGGCTCAGCCGGCCCTAGGTTCCCCGTGGAACGTCGGCAGCCGGAAATTCGGCTTACTCGCGCACCCAGCGGTCGATGGTGCGCTCGTATTCGAAACTCTCCGCGGGCTTGAAGAAGAGGGCAACCTCGGTTTCCGCGCGGGCGGGGGAATCGGAACCGTGGATGAGATTCATGCCGTGGTCCAACGCCAGGTCGCCGCGAATCGTGCCGGGTTGTGCCTTCAGCGGATCGGTGGCGCCCATCAGGGCGCGCACGACGGCAACCGCCTCGCGGCCTTCCCAGACCATGGCGACCACCGGCCCGGACGTAATGAAGCTGATAAGACCGCCGTAAAAGGGCTTGCCCTGGTGCTCGGCGTAGTGTCGCCCGGCGACCTCGTTCGAGACCGTCATCATCTTCAGGCCGACCAGCTTCAGGCCGCGGCCCTCCAGGCGGCGGAGGATTTCGCCGACGAGCGCGCGCTGGACACCATCAGGCTTGACCAGGACCAGGGTGCGCTGGGTCAATGGCTATTGGACAGGCTGGGCTTGCTGGTCAAGAAGCCCGCCTGATTGATCGGCCAGATACGCACCTCGGCCTTCCCCAGGATGGCATCCAGCTCGACGAAGCCGAAGCTGCGAGAGTCACTCGAGTGGTTGCGGTTGTCCCCCATGACGAAATATTGATCGGTCGGCACCAGCTTGTCCTGTCCGTCGGCGGGCCAGGTGTTGTTGTAGGTCCACGCCTCGGGGAGGTAGGGCTCATGGAGGACCTGGCCGTTGATGTACACCACCGCATTCGTGATGCGGATCCGATCGCCAGGAAGGGCGATCACGCGCTTGATGAAATCGCGGCTGTCCTCGTTCGGCGGCTTGAAGACGATGATGTCTCCGCGCTGCGGGGGATGGAGCTTGTAGGAGATCTTGGAGGCGACCAGCAGATCGTTGTCGTGCAGGGTGGCACTCATGCTCGAGCCGAGCACATGCACCGTCTGGACTGCGTACTGAATCACGACATAGAGCACGAGCGCCAGGAAGACGATCTCGAGGGTGTCTCGGAGAAACGATTTCTGGTGCGGGGCTTTGCCGGACGCCGGGGGTTGCGCCGTCTGCGACTGCGCCATCCTAGTGCAACTTCATGAGGGGCAATTCATTCTAGCTTGCCCCCGCGCGGGCTTAGCTGATCTGTTTGAGGAACGGGGCCTCGCTGCGGAAGGGCCCGATGACCGCCAACTGCAGGTTCTGGCTGAAGAGCTCGCGCGCAACCCGGGTCACGTCCTCCGCGGTGACGGTATCGATCTCGGCCATCGTCTGATCGACATCCTCGATTTTTCCCATCAGGGCCTCCTGGCCTCCGTACCAGGTGGCGACCGAGTTGGTGCTCTCCATCTGGAGCAGCAGCCGGCCTTTGTAGAACTCCTTGGCCTTGGTCAGCTCCGCCGGCTTGACGGCCTCATCGCAGAGCCGCCTCAGCTGACCGACGATGGCGCCGACCGCGCGGGCTGCCTGGCGCGGCTCCGTTCCGGCGTAGATGCCGAGCACCCCGGTGTCATACATCCGGTTGACATAGGAATGGACGTCGTAGGCCAGGCCAAGTTTTTCGCGGACCTCGAGGAAGAGTCGAGAGCTCATCCCCTCGCCAAGCACGCAGTTGAGGATGTCGATGACGTGGCGGTCCTTGTCCATGTATGAGGGCGCGTGCACGCCGAGGCAGACGTGGGCTTGCTCCGTCTTCTTCGTCTTCAAGAGGACTCCGGGCTTCGCCCCGTTGGCGACTGACGGCAAGAACCTCGGCGGCATCGCGCCATGGCCGCGTACCTTCAGATGCGGCTCGATCAACGCGATCGACTCCTCATGGGTTAGCGGCCCGGCGATGGTCACCACCAAATTGCGCAGCAGGTAGTGCTCGTCGAGATAGCGCAGCATGTCGTCACGGGTGAGGCCTCGCACCGACGCCTCCGTGCCCCCGATGTCGCGACCGAGTGGATGATCAGGCCAGCTGATCTGTTCGAACAGGCTATGGACATGCTCCTGCGGACTGTCCTGGTACATCCGCAATTCCTCGAGGACGACGAGGCGCTCCTTCTCCATCTCGCCCGGATCGAGCAGGGGCGCAAACAACATGTCGCCCAGCACGTCGATGGCGAGTGTCGCCTTGTTCTTCGGCACCCGGGCCCAGTACATGGTCAGTTCCTTGTCAGTGGCGGCATTGAGCACGCCGCCCACGCCCTCGATCGCTTCGGCAATTTCTTTGGCGCCGCCGTACCGGGCCGACCCCTTGAAGAACATATGTTCGAGGAAGTGAGAGATCCCGGCCTCATGGTCAGATTCGTAGCGGGAGCCGACCTTGAACAGCACCGCCATGCTGACCGAGGGCCGGTCCTTGAGCTCGGCCGAGACCACCCTCGCCCCGCTCGGCAACGTGGCGAGCCTGTAGGGGGGAGGGGTTTGGGGCACGGACTCAGTATATCGTAGGATCGGCGCGGCTCAGCCCGAAGCTGGAGCCCGTGAGCCACGAAAAAGGTGGGCGCGATGCTGACGCAGAATGTGATGGGATGAGCGGTCAATTCGAGTTCACCGTATCCCGTCAGGAGGACCTGATCACGGTCGAGGGTCCCGCGGCGGGGGAGGTGATGCGGACCCTCTTCAGGCTGGCCCTGCCGGCCGGGCATCTCGAATATCACCGTTGGCACGGTGGCCGCTCCACGGTGGCGGCCTGCTGGTTTCCCCCCGACCGGCTCGAGGTCCGAGTCCCGGCCGGAGGCGAGGCGGCAACGCTCAAGGCCCACCTTGCGGAACTTCGCCGGCGGATCTCGCGGCCGACGCCGTTTGGGGGCCGCGTCCGCCAGCTCATCACCCGCCTGGAGGCCTGGAGCTATACCGACTCCGACGTCGGGGCGGGGCCGGCCGAGTCGATGGCCAACGATCTTCGGGCGCTCAGTCTGGAGGCCCCCTCCGACGACGCGCGACGGGCGATCCGCCAGGCCCAGGATGCGCTTGACGACGGGATGCCGGCCGAGGTCGTGGCCGGGGCACTGTACCGCGTCCTCCACGACGTGGAGGATGAGACCGGAGGTCAGGCCTCCGGCTTGGGCCCCTCGGTTTCCGGATAGTCCGGGCGCCGCTCGCCAAAACGCGGGCGCTCGCCAAAGCGAGGCCGGTCGCCATATCGCGGCCGGTCACCGTAGCCCACGCCCTCGCGCGTCAGCGGGGGCGCGACCGCCGGTGCGGGGCGCTCCACCGGACGGCGGGCCGCCTGGACGCCGTCGGGGAGGATCGCGACGCGGCGGTTCGGCTCTTCCCCCTGGCTCTCCGTCTTGATCCCGGGCTCCATCTCCAGCGTGATGTGGACGATGCGCCGTTCGTATGCCTGCATCGGATCCATCATGATGCGCTCCCCCGTGCGCCGCACCCGCTCGGCCAGGCGCAGCGCCATCTCCTTGACGGTCTCCTCGCGCCGGTTGCGGTAGTGCTCGACGTCGACCACGAGGCGACGCCGGTCGGTGCGGCCTTCGTTGAGGATCAGGTTGACGACGGTCTGGAAGGCGCGGAGAGTCTCGCCACGCCAGCCGATCAGCAGCCCGAGGTTCTCGCCGGCGATATCGATCATGACGGGGTCCTCGGCCTGGCGAATGAAGACCTGCGCCGTGATGCCCATCTTGTAGAGGAGCTCGGCCACCACCTGGCGCGCCTTGCGCGCGTAGGTCTCGTGCAGCGTGACTCGCACGCGGGCTTCCTCCGGCGTCTGCTCCAAGACCTCGACTTCGACGTTTTCCCGCGCCTCCTCGAGATCCTCGAGCGCTTTCAGCACGGCCTCGTCGACGGTCTTCCCGGTCGTCTCCACACTGCTCACGCGGCGGCCCCCCTTCGGAGAACCGGCGGGATCTTCAGGGAACCCCAGCCGGTGATGAAATACTGCTGCCCGATACTGAAGAGGTTGCTCACCACCCAGTAGAGGGCGAGCGCGGCGGCGAACTGCAACGAGATGAAGCCGATGAACACCGGCATGATCATGGTCATGTTCTGCGTCATGGCGGCCTGGGTCGGATCCTGGGATGCCATGCCGCCGGACGGGGTCATCATCTTGGTCTGCACGAAGGTGGTGAGGCCGGCCAGGAGGGGGAGCAGGATCGCCAGGAACACCTGGCCGCGCTGCAGCGCACTGTGATCCAGCGAGATGGACAGGAAGCCGAAGTTGTGGATCGGGAGCGTCTTGTGCGCGTCGCGGATCACGTAGAAGAGCGCGATCAGGATTGGCGATTGCACGAGGGCCGGAAGGCAGCCGCTCATCTGGGCCAGGGGATTGATGTTGTGTTCTTTGTAGAGGGCCATCGTCTCCGCGTTCAGCTTCTGCGGGTCCTTCTTGTATTTCTTGCGGATGCCAGCGAGCTGCGGCGCGATCCGCCGTTGTTCGGCCTGCACGCGGCGCGAGGTGGTGAGCTGGTACTGAAACACCGGGGAGAGGACCAGCTTGATCACGATCGTGAGAAAGACGATGGCGATGCCGAAGGGCCCGATCGCCTGCGCGACGGGATTGCCATTGAGGAAGGAGAGCAAGCCCTGCAGCACGGCGTGGATGGGCAGGCCGATCACGGTCCACCAGAGCAGCCAGATCGGGTGCCAGAGCTGGCCGATGCTGTTCATGGCACCGGATCCCATCCACCCGCATGGAAGGGGTGGCAGCGACCGATCCGGCGCAGCGCCATCGGCCAGCCGCGTAGCCAGCCGTACTTCTGGATTGCCTCATAGCCATACTGCGAGCAGGTCGGCTGGTAGCGGCAGCCGCTGACCAGCCCGAAGAGCGGGCCGATCGTGGCCCGGTATCCCCGGATCAGGCCGAGCGACAAGGCCGTCACTGGCCGAATCCTTTTGCCCACAACATCTCCAACTCCTGGCGCAACCGCGCATATTCGGCATCCACCGCGCGCGCCCTCGCCACTATCACAACGTCCCGGCCAACCTGAGCCGTCGTCACCAGGGGCCGAACGGCTTCGCGCAACCGCCGCTTGATTGTATTCCGTACCACGGCATTGCCCAGCTTTCGGCTGACCGCCAGGCCGACCCGCGGACGGCCAAGCCCATTATCGCTTACGAAGAGCGCCAGGTAGGCGGACGAAGCGCGCCGGCCGGACTTGAGGGTGCGGTCGAAGTCGGACGATCGAAGGAGGCGGTGCTGGTGCTTCACTGGGCCGGCGCGTCGGTCGCCGGAAGGATCCGCCCTACTTGGCGCGCCGGCTGGACGTCGGGGTGAGGACGTGGCGGCCCTTGCGACGCCGGGCCTTGATGACCTTGACGCCACCGGTCGTCGACATCCGGGCGCGGAAGCCGTGAACCTTGACGCGCTGACGCTTCTTGGGTTGGTGGGTGCGCTTCATCGCTGAGCGTCATACGATACCATGGCTCCCGTTTGGCGTGGGTCTCGCCAGCGTACGGAAATTCGTATTGCACCCTGGATACCCATTTGCTATGATTCCGCTGCCCTGGAGAGCTACGGCTCTCAAACATCAACAGCTTATTCACACAAGGTTGGGGAGACCTCCATACACTTCTCCACGGAATGTGGGAAGTCTGTGCATAAGTTGCGTCCTCGCTAAGCCGTCCATGGGCCTCGTTTTCGTCCGGCGCGTGTGGCCGCGCAGTTCCGGCTCTGCTCTCCAACCAAGCGGTCGTTTTCGTGTCTGGAGGAGCGTATGAACCCGGAGCAGATCTGGCAGGCGGCACAGGAAGAACTTCGATTCCAGCTGAGCAAGCCGAGCTACGAAACGTGGCTGAAGAACGCCTCCCTCGTGGGGCGCGAGCGCAACGATTTTCGGATCGGGGTCCCGACCAAGCTCGCGAAAGACTGGCTCGAGGACCGGTACTCGGCCATGATCAAGGAGACGCTCTCGGCCATCGTGTCGGGGGACGTGACCGTGGCGTTCGAGGTGGTCAGCGGGTCCGGCGAGGCCGCCGCGGCGGCGAAGCGCAACGCCCGCGACGCGGCGGTGGCGGTCGCGGATGAGCCGCCGCCGGAGGTCGACGATCCAGTCCTGGAGGAGAGCTCGTTGCTCAATCCCAAGTTTCAGTTCCAGCATTTCGTCGTCGGCAACAACTCGCGGTTCGCGCATGCGGCCTGCCGGGCCGTCGCCGAAACGCCGGCCAAAGCCTACAATCCGCTGTTCCTCTATGGTGGGGTTGGACTGGGCAAGACCCACCTGATGCATGCCATCGGTCACGCCGTCATCGAAAAGCATCACCGCCGCAAGGTGGCGTACGTCACCAGCGAGAAGTTCATGAACGAGATGATCACCTCGATCCAGGAAGGGCGGATGAACGACTTTCGGACGCGCTACCGGACGGTGGACGTCCTCCTGGTGGACGATATCCAGTTCCTGGCGGGGAAGGATCGGACTCAGGAAGAGTTCTTTCACACCTTCAATGCGCTGCATGAGCTCAATCGCCAGATCGTCATCTCGTCCGATCGACCGCCCAAAGAGATTCCAACCCTGGAGGATCGGCTGCGGTCGCGCTTTTCCTGGGGACTCATCGCCGACATCCAGGCGGCGGATTTCGAAACGCGCGTCGCGATTCTGAAGTCGAAGGTCGGGCCGTACGCCCGGCTGGTCCCGGAAGATGTGTTGTCGTTTATCGCCCACAAGATCCAGAAGAACATTCGTGAACTCGAAGGCGCGCTCATCCGGGTGATCGCACACGCCTCATTGAACCGAGACACGATCAATGTGGAGATGGCGGCCAAGTTACTGCAGGATGTTATCCCCTCGAGCGAAACTCGGACCCTGTCCGTGGATACGATCTCTCGGGCCGTGGCGAGCTTCTATCACATTAGTCTCGAGGAGATGAAGGGCAAGCGGCGAGACAAACATATTGTGTTCCCGCGCCAGGTCGCGATGTTTCTGATTCGTGAAGAGACGGCGTCCTCTCTGCCGGCCATCGGACAGGCCTTTGGGGGGAGAGATCACACGACCGTCCTGCACTCATACGAGAAGATCAATACCGAGTCGCGCGAAGACCAGCGGCTGCAGTCGGACCTCCGCAAACTCCGCGAGATGCTCTATTCCCACTGATGGCTGTGGACAAGCGGGTGGGATGGACGTGGACACTGTGCGCGAGTCCTCGGACGGTGCACAACACTATCGGGGATACACAGTTTTTCAGGCCTATAATTGGAGCCGTTTCGATCGCACACAGGGGTGTTGTCCCCGTTGTGCACCGCCCTACGACTACGTCTCTTTTCTCTAGAAGCGTTTTTCAATGACACGGGTCGTGTAGACAAGGAGCACCATGAAGGTCACCGTTGCCGCCGGAAGCCTCGGACAGGGCTTGCACGTCGTTTCACGCGCTGTGTCATCACGAACCACCCTTCCCATCCTGAACAACGTGCTGATGCAAACCTCGGACCAGGGGTTGCAGCTGACCGCCACCAACCTGGAGATCGGTATCCGCCAGATGATTCCGGCCGAGGTCCAGGAGGAGGGCGGCATCACCGTTCCCGCGCGCCTGCTCACCGATTTCGTCAGCTCCCATCCAAACGAGCCGCTCTCGATGGCGCTCGACAAGAAGACCCAGTCGTTGAGCCTGCGCAGTGCCAAGTTCGATGCGAGTATTCGCGGGATCGATCCCGCCGATTTCCCCCCCGTGCCTTCCGGCGTTGAGGGCCGCCGGGTCAAGATCGACCAGGGTGAGTTGCGCGACGCCATCGAGCAAACCGTCATCGCCGCCTCGAGTGACGAGGGCCGGCCCGTCCTGACCGGCGTCTATGTCCAGCTCAACGGCGCCAAGGCCACCTTCGCCGCGACCGACGGCCATCGCCTGGCGGTCAAGACTTTGCCGGTCACGGGCGAGGCGAGCGACGCGGACACCGTCGTGATCCCGGCCCGCGCGCTCACCGAGCTCAGCCGTATCTTGAAGGTCGGTGGCGATCCCATCGACGTCACGGTGGGGCCGCAGAAAAACCAGGTGTACTTCAAGACCGGGGATGTCGAATTGATGAGCCGGCTGATCGAGGGGACGTACCCCAACTACCAGCAGGTGATTCCCGGCCAGAGCACGACCACCATCATCGCCAAGACCCAGGACCTTCTTTTCACGACCAAGATGGTCTCGCTCTTCTCCAAGGATGCCGCCAACGTCATCAAGTTCAAGACCGAGGGCAACAAGCTGACGCTGACCGCCAACACCAGCGAGGTGGGGCAGAACATCGCCGATGTCGAGGCGAAGATCGAAGGCCTGGACCTGCAGGTGGCCTTCAATTCCAAGTACCTCCTCGACGTCCTCGCCGTCCTGGGCACCGACGAAGTCCAGCTCGGGTTCACCGGGCCGCTCAACCCGGGCATCGTGCGCCCGGTCGGCAAAGACGACTACCTCTACATCATCATGCCCGTGCGCGTTGCCATGTAGCCAGCGTCGTTCCTGTTGTTTCTCTCCAACGTCTCACTCTTCGATTTCCGAAACTACCCGGAACTCGACCTCGCCCTCGAGCGTTCCGCGACGGTCTTCTTCGGCGGCAATGCCCAGGGGAAAACGAATCTCCTCGAAGCCGTTGCACTGACCGCCCTCGCCCGCTCACCGCGGACCCAGCAGGCCGGCGAACTGGTCCGTTTCGGGCAGCCGGCAGCCCGGGTGACGTGCGCCGTTCAGACCGAGCGTGGGCGGGAAGACCTCGAAATCCGCATTGCGGTCAACCCGACGTCGAGCGGCGGGACCCGGGCCGTGAAGCGGTTCTCCATCAACGGGGCCACCCGCCAGTCGAGCGAGATGACGAGCTCGCTTCGGGTGGTGCTCTTCTGGCCGGATGACCTCCAGCTGGTCAAGGGCCCGGGTGAGGGACGACGGCGATTCCTCAACACCCTGCTGGCGCAGATCGATAGTGGCCACGCCCGCGAGCTGTCCCGCTACGGGCATCTGCTCGAGCAGCGCAATGCCCTGCTCCGAGCGGTGCGGGATGGGCGGCAGGCGCACGCCGACCTCGAGTACTGGACCGAGAGCCTGGCGCAATCGGGCGCGGCGATCATGGTCGACCGGCAGCGGCGGCTGCTGGAGATCCACCCGGTGGCGGCCGCCTTCCACCGCGAGCTGACGGACGACCGGGAGCGCCTCGACCTTCGCTATCGCCCATCCGGGGCCCGGATCGGTGAGGCGCCGGTTGAGCTCGTCGCCGAGCAGTTGAAGGCCGCCATGCGTGAGTCTCGCGATGAGGAGGTCGCGCGTGGACAGACAGTTGTCGGACCGCAGCGTGATGATGTCGAGGTGTGGTTGGACGATCACGAGGCCCGGCTCTTTGCCAGCCAGGGCCAGCAGCGCACCGCCGTGTTGAGCCTGAAGCTCGCCGAGCTGCATTACCTCGCCGAGGTCACCGGTGATCAACCCGTGCTCCTCCTCGACGACGTCATGTCCGAGCTGGACCCCGCCCGCCGGGAACGCCTGCTGGCCGCGCTCGAACCTGGTCCCCAGGCCCTGATCACGGCCGCCGACCTCAACGATCTGCCCCGCAGCATCCTCGAGCGCGCGGCCGTCTTCCGGGTTGATCGAGGCACCATCCATGCGTAGCATCGGGGCCGCGCTGCCCTCCGCCCTGAAGTCGCTCGGGATCTCCCGGCGGACCCGCGAGGCGCAGGCCCTCTTCAACTGGCCGGCGGTGGTCGGGCCCCACCTGGCCCGCGAGACGACCGCCCTCAAGCTGACCGGCAGCACCCTCTGGGTCACGGCCAGCAGCACCGCGCTCGCGCACCAGCTCCACCTCGAGCGCGGTCTCCTGATCCAGCGCATCAACGGGATGATCGGCGCCGACGCGGTCAAGGAGATCCGCATCCGGCAGGGCTCGGCGCCGTGATCGGGGCGGGCCCAGGCCTGAACGAGGCCCAGCGAAGGGCGGTGGCCCACGGGACGGGCCCGCTGCTGATCGTCGCGGGCGCGGGCACCGGCAAGACCCGGGTGCTGGTCGAGCGCTACCGCCGGCTGCGCCAGGAAGGGATTGGCGCCGAGCGGATCCTCCTGTTGACCTTCACCGAGAAGGCCGCCCGCGAGGTGCTCGACCGCGTCGAGCGCGAAGACTACCTGCCGGCGGGCGAGCGATACGTCCTGACCTACCACGCCTTCGCGCAGCGCTTCCTCCAGGAGGAAGGCTGGCTGTGCGGCATCACCCGGGGCTATCGCATGGTCTCCGAGGTGAGGAAGTGGGAACTCATGCGCGATGTCCTCTTCGACCGGCGCCCACGCCGGCTCTTCCACGCCCAGCGCCCCTACGAACGGATCGCCGACCTGCTCAAGCTGGTCGAGCGCCTCAAGCAGGAACTCATCGCCCCGGCGGAGTTCACCGCCTGGGCCGCCGGCGTGGGCGAGACGGACGACCCGGTGGTCGAGGCCCAGGCGCAGGCCGCTGGGGTCTACGCCGCCTACCAGGAACGGCTGCTCGCCGAGGACCGGCTCGACTTCGATGACACCATCTTCTATACCGCCCGGCTGCTGGCGGATGAGCCGACCGTCGCCCGTCGCCAGGGCGATCGCTTCGCGCAGGTGATGGTCGACGAGTTCCAGGACACCAACTTCGCCCAGAGCCGGCTGCTCGAGCTCCTGACCGCGTCCCACCGGAATCTCTGCGTGGTAGGTGACGACGACCAGAGCATCTACAAATTCCGCGGCGCCTCGGTCGCGAACCTGCGCCGCTTCCAGGCGATGTTTCCGGAGGCCGCCATCATCCACCTCGAGGACAACTACCGCAGTCGCGGGCCGATCCTGCGGGCCGCCGAACGGCTGATCATAGAGGACGACCTACGCCTCGAGAAGCGCCTCCGCCCCACCCGCGGGGAGGGGCGGCCGGTGAGCATCCTCCGGGCTCCGGGAGTCAGCGAGGAGGCAGACGCGGCGGCTGCCTACGTCAAGCGCGCCATCGACGAGGGGCGCCACCGTCCCAGCGAGATCGCGATTCTCCTCCGCGCCAACGCCCACCTCCATAACTTTGCCCGGGCCCTGCAACGGATCGGCGTCGCCTACCAGGTGAGCGGCGGGCGCGGCTTCTACCAGCAGCCCGAGATCAAGGATTGCCTCGCCTTTCTTCGCGCCATCGATTCCCCTGACGACACCGTCTGCCTGATGCGGCTCCTGACGCTGCCGCGCTACGCCACCGATCCCGTCCAGGCGGGCCGCTGGGCCCGGGAAGCAAGAGATGGTGGGCGACGCTTCTTCGATCTCCTCGAGGGCTCCAGCGAGGAGGCACCGCGGCGGCTCTGCCAGGAGCTCCGGGCCTTCAGCGGGATGTCTCAGCGGCTCGGCGTCGACGACCTCTTCTATGAGGTGATGGAACAGACGCGCTATCTGGACCTCGACCGCTTCACCGGACCGATCGAGCGCCTGCAGGTCAGCGCCAATGTCCAGAAGCTGGCGGAGTTGATCGCGGCCTACTGCGACGAGCATCCCGACCACCACCTGCGTGCCTACCTCGACCACCTCAATCTGACCGAGGCCGCGCAAGCTGACGAGGAGATTGCGCCGCTGGAGGATACCGTCAATGCCGTGCACCTGATGACGGTCCACCAGGCCAAGGGGCTCGAGTTCGGCCTGGTGGTGGTGCCGCACCTGGTGGACGGCCGCTTTCCCGCCAGCCGGCGCAGCGAGGGCCTCACGCCTCCCGACGCCATCCTCAAGGAGGATCTCCCGTCCGCGGACAGTCACCTCGCCGAGGAGCGGCGGCTCGCCTATGTGGCCATCACCAGGGCCCGCGAAGAACTGCTCTGCACCTTCGCCTCGCGCTACGAAGGGGTCAAGGACTGGCGGCCCTCGCGCTTTCTCACGCCGATCCGCGGCACCGAGGCCCGTGAGCTGGCCGCCGCGCAACTGCTGGCGGATTCCACAGCTGGAGTGGTCGAGGTCGCCCACCAGGTCGAGCTGCCGCTAACCGAGGCCCCACCGATCGCGGCCCTCTCCTACACCCAGGTCGATACCTACCAGCGCTGCCCGCAGATGTACCAATACCGCTTCGTCTTCCGCCTCCCGACCCGCCCACGCCCGCAGATGCAGTTCGGGCGGATCCTGCACGAGGCGCTCAAGGATGCCCTGGGCGGGATCGAGCGCGACCGGCCGCTCACCTGGGCGATGGTCGACAGCGCCTACGTCGCCGCCTGGACGCGGGAGCGCTTCTGTGCCCCGGAGCAGGCACCCTCCCTGCAGGACCTCGGCCGGACCTATCTGCGCAATGCCTTCAGCGCGGGTCACCTGGGCAAGCCCCTGCTCCTCGAGCAGCCCTTCAGCCTCCGCGTCGATGGGCTGCGCCTGACCGGCCGGATCGATCGCGTCGACCGGCACCCGGACGGGTCTTACGAGGTGATCGACTACAAGACCGGCTCGGCGCGGCGGGCCACCG
>DAINCX010000021.1:1799-24892 GCA_036732165.1 Candidatus Dormiibacterota bacterium | reverse complement strand
GACGGGTCTTACGAGGTGATCGACTACAAGACCGGCTCGGCGCGGCGGGCCACCGAGCTGCAGCGCGACCTCCAGCTGGGGGTCTACGCGCTCGCGGCCCGCGACGTGTTCCGCTTCAATCCGCTGAGCCTGTCCTACTACTACCTCGAGACCAGCGAGCGCGTCACGGTCGAGAAGCCGGTCGACCGGCTGGAGGAGGACCGCCAGACCATCGTCAAGGTGGCGGAGGGGATCCGCGCCGAGCAGTTTCCCGCCCGGCCAGACCGGATGAAGTGTTCCGGCTGCGACTTCCGCCTGCTCTGTCCGAGTTCCGCCGTCTGACTCAACGTCGGTCGAGCATTCCCGCCATCAGGTCGGCAATGGTGAAGGCGGAGTCCGGATCGCTCGCCGACCGAGCTCTTTCGGCGTCGTCCTTCCGCTCCTCTTCCGGCCTGGCAAACCAGTCGGTGACGGCGCGGACCAGGTCCTCGGGCCGCGGCACGAACTGGCCAAGTTGCTTGCGAACCACCTCGCGGACGTTTCCCTCCTCCTGGCCCGGGAGATAGCCGGTCAGGAGGAGGGGACATCCCGCCGCCAGCCCCTCGGCGATCATGCCCGGGCCGGCGCGGGTGGCGAGCAGGTCCGACGCGAGCAAGAGCTCCGGCATGTTGTCGACGAATCCGAAGACGTGGACGCCGGCGTGGCTCTGCTCGCGGATCCGGCGGGCCAGGGCGGCATTGCGGCCGCAGACGGCGAGCACCTGGACATCCAGGGTCGACTGGGAGAGCGCCGCCGCGTACTTTCCCAGCGGCTCGGTGCCGTCGCCGCCCCCGGCGAGCAGGACGGTCGGCGCGTGCGGGCGCAGGCGGAGCGCTCGTCGTGCCGAGGTCTTGTCGGGAAGTCGCGCCATCGCGTCCTGAAAGCGGGGATGGATCGGGAGCCCGGCCCTCGCCAGGCGGCTGGCGGGAACGCCACGCCGCCGGCACAGCTGATAGGCGGCGTCGGAGGGGCAGATGATGCAGTCCGCCTGCAGGTCGGTCCAGGCGCGATGAAAATCAACCCAGTCGGTGATCACCGTGACCCGGGGAATGCCGGCCGGGATGACATCGACGGCCACATGGTTGAGCAGCGGGTGGAAGCTCGCGACCAGCTCGGGCAATGGCTCCAGCACCCGGCGCAGCTTTCGGCGCAGGCCGCGGCCGATGGCATGCTGAAAGAGGCGAACGGTGGGCTCCATATTGGTGACCCGATATGAGGCTGACCAGAGGAACGGAACCCGGCGCGTGATCGGCCCATAGAGGGCGGTCAGGCGGCCGGCCAGCAGGTGGTGGTCGGACATCGGATCGAAGAGATCGATCCGAAAGCGGCCAGGGTAGCGCCGCTCGATCGCCGCCGCCACCGCCTCGGCCGCGGCGCGGTGCCCGGCCCCGGTATCAGAGAAGAGGAAGAGGAGGCGGCCGGGACCGCTCAGAGCAGCCGTTCCGCGGCGCTCATCTGCTGCCGGGTCCCGATGGCGACCAGGAGGTCGTCGGACTCGAGCACCTGGCTGTCGGGCGGATTGATGCGAAGCTGGCCGCTCCGCTTGCGAATGGCGAGGACGTTGGCGCCGGCTTCGCGGATCCCCGAGTCCGCCAGCGAGCGCCCGAGGAGCCGCGATGCGGAGGGAATGAGGAATTCCTCCACGACGAGGTCGATGTTCTCGCCATGCAGGACGGTGTCGAGGACGTCGACGGCCACCGGCCGGACCGCCAGCGCCGCCATGCGGTGCGCGCCCATCAGGTAGGGTGACACCACCTGGTTGGCGCCGGCACGGCGAAGCTTCTCCACCGAGTCCTGGAAGGAGGAGCGGGCCACGATGAACAGCGCCGGGTTGAGGGCGCGGGCGGTCAGCGTGATAAAGACATTCCGCTCGTCGGAGTCGACGGCCGTCACCAGGCCTTTGGCGCGAAGGATGCCGGCCTTGAGCAGGGACTCATCGGACGTCGCATCCCCCTCGACATAGAGACGGTCGGCGCCGCGGAGGCGCTCGAGCGATTCCGCGTTACTCTCCACGACCACGAACGGGGTGTCGAGCTGGGTGAACTCCTGGGCGACCCGGGTCCCCATGCGGCCGTACCCGCAGACGATGAAGTGGTCCTTCAGGTCCGCGATCCGGCGTTCCATGCCGCGCATCCTAGCGTACCGTGCGAGCTGCCCATCGACGAGGAGCTCGCCGAAGATTCCCAGCGTGTAGAGCATGGTGCCCACCCCGCTGACAATCACCGTCATGGTGAACACCCGGCCGGCTTCCCCGAGCGGATGGACCTCCTCGTAGCCCACCGTGGTGACGGTGATCAACACCATGAACAGGGAATCGATGAAATTCCAGCGCTCGAGCACCATGTAGCCGATCACGCCGTAACAGAAGACGAGCGTAAGGATCAGGAGGGGCAGCTGGAAGCGCCGGAGTGGGTTGACTGGCTTCAGGTGGATGGTGTGTGCAGGTTTGCTTTCAGGCCAGGGTGGCTAAGATTTCAGTAACCGTAGCACAGGTCCGTTCGCCCCGGACTGTCGCCGGCCCTCCGCAAGATTGCTGCCTGACCGCGCTGCCCTTCCATGGCTTTGGAGTTGACCGGGCAGGGCGGAACCGGCCACGATGGAGGGAGACGCCGCCACCACGGAAGGAGACGCAGGTGAAACCGATCGCGATCGTCAGTATGCACGCGTCGCCGATCGCCGCCCTCGGCTCGGGCGAGAACGGCGGCATGAACGTGTACATCCGCGCCGTTTGCGAGGAGCTGAGCCGGCGCGGGATCCCGACCGAAGTCTTCACCCGGCGCTCGTCGCCAGGTGGCCCCGACCGGGTCCGCCTGCACGCCCACAGCTGGGTGACCCAGGTGCGGGTCGGCCCCGAGGCCAACGTGGGGAAAGAGCGCCTCTTTGACCTGCTGCCCGACTTCACCGAGGCGGTGCTCCTCGAAGAGCGCCGGCGCCGCAGCCGCTACAGCCTGGTCCAAAGCCACTACTGGCTGTCCGGGTGGGCGGCCTCCCGCCTGCGTGACGAGTGGAAGCTGCCCTGGTTCCACACCTTTCACACCCTGGCCCGGGTGAAAAATGAACGGGCCGCCGAGGGCGCGGTGCTGGAACCCGACCATCGGATCGCGGTCGAGCAATCCGTGGTCCGCAACAGCGATCGCTTGATTGCCTCCAGCGTCCAGGAGGCGGACGACCTGGTCCGGCTCTATTCAGCCTCCCGAAGCCGGGTCACGGTGGTGCCGCCGGGCGTCGACTTGCATCTCTTCGGGCCGCGGCCGACGCAGGCGCTGCGGGCCCAGTTGGGGCTCGGCGAGGCGCGCGTGATCGTCTTCGCCGGTCGCCTGGAGCGGTTGAAGGGCGCCGAAACGCTCTTCCGCGCCTTCGGCATCCTGGTCAACGACGGGCTCGTCGCCGGTCCCTTGACCCTGGTCGTCATCGGCGGCGATAGCCAGAACGGCGCTTCGGAAAGCCGCGCCACCGGGGGCGAGCGGGCGCGTCTCGAGGCGCTCGCCAGGACCCTGGGGATCGGCAGCCAGGTCCGCTTCGTCGGCGCCGTCGATCAGCCGACCCTCGCCGCCTACCTGAGCCTGGCCTCGGTCTGCGTCGTTCCCTCGCACAGCGAGTCGTTTGGCCTGGTCGCCCTCGAGGCCGAAGCCTGCGGCACCCCGGTGGTGGCCGCCCGCGTCGGGGGGCTCCCCACCATCGTCAAGGACGGATTGACCGGGTTCACCCTGGTATCCCGCGATCCCGCTCGGTACGCCGATCGGATGGCGCGCCTCCTCTCGGACGAAGAGCTCCGTCGCTGCTTCAGCCGCCGGAGCCGCCTGGTCGCCTCCCAGTTCACGTGGCAGGCGACCGTCGACCGGCTGCTGGTGGAGTACACCGCCCCCCGCCAGCCGGCCCTCCAGCCCGCCGTCGCCGGCTAGCCCCGGGACCCGGCGGGCCCTCTGTCGAAAGTCTGCTCGACGAAAACCCTTGACTTCCGGGCCCCTGTTTGATTGAATGACCAAACAATTCCGAGGCCGGAGGGGCAATGTCAGACCAGACCAAGGAAAAGATCGTCGACGCCGCCTACCGCGCGCTGGTGCGGCAGGGCTACCACGAGACCTCGATGAAGGACATTGCCGCCGAGGCGGGCGTGGCCCCCGGGCTGGCTCACTACTACTTTCAGACCAAGGAAGACCTGCTGGTGGCCGCCATCGAGCGCGGCTGCGAGCCGGCGCTTAAGACCTGGGAGGATGCCGGGCTGAGTCCCCACGGCCAGCTGCCGGAGGACGCCGACCCGCTGGCGCTGGCCCAGCTGGGGTTCGACATGGCCAAGCAGGAGCTCCGGCTCTTCGGCGACCTCTTCCTGCTCACCTTCGACATGTTCGGCGTGGGCACCCATAACCCGAAGATCGCCGCCGCCGTGCGACAGTTCATCGATGACCGACGGGCGTTCATCGCCCGAATCACCCAGGGCGTGATCGCCGGCATGGCGATCCGCCCCGACTCGTCGGCGGAGGCGATCGCGGCGGCGACCTGGGGGAGCCTGCATGGAATCTACCTGCAGAAGGTGATCGATCCCAGCTTCGACGCCGACGCCGCCATCGACGCCCTCCGCGAGATGGTCTTCGCCTTCGCAACCGGGCACCGTACCAGCCGAGTGGGAGACAACTGAGCATGCTGGAACGCTGGGGTCACCTCGTTTACCGCTTCCGCTGGCTGGTGCTGGCCGGCTCCACGGTCCTGCTGGTCGCCTCCATCCTGTCGCTGGGGCATGGCGGCACCCTCAAAAATGGCGGCGGGAGCCAGACCGAGTCGGGACGCGCGCTGGCGCTGATGCAAAGCCAGCTTCCGCAGAGCGGCGGCGGGTCTTCCTTTGAGTTGGTCTTCGGTAGTGATTCGATGACGGTCAGCGATCCCGCCTTCAAGCAGGCGGTGCTGAGCGCGCTCCAGCCGCTCCGGAGCGATTCCCGGGTGAAGAGCATCACCACGCCATTCGACGGCCTGCCGGACCAGGCGCGCGCCCTGACCTCCACCGATCTGCACCATGTTTTCGCGATTGTCTCCCTGAAGGATGACTACGCTACCGCGCGCAGCCTCTATCCGGCGCTCCGGGCGGAGGTGACCTCGGATCACCTGCAGATCTATGGCACCGGCAACGTCGCCATCGGCCACGAGTTCGACAAGTACCTCGCCACCGACCTGAGCCGCGCCGAGCTCATCTCGCTCATCCTGGTTGTTCCCCTGCTGCTGATCGTCTTCGGCACCCTGATCAGCATGCTGCTGCCGCTGGGCGTTGGCGGCCTCGCGGTCGTCGGCGGCCTGGCCGGCGTCGGCCTGCTGGCACGCGTGACCGACGTCTCGACCTACGCGCAGAACATCGTCACGCTGATCGGCCTCGGGGTGGCCATCGATTACTCGCTCTTCATCGTCAACCGCTTTCGGGAGGAGCTGCCGCGCCAGGCCTCGGTCGAGGATGCGCTGGCCGCCGCCATGGCAACCTCCGGCCGGGCGGTGCTGTTTTCCGGGATCACGGTCGCGATCGGTTTGAGCGCCATGCTCTTCTTCCAGGGCTCATTCCTTGCGTCGATGGGCTTCGCCGGCGCGATCGTGGTCGCGATCGCGGTCCTCTACGCCCTCACCTTCCTTGGTGCCCTGCTCGCCATCCTCGGACACCGCGTCAACTGGGTCCGGCTGCCGCTGCCCCGCCGGGCCAGTGGCCGGGGGTTCTGGCACGGGCTGGCCACCTGGGTCATGCGCCGGCCGGTCCTGGTCCTTGTCCCGGTGATCGCCCTGCTGGGCCTGCTCGCCTCACCGGTTCTCCAGATCCAGATCGCCAACGGTAACGTCGGCATGCTGCCACCCGGTGCCGAGTCCCGCAAAGGCTACGACCTGCTGCAAAAGTTTCCGGGCCAGGGCCAGACCTTCTTCAACGTCGTTGTCCAGTACCCGCAGGGGAGCCCCCTGACCGCAGACCGCATCGGCGCCCTCTACGATCTCAGCCGCCAGGTCGCCCAGATCCCCGGGGTCGAGCAGGTGGAGAGTGCCGTCAACGTCGACCCGGCGATCAGCCGCTCCGGCTACCAGGCGCTTCTCACGCAGCCCCAGTCGCAGCTGCCCACCCGTGTTGCGGAGGCAGTCCACGGGACCATGGGCCAGCACATCGCGGTCCTGTCCGTCGTCACCAAGGACCAGGCCGAGAGCGCCGGGTCGCGCGCCATCGTCTCGTCCCTGCGCAGCCTCAGCCCGCCGGCCGGAAGCCAGGTGCTGGTCGACGCCTTCGACATCGACTTCACCGACTTCATCGTGCAGCGGATCCCGCTGGCCGTCGCCTACGTGCTGCTCGTCACCTACGTCGTTCTCTTCCTTTTGACCGGGTCGGTGGTGCTGCCGCTCAAGGCGGTGGTGATGAACATCCTCTCGATCGGCGCCTCCTTCGGTGCCCTGGTCTGGATCTTTCAGCTGGGGCATCTCAGCTCGCTGCTCAACTTCACGCCGGCTGCCCTCGATCCATCGGTGCCCGTCCTGCTGTTCTGTATCGTTTTCGGGCTCTCGATGGACTACGAGGTGCTGCTGATCAGCCGGATCCAGGAGGAGTACCGCCGCTCCGGTGACACGACCGCGGCCATCGCCGAGGGCCTGGAGCGGAGCGGCCGGCTGATCACCGGCGCGGCCGCCATCATGGTGGCGGTCTTCCTGGCCTTCGGCCTGGCGGACGTCGTGGTGATCAAGTCCATCGGCCTCGGGCTGGCGATCGCGGTCGCGATCGACGCCACCCTGGTGCGCGCCCTGATCGTTCCGGCGCTGATGCGCCTCCTTGGACGAGCCAACTGGTGGGCCCCGAAGCCGCTGGCGCGGCTCTACCGGCGGGTCAACCTGGGCGAGCCGCACCAGACGCAGGGCCAGACCGCCGCCTGACACGCATCGGCGCTGACTCTTTCACGGCATTGTCGCGGAATACGCCAGTGGGTCAGCCGGCCCGACCCGATATACCGATGTGCTTCCCTTACGCGTGCCCGCGTCGCGCCCGACGCTGGTGGGCGGCCATCGGCCTGAGACCGGGCCGCAGATCGACCGGGGAGGCTGGCTGCTCTTCATGGCGCAGGGCCTCTCGGGCCTCGGAGCCGGACCGTTTGTCGCCTTTGGCGCGATCTACCAGCGGCAACTTGGCGCCAGCGCCTTCGAGATCGGCCTGCTGGCCGCGGTGGCGATGGTGGTCGCGACCCTGGTGATGGTGCCCGGGACCCGGCTGGCGGAGCGGTACAGCCTGCGCAAGACCATCATCGCCGGCTGGATCATCGCGATTCCGGCTCCCCTGTTCTTCGCCGTCGCGCCGCACTGGGCATGGACCGCGGTCGGCATGGTGTTCCTGCAGGCGTCGGTGATCAACACCCCGGCGATCAGTGTCTACCTGACTCTCGGCGTGCCGCGTGACCGGATTGCCATGGTGATGACGACCGTGATGTCGGCATACTCGATCGGCCTGATCGCCTCCAGCCTCCTGACGGGATGGTTGGCCCAGCTGGTGCCGCTCTATGCCCTCTTCTGGATGTCCTTCGTCTTCTACTGCGTCGCCGCCGTCTGCATCACGTTCCTGCCGGCCAAGGAGCGCGTCCAGCAGGTCGCGGCCGCCATCCGGTACTGGGACCTGTTCCGGTACCCGGCCTACATGGTGCTGCTCGGCCTCTTCTCGGTCGTGACCATGGTGATCTTCCTGCCCTGGACCTTCACGGCGCTCTACGCCAAGGACTTCGGCGGCGTTGACAACCTCTGGATCGGGATCCTGATGGCGGGCCTGTACCTCGGATCGGTGCTGCTGGGGCTCAGCCTCGGCCAGATGCGCCGGTCGCTGGGCTCCGTGGCCATCGTGCTCACCTTCGAGGCCGTCTATGTCCTCTCCGCGATCCTGCTCTTTTCGTCCCGCGCGCTCCCCATGCTGGTGGTCGCCTTCTTCCTCCGAGGCGCGTTCTGGTCCTTCCGCCACATCATGACGGCGGTCATCGGCGAGGTCTTGCCGGATGCCGCGATGGCGAAGGGCTACGGACTCTTTGCCCTGGTCACCGGCGCCGCCGCCGCGCTCGCCTACCCGGTCGGCGGCTGGATGTACGGGATGCAGGCTGGGATCCCCTTCTGGTCATCGGCCGTCCTGATGGGTGGCGCGATGGTGATGACGGTCCTGGTGCGAGCCTATTTCCATGCGAACTACCTCAAGCCGGTCCAGGTGGTCGTGCTCGACGACGACCGGGCCCTGCCGAAGGCGGCCTGAGCCGCGAATCCCGCCGTCAGCCTGTCGTCGTCCAGTTGGGCGCCAGCCCGGTGTAGGGAAAGTCCGCTTCCCACTGCGTCAGCTGCTGCGGCCGGGAGCCGTCCCCGTTCATGACGAAAACCTGGGGCAGGTCGTCCACCATGCCGACGAAGGCGACGCGACGGTCGTAGGCCGGGGTCGCCGGTGCCGACCCATTGGGGGCGGCGGCCGTTCCGGTGACCTTGACCACCCCGCCGGCCTCGCCGGCCGAAAAGATGTTGACCTTCGACAGGCTGCCGTCTGTTCCATAGCCGGTGGCCGCGATCAGGGTGCTGTTGTCGTTCAACCAGGCGGCGCCGCTCAGGTCGAGGGGAGCCACCCGGCGATAGGCAGCGCTGCCGCTGGCTGAGAGGTCGTACACCCAGAGCGCCGCTGTCCCGGAGGTCAGCCGGCGGAAGGCGAGTCGCGTCCCGTCGAGCGACCAGGCGGGATGATCGGCGGGATCGTCAAGGCCCGGCGGCCGAAACCGCGTTCGCAGCTCGACATTAAGGATCCACAGGTGGGTCACCGCCTGCGCGTCGGCGGCCGCGTAGGCGACGGATTTCCCGTCGGGGCTGAGGCTGACCGGTGCGAAGACGTGTCCGTCGGCCGGCTCGGTCAAGGGGACGTCTTGCAGGGTGCCGGGCTGATAGCGGCGCAGCGCGCCGTGGGTCAGGTAGACGATGCTGCCGTCGGGCGACCAGAAGACGTCGGACGCCTGGATCGTCGGCTGGGTCACCTGTCCCGTGGCCGCATCGACGATCCGGACCGAACCTTCGGCGGCGCTGCGGGACGCCTCCACGACCGCCAGCCGCTTGCCATCCGGTGACCAGTCGAAGGAGAGGATGGCGTCCGTTGCCACCGCCTGGTCACCGACCTTCCAGACGAGCTTTGGCGTCGAGCGGCCAAGGAACGCATCCGGGTGCGGGTCGACCACCGCGACGGCGAAGGCGGGCTGGTCCCGCTGGCCGACCAGGTAGCCGATCTTTCGACTCAGCGAGAGCGAGCCGGTCTTGAAGCGGCTCTGCACCCGGCCGAAGATGGCGTTGCCGTGGCTGTCGAGCGGCTGGTCGACCGACACGGTGTACGACTCGTTCGGCTGCAGCAGAGACTCCGGGATGATCTCGAACTGGGAGCCGTCGCCGCCCGGTCTCGCGCGCAGCAGGAAGGGGGCATCCGGCGTGAGTTGGATGGCTGGCGGCAGGGTGTCGGCGCGCATCGGGCGGCTGAAGGTGAGCACGATGTTTCGGTCGAGCGCGATGCCGGTGGCGTTGTCTGGCGGGTCGACCGAGGCCAGGGAGGGGCGGCCCTCGGTGGTGAAATGCCAGGAATGGTCCAGGTTGTTGGCCTGGCCACTGGCATCGGCGTAGCCGGCCTTGAGGCGGACGGTGTAGGAAGTCGAGACGTCGAAGTTGACGTGCGTGTGGAGGAACACGAGGGTGTTGTTGGTCCACGCGAACCGGCAGTCTCGCGGCGAGGAGGCGCAACCGGCCAGCGCCGGCGAGAGATCGAAGCGCCGCTCGACCGAATCGTGGCTCATGCCGCGGTCGAAGCCGATCCGAATTTCCTGGTTGGTCGCCACCCCCTGCGCATCCCGGCCGGGGGAGATCGCGACGATGCGGGGCGGGTTGATGGCGCAGGCCGCGGCCACGAGCGGCGCCATCAGTGCCAGGAAAACCAGGACCGCCCGCCGCACTCCGCTGATACTAAACGCGCCTTAGGCTCGAGGCGGCACGAGCCAACCGGAAACGGCGGGAAACCCTAGCGCTGTTCTTCGACCACCTGGCGCATCTCATTGGCCAGGTTGGTGAGACGCGCCGGATCGACGAACATGATCGAGGTCTGGGAGATCCGGTCGATGGTGCGGTCGAGCGAGTCGAGCGTGCGCTCGGTGGCGGCCAGCATCTCCTTCACCTTCTTGGACCGGTTCTGAAGCGCGTTGTCCGCCATGGAGTTGAGCTCGTTCATCAAGGACTGCCAGTCAATCTCCGGCTCGCCACCACCGGTCCGAGCGGGCTCCGCCACCGGCTGCTGATAGGCGGGTGCGCGCTGGGCCGCCGGCGCCGGGGCCGCCGCGCTCGGGGCTGGTGCCGGAGTGGGCGCTGGGCGGTAGACCTGGGCAGGGATGCCGGGCGCCATCGCCAGCATCTCCTCGAGGCTGACCGACTCGGGCTCCTCGAGGTCGGCCACCGCCTTCACCTCGATGCGGGTCTTCGGGTCGGCGCAGAGCCGGGTGACGACCTCGGGATCCTGGACCAGCTGTGGCTGGCCGCGGGTAAAGGCGCCCAATAGGGTGCCGCCCCGCAGCAGCACGATGCCCATCTCGTCGGGGGCGCGCACCAGGAGGCTGCCGTGAAGCTGCTCTTCCTGCAGGTACTGCAGCAGAGCCCGGACATCGACGAAGCGCGCCAGAAGTCCCTGGAGAATTGTGGGGGCGGTCAGCAACTGATAGATGGCGGTCACGACTTCCGCAGTGAGCTCGATGACATCCATGCTCCCCTCGCCCCGGTCGACGTCGTTCTTGAAGAGCGAGAACGCGGTGCGGCCGGTCGTGACCACGGCGCCGCCGTCATAAAAGCTCTCGATCAGGCTCCCCTGGTAGAAGAGAATCATGCCGCGCGAGGACTGGCCAGTCAGTCGCAGGTAACCGGTCAGGCGGTCGGCACTCAGGGACCGCAGGAGCTTGGGGAAATCGACAAAGGCGGTCTTGAGCGACTCGTAGACCAGCTTGCCGACCGGAAGCGGGTAGAGCTCGGTGGTCGGCGGGCCGTCCGGGGCGGGCTCCTGGGCCGAGATAGGCTGGCTCATCGTCGAGCGCTCGGTGGGCTTGACGGGGTTCGGAGCGGGCGTGGCCGGAGGTGGCTGCGGTTGTGCCGCCTGTGGTGGTGGCACCGGGCGAGAGAGGGCGGGTTGCCCACCGTTCTGGCTGCCGGGGACCCCGCGGCGCTTGGCCTCGGCCAGAATGTCCGCCGTGGGAGCGGTGATGGTCTCCTCGGTCGGCAGCTTGGACTTGGGGTCGAAGGAGTAGTCGCCCTGCTGCCAGCCGAGCGGGGCGAAGACCGCCTCCTCACCCTGGCTGCCGTCGCCGTAGGCGTGGAAGAGATGCCCGAACAGGAAGAACAGCGAAAACGCTTCTCCACCGTTTCGGACCTGAAGTGTACCGGTCGCGCGCTGGGCCTGCATCGACTGAAGGAGCGATAAGAGTGGCGTCTCGTTCAGCGATCCCTTGTAGTCGAGAAGCCTCGGCGCTTGGTCTGTGGAACTCACCTATCCAAAGCCTCCACCGCCCGAGATTTCCACAACATGCTAGCACAGGCCAAATGAGATTCCGAAGTCAGGGATAGCTTCCGGCAGAGCTCCCGTCGCGGGCACCGGCCGAGCGGCATTCCCCGGTAAGCTCTAACCCAGTGCCGGAACTGAGAACCTGCGACGACCCCTCAGCGTGGGATGGTTACGTCTCGCAGGCCCGCGACGGATCCCTGCTCCAGGCCTGGGCCTGGGGAAGCCTCAAGGCCCGCTACGGTTGGCGGGTCACGCGTTATTTCTGGCTCAAGGAAGGCCTTCCGATCGCCGCCATCTCGGTCCTGCGCCGCGGCCTGCCCGGCGGCCTCGCCCTCGACTACGCGCCCCGTGGCCCGGTCCTGGACGGCCGGCTCGAGGTGTGGCCGGACTTCTGGCTGGCCCTGCGGGAGCGGCTGGCCGCCGACGGGGGTACCGTCCTCAAGGTCGACCCCGAGTGGACAACAGATCCCGAGCGCGCCGCCCTGGAAGCGACGGGGGCGCGGCCCGGCCGGCACGCGATCCAGCACCAGGCCACCATGATGGTCGACATCAGCGGCGGCGACGCCGCCCTGATGCGGCTCAAGGAATCGACACGCCGCAACGTCCGCGCCGGCGAGCGGCAGGGCATCACGGTGGAGGCCTCCGATGCCTCGGCGGCGATGGACCACTTCTACTCGCTGCTGGAGCAGACCGCCAGCCGCGAAGGGTTCAAGATCCGGTCGCGTGCCTACTACCAGGACCTGGTGACACTCTTCAGAGAGCGCGGTCAGGTCGCCATCTACCTGGCGCGCCATGCCGACCAGTTGCTGGCGGGCGCCGTGATGCTCTTCTATGGCCATAAGCTGATCTATCTGTTCGGCGGCACCGGCACCGAGGGCAAGGACCGCAAGCCGGGGTATTTCCTCCACTGGCGCGCCATCCAGGATGCGCAGCAGCGAGGCTGCACCATCTACGACATGTGGGGCGTGCCCCTCAACCCGGAGCCGGGGCATCCCGGCTACGGCTATTACGTCTTCAAGTCGCGGTTCAATGGCGAGGTCGTTCGCTACATCGGCATCTACGACCTCCCCGTGAACCGGGCGGCGGCGATGGGGATCCGGCTGGCGGAGCGATTCGCCCGCGCCGGCCAACCCGAGTTTGTCTGAGACCTCCCTCGCCGTCAGTGCCGGCGAGAGCATCGGGGCCGAGGCGTGGGACCGGTTGCTGCTGGCGCAGCCGGGCGGCAACCTGCTGCAGAGCTGGACCTGGGGCACGCTCCAGTCGCGATTCGGGTGGACGGTCGAGCGGCTCGCCTTTCACCAGGGTCAACGCGGGGTCTGTTCGCTGCAACGCAGCCGGAGTCTTTACCCCGGAGGCGCGATCTACTACGCGCCCCGAGGTCCGGCGGTGGTCGAGCCGGAGCGGCTCCAGGTCCTCGACGAACTCGAGCACCGGGCGCGTCGCGGCGGAGGGCTTGTCCTCCGCGTCGAACCCGAGGCCCGGATCGGCGACGAATGGCCGGCATTCTTCGAGGGTCGAGGGTTCATCCACGGCAAGGCGATCCAGCCGGAGGCCACCCGGCTGCTGCCGATCGACCTGCCGCCCGAGGCGTTGCGAGCAGGCTTCAAGCCGAAGACCCGCTACAACCTCTCGCTGGCCGAGCGGAAAGGGGTGACCGTCCGGGCGACCCGCGACGCCGAGACTTTCGCAAGGCTCGCCAACGACACGGCGAAGCGCCAGGCGATCCATCTGCCCGGCGTCGCCTACTATCAGGCATGCCTCGACCTCTTCGACCCTCGCGATGAGGTGCGCATCTACCTGGCCTCCCATGAGGGTGATGCGCTGGGCGGCATCATGGTCTTTCGCTTCGGCAAGACCGCCTACTACCTGTTCGGTGGCTCGACTGACAAGAAACGCGAGCTGATGCCGAACTACCTGCTGCACTGGCAGGCGATGCTCGACTTTCGGGCGCTCGGGTGCGACACCTATGACTGGTGGGGCATCCCCGAGGAACCGGCGCCGGACCACCCGTGGTTTGGCCTCTACCGCTTCAAGACCGGCTTTGGTGGCGAGACGGTGCGCTACGTCGGCCTTTACGAGCGAATCCTCCGCCCCGGGCCCTTTCGGCTGGAGCGCGGCCTGGATCGATTGAAGGCCCGAATACGCCGCCCTATACTGCGTTGACATGGCGCGGGAACGGACGCTCTCCGACCAGGCGTTCGACCAGTTCCCCCAGGCCCTGATCGTGGTCGACCGCGAGGCGACCGTGCTCTCCGTCAACACGGTGGCCGAAGGGCTCACCGGGTGGCTGCGCGCGGACGCCATCGGGCGACCGGCGGCCGACATCCTCGAGGTGCGGACGGAAACCGGGGTGAACCTCTGCGCGCCAAACGGCGCGCTGCGGCGGACCTTGCGATTGGGCACCTCGGTCAACACCCATTTCGCCTACCTCTTCCGCCTGCGGACCAGCGACGATCCGGTCCGCGTGGCCTACTCGGTCTCGGCGCTGCGACTGCGGGGCAAGACCCCGGACGGCGCCCTCATCGCCATCCATGACGTAACCCCGGAACTGGAAACGATCGAGGCCCGCGACGCCTTGATGCTGGCCGCGTCTCACGAGCTGAAGACCCCGCTGACGACCCTGAAAGGGTTGAGCGAGTTGCTCCTCGATTTCGACCTGACGGAGGCGCAGCGGCGAGAACTCCTCCAGGACCTGCATGGACAGGCGGACCGGATGGAGCGATTGATCGGCGACATCCTTGCGGTCAGCCGGATCGACTCGGGCCGGGTGTCGGTGGATTTTTCTCGCGTCGACCTCGCACCGATCGTGGAACACGTCTGCGAGGAAGTCCGACCGATGCTGAACGGGCGGACGCTCGTCTGCCGCGTTCCCGACGACCTGCCTCCGGTTTTTGGCGAGGCGCGCAAGCTCCACCAGATCCTCGTCAACCTGGTGACCAATGCCATAAAATATTCGGAGCCCGGCACCCGGATCAAGCTCAACGCGCGAGGCGATCAGGCGGTAGTGAGGTTTGAGGTCTCAGACCAGGGGGTCGGAATCCGGAAGGAACACCTGCCGCGCCTCTTCGAGAAGTTCTACCGCGCCGACGACCCCGCGGTTCGTCGCGCCTCCGGCACCGGGCTTGGGCTGTACATCGTGCGCAACCTGGTGACCATGCTCGGCGGGCAGGTCGAGGTCCGCAGCGAGCATGGCAAGGGCAGCGTCTTTACCGTCACCGTGCCGCGGGCGGAGACCGGCGCCGCCGGGGCCGCGCGCCAGCGCCGGCGCGCCGCGACCGCCGTCCGCACGCCTGCCCGCCTCGGCGTCGGAGCCGGTTGATGCCGCCCGCCAAGAAGATCCTGATCGTCGACGATGAGGCCATGATCCGCAAGGCGATCCACCTCGCCCTCGAGAAGGAGGGCTACGAGGTGGTCGAGGCGGAGACGGGTGGCGAGGCCTTGCGCCGCCTCGACATCAGCAAGCCCGACCTGATCCTGCTGGACGTGATGCTGCCCGACGTCTCCGGCTTTGATGTCTGCCGCGACATCCGCAAGGCCGGGCTGCGGGTCCCGATCATCATCCTGAGTGCGAAGACGGAGGAGATCGACGTGGTCGTCGGCCTCGAGATCGGCGCCGATGATTACATCACTAAGCCTTTTCGAGCGCGCGAGCTGCTGGCCCGCATCGCCGCCCACCTGCGCAAGGCCCGCCAGGAGGAGGAAGCGGTCAACCAGGGCCGCCTGGAGTTCAAGGACCTCATCATCGATCTCAACGAGCGGCGGGTCTTTCACGACGGCACCGAGGTGATGCTGACCCATACCGAGTTCGACCTGCTCGCCTTCCTCGCGGCCAACGCGGGCAAGGTCCTCTCGCGCGAGAAGATCCTCAACCATGTCTGGGGCTACGAATACCCGATCGAGACCCGCGTCATCGACGTCCATATCCGCAACCTGCGACGCAAGATCGAGCAGGATCCCTCGCACCCGTTCTTCATTCTCGCCGTGCCCGGCATCGGGTACCGCTTCACGAGCGCCGGCAAGATCGCCTAACCGTGCGGTCGGCCCGTCAGGAGGCGGCGGCGCCGGCGGCGGGTCGCAGCTCGCGGTAGAGACTGAGCAAGCGGTCCAGGTTGTCTGACAGGCTGTAGCGCTCGACGACTCGCAGGCGCGCCTGCCGTCCCAGCTCGCGGCGGAAATCGGGGTACTCGAGCAAGGTCCGCAGCGCGAGCCGAAGCTGGCCTTCCGGGTCGCGCGGGTCGAGCACCAGGCCTGCGCCTTGCAGCGCTTCCCCATCCGAGCCGACATCGGTGGCGATCGGCGCGATGCCGCAGGCCATCGCCTCGAGCAACGACAGGGAAAGACCTTCCACCACCGAGGGCAGCACGAAGATGTCCATGGCTCGCAACATCTCGATGCGAGCGGCCTCATCCATCACCTGGCCGGTGAAGATGACCCGGTCGCTGGCGAATCGCCGGCCCAGGCGGCGCCGGTCACTGCCACTCCCAACCAGCACCAGCTTGACCTCCTCGGGTGGATCGAGGTCCTGGAAGGCCCGCAGCAGCGCGTCGACATTTTTCTCGGGGTCAATCCGTCCGAGGTACCCGACCAGCGTGGTAGCGCCGATCTTCTGGCGATAGTCGCTCGGACCAGGAACGTACTTTTCGACATCGACGCCGTTCGGGATCACGGCCACGTTGGCCTCCGGCACCCCGTAGTGCGCCAGCAGCGTCTTCTGCTGCTGGGAAAAGATCACCACCCGGTCGTAGCTGGCCAGCGATTGCGAGTAGAACCGGTAGAGCGCCGTCGAGATGCCTTGCCAGAGCGAGAAGCGCGAATCGTAGGGGACGTGAAAGGTCGCCACCACCGGAAGGCCGAGCTCGTGGCAGAGCTCCGGGAGGCCGAAGTCGATCAGCGTCGAGAAGCTCAGGCTGACGTGGACCAGGTCGACCCGCTCGCGGCGCAACAGATCGGTGATGGTTCGCTTGGTCCGCGGCGACGAGATGATGTAGCGGTGGCTGCTCGTCAGGGACTTGAGGGCGATCGTCTCGTCGTTGGCGGTGTCCAGGTCGCCGTGATGCACGAAGAACACCTTGACGCCGCGGTCACGCAGGCCGGCCACCGTCTCGCGCGAGTAGGTGAGGAGCCCGTCACCAGCCCGCCCGCTCTGGTGCCCGAGCCAGGCGACCCGCAGGGCCTCGCTCACGGCGTGATCTCCTGCAGCAGCGTTTTCAGAAAGGGCCGGTTGGGAAGTTCCGGGTGGGGGATCCGCAAACCGGGCTCATCCACCGTCCGGTCGTCGTAGCGCAGGATGTCGATGTCGATCTCGCGCGGTCCCCACCGCTGGCGCGCCGTTCGACCCAGCTCACGCTCGAGACGCTTGATGGCCTCCAGCAGTGCTCGCGGCTCGAGCTGCGTCTCGACCTCCAGCACCTGGTTGAGGAAGCGGGGCTGCTCCAGCACGCCGACCGGGTCGGTTTCCGCCACCGCGGAAGCCCGAACGACGTCGATCCCCTCGCGGGCGAGCGACTCTCGCGTCGCCTGCAGGTAGGCGGGTCGATCGCCGAGGTTGCTCCCGAGCGCGAGCCAGGCGCGGGTCACGGCCCGCCCCGGCGAACGATCGCGTCGGCCATGCGCGCCACGCGGACCATCGGCTTGACGTCGTGGACCCGGACCATGTCCGCGCCGCCGGCGATGCTGAGCGCGACCGCGGCCGCCGTGCCTTCCAGGCGATCCTCGACCGGCAGGCTGAGCGTCGTCCCGATGAACGACTTCCGGGACGGGCCGACCAGGATGGGGCAGCCCAGCCCGCGCAGCCGGGACAACCCGCGAATGATCTCGAGGTTGCCCTCCCGGTCCTTGCCAAACCCGATGCCGGGGTCGACCAGGATCCGGTCGCGATCGATCCCGGCCGCGCTCGCCATCTTCAGGCTCTCCTCGAGCCCGCGATAGACGTCGTCCAGCACGTGGTCGCCGCCGGCCGGCCCGTTGTGCATGATCACGAGCGGCGCCCCTGACTCGGCCACCGTCCTGGCCATCGCCGGATCGCGCCGCAGCCCGAAGACATCGTTGACGATGCGCGCGCCGGCGTTCAGGGCACGTTGGGCGACCGCCGCCTTGTAGGTGTCGACGGAAACCGGGATGGAGACCGCGGCGCTGATCCCCTCGATGACCGGCAGGACCCGGGCCAGCTCCTCCGCTTCGGACAGGCCCGGCCCTGCCCAGGTTTCGGGCCGGGTGGACTCGGCGCCGACGTCGATCAGGTCGGCGCCCTCCGCCTCCATCTGGCGCGCCTGGCTGACGGCCTCGGCCAGCGCCATCACGCCATCCCCAGAAAAGGAGTCCGGGGTGACGTTGACGATCCCCATCACGTAGGTGCGCGAACCCCACTGGAATTCGGAGGATCCGATGCGCAGTCGACCGAGCTTGACCTGCAAGGGCTGAGCGTAGCATCACCCTCGTGAAGCTGAGCCAGCTCCTCCAGGAGGTCACGGTGGTCGAGGCGCCACCCACCGATCCGGAGGTCACGGGGATCTGCTACGACTCGCGGCGGCTGCGTCCCGGAGACTGTTTCGTGGCGATTCCGGGCGAGCACACCGACGGGCATCGGTACGTCGAGACCGCGCTCCGCGACGGGGCTACGGTCGCCGTGGTGCAGCGCCGGATCGGGACCGCCTGGCCCCAGGTGGTGGTCGCGGACACGCGCCGGGCCCTGGCCCTGATGTCGAGCGCCTTCTTCGGGCACCCCACGCGCTCGATGGTGGTCATCGGGGTGACCGGCACCGATGGCAAGACCACCACCACCACCATGATCCAGCAGATGCTGTCGAGCGCGGGCCGGCACGCCGGGTCGATGAGCACGGTCGACATTCGGCTGGGCGACGAGGTCAGCCTGAACGAGTCGCGCCAGACCACGCTGGAGGCGCTCGAGATCCAGGAGCAGCTCGCCCGGATGCGCGACAACGGGATCCAGGACGCCGTGATCGAGACCAGCTCGCACGGGCTCGCCCTCCAGCGGGTGGCGGGCTGCGAATACGACATCGCGGTCTTCACCAACATTGCCCACGAGCACCTGGACTTCCATCGGACCATCGAGGCCTACCGGGAAGCGAAGGCCCAGCTGATCGACCTCACCGCCCAGAGCGCCGAAAAGGGACTGGTCAAGACTGCCATCCTGAATCGCGACGATCCGAGCTACGCCTACCTCAGCACCCGGCCGATCGGCCGGCGCATGACCTACGGGGTGCAACTGGACGCCGACCTGAAGGCAAGCCGCGTGGAGGCGTCGGTCGGAGGGCTCCAGGTTGAGGCGGCCACACCCCTCGGCCCGCTGACACTGAAGCTCCCGGTCAGTGGCCGGTGGAATGCGTCCAACGCGCTCGCGGCCGCTGCCACCGGCGTCGCGATCGGCCTCTCCCTCGAGGAGATCCGGCACGGGCTGGAGCGTTTCGCCGGCGTCAGCGGGCGGATGGAACGGGTCGACCTCGGCCAGCCGTTCGCGGTCATCATCGATTACGCCCACACGCCGCAGAGCCTGGAGAAGGTGCTCCGCGAGCTGCGCGGCGTGACCCGGGGCAAGCTGATCGCGGTCTTCGGCAGTGCCGGCGATCGCGATCGGGACAAGCGGCCCTGGATGGGCGAGATCGCGGCGCGGCTCAGCGACTACGCCGTCTTCACCAACGAGGATCCGCGGGAGGAAGACGCCGGCGTCATCCTCAACGAGATCGCGGCCGGCGCCGAAGAGGTTGGCTGGAAGGAGGGCGAGAACTATGCCCGGATCGAGGATCGGTCCGAGGCAATCGTGCAGGCTGTCCGGCGCGCCGGGCCCGGCGATACGGTCCTGCTGGCGGGCAAGGGTCACGAGCGGAGCATCCTGGTCGGCCGCGGAAAAGTCCCGTGGGATGAGCGCACGGCGGCCGAGAGCGCCATCCGCGGCTTGGGCGCGTAGCCAAGCGCAGCTCGCAGAGCGGCCGCTTGGAACCCAACCCGCCCGCGCCGCGTATAGATTCGCAGAAGCACTCGGTGGAGGGCCGGCCACTGGAGGAATTAGAACTCGTCGAGCAGGCGCGTGCGGGCGGCGTCAACGCCTACGAACAACTTGTGGAGCGCTATTCAACCTTGGCTTTTCGCACCGCCTACCTGATTACCGGCTCGGAGGCCGATGCGCAGGACGCTTGCCAGGAGGCTTTCGTCAAGGCCTTCCGAGCGCTGGGGCGCTTCCGGTCCGGAGCCCCATTCCGGCCCTGGCTGTTGCAGATCGTCGCCAACGAGGCGCGCAACCAGCGCCGCGGCTCCAACCGCCGGGTCGACCTCTCGCTGCGCGTCGCCGACCAGCTGGGCACGGGCGGTGCGGCCCCATCGCCCGAGCGCCTGGCCGAAGCCACGGAGGAGCGCGACCAGCTCCTCCGTGCCGTCAACTCCCTGCGCGAGGAGGATCGGCTGGTGGTGGCCTGCCGCTACTTCCTCGAGCTGTCGTCGGAGGAGACGGCGATCGCCCTGCGCTGGCCGGAGGGCACCGTCAAGTCGCGACTCTCGCGTGCCCTCGATCGCTTACGCGAACGGCTCGGAGGACAGCATGGCTGACCTGCAAGAGCGGCTGCTCACCCTTGGTCTGGAGATCGAGTACCCGAGGACGCCAAACTTTGCCGCCTCGCTCGAAGCGCGCCTCGCGGAGCCCGCTCGGCGGGAACGGTTCGACACGCGGCGACTCGCTATCGCCGCGGCCGTGTTCATCGTCGCCGTCGGCGCCCTACTGGCGATTCCGACCACCCGCAACGCCATCGCGGGCTTCTTCGGGATCAAAGGCGTCATCATCCAGCGTGTCCCGAGCTTCCAGTCCCCGCGGCCGCCCAGTGGCGCTACTGTCGGCGAGCGGCTCGGACTCGGCCGGCAGGTAACCCTGCCCGAAGCCCAGGCCACCGTTCCATACGGGATCTCGTACCCGCAGGCGCTCGGCACTCCGGATGCGGTGTTTTTGATAGAGCCACCGGGTCAACATGCGGTGACGCTCGTCTGGTGGCCGCGGTCGGGCTTGCCAGAGGCTGGCCACACGGGCGTCGGTGCGCTCGTCATCGAAGTCCCAGGCAAGGTCCAATCCGATTTCTTTCTGAAAATGCTTGGGCCAGACGCCGCCCTCGAGGCGGTTCAGGTAAACAGCAATCCCGGCTACTGGATCAGCGGTAAGCCTCATGGCTTCTTTTTCCTGGATCCCAACGGTACCCCGCAGGAGGACACGTTCCGCTTGGCGGGCAACACGCTTATCTGGAATCAGGGATCCCTGACGGTCCGGATTGAGTCCGCTCTGGATAAGGACCAGACGCTTGGACTCGCCGCGACCATGCAATAGTGGCTGGCCGCACTTTCTGGAACCTAGCCGGGCCGGCCGGTGTATCAGGGGCGGAGGGTTGAACATGATGACAACGGTTCGATCGCTTGCCGCCGCCGCAGCGACGGTTCTCCTGGCCGGCTGCGCAACCTCGAGTGGGGGGGCATCGCCGAGCTCCACGGGCGCCGCCGGCGGGTACCGCCTGTACGCGGTCGACACGCAGGTGGGGAACGCGCCCATCAGCGTCATCGACGCCGCGACCGGCCACCTCGAGCGCACCCTTCCGGTTGGCACGCCATCACCCGACTGGTCACGCCTCTATGCGGTCTCCTACAGCGGCACGAAAACAACCCTTCGGGCCATCGACACCCACACAGGCAACACGCTTGCGCAGATCTCGTTCGACGGCAGCTTCGTGCTGCCCTTTGCCGATGCTAGCGGGGAGACCGGCGGCCTGTCGCCCAACGGGCAGTGGCTCGTGGCGCAGAGCGTGGGGCTGCGAAATGAGACGGCCTTCATGCTGGTGCCGATCGGGTTCACGCAGCGACCCAGGCGGATCGCGCTCAGCGGTGACTTTTCCTTCGACGCGGTGAGCAATGACGGCAGTCGCCTCTACCTGATCGAGAGCCTGGCCGCAAGCCAGCCGGGCCACTACCGGGTCCGACAGTACGACGTCGCGGCCGGCGCGCTCAATCCACAGGTCGTCGTCGACAAGCGGGAGATCGCGTCCGCCTCCATGACGGGAACGCGGATCTCGGGCGTCTTCTCGCCAGACGGGCGGTGGCAGTACAGCCTCTACATCAACCCGAGCACGGGGCCGTTCATCCACGCCCTCAACCTCGAGAGCCCATACGCTTGGTGTATCGATCTGCCGACTGGCGGCGGGACCTATCAACAGATGATGTGGTCGCTCGCGATCAAGCCAACTGGCAGCGCCCTCTTCGCCGTCAACCCGACACTCGGAGAAATCGCCCGGGTCGATATCTCGGCCGATGGTCCGTCAAACGAACTCAACCAGGTGGGTTCCTTTGCGCCCGGCCAAGCGTCGCTGCAATCAGGCTTCTTCAGCGAGGCCGTCGCCAAGGGCATGCAGCTCGGCGCCTCCGTGCTGAGCCGCGATGGCCAGACGCTGATCGCCACCAGCGACCTCGGCACGGTGGCGATCGAAGTTGCGAGCCTCAAGCCCAGGCACCAGCTGCTGGCGGACCCGGCGGTCGAGAGCGTGGTGATGAGCGACGATGGCACGGCGCTGTTCGCCTCATCGTCGAGCGGACCGGCCCTCCTCCAGGTCAACCCGACGACCGGGGCACGGGTCAGGGTCGTACAGACCGACAGCGCCTACATGCTCTATCACGCCGAGCATCGCTGAGCGACCTGCGAACGCGCTAGCGGCGGGCCGAGAGCACCAGCTTGCGATCGGTGAATGACACGACGACCCCGTCGCGAACCACGATGACGAGCTCGGTCCTCGCCGATGCCGGCGCGTTAAGGAATCGCTCGCGCACGCGGCCCAGGGTCGCCGCGTCTTCGCCTCCTCGTTCCAGCCAGGGTTCGAAGTCATGGGCCTTGCGCGTGAACTCCGCCCGCTCGACATGGAGACCCGCGGCCTCGCACAACCGGGTCCACTCATCCGTGGTGTAGGCGCTGCGGTGGGTCGGATCGCGGAGGACCTCGACCTCGTGCAGGAACTGCGCGCTCTCGGCGTCATCCGGCGCCAGCGTGTCGACCAGGATGAACCGGCCGCCCGGCTTGAGAACGCGCGCGACCTCGCGCAACGACTGCTCGACGTCGTCGAAGTGATGCGCCGCCAGCCGGGAAGTCACGATGTCGAAACTGGCCGCTTCGAACGGCAGCGATTCCGCGCTCGCCTTCAGGAACTCCGCGTTCTGGCGGCCCGCGTCGCGGAAGACGTGGCGCGACGCCTCCAGCATGGCCTCGACCGGGTCGGTGAGAACGACGGACCTGACTCGGCCGGCCATGGCCAGGGCCATGTGTCCGGCGCCGGCGCCGATGTCCAGCACCCGCTCGGTGCCGGTCGGGGCGGCGAACTCGACGGCAAGGTCCAACTCATCGCCCGAGCTGTGCTCGCCGGTGGCGTAGAGCTCTGCGGCCCGTTCCCACCTGCCGTCGGTCATGGGCCTAGCTTAAAGCGATGCTGTCCAGGACCTGGGTGACGAGCGGCGAATTCGCATCGCTCGTCAGGAAGGAGAAGTCGTAGTTGCGTTGCGCCGTGTGCACGTAGACCTC
>DAINCX010000021.1:0-1699 GCA_036732165.1 Candidatus Dormiibacterota bacterium | reverse complement strand
GTCGGAGGGGGCACCGGCGTCCACGGACCAGTTGTAGTCCGCCGGGAGCATCATGCTCCAGCCGTAGGCATTCGTCGGATGGATCGCGCTGGTCGCCATGAAGTCGGCGCGCAACCAGCCGGACTTGCTCGCGATGGTGACGTGGTACCAGGGGTTGCCGGACGGGTCGGTCACGCGGCTGTCGGCGCTGGCCTGGGTGCCCTGGGACAGGGTCGACAACAACGTACTTCCCGAGGAGGCAGCGCTTCGCAAGTTCACGCCCAGCGGGATGTTCACCCAGACCGGGAAGGGGAAGGCCGGCGCCGACGGGCTGACGGCCGTGGCGGCTGACTTCGGCATTGGCAGGGACGCCGGGCAGGTGGTCGGCGACGGGTGCGGATCGGCGGTGGCGGTGGGGAGAGGCCGGCTCGCCACGGCGGGTGTCTTGAACAGAGACGTGAGCGGCCCAACCAGCAGGAAGGCCGCGACGGCGCCGATGACCATTAGGGGGATCAGGCGGAGAGCCGACCTCATATGCTTGGAACGCTCCCGTGAGCGGCAAAGTTACGCCAGCGGTTTGCGGTTTGGCAGGCCGGCGCGCCGAGGGTACTGGGCCGGGGTCGGCTCGACCTTGTCGACCATGAGGACGTAGTCACGGTCGGACGGTCCGTGCCGCAGGTGGGGCACGCCACCGCCGAGCAGCCGGGCCACCCCGGTAAGGGACTGTGGGTCGAGTTCGCTGACTTCCGCAAGCAGGTCTCCACCAGGTCTAACGAAGGGAAGGGTCAGCTCCAGCATCACCGGGGGCTGGGCGACCGCCCGTGAGATCGCCCGGTCGAACTGCTCCCGAAGCTCCGGCTGCCGCCCCAGGTCCTCCGCCCGGCCGGGCAGGACCCGGACGTTCGCCATCGCCAGGGTCGCGGCCACGTGCTGGAGAAAGGCGCATTTCCTCGTGTTGGCGTCCAGCAGGCTGAACTGGACATCGGGAAGCCGGAGGGCCAGCGGGATCGCCGGGAGCCCGCCGCCGCTTCCGACGTCGATCACCCGCTTGATGCCGTCCCAGGAGAGCGCCAGCAGGCGGTCCGCGTCCGCGATGTGCCCGTGCACCTCCTCGATGGTCCTGGCGCCGGTCAGGTTCACGGTGCGATTCCACTCCAGCAACAGCTGCGCGTACCGCTCCACGGCCTCGGTCACCTCCTTACAATAGGTAGGTGCCGATCTACGAGTTCTCCTGCCTCACGTGCCGCCATACGTTTGACGTCTTCGGCAACTTCGCCAGCCGTGACGAGCGGCAGGTCTGCCCATCTTGCGAGGGCACCGATACGAAGGCGCTCTTCTCGACCTTCGCCGTCACGAGCAGCAGCCAGGGCTCGACCGCATCGAGCGGCGGGGGCGGCTGCGGGTGTGGCGGGGGCTGCTCCTGCTCTAACTAGCAGTCGCCGGAGCGGCAAATTTGGGCCGCGTTTCTATAGACAGGAAGCTTAGGTTTGCCTCATGATGGCGCCGTGGCAACCGCGGGCACGCCGGTGCGCCTTCGGCCGATGCCGCTGGGGGAGCTTCTCGACGAGACGTTCAAGCTCTACCGCCGGCATTTCGCGGTCATCGCCGGGGTCGCCCTCGCGGTGGTGCTCCCCAACCTCATCATTACGTTGATCTCGGGGTCGTACCGCGCCAACCCGATCAACTACGTGCAGCAGATCATCCAGAATGCCAACGATCC
>DAINCX010000020.1:9093-43183 GCA_036732165.1 Candidatus Dormiibacterota bacterium | reverse complement strand
ACGGGAACGATCCGTCCGTCGACATCGCCAAGGATGCCGACCGCTGGTTTTGAAGGTGGTCCCGACGACGTCCGCGGTGTTCACCTGCGTCCGACAGGGGCATTCTGAACTTGGCCTCCAGGGACCGTCAGTCCGCAGTCGTCCAGGCTTTCGACCGACGGCCGATGCCTATGCCGTCAGTTGTGCCGTCAGGCGGCCGTCATCACCTTGCTCAGGCTAATGTTCCGTATCTCGTTCGAGTAGATTCTGGCCAACGGATGACTGGCAATTGGCTTGGGCGCTATCAGTCTGGCGACCGTGAGGCAGTCTGGGCGGAGCTTGTCGCGCTTGGCTCTTCCGTCCGCACGGGGGATGTCGTAGACGAAGCGGTGGCGGTCGCCCAGGAGACCATGGTGCGTGCGCGAGAAAACGTCAAGGAGCTCCATAAGCGGCTCAAGAGTGTGGGGTACGAGTTCCAATACCCGGACCGGGTCTACCTAACGCCTGAGACTGATGGGCGGCGACGACTCAGCGAGCTGGAAACCAAGATAGGACATATGCCCTTGTCTCTTCGCGCTTTCTACGAAGTCGTCGGCACGGTGGACTTCACCCAGTCTTGGGCACAGTTGGTCCAGTATCACCGACGGGAACGGGAGTCGGCACCAGAGCTGCTCTACCTTGGCGAATACGATCCGCTTGTTGTAGGTCCGCTTCGCGAAGAACCAGAGCCCTGGTCTGAAGTCGGACACTACTTCCTCGCAGCCGACGAGTTTCACAAGGCAAACTACAGCGGCGGCGAAAACTATCACGTTGTCTTACCCGATGCACACGCCGACTTCCCTATCTCGGGCATGTACGGCATCGACGAATTGTTCGTTACGTACCTCCGGGCAACCTTCAGCGGTGGCGGATTTAGGGGGCGCATTCGTGCGGTTAGCGAAGACCGCTGCGTAAAGGACCTTCCGAACCTGGCCCTAACAGCCAGGCTCGCCAAGGACCTGTTGCCGATCTGACGAGACGATCCGTCCGTCGACATCGCCAAGGATGCCGACCACTGGTTTTGAAGTTCGAGGAACTTACGGTTCAGTGTGTCCGTAGACGTCCATCCAGGGTTGTTCTGAACATGACCGGCGAGGCCGACATGCTGGATCGTGCTGTCGCGTCCATAGGCGTCCACCGGCGTTGCTTTCACGGTTGCTTTCAAAATCGTGACGATTTCAGCTCGTCCAGGCTGCTTGGGCGCCCGGCGCTCAGCCGCGCCCTGGAACCGGGCGTCCGACCGCGGGCTCGATCGATAGCAGGGCAAGTGCAGTCAGATGGGGCACGGGTCGCCGCACTCCGCCTGGTGGAATCTCATAGGCGGGCTCACGCAATGAACTGATCGTGGGCAGTCTAGTCCTGCAAACGTGAGATTGCGAGCCCTCGGGTAACGTTAGGCGATGCAAGAGCGACGGCAGGCCGAGCCCAGCAGTAACGAGATCCGCCCTGCTGTTGCGCAAGCTCGGCGGAGCCGGATTAAGCGCCGGCTTCCCAGCGTCGCGGAAGTCGCACGGTTTGTGGGGCCCGCATTCACGAAGAGAGCGGCGCGCTGGGAGCGGGTGCTCACGGTGGCGGACTTCCGGCGGCTGGCCAAAGGTCGAACGCCCCGGCCGGTTTTCGACTATGTGGAGGGCGCCGCCGAACAGGAACTCAGCGTGGACCGGTCGGTGCAGGCTTTTCAGCGTGTGGTCTTCCACCCGCACGTGCTACGCAATGTCGGCTCTGTCGAACCGTCGACGACTATTCTGGGCCGCCGGGCGGCACTGCCGATGGTATTGGCGCCCACCGGCTTTACGCGAATGATGCGAACCGAAGGCGAACCCGCGGTGGCGCGCTCGGCGGCTCGCGCTGGTATTCCGTACGCACTTTCGACGCTCGGCACCACCTCGGTTGATCGGCTGCGCTCAGAAGCCCCTAATACCGAGCTTTGGTTCCAGCTCTATCTTTCGCGTGATCACGGCCGCAGCCGTGAACTGCTGGATCGCGCGAAAGCAAGCAGTTATACGACGCTTGTTGTCACCGTCGACGTGCCGGTGGCCGGAGCGCGCCTTCGCGACTCCTACAACGGGTTGACGTTGCCGCCCACGCTTACCCTGCGCACCCTCGTCGCGATGGCGGCGAAGCCGCGCTGGTTGTTTGACACCCTGACAACCGAACCGCTCGCATTCGAGGCACTCGGCGCGGGCAAAGACCTTGTGAGCTTGTTCAAGAACGCCTTCGACCCTGGCGTCACATTCGCCGATCTCGAGTGGCTGCGCGCTCAATGGCGCGGTTCGTTGGTGGTGAAGGGGATTCAGCGGCTCGATGACGCGAAAGCGGCAACCGCAGCGGGTGTCGATGCGATCGCTGTTTCGAACCATGGCGGCCGTCAGTTGGACCGTGCCGCCACGCCTTTGATGCTCTTGCCAGAGGTGGTCGACGCGATCGGCGGCAAGGCGGAGGTGTTTCTGGACGGCGGCATTCGTTCAGGCGCGGACGTAGCTGCGGCAGTTGCCCTTGGGGCCCGGGCCGCATTCATCGGTCGTCCGTATCTCTACGCGCTGATGGCCGGAGGCGAGTCAGCCGTTGACCACCTCCTGAAGCTGTTCGCCGATGACTACGTTCGCACCCTCAAGCTCCTCGGCGTGTCGCGAACGGCGGATCTGTCTTCCGATCTCGTAACTGCTACCTAACCCTGATGGTCGCCAGTGGACGCCACTAGCCAAGCCAGTCAAGCTCTTCGGAAGTAATGAAAGACCCTGGGAACACGTAGAAAGCCAAAATCCGCCGCTGACTTCAATTGCTGCCGGATATTTAAACCGTTGGTTGGGTTGCTGTCAGGGTTGCTGTCAGAACGGATGTTCAGGGCCGGAGACTACGAGTCATGCACAGGCATAACATGACGGCGCTCGTATCAGCTCTGAATTGAAAATGGCGGGGGCGCGACGGGAACGATCCGTCCTTCGACATCGCCAAGGATGCCGAACGTCGGTTTTGAAGACCGCGGAGCCCACCTGAGCCCATGCACCCCCGTGCCGGCTGAGCTTACAGAACGGCGTCGATCTTCTGGCGCAGGCTTGCTTTCGGCTGATAGCCGACGATGCGTTGCGCGGGCTTGCCACCGCGAAACAGAATCAAGGTCGGAATGCTGAGCACGCCAAACTTCGATGCGGTGTTCGGGTTGGCGTCGACATCGAGCTCCGCCAGCGTCACCCGGCCCGCATACTCCGTGGCGAGCTCTTCGACCACCGGCTTGAGCATCTTGCAGGGTGCGCACCAGGTGGCCCAAAAATCAACGAGAACCGGTTGCTGCGAAGCGCCGACTGTCGTCTCGAAATTCTGGTCCGTGACCTGCACGACGTTCTTTGCTGTCATTCGTGATTTCCCCTTCCCATTAGGTGCCGCTCTTTTGTTCCGTCTTCGTGGGTGGCGTCGACGGAGCATCCGACTTGCCCCCGCCGTCGGAGCTTGTCTTGCTGCCACCGTCCGAATCGGCCTTCGGGCCGCCGCTGTCCGAAGCCGCCTTGGCCTTGGTGTCGGTCTTCGCGGGCTCCCCTTTGCTCTTGCCGTCTTTCTCGCCGCTGCCGTCACTGCCGCCCCCGCCGATGCTGCCGCTATCCGACCCCCGCGAGTCCGTCTTGTAAAAGCCCTGGCCCTTGAAGACGATGCCGACGGGGTAGAAGATCCTGGTCGCCGGCGAACCGCATTCCGGGCACACGGTGAGGGGGGCGTCGGTGATGGGCTGGACCACCTCCCACTGGTGGCCGCGGGTGCAGCGATATCCGTAGGTCGGCATGGCAGTTACCTTATACCCGGATTTCTCGATTGGAAAAAACCCGGACGGGGTCGCGCCGCTAGTTGATCCAGAGCTTGCTCTTGGGCCGGGGTTCCTCGGAGGCCGCCTCGGTGAAGTCCCCGGGCTGCAGTAGCCCGCTCTGCATCATCTCGGCGACGCGGTCGAAAAAGGCTTCGTCCGGAGCCGGCTTGGCTTCGGGCAGCGCGTCCTCCCGGCTCTGGCCGAGAAAGTGCTGAACGGCCTGGCAAATGATCTCGCTGCGACTCTGTGGCGAGGCCGCCGTGACTCGGTTCAGGGCGTCCACGAGGACCTCGGGCATGTAGATCACGACGCGCTTGCCGCTCATTTCGTCCCAGCATACTAACCAAGCGGCATGGGGGGAGCAAGCTGGATCGGCTCACGAAAATGAAACAAAGCTACGCATCAATTGCAACGCCGACCTCGTCGAGCGAGCTCAGGCTTCCGGCACCCGGATGGCGGGGTCGAGGGGGTTGAAGACGATTCCGGAGAGCGGCTTGGGGAAGAAATAGGTCGATTTCTGGGGCATCACCCGGCCCGCGCCGGCGACGGCCACGACGTCGGAAACGGCCGGCGCTCTGAGCAGAAAGGCCGCCTGGGCCTCGCCCGCTTCCACCTGGTCCAGGACGAAATCCGGGTCCCGCGAGTAGGTCAGATATCGCTCTTCATCAAGGACGCTTTCCTCGAGCCCGAGCTGCTTTTCCAGGATGTCCCGATGGAGCAGCGTGACGTCGAGTCGGGCCACCGGATCGGTGGCGTCGGCCGGATCGCGGAGGTCGACCGTGGCCCGGGTCCCGCCGGGCAGCGCGATCCCGACTCGATGGCGACCGCCATCCTGCATCGCGGCAAGCAGGCCCGTCCGATCGGCGCGTGCGGTGACCGACTCTGATGCTGCGAGGCGCCGCAGGAGATTGTGGCCGTCAAATTGATCGAGATCGCGCATGAGGCGGTGGGTGGGCAAGATCAGGAGGCCCGGATCATCCACGTCGACCAGCAACGTCAACACGAAGTTGAAGGCCGCATCGGGTGGCGCATCCGGGTGCTCGAGCCGTTGCCGGTTGCGGTAGTTCAGCGCGGTCTCATAGCGGTGATGCCCATCGGCCATGAAGAGCCGGGAGTCGCGCAAGATCGCGGCAATCTCTCGGAACCGATCGTCTTTTGGCAGCGACCAGACGCGGTGCTGCTCGTCATCGTCGAGGGTGATCGACAGCCGTGGGGCCTCCTGCATCACCGGCTCGACCAGGCGTTGGACCGCATGCGCGGGATCCTGGAACAGGGCGAAGACCGGGCTCAGGTTGGCGCCCACCGCGCGGGTCAATGAGAGCCGGTCCGCCTTGGCTCGCGCATGCGTCCGTTCGTGTGCCAGGATGCCGGTGCCGAATGGTTCCAGTTCGACCACGCAGAGGATTCCGACGCGCCGGCGGACCGTATCGCGTAGCGGATCGTGGAAGCGCTCCTCGTAGATGTACGCGCCAGGCTCCGGCTCCCGACGGAGGACGCCGCTGGCCAACCATTCCTGGAAGAAGCCCGCGGCCCGCGTGTACTTGTTGTCTTCGGGTCCATCCGAGGGACGCACCTCACCCGCGATCAAGCGGACGACGTTGCGGGGGTCCTGCCGGTAATACCGTTGCTGGTCGTCCGGCGTGATGATGTCGTACGGTGGAGCCACGACTTGGCCCAGGTCGACGTGGGATGGGTCGTACATGATCCCCTGAAAGGGGCGGATGCTGGCCATGGACCTAGAGCGTCACGGTTTGGACATCGGTCATGCCGGGGACCTCGCGGATCCGGGCCTGGATCGACTCGGGCACCGGGTCGTCGACCGAAAGGATCATCACGGCATCGCCACGCGGATGATCACGGCCGACCTGCATGCTGGCGATATTGATGTTGTTCTCGCCAAGCAAGGTGCCGATGGCGCCGATGATTCCCGGCCGGTCGGTGTGCCAGCTCATCAGGAACGTGCCGGTCGGCACCAGGTCGATGCGGAAGTCATTGAAGGTCACAATATGCGGCTCATTGAGGAGGAGTGTCCCGCCAACGCGGGTCTCGCCCTGCTCGCCGATCGCCTCCAGGAGGATCAGGTTCGCGAACTCGCTCGGCCGCGGGCTCCGTTGCTCGACGACGTCAACGCCGTGCGCCAGCGCGACGGCGCGCGCATTGACCGGATTAACACGCTCGGAGCTGAAGCGACTGAGAAAGGCGGTCAGCAGCGCCGCCGTCAGTACCGAGCAGTCATAGCCGGCGATGGCCCCAACATAGTCGACCTGCAGCCGGCGGGCCGGTCGCCGCGCCACCTGGGCATAGAAGCGTCCGATCCCTTCCGCGACAGGCAGGAACGGACGGAGGAACGCCATCTCTTCCGGAAGGACCATCGGGGCGTTGAGGGCGAACCGCGCCAACCCGCCGTCGAGCACGGCAATGATCTGGTCGGCGATTTCGACCGCCACGCTGATCTGCGCTTCCTCGGTCGAGGCCCCCAGGTGCGGGGTGGTGATCACCTGCGGGAGCTTGAACAAGGGGTTGTCACCGGGCGGCTCCTTCTCGAAGACGTCCAGGGCCGCGCCTGCCACCCGGCCCGCTGTCAGCGCCTCGAGCAGTGCCGACTCATCGACAATTCCGCCACGCGCCACGTTGAGGAGGCGCAGGCCTGGCTTCGCCGCGGCCAGGCTCCTGGCGTTCACGAGATGCCGCGTGGCTTCATTCAGGGGCACGTGCAGGGTGACGAAGTCGGACTCGGCCATCAACGCCTCGAACGACATGAGGCGAACGTTCAACTGCGCCGCCCGATCTCCCGAAACCACGGGGTCGGCCGCAATCACCTGCATGCCAAACGCCTGGGCGCGGCGAGTGACCTCGACGCCGATGTTGCCCAACCCGACGACGCCCAGCACCTTGTCGCGCAATTCAGTCCCGAGAAATTTCGACCGCTCCCAGCGACCGGCCTTGACCGACTGATCCGCCTGCGGCACGTGGCGGGCCAGCGCCAGCATCATCGCCATCGTGTGCTCCGTCGCGGCGATCGTGTTGCCGGATGGCGCGTTCACGACCAGGATGCCCGCCCGCGTGGCGCTGTCGACATCGATGTTGTCGACGCCGGCGCCGGCGCGACCGATGACCTTGAGATGCGTGCCCGATTCGATGATGTCGGCCCCTACACGGGTTTCACTGCGGACGATCAGGGCCTCGTACCCCGGGATTCGCTCTCGCAACTCGGCTGGCGTTTGCTTCAGGTGGACATCGACCTGGGCGTGCTGTCGCAGCCGCTCGAGCCCCGCGTCCGCGATGGGGTCGGCGACGAGGACCCGGCGCACGCGATCAGGCGACGAGGGTCGGTTGTGAGGTCTGCAGGATGCGACGAGCGGCGGCCAGCGCGGCCCCGCCCGTCACCGGATGGCCGTGCGACTCGAGACCCTTCTCAAGCGCCTCGACCGTGGTTCCGACATCCGTGTCGTAGACCGAGCCCAGGTGGCCGATCCGAAAGATCTTGCCGGCCAGCTTCCCCTGTCCCTCGCCCACGACCAGCCCGAGGTCACGCCAGGTCTTGAGCACGGCCTCCGCCTTCTCGCCCTGGAGCGCCTCCGGGAAAAAGACGGCGGTGACGGTGGGCGAGGCCAGCTCCTCGTTGGCGAGCAGGCGCAGGTTCAGGGTGGTCGCGGCTGCCCGAAAGGCTGCGGCGATTCGTTGGTGACGGTTGAAGATGGCCGCCAGGCCCTCCTCGCGCATCATTTGCAAGGCCTCGCGGAGCCCGAAGAGAATCCCCACCGCCGGCGTGGTGAAGGTCATCCCCTTGACCTGCATCTTGTGCGCACGTTCCCAATCGAAGTAGAACCGAGGCGAGCGGCTCGTCGCCTGGCGTTCCCAGGCGGCTTTGCTGACGCTCAGCATCGTCACCCCGGGCGGCAGCATCCACCCTTTCTGCGAGGCCGTGATGGCAACATCGACCTGCCAGGCATCGACCGGTAGGTCGATCGACCCGATCGAGCTCACCCCATCGACGATCAGCAGCCGGCCATGGCGTTTGACCACCTCGGCCAGGGCGCGCATCGGGTTCGTGACCCCGGTGGAGGTCTCGTTGTGGGTTACCAAGATAGTCGCGATATCCGGCTCGCGGGAGAGCAGGTCATCGAGGTCCTGCGGATCCGCGCCCTCGCCCCAGGGCACCGTGTAGCGGACCACGTTCGCCCCGAAGGCCGCCGCGAGATCGGCGAACCGATCACCGAAGGAGCCGATCGTAATGGCGAGAACACGCTCACCGGGCGAGACGATGTTCGCGACAGCACTCTCCAGCCCGCCGGTCCCGGAGGCGGGGAAGATCAGGATGTCATTCGTGGTTTGAAACGCCCAGCGCAGGCCGTCCTCGAGCTCGGGCAGTAGCGCCCGGAACTCGGGGCCGCGATGGTTGATCATGGGGGCGTCCATGGCACGCTGGACGCGGGCCGGAACGGGGGTGGGGCCGGGAATGCGCAACTGGGGCTCAGGATTCATTGGCGCTTTAGTGTACCGGTCGAACCGTGGCGAACCCTGATCAGTATCGGCGGGACGCCTGTCGACGCCGGCGGACGGGACGATGGCGATATTGCGGCGTCCGCTGCGGTCGCCGCGTGGAGAAGCGAACCAACATCCAGAGTGCGAGGATGCCGCCGATGAGGAGGGCCCAGCGGGACGCCGAGCTGGTGCGGGCCGCGTCGGCACTCGCCGCCGATTGCGCCTGTCGCTGCGCGGCCGCGGCCGCTTCGGCACGGACGATCTGGACACGCGTTGCCTCGATCTGCGGATCGAAAGCCAGGAGCCCCCGATAGACACCCATCGCGATCGCGTCGCGGAAGTCACCCTGCGCGAGCAAGGTGCTCTCGCGCCGGTTGGTCAGGTAAGCGGGCTCGACCGTGACCGTTGGGATGTCCGAGTGAATCCACAGTTCCGGCTTCTGCGCGACACCATCATCCGCGATCTGGTATGGACGCAACGACTTCGCCAGGCCGGCATCGATCGCCTGGGCGAAGGTCAGGCTGTCCGGCTTCGGATAAAAGATGGTCTCGCCGTTGATGGTCGAGTCACCGTCGAAGGCGTTGACGTGCAGGCTGACGAAAAGCCGGGCGTTGGCGGCGTGCACGCGGTTCCAGCGCTCGGAGATCTCCACATACTGGTCCCCGCTCCTGGTCAAGACCACCTTGACCCGCTCTCGCTGCAGCAGGACTCGCAGCCGGAAGGCGAGGTCCAGGGTGATGTTCTTCTCCATCACGCTGCCCATCACCACGCCCGGATCCCAGAGCTGGTTCGGGTCGTTCGTCACACTGCCGCCATGGCCCGGATCGATGGCGATGATGTACGGCGCAGGCACGGCAGGAAGGGGCTCTGAAGCCTTGGCCCGAGCCGGTGACATGGACGTGAGCAAGACGACCCCGACCGCAAGCGCGATCGGGAGGCGCGGGAAGCGCAAGCTAGGGCGAAGTATAGGGCAGCTCTGCGAACTGTCCGCGATTCGTACGGAGCAGCCGTGGCTGCCTGCGGATTAGCGCTGGTCGGCGGTGTAGGGCAACAGCGCGACGTGGCGGGCGCGCTTGAGGGCGACGGCCAGCCGGCGCTGGTGGCGGGCGCAGGTGCCGGTCACGCGACGCGGGAGGATCTTCCCCCGCTCGCTGATGAAGCGACGAAGGCGAGACACTTCCTTGTAGTCGATCAGCACGACCTTCTCGACACAGAAGTTACAAACCTTCTTGTGCGGTTTGCGGTCGCGCTTTTCAGTAGGTGGCGGCATGGTCTCCTAGAACGGGATATCGTCGGGATCGACGTCCCGGGAGGTTGGCTCGTCCGAATGCGCCGTCGCCGCGGCGCCAACCGCCGCTTCGACTGGCTCGGCGGAGGGCGAGGAGGCATGGGCCTGCGACTGCTGGCGCGACTCGAGGAACTGCACCTCGGTCGCGTTGATCTCGGTGGTTTTCCGCTTCTGGCCGTCCTGGCCTTCCCACGAGCGGGTCTGGAGGCGCCCCTCGATGTAGACGAGGCTGCCCTTGTGCAGATACTGGCCGCAGATCTCGGCGAGGTTGCGCTTGCCGATGTTCCAGGCGACCACGTTGTGGTAGTCGGTGTATTCCTTCTTCTCGCCGTCAGTCCCCTGGCCATAGCGATTCGTGGCAAGCGAGAAGGTCGTTACGGGCGCCCCGCTCGGGGTGTAGCGCATCTCGGGATCCCGCGTCAGCCGGCCGATCAACATCACTTTGTTCAGGTTCATGACTTCTTACCCTCATCCTGACGAACCAACAGATGCCGGAAGACGGTGTCCGAGATCTTCAGGAGGCGGTCCACCTCCTGAACACGCGGCTGGTCGAGGTCGAACTCGGCGACAACGTAATGCGCCTCACGCTGGTCTTTGACGGTGTAGGAAAGCCGACGCTTTCCCCAGGGCGTGACCTTTTTCACCTGGCCCCCATTGGTCTGGATCAGCTGGTTGATCTTCTCGATCTCCAGCTGGACCGCATCGTCATCAAGCTCAGGCTTGACGAGGTACATCAACTCGTAGGCCGACAAATCACACCCTCCTTCCTATGGTTTTGCTCCGAATATGACCTGCCGAGGCGGCACCGGAGCAGGAAAGCGAAGGTAAGTGTAACAAAAGAAAGAGGAAACCGAGGGGTCTTACTTCTTCACCTGGTCCGATTGGACCTGGCCCGACCACTTGCCGGTCGGCGCGCGGTTGCGCTTGCCGTGGCGACTGGCTTGTTGAGCCGGCTCCCTACGGCTACCGGTAGTCAGGAGTGGTGGTCGGCGGGGGACTCGAACCCTCGACCTCTTGGATGTGAACCAAGCGCTCTAACCAGCTGAGCTAGCCGACCGGTGCGGACATTTTAGCCCGGCTCCCTTGCCTCGGCTTTGGCCAGGGCCCGCGAGACGGCCTCGGCGGTTTCGAGCGGGAGGAACTGAATCGCATCGGCAAGCAGGCGCTCGGCGTCGGCGGCCGGCAGCTTCCGGCGCACGACCTCCAACTGCTGGTCCACCAGGTCCGCCATCACCTGCGACATCTCCTGGCGCCGGCGTCGCTGAAAGAGCTCTTGCTGCGCCGGGTAGCCGTTGCCGAAGTTGACCGGAAAGCCGAGGCGTTGCAACTCCGCCAGGTCGCGGAAGACGGTCCGGGTGCTCACCGCCAGGCTCTCGGCCAGGTCGGTGGCCCGAACGCCCGGCCGCGCCGTCGCGACCGAAAGGATGACGAGGAGCCGGCGCAGGCGAGCAGCGCGGTTCACCACCTGACGCTAACACCGTGGTTTCTCGGTGTCGAGAACCGGGTAAATAGCTATCAGCGAAGCGCGGCCGTATTCGGCGCGAGTCGAAATTCCTCTGGTAAGGTGGACGGGCATGGCTAAGGAGACCAAAGACAGCAAGGCGAAGGCGAACCGGGAACCCAAGACCGAGCACGTGCCTGAGCCCGTCAGCGAGAACGGCACCGCCACCACCGCGACCGCGGCCACCAAAGCGCGCACGGCGATTGATGACGTCATCGCCGCCATCGAGGCGGCGCGCGACAAGGTGATGGCCGACGAGGTCAAGGGCCTCACCAAGCTGGGCATCCCCCGCGCCATGGCCTACCAGATGGTCGCCGCCCGCTTCCACCAGAACGTCGTCACCGATGGTGAGGGCGGCGGGCCCGAGTTCGAAAACAGCCACTGGAACGATAGGTAGGTAACCGCGGGCCGGCCGTGCTGACGGTTGCCCAGGCCCGCGATCGGATCCTCGCCCGGATCCCTGTCCTCGACGGCGAGGACGTTCCCCTGCTGGCCTCGCGCGACCGGGTCCTCATGGAAGAGGTTCGGGCCATCCGGGACGTGCCGCCATTCACCAACTCGGCGATGGACGGCTACGCGGTGCGCGCGGCCGACGTCCGATCGGCATCCCCCGACCGGCCGATACGGCTACGCCTTCTCGGCGAGATCCGGGCCGGCGCGCCAGCAACGGCGGCCGTCGAGGAACGGGCGGCGCTGCGGATCATGACTGGCGCCATGATGCCGGTGGGGGCGGACGCCGTCGTCCGCATCGAGGATACGGTCGAGGCGGACAGCCAGGTCGAGATCAGGGTAGGCGTCGAGGGCGGAACCAACGTCCGTAGAGCCGGAACCGACGTCGCTAAAGGCTCGGTTGTGGCCGGCCCAGGCCGGCTGATCACGCCAGGCCTGATCGGCGTGCTGGCGTCGGCGGGCCGTCCCATAGTTCGCTGCGTACGCCGGCCGCGAGTCCAGGTCCTGACGACCGGCGATGAGCTTCGGGACGCCGGGCAATCGCTTGGACCCGGAGAGATCACCAACACGAACCGATATACGCTCGTGGCGGCCCTGGAAGCGGCCGGGGCAACTGCGCTCGACGCCGGTGTGGCACGCGACGAGCGAACCGATCTGGCCGCGCGACTGGAGCTGTTCGCCGACGCCGACCTGGTGCTCACGACCGGCGGCGTCTCCATGGGCGCGTACGACCTGGTCCGGAGCCTGCTGGAGGAACGGGACGCGGTCGACTTCTGGCAGGTGGCCCTGCGCCCAGGGAAACCGCTCGTCTTCGGGTCCGTCCACGGCGTGCCGCTGATCGGCCTTCCCGGCAACCCGGTATCTGCCCTGGTCGGATTCGAGCTGTTCGTCAAGCCGGCTCTGCGCAAGATGCAAGGTCGAGGCGACATCGAGCCCGTCCTCGTGCCGGCTACCAGCCAGGAGCGACTCGCCGCGGTGCCGCACCTCGAGCAATATCTCCGTGGCGTGGCGCAACGGGAGTCAGGCGGCCTGGTGGTCAGGCTGACCGGCAACCAGGGTTCCCACGTCCTCCGATCGATGGCCGATGCCAACTGCCTGGTGCGGGTGCCGCCTGGCGATGTGGACATCCTGCCCGGCGCGACGGTCGAGATCCTGGCGCTGGCCGCCCTGGGCTGAGCCGTTGACGGCACAAAGGCCCTTAACGAACGTCGCGAATTCGGGTATCGTTGCCTTGGAGAGGGACCGATGGCACGAGTCGACCCGGAGAAGCTCCGCAACGTCGCCTTGCTCGGGCACAGCCACGAGGGCAAAACCAGCCTGGCGGAGGCGATGCTCTACGCCGGTGGGGGGATCGAGCGCCTGGGTCGCCCCGAAGCCGGCACCACCACCTTTGACTTCGAGCCCGAAGAGATCAAGCGCAAGATCTCGATTGGAACGGCGGTCGCCCACCTGACCTGGAAGGACCACAAGGTCAACCTGCTCGACACGCCGGGCTTCCAGGATTTCGTGGGCGACGTCCATGGTGCGCTCCGGGTCGCCGAGGGCGCCCTGCTGGTGGTGGGCGCCAGCACCGGCGCCGTGGTTGGGACCGAGCTGGCCTGGGCCCAGTTGCGCGCCGCCGGCACGCCGACGCTGGTAGTCGTCAACAAGATGGACAAAGAGAACGCCGATTACTGGAAGGTCGTGGACAGCATGCGGGAGTTCTCGCCACGCCCGGTTGCCATTCAGGCGCCCATCGGCGAGGAAGCCGGCTTCAAGGGCGTCATCGACCTGATGGCCCGCAAGGCATACAGCTTCGACTCCCAGGGGCGCGCCAACGAGATCCCGATTCCGGCCGAAATGGCTGCAGAGGTCGAAGGTCGGCGGTCACCGCTGGTAGAGGCCGCCGCGGAAACTGATGACGCACTCCTCGAGAAGTATTTAGAGACCGGCGAGCTCAGCGATGCAGAGGTGACCGGCGCCCTGGCCAAGGGTGTGGCGGCCGGAACGCTCGTGCCCGTGCTCTGCGCGGCATCGGCCAGGTCGATCGGAATCGGAACCCTGCTGGACGCTATCGTGGCGCTGCTCCCATCACCGGTGCAGGCGGCCCGTGCGGAGGCGGTCAATCCGCGTACGGAGCAGCCGGAAGCCCTCAGCTGCGATCCGTCCGGGCCCCCCGCCGCGCTTGTGTTCAAGACCACCGCCGACCCGTTTGTTGGACGGATCAGCTACGTCAAAGTGGTGTCGGGCGTCCTCAACGCAACGAACCACGCGCTCACCAACACCAGCAAGGACCAGCCGGAACGGGTCGGCGCGCTCGGCTTTCCCAAAGGACGAGTGCTGGAACCGGCCACCGAGGTGGTCGCCGGCGACATCGCAGGGATCAGCAAGTTACATCTCACCGCGACCGGTGAGACGCTCTCAACGCGTGAGCATCCGATACGCCTGCGTCCGATCGAGTATCCCACGCAGACCTACAGTGCGGCGGTGGGCGCCAAGAACAAGGCCGACGAAGAAAAGGTCAACGCCGCGTTGGTGAAGCTCGTCGACGAAGACCCCACTCTGACACTGGTCCACGAGCCGAGCACCAAGGAATCGATCCTCAACGGCATGGGGGACGTCCACCTCGAGGTGGTGCTGGAGAAGATGAAGCGCAAATATGGGGTGGAAGGCGTGCTGCAGGTTCCCCGAGTCCCGTACCAGGAAACGATCGCCGGCACGGCGCGGGCCGAGAAAAAATACAAAAAGCAGTCGGGCGGCGCCGGAATGTACGGCCACTGCGTCATCGAGATCTCGCCCGGCGCGCGCGGCACCGGGTTCGTCTGGGAAGACAAGATCTTCGGCGGATCGATTCCCCAGAACTTCCGGCCGTCCGTGGAAAAGGGGGTACGTGACACGATGGATCACGGCGTGCTGACCGGCAACCCGCTGGTCGACATCAAGGTGAGCCTGCTTGACGGCTCGACCCACCCGGTTGACGGGAAGGACATCGCGTTCAAGCTCGCCGGCGCGATGGCGATGCGTCAGGCCGTGATGGACGCTCGACCGATCCTGCTCGAGCCGATCATGGATGTCGAGGTGCTCGTCCCGGAGCGGAACATGGGCGACATCATCAGCGACCTCAACGGGAAGCGCGGCAAGATCGCCGGCATGGAGCCATCGGGCGATCACCTGGAGAAGGTCAAGGCGCAGGTTCCCCTCTCCTCCATGTACCGATTTCCGATCGACCTCCGCTCGATCACGCAGGGCCGCGGTCGGTACCACATGACGTTCTCGCACTACGAAGAAGTTCCGGCCCACGCAACGCAGTCATTGATCAGCGCCTATCAGAAGTCGAAAGGGGCCGAGGTCGAGGAGTAGACCGGCCGACCGCGCTTGGGGCTACTCGGCGGTCTTTCGGAAGAGGGGGATGACGTTGGAGGGCTTTGGACGCCGGTTCGCGCGGGCGGCGACCATGAGGGCCTCCTGGGCCTCGAAGAGAACCTCCGACGTCCGGTCGACGGAGCGGTCAATACCCAGCTTCTCGGTATAGCGACCATCCAGCTGGCCGAGGAGGTGGACGATACGCCGCCAGATGTCGGCAGGAATGAATTTGATGCGCCGAACACGACATTCCTCGATCATGTCCAGGAGCTGATCGGTCTCGCGAAGCTGGTTACGCGGGGTCGCCGCCGTGCGGCGCTGCCACGCCCAGAACCGGTGCTGCGCGATCTCGAGGACCGTACGCTCGATCATGCCGACGCCTGGTTCGATCATGCCTCAGCCAGCATGATAGCGGAGGATTCCGGCGAGGGGAACGGATTGGATTCCATGATTGGAGGGAGCCATGGAAGAACGTATCAGGAGCCAGGTGGTCTATCCCGGGAGGCAGATCCAGGTCTTCAAAGATGAGGTCCGACTGCCTGATGGCCAGACCACCACGCGGGAGGTGGTGCGGCACCCGGGTTCGGTGGCGATCGTGCCAAGGCAGGCCGACGGTCGCATCGTCCTGGTGCGGCAGTTTCGGTATGTGACGGGACGGGAGCTGTGGGAGATCCCGGCGGGAACCTGCGACCACGAGGGCGAGTCGACCGAGGAGACGGCACGTCGTGAGCTCGCCGAGGAGGCCGGCCTCAAGGCTGCCAGATGGACCAGGCTGGGCCGCGCCTACCTGGTGCCGGGCTACGGCGACGAATTGATGACCTGGTACCTCGCCGAGGAGCTCTCGCCAACCGAGGCGCATGCCGACATGGACGAGTCGTTCAAGGTCAATCCGTTTGACCTGCCCTCATTGCGCGTTCTACGGGAAAGCGGCGAGCTGGAGGATGCCAAGACCCTGCTCGGCCTGGCCTGGGCGGGCGTCAACGTCCTCAGTACTCGATCGGTCTGATCGGGCTGAAATTTTTGGGTCGCCCGTCATTGACAGACAGCTGTCGCAGGCGTGGCCCACGATGGGAGCATGGCCGGTATTGACCAGACCGGTGGCGCCGCAGGCTCGCTCGGCCTGATTCGTTCGGCCGCCCGAATGGCCGTCTGTGGGTACGAACGTATGTTTGCTTTTGAGTCGATTTTGTGTTAGGGTGATGAGCATGGGCGAGATGTCGACACTTATCGGAGGGAGCCCGGGAAGCCGGCGCGTCAGCGACGCGACCACCGTGCCCTTATTGAGGCGGGTGGTCGAGAGCCTCTCGACGATGCATCCAGGCCGCTACACGGTCTACCTGGGCCGTCCAGACCCGGTGGCGGTGCGGACCGACTGGGAGCAAGAGGCGACCCTGATGCGGAGCGCCCGGCGGGCGGTGGTGGCGACCCCGGCGACCACCCCCTTGCCGCAAGAGGCGGACCGGCGTGACCCTGGCCTCGGGTGGCTGGCGGAGACCTGGTTCAGCGCAGTGGTCAGCGAAAACACGGCCATGGCCCTGGTTTGCCGGCCCGACATCGACCGCCCGGAAGAGGCGTGGCTGCTGACCGAGGTAGAGGCCGTCCGCCGGTTGATCGGCGCGGTCGAGGGTGAGCTGGCCCGGCCGGATCCGCAATTGCTCGCTGTCTGAGCCAAAGGCGACGGTTCCCGTCTGACGCGAAACGCCGTTTCCTAGAATTGGGGCTTCGTGAGCCCTGTCGAGGCGCCGTGGCCGATCCTCGTGGCGGGGACCATCACCCGAGACGACGTCCGCACGCCCGCGGGATTCAACCGAGATGGACTTGGCGGTTCGGCGACCTATTGCACGCTGGCCGGCCGGCTCTTTGCGCCGATTCGGGTGGTGGCCACCGCCGGGGCTGACTTCATGCCGGTATTCCAGGCGGCCATGGCCGGGGTTGGCGCGGACCTGCAGAGCGTCGGCCTGGCGGACGAACCCACCTACCGCTGGCGGGCGGAACACGATTACGAGACGGGCACGACTCGCGCGGAGACCTCGGACCAGGGAGCCTACCTGGCGTTCAATCCGACCCTCACCCCGGAGCAGCGCCAGACGCCGATCGCTTTCGTGGGCAGCATGGAGCCGCGCCACCAGCTGCGAGTCCTGGAGCAACTCGACCATCCGCGCCTGGTCGCGGGTGACACGATGACGCTCTACATCCGGGAGCAGCCCGACATACTCAACCAGGTCCTGCGGCGGCTGGATTATCTGTTCTTGAATGCGGCTGAGGCGATGGCCCTCACCCAGGTCAAGACGATCGAGCTGGCATCCGCCGAGATCCGCCGCCGCTTCCAGCTACGTGGCCTGGTCATCAAGGAAGGACCGAGGGGCGCGACCCTCTATCGCGAGGGCGGCAACATCCACCTCCCCGCCTTTCCGGTCGACCCCCCCATCGACCCGACCGGCGCCGGTGACGCCGTCGCAGGCGGATTTCTCGGGTGTTTGGCGGAGCGCCAGCGAGAGGACCCGGAGACGCTGCGGCTGGCGCTCGGCTATGCCATGGTGATGGCGTCCTTTGCCATCCAGCGCTTCAGCGTCGCCGGCTTGCAAGATCTAACCCGCGCCGAGGTGGAAGCGAGGATGAGCGCAATGGCTTGGAAGGGACGGACCCCAGGATGACGCCGATGGCCTGGAACGCGCGCGCGCAATGACCGGCCGCACCGGCGAAGTTCGCGTCGAGATCCTTCAGGGCGACCTAACCCTGCAGGCGGTCGACGCCATCGTCAACGCGGCCAACAACGACCTGGAGCTCGGTGGCGGCGTCGCCGGCGCGATCGCCCGGCGCGGGGGTCCATCGATCCAGGCGGAATGCCGGCAGATCGGACCGATTCGCCTGGGGGAGGCCGCCATCACCGGGGGCGGACAGCTGCCGGCGCGGTTTGTCATTCACGCCGCGAGCATGCGGCTGGGCGGCCGCACCACGGGGGAGACCCTGCGGCGCTCGACCCGGCGCAGCCTGGAGCTGGCCCGCCAGAAAGGCCTGCGTTCGATCGCCTTCCCCGCGGTCGGGACGGGGATCGCCCACTTCCCGATGGATCAGTGCGCGCAGATCATGCTCGACGAGGTGGTAACGCACGCCGCCCAACCCGGGGCCCTGAAAGACGTCCGGTTCGTGCTCGTTGGGGGAGACGCGATGGCCGCGTTCGAGCGCGAGGCGCGCGGGCGGCTAGCCGAATAGCCCCGGCAGAAAGATCGACGCCAGGAAGATCATCGTCACGCCGGTGAGGAAGACGAAGACCGCGCCGGCCAGCAGGTTGGTCGCCCTGCCGTTCTTGAACTTCCCGAGGATCCGCTTGTCGTTGGCCAGAATAATCAGGAGTGGGAGTAACAGCGGCAGCATCATGCCATTGACGATGTTCGGCAGGTTGGTGATGAGCGCCAGCGGGGCCCCGGGGAACATCGCGACCGCCGCGCCGAGCACGATCAGCGTCGTATAGATCGTCAGGAACGCCGGGGCTTCGCGGAAGGACTTGTCGATGCCTCGTTCGAGCCCGAAGGCCTCGGTGATGACGTAGGTGGTCGTCAGCGGCAGCACCGAGGCGGCCATCAGCGACGCGTTCATCAGACCGATCGCGAAGAGAATCGTCGAGTACTGGCCGGCGATGGGGGCCAGGGAGAGCGCAATCTTGCTGAACGCCGACGGGTCGCTCGGGTCGATCCGGATGTGGTGCGTGTAGATCGTCGCCGCGCAGGCCACGATGATGAAGAAAGCGACGATCTGCGTCATCAAGATGCCGATGGCGGTGTCGGCCCGCTCGTAGGTTAGGTCACTCGGGTGCAGACCTTTGTCCGCGACGTTCGACTGCTGGAAAAACGACATCCACGGCGTGATGGTCGTGCCCACGACCGAGATAAAAATCAAGATATAGGCCGTCGTCGGATGAATGGTGGGCACAAACGTCGCCTGGATGACGTGACCCCAGGGTGGATGGGCCCGGATGGCCGAAACCAGGTAGGCGATATACAGCAGACTGAGAAGCAACAACACGCGCTCTACCACGCGGAACGAGCCGCGCAGCACGAGGAACCAGACCAGAAAGGCCGCAAGCGGGACCGCGATATAGCGCGCCAGTTCGCCGGATAACGGGAACAGCAGGCCGGCCGCCGCCGCGATGCCGGTGAACTCCGCCACCGTCGTCGCGGCGTTGGCCACGAACAGAAAGCTCATGACCCACAGGGTCGGCGCGACGCCGAAGCGCTCGCGAATCAGGTCGGATAGACCCTTACCCGTCACCAGGCCCATCCGGGCGACCATTTCCATGATCGGCCAGAGGCAGATCCCGGTGACGAGCAGGACCCAGAGCATGTCGTAGCCGAACTGGGAGCCGGCCAGCGCGTAGCCGGTGATCCCGGTGGCGTCGTTGTCCGTGTTCCCCGTGATGACACCCGGCCCAATGACGGAAAGCAGCACGAGGAGGCGGGCGCGCCGGCTCCTGAAGTACCTCAGTGGCAGGGCGACCCGTTGCGACCGAGCCAAGTTGGCTAGAAGATCCGCCGCCGGCGGGCGCCGATGCGGGCCGGCATGACTCGTTCCATCACGTCGTCCACGGTCACGATGCCCTGGATGCGGTTGTGCTGGTCCACGACCGGAACGGCCAGCAGGTTGTACTTGGAGGTAACTTCAGCGACCTCCCGCGGCCCCGCGTCGAGGCGGACCGAGATCATGTTCTTGATCATGAAGTCCCGGATCAATCGATCCGGCTTGGCGACGATCAGGTCACGCAACGACAGCACCCCGAGCAGGTGCTCCTCGTCATCGACAACGTACACGTAATAGACAGACTCAGCATCAGGTTCGAGCTCGCGCAAGCGATCGATGGCCTGGCCGGCGGTGAGCGACTCGAGCACGGCCACGTACTGGGTCGTCATCAGGCCGCCCGCCGTGTCTTCACGATAGGCGAGCAGCTCTTCGACGTCTTCGGCTTCGTCCTCCTCCATTTTCTGCAGCAACTGCTGGGCTCGCTCCCTGGGCATATCGGCGAGCAGATCCGCCGCCTCATCCGGAGACATGGCCTCCAGGATGTCCGAGGCGCGCTCCACGTCGAGGCGCTCGAGGATGGAGGCCTGCACCTGCGGCTCGTCGATCTCCTCCAGGGTGTCGGCGGCCATCTCGTCATCAAGGGCGGCGAAGACGGCCGTGCGGTCATCCGGGCTGAGCTCGTTGACGATGTCCGCGATGTCGGCCGGGTGCAGTTTGGAAAGTTTGGTGTGCGCGATCCGGAGCTTGACCGAGCTCTCATCGCTCTTGACCGGGTCGACCGCCTCCCACGAGATCAGCTTTTGTGGCCAGTCCAGGCCCAGCGCGATGGCGACCCGGCGGCCGATGCCTTCCATGCTGATCCGGCGTGCGAGCCCCCGGCCGCCGATATCCACGCCGACCAGCAACAGGTTGCCGTCGACCTGGGAGAGCTGGAGGTCATTGACGCGCACCACCCGGTGGCCATCCATGTCGACAATCTGCTTGTCGAGCACCTGTCGGGAGAGCCAGAGCTCCGACTCGACCCGGGCGTGCGGCTGCAGCTTGGTCTCCTCCAGCTTGAGGCTCAATTCCTTGTTGTCCCAGCTGCGCACCACCGCCCAGTCGACCGACCGGATGCGGCGGTTTCCCTTGAGGATGACGCCGGTGACCTTGGGGAAGGGGTCCGTCATCACGACGACAAGGTCGCGGACCCGTCCAACCCGGTGCTGTCGGAGATCAACGACTTCCGCATTGAGGAAGTCGCTGAGAAAGATCATCCCCGGAATTGCTTGAAGAGCAACGACGCGTTGTGACCACCAAAGCCAAACGAGTTCGACAGGGCCAGCTTGATGTCGAGCTCGCGAGCGCCCTGGGGGATGTAGTCGAGGTCGCACTGGGGGTCCGGATGCTCGAGATTGATCGTCGGGGGCGCCACGCCCTCCTGGATGGCCTTGACACAGATCACCCCCTCGACGGAGCCGGCGGCGCCCAAGAGGTGGCCGAGCATGGACTTGGTCGAGCTGATCGGGACCCGGTAGGCGGCCTCGCCGAAGATGTCCTTCACGGCCAGCGTCTCGGCGACATCGCCCAGCTGGGTCGCCGTGCCGTGGGCATTGATATAGCTCACGTCCTGGGGCGCGACCCGGGCTTTTTCGAGTGTGCGCTTCATTGCCTTGGCGGCGCCCGCCCCAACCGGATCCGGTGCCGTGATATGGCTGGCGTCGGCGGTGGCCGCATAGCCGACCAACTCGGCCATGATGGGCGCGCCGCGCCGCTTGGCGGACTCGAGCTCTTCAAGGATCAGGATCCCGGCCCCTTCTCCCATGATGAAGCCGTCCCGTTCGAGATCGAACGGCCGGCTGGCGGTGCTCGGATCGCCGGGGCGGGTGGTCACCGCCCGGATGGCGCAGAAAGCCGCCAAGGCCAGTTTCGTGATCGTCGACTCGCTGGCGCCGGCGATCATCGCCGTGGCATCGCCCCGCCGGATGGTCTCGAACGCCTCGCCGATGGCGTGGGCTCCTGAGGCACAGGCCGACGCGATCGAATAATTCGGCCCGCGGGCGCCGATGGCGATGGAGATCTGGCCAGCGGCCATGTCGCCGATCATCATGGGCACCGTGAATGGGCTGACTCGCGAGGGCCCCCGTTCGAGCAGGATGGTGTGGGCGTCCTCGATGTGTTCCAGCCCGCCAATGGCGCTGCCGACCAGGACGCCGATGTTATCCCGGTTTTCTTCCGTGATGCGCAGCCCGGACTCATCCAGGGCCTCCTTGGCTGCCACCATCGCGAGCTGCACGAAGCGCGACATCCGGCGCGCCTCTTTTCGGTCCAGGCGCGCTTCCGGCTTGAAGTCGAGCACCTCGCTGGCCACCTGGCTTGGACTCCCCGATGGGTCAAAGGCCTGGATCCGGCGGATCCCCGAGCGCCCCGCCTTGAGCGCCTCCCAGGTCTCCCTGGTGGAGTGTCCCAGCGACGTGATCGTTCCCGTCCCGGTGACGACAACGCGTGTGCCGTTTACCATTCGGCCACCCCGCCCGAGCCCCACCGCACGCAGGCGACGGCCCAGACCGGACCGCTGCCGCAGGCGAGCAGCAGCGCCGTCTGGCCTTCACGCAGGCGGCCATCCTTGACCGCATCGTGCAGAACCGCAAACGGGGCCGCAGCAAACGTGTCGGTGTATCGATCCGGTTCGAGCAGAAAGGCTTCCGGTTGGACCCCCGCCCGGGTCGACCAGGCCCGCATCAGGTCCGGCGCGGTCTGCTCGGCAATCACCAGATCGATGTCCCCGAGCGAGAGCTGCGCCCGTTCCAGGCACTGGGTCACGGCCTGGGAGAGCCCATCCAGCGTCGCGGCCTGAGATCCATTGACGTTCGTGCCCTCGTGAATCGCCCGCCCCCCGGCCGCGGTGGCCAGAACGGCACCGGCCCGGTCCGAGCGACTGAGCACGACGGCCGTCGCCGCACGAGGATGACGCCCGCCGCTCTGGCCCGGGAAATCGACGAGCTGGTTGGCCGCCTCGGCGCCGATGACGAGTGCCGCTTTGGCGCCGGCGACCATGTAGTGCGCTGCCACGTCAAAGGCCGTCAGCAGGCTCGCTTCCGCGGCGTACAGGTCGAAGCTCGCGACCATGGGTAGGTTCAGCTCGGCCTGGACCAGGCAGGCCGTGGTCGGCCAGAGGACGTCGGGCGTCGTGGTGCCGACCACGATCATCTCGATGTCGGCCGGGTTGGTTCCCGACGCCTGCAGGGCGGCACGTGCCGCTCCCGCCGCCAACGAGGCCGTGTTCAAGCCACTCTTCGCTTGAACCCGGTAGGACACGCCCAGGCACTCAGGGCCGGTCATGCGAGCCGCGTCGAGCGCATCGGCGGGGGGTCGGTAGACCCCAATGCCCGCGATCCCGCCCCAGGCTGTGCGCGACCCGACCGGGGCCCGACGCGATACAGGCGCGGAAGTCACGCCTTATTCTAAGTGGACATTCCGGCACTGGTTACGCCGTAACCAATCGGCCCGTGACGGCATATAGACTCTCGGCGGAACTCGACAGCTTCGCACGGCGACTGGGCATTCGGTAATGTATAAGCCAATTCGGGCACCGCATCGTGCCTAGTCAACTCCTAGGAGGGAGGTAATGGCCGAACTGGATTTCGAGAAGTTCCGCGGCATCATCGCCGAGCAGCTTGGCGTGGACGTCGAGAAGGTGACCCCGGAGGCCTCCTTTACCGAGGACCTGCAGGCCGATTCGCTCGACCTCGTCGAGCTGATCATGGCCTTCGAGGAGGAGTACGGCATGGAGATCTCCGACGAAGACGCGCAGAAACTCCGCACCGTGAGCGAGGCCTGGAACTACGTAAAGGGAAAGGTCTCCGTCGCCTAACCGGCAGTCGAGATGAATGCCCCGTACGGCGTCCGCCCCGTGGCATTCGTGTTTCCCGGACAGGGTTCGCAGTACGTCGGCATGGGGAAATCTCTCTACGAGGCCTCGGAAACGGCGCGCAAGGTGTTCGATCAGGCCGATGCGGTGCTCGGGTTTCGACTGTCGGAGATGTGCTTCGACGGACCCGAGGCCCAGCTCAACGACACCATCAATGCCCAGCCCGCCATCCTGACCGTGAGCATCGCCTGCCTCAATGCCATCAAGGAACGCTGGCAGGCGATTGGCCAGGTGATCGCGCCGATCTACGTGGCCGGCCATAGCCTGGGCGAGTTCACGGCGCTGGTCGCCGCCGACGTGCTGGACTTCGAGGCCGCCCTGCTGCTCGTCCGGGAACGTGGCCGCCTCATGAAGGAAAGCGGGCTCGCTCGTCCGGGCGGGATGTTGGCCGTGCTCGGCCTGGATCGAGCCATCCTGGAAGCCGTGGTCCAGGATGCAGGCGCCCGCGGCGTGATCACCCTGGCCAACGCCAACTCGCCCGGGCAGATCGTTCTGTCCGGGGAAGGGCCGGCGCTCGACTATGCGGCGGAGCTGGCCATGGCCCGCGGCGCCGCCAAGGTCGTCCGCCTGCCGATCACGATCGCGTCACACTCGCCGCTGATGGCCCGCGCCGCGGCCCAGTTCGCCGAGCTGGTGGCACGCCTGCCACTCCGGCAGCCCAGGATCCCCGTCGTCGCGAACATCACGGGCCAGATCCTGACCACGGCCGACCAGGTCCGCATGGAGTTGGCCGAGCATATTCTGAAGCCAGTGCAGTGGACCAGCTCCGTGCTCGAGATGGTGACCCACGGCAGCGCCGAGTTCTTCGAGATCGGCCCCGGCCAGGTTCTCTCCGGACTGATCCGCCGGATCAGTCGCGAGGTCCAGGTGGTTACCCTCAGCGACCGCGAGATCGCCCGGGTCCTCACGCCACTGCCTCCGGCATGAAGCGGGTCGTCGTCACCGGGGTCGGGGCGGTCACGCCCGTGGGTTTGGACGCGCCGAGTACCTGGGCCTCCATGCTCGAAGGGCAGTCCGGCATCGGGCGAATCACCCTGTTCGACGCCAGCGAGTATCCCGTCCACATCGCCGGTGAAGTCAAGAACTTCGATCCCGCCGGGCGCATCGAAGCCAAAGAACTCAGGCGCATGGACCGCTACGCGCAGCTGGGGCTCGTCTCCGCCCAGGAGGCCTTCGCGGATGCCGGCCTGGAGCGGAACGGCACCCACGACGAGATCGGCGTCGTCTACGGCAGCGCGGCGGGCGGGCTCGGCGTCCTGCTCGAGCAGCAACGGGTCCTCCAGGAACGCGGCGTCCGTCGGGTCAGCCCGACGTTTATTCAGAACATGCTGACTGATAGCTGCTCGGGGCTCATCGCGATTGCCCTGGGCTTGCGCGGGCCGAACATGGCCGTCGTCTCGGCCTGCGCGACCGGCAGTGGAGCGGTGGGCGAGGCCTTCGAGACGGTTCGGCGGGGCGATGCCGATGCGATCGTGGCCGGGGGCTCGGAAGCCGCGTTGATCCCGGTTGTTTACGCCGGATTTTGCGCCATGCGGGCGCTGGCTCAGCACGACGATCCGGCCCAGGCATCGCGGCCCTTTGATCGCGACCGGAACGGCTTCGTCATCTCGGAAGGGGCCGGGGCGGTCGTCCTCGAAGAGCTCGAGCACGCTCGCCGCCGCGGCGCCAGGATCTACGCCGAGGTGATCGGATACGGCTCGAGCAACGATGCCTTCGACATGGCTGCGCCCGCCGAAGGCGACGGAGCATATCTGACGATGACGCGGGCCCTCCGGAAAGCCGACCTCGAGCCGGAGCGGGTCGATTACATCAATGCGCACGGGACCGGGACACCACTCAACGACAAGTTCGAGACCGACGCCATCCACCGAGTCTTCAAGGACCACGCCGGCCGGCTCGCCGTCAGCAGCACGAAGTCGATGACCGGGCACATGATGGGGGCATCAGGAGCCGTCGAAGCGGTGGTCTGCGCCCTGACGATCCGCGACCAGGTCATCGCGCCAACCATCAACCTGCAAACGCCGGACCCGGAGTGCGATCTCGACTATGTTCCACACACGGCCCGCAAGGCCAAGGTGGACGTCGTGCTGTCGAATTCGTTCGGGCTCGGCGGCCACAACGCCAGCATCATCCTGCGCCGCTACGACGACCGGACATAGCCCCAATCGACTGAGCCTTCTAGAGGACCGGTTTTTCGCCGATTTTTTGAATACGGGCTGAATTCGGAGGGTGTGCTATCATCAGGCAGTTTTGGGGGGCGCCCCGCGGGCGCCAGTAAGCCACAGAAAGGAGAATTGCCATGGCCGCTATCAGTGGATATTGCTTGAAGTGCAAGAAGAAGGTCGACATCAAGGACCCGCAGCACATCACGATGAAGAACGGGAAGCCGGCGACCACCGGGACCTGCCCGACGTGCGGGACCAAGATCTACAAGATCGGCAAAGCGTAGCGTAACGCTCCGTCGCCTAAAGTGACCAGCCGGTGAACTCCACCGGCTTCTTTGTATTCAGGGGGCGCTCGGGCTGCCCGCTGTCTCCTTCGAGGCCAGTTCCGACTCGATCAGGTCGAGAAGCACCTCGGTCGCGCTGAGCGCCACGTCGACCCCGAGTAATTTGAAGATCCGGACGTTGGCCGGATTGTTGACCCGCGCGACGGTTTTTGGGACATGGAACTTCCGTTTGGCGAGCTGACAGGAGACCAGGTTGTCCTCGTCATCCCCGGTGACGGCCACCAGGACGTCCGCCCGCTCCATGCCGGTGGTGGCCAGAAAGGCCATCTCGTCGCCGTCCCCGACCATGACGATCTCGCCCAGGACGGAGTTCAGGACCTCGGCCCGCCGCGGGTCCTTCTCGATCAGGGTGACCTCGTAGCCTCGATCGAGCAGGTGCTTGCTGAGGTAATACCCGACCTTGCCGCCGCCGATCACGATGACGTACATCGACTAGGCCTTCAGCATGGCATGAATCTGGTGGGCGCCCGCCAGGGTCGGGCAGATCGTATTCAACCCGAATTCCCGGTAGGCGTTCTCCCGCATCGGATCGTAGATCCTGGTGATCACGCGCTTGACCTTGAAGACCTCCCGGGCGATCTGGGCGGCCATGATGTTCCGGTTGTCCCCGTTGGTCAACGACGCGAACCCATCGGCGGTCTCGATGCCGGCCTGGCGCAGGACGTCCTCGTCGATGCCGTTACCGACCACCATCTGGCCCTTGAAGTCCCGGCCGAGCCGGGCAAAGGAGCGGCGATTGATGTCGATCACGGTGACGTCGTCGCCTCGCTCAGACAGAGCGGTGGCGACCATCGCGCCGACGCGGCTGCACCCGACGATAACCAGCTTCATGGGACGAAGACATTCTAAGCCCGGCTCGCGGTCACTTTCCCTCGGCCAGCCGAAGGGCCTCGATCTCAGGGAGGCCTGCGTTTCGGATCTTGGCCTGGGTGATCTCGAGGTCGTAGGGCACGCGATGGAACTGGACCGCCATCGAGTCCAGGTCAGCCACGGCAAACGATGCCTCGGGGTTCCCGTCCCGAGGCTGCCCAACGCTCCCCGGATTGACCAGGGCGGCAGGAGGCAGGATGATCCATTGGCCCAACTCGGGAATGTCTTCTCCTTCCTCGGTGAAGATCCGCGGCAGGTGCGTGTGGCCAAAGAAGCACAAGCGCTTCCCCAGCTTGATCAGGATTTCGAGTGCCTGGAGCTCATCCAGAATGTATTCCCAGATATAGGGTTTGCGCGGGCTTCCATGCACGAATCGGTGGCGCCCGATCCGTGCATATGCCGGAAGACCGCCCAGGTACTCCAGGCTTTTTGGGGTCAGCGCCTCCTGTGTCCAACGGGCCGCCGCGGCCGCGTGTGGATTGAACATTTCCAGAATTGCCGGGTCCAGCATGGCCTGGTCGTGGTTGCCAAGAACGGCCCGCGCCTCGACTTCCCGGAGCCGTTCGATCACCTCGTTGGGGTCCGGGCCGTAGCCGACGATGTCCCCCAACACGACGATCCGATCGACATCGGGAAGGGCCTTCAGGACCGCGTCCAGTGCCTCCAGGTTGCTATGGATGTCGGACAGGAGCCCAACCCGCACGCCCGCTGCTCCCTCAGCTGTCGACGCGCTGGTAAGCGTATAGAAACAATATGCGGAGCGTGGCCGCCACCGGGACGGCCACGAAAAGGCCGAGAATGCCGCCCAGGTAGCCCCCGATCACGAACGCGATGATGATCAGCATGGGGCTGAGGTTGACGGCGTCGCCGAAGACCTTGGGCGACACGAAGTTATAGATCACGTTCGACACGACGAAGTAGATCACCAGGACGAGCACGACCTTGCCGGTCGAGTGCGTCACGAAGGCGGCGATGGCCACCGCGGGCAGCGCGCCCAACAACGGGCCAATGAACGGGATAAACGCCGTGACGCCCGCCACGATCCCGAGGGCAAGCGAATAGGGGATCCCGGCGACCCACATTGCCACCCCGGTGACGAGGCCGACCAGCGCGCAGATGGCGAGCTGGCCACGCATGTAGGCGGCGAGCATGGCCGAGATGTCGGCCGCGACCTGCTGCGCATCGGCCCGGTAGCCACGCGGGACAAGGTCCGTGAAAAATCGACGAATCGCATGCGCGTCCTTCACCAGGAAGAACGCGATCAGCAGGACCAGGGCGGACTGGAACAGCCAGTTCACCAGCATGAAGACGTTCTGGACCACGGACTGCAGTTGGCCGGCCAGCAGCCCAGGGAGGTTGCGGACCGAGTCGTTGTACGCCTGGCGAAGATCCACCGGCACCCCGAGCACGGATACCACGTGATGCTTGTCGGCCAGGTCCTGAAGTGAATTCGCAATGGCCGGGCCCTGGGTGGCGAGCGCCGTGAACTCCTCACGCACGAGCGGGATGAGATACAGGATTCCAACCCCGATCAGAGCCACGATCAGCCCGTAGAGCGCCAGCACGGAGACCGCGCGCGGGACCCGGCGGCGCTCAGCCGCGTTGACGACCGGGTCGAGCACGAGTGCCAGGACCACCGCGAGGATGAACGGCCCCAAGATCCCGCGAATGGCGACGAGCAGCACCAACGTCAGGGTCAATAGCACCCCGAGGAAGACCAGGCCCCGGAAGTCGCGACTGCGCCAGAGATCGTCGACCCGGCGTCGCTGAATCATCGCGGCATCATACGGTAGAAACGGAAACCGGGCACCACGGCATGCGAGGCCGAACGTGCTATGGCGTCGGGCTCGGCCCATAGGCCGGGCGGGGTCTTGTGACTGGCTGGCTGCACTGGATGATCAGCCAGGCGACCCCGGCGGCCATCAGGAGGTCGCCGATGCTGACCAACGAGGAATGGCCGGCGATGCTGGGGATGGTGAAGATATCGCCGATGAACCAGAGGCCGTGCGGGTGCTGGAGCCAGACGTGGAGGGGGTCAAGGCCGCTCTTGAGCAAGATCAACATGGCCGAATTGGGATCGACGTCGCGGGGCAGGATGACGGGCATTCGCCCGCCGAAGGACGCGATCACCAGGAGATTCAGTCCCAACCCGACCCCGAACAGGATGGCTCCGGGAATCCGGCGGTTGAACCAGACCACCAGGAGGAGAAGAATCGCCCCGATGATATTGAGCGGGCGCGCCGTGTCGATGGCCAGCTGGGAATGGGTGGTCCCCAGGAGTGCGACGAGCACCTTGGCGACCAGCGCCGCGACCAGGAACTCGGGTCGGTTGACCCTGATGTGACTCAGCTGGCGGACGTCGCCCCCGATCAGCACGGCAACGGCCAGGGCCCCGGCGATGACCGCGAAGAATAAGAACACTAGCTAGCCAGTGCCAGTACGTTGCAACTGTAGGGGAACCGCCTCTTCGCGAAGCGTGGCGTCGCGAAGATTTCTGAAAGCGAAGCCAACGACGGCCGCACACACGAGTAAGCCGCCTGCCGCGACGAAGACAATCGGCGCCCCGAGGCGGTCGCTGAGCGGACCCGCGATTGCCATTCCAGCCAGAAGTCCTGCCTGGACAAGAAGGAAGCGGCTCGAGAGCACGCGGCCACGGACGTAGTCGGGAGCTTCACGTTGTGTGACGGAGATCAAGGGAACAAGGTAAACCGTGTTGGCGGCGCCGCAGGCAAACAGGAATACCAGCGCGTAGGAAATGTTCGGAAAAAGCCCGGTCAAAGCGTATGAGGTGCCAAATCCCGCGACACCCACGAGAATCAAAATGCCAGCCCGGTATCGCTGCATCAATCGCGGCGCCGTAATCGCTCCGATGATCGCGCCAGCCCCGATCGCAGCTTCCAGGACACCATAGCCGAGTGCTCCGGTGTTAAGCGCACCGTAGGCAAACACGACAAGAGTCGGAAAGGTCATCCCTGCAAAAAGGGCGGCCATCGCCGTTAAAGCCATGGTTGAGCGAAGGACGGGAGTGCGGCCAATAAAGCGCATGCCCTCCGCCACGTCGCGGAAAATACGCAGGTGCTTCTCACGGCTCGCCACCAACACATCGGTGACACCTAGCAGCGTTAGCGCGGAGAAGATGTAGGTGGCCGCGTCGATGAGAAACAGGGGCATCCAGCTCACGGCCGCCGCAATGACGCCCGCTAGAGAGTACCCGAGAAGCTCCATGGCCCGCTCAGAGGACAGAACAAGACTGTTGGCCCTTACAAGCATGGCAGGCGGAACAAGATTCGGGATGATGGCCTGCTTTGCCGGATTGAACAGTGTGCTGGCGGTGGCGACTAAGAAGACGTCAATGAATACCCCGGGCAACCAGTTCCAGGCAAAGAACGGGATCGTCACCGTCAGTAGCGCGCGAGCGAGGTCTGCCAGGACCATCACCCGCTGCCGATTGAACCGGTCGACAATCGGACCGGCAATGAGACCGAAGCAGACCGTAGGAACCGCCTTGGCGATCAAGCCAAGCGCGACGATCGAGGCCGAGTGGCTGACCACGAAGAGCATGATCGCGAGGCCGGTGGTGTTCATCATGTCGCCGAAGTAAGACACTGCCTGACCAAGCCAGAGACGGCGGAACGGCTTAATGGCGATGAGCTGATTGAATCCAGGCGGCGGTGATGCCGATTGGGTGGGCGCGATCTCGACACCCCATTTCTCCGCAACAATCGTTTCCATCGCTGTGATTACTGCCGGGTCGTACCAGGTCCCTGCCAGCTGCCTGAGCTCCCGGATGGCTTCAGCCGGGGTCTTGACGGTTGGACGGAACACTCTGGCCTGGGTGATCGTGTCGAAGGCGTCGCAGGCGTTCACGATCCTGGACCCGATCGGAATCTGCTCACCTTTAAGGCCGTCGGGGTATCCGGCGCCATCCCACCGTTCGTGATGGTGCATCACGATCTCAGACACGTCCTTTTGCTCCGGGTGCTCGGCAAGGATCTGCGCGCCCTCGGTGGGATGGGTCTTAATGATTTCGTATTCCTCAGGGGTGAGCTTGCCTGGCTTGAGGAGGATCGAATCGGGGATGGCGATCTTGCCCAAGTCATGCAGGATTCCACCCACCCGGATGGTGTTGCACATGTCTTCGGTCAGGTGGAGTAGGCGGGCGACGGCCTCACACATCTCGCCAACGCGTTGCGAATGGCCGAACGTCTGCCCATCCCGTTTGTCCACGACGCGGCTCTGCATGATGAACGAGTCCCGGAGCCACTGGTCCAGACGGTTTTGCTTATGCAGGCTGGTGCGATAGACGAGGAGCGGTCCATAGAGCAGGAAGACAGCGAGCTTGTTTGCCAGCGTGTCGCTGTGAAGGACAACGTAGATCAGGTACCCGACGATTGGCAGCGCGATGTAGGTCAGCCAGCTTCCGGCAACTGCATTCCTCGCCGTTCGGAAGAAATTCGTACTCTGAAGAAGGCTCAGGGCAACCGATACCAGCCCGTCGTTTAGAGCAACGATAAGCAGAACAACCGCAGCCAGGGCCAGGTACCAGTTCGCCTGACCTGGTTCCAGATTGATTAGTCCCAGAAAGAGGCTCGGGATGCCGTAGACGAGCACGAACATGCCCCGGTTAAAAAGGAACCGGCTCCATGGGATGCGTCGTCCGGGCATCCGTTCATCAACCGTCCCCAGGGCAGCGATCCACATGACGGCCCAAGGTGATACCAGCATGAGTGCCCCGAAAAGTGGGGCCAATCCCACAGTCAGCACGGACCCGTGACGGGTCTGCATGGGGGAAATCGATGAAAGGAAGGTCAGTATGAGCAGGATCGCCCCGTTGATCAGGACCTGGGAGCCCGGATGGATGTCCTTCGGCGCTTGGAGCGCGGTTGTCAACCCGAGCAGGCCTAACCCAAGGGCCGCTATGAACCAGAGGTAAGCGTCAATTGGCTTGAATTTTGGCATGAGCGTCTTGAGTATCTTAGTTAGAGAACTCGAATTGCGCCCAAGTTCCGACGGAAAAGAAAAAACCCGGGCGGTTCGCCCGGGTTGCTTATCAGTTTGCCCTTACAGGCTGATGTTTGCGCCGCCCGCCAAAATGGCTCCCAACAGGCCAGCAACTACCACGATCAACTTCTTCATCTCGAACACCCCCACTTGAATTCCTGGCCCCCATTAATTGCAGGACGCCCTTAGGTGGGCCCAGCGTACTCGCGGCTGATCCCGCGGTAAATCTATCGACCGGGCGGCGTTAATAGCCACTTGGCGGCAAACATCCGTTTGCCTAGCGTTCGATGGTCGCCCCGAAGGCTGCGGCCTCCGCCCGGGTCTGGACCTTCAGCTTCCGGTACACGTTTCGCAGGTGGGACTTGATGGTGCCCTCGCTCAGGCCAAGGCGGTGGGCGATGATGCGGTTCCCCTTGCCCTCGCAGACCATTTGCAGGATCTGGGACTCCCGGTCGGTTAGAGGCTCCGACGGCCGGCGGCGCCGCTGCCGTAAGGCCGAGCCGAGCCGCACGATCACGCGACGCGTCAGCGCCTCGCCCAGCTGGAAGTGTCCTGCATGGGCCTCCCGGATGGTCTCGGCCAGGCTGGCCGGGTCCACGTCCTTCAAGACGTAGCCGGACGCCCCCGCGGCAACCATTTCGACGATGTCCTCCTCGGCGTCGGACACGGTCAGGGCCAGGATGACGCGCTCGGGGTCCTCCGCCTTGATCGCCTGGGTGGCGGCGACCCCACCCATCTCCGGCATGTTGAGGTCCATCAGGATGACGTCCGGGCGGAGGGCGCGGGATCGGTCGATCGCCTGCCGGCCGGTGATGGCCTCGCCGACGATGTCGATCTGGGGAAAACTCTTGAGCATGCCCTGCACACCGGCTCGAAAGATGGGGCGGTCATCCACGATCAGGACCCGGACCCGATCCGTCACAGCAGGTCCGGGGGCCCGATCAGGGTCACGATCGTGCCTTCGGCGACCTGGCTGATGATCTCGACGGTGCCACCCAGAAGCTCGGCCCGCTCCCGCATGCCGACCAGCCCGTAGGAGCCGGCCTTTTTGGGATCCTCGGCGACCCGACGGACCTCAAAGCCGCGCCCGTCATCCCGGACCGTCATCACCCAGGGAATTGACGACAGGTCAAGCGTGACCCAGACATGCCGGCCCTGGGCGTGCTTCCGAATGTTGGAGAGGCTTTCCCGCAGGACCTGGAAGATGACCTCCTTCTGCTCGGGGTTGAGGCCGTTTTCTTCCCCTCGGATGTCGACGCTCGTCTCGACCAGATTTACCCGCCCAAACTGGTCGACCGCCTTGATCGCGGACGCCAGCAAACCTTCCGACCGGATCGTCTTGGGACGGAGCGACTGGAGGATGTTGCGCGCCCCGGCCAGGATCTCCTCCGTCATCGAGCGCAGCTGGGGCAGCAGTTGGGCGGCGTCGTCGGGATCTCGCTCACGGCGCTGTTCGTAATACTTGAAGAGCGCCACCACGGCGGCCAGGTCTGACGCCAGGCCGTCATGGATCTCGCGGGCGAGGTTCAGCCGCTCCTGCAGGACAGCGACCTCCTCCACCTTGATCGCCAGGCTGTTGGCGCGGAGGGCCGCGACGGCCTCGGCCGCCAGGTCCTCCAGCCGGACGGCGTCTCGCCGGTCGAGCCGCCAGGGAGTGCGGCGCAGCAGCGCCAGGACTCCGACTGGCCGCTCCAGGGGGGGCGCCAGGGCGATCGCGGCAAAACCGTGGTAGCCGGCGTCAACCCAGGCGGCCTCGTCGGGCGTGAGTGACTCGGCCGCCAGGTCCTCGACGGTAAAAACCTCGTTGTGCTCCAAAGCCCCGCGTAGCAGCGCGCTGCTGACGGTCCCCCCGCCCTCAGGCGCGGCCAGCGACTCGGTCGGCACACCGGCCCGAAGAATGAATCGCCGGTGGTCGTCGACGGTATAGACCTGGCTGGCGTCCACCTGCAGAAGGTCCAGCGCCTGTTGGGCCGCCGCCAGCAGCACCGTTTGCAGTGGGCCGGCCATGTGTTCTGGGACCAACCGCGACGAGGGGGCGGCCTCGACGGGGAGCGGCGCAGGCGCGGCCTCCCCGGCGACCGGGGCTGGCGCTGCTTCCACGGCGACGGGGGCTGGCGCGCCTTCCACCGCAACGGCAGCAGGCGCATCGACGGGCACGGTCTCGCTGGATGAGGGCATGGCCTCCGCCGCGCTCGGTTCCGCGGCCGCGCCGGCTGGCGGTGATGTCACCGGCGGCTTTGGCGCCGCGGCCGGCGCCTGTGGCTGAGTGCGTTGCATCGACCGCGCGAACAGCTCGAAGAACCGCTCCAGCACCTGGTGCTCCGCCGGGCTGAGCTCGCCGTTGAGGGCAGCGGTCAGCTCGGCCTTGGCTTGCTCGGGGGCATGCTCGACCTCCGGGACCTGGA
>DAINCX010000020.1:0-8993 GCA_036732165.1 Candidatus Dormiibacterota bacterium | reverse complement strand
GCGGTCAGCTCGGCCTTGGCTTGCTCGGGGGCATGCTCGACCTCCGGGACCTGGATGGCCCCCGCCCGGAGACGGCGGATCAGCCGGCGAAGCCGCTCGGCGGCGGCGGCGCGCTGATCACCGGCCTGGTCGCCCGGCTGGGCGTGTGCCAGCTGCTCCGCGATCTCCGCGAAGTTGACCTCAAGGTAGTGAAGCAGGACATCGTGCATTGCGTTTCTTGATTATCGAGGGTGAGGAACACCGCATTGTCAAGGGCTGTTCGGCAGATGGCGCTGCGAAGCTCCACCCTGTACAAATTACATAGGGAGCCATAGCTATAATGACCCAGTTCGCGCTGCCCGGGGACTTGTGATTTCTAATTTGACTGCTGAAACGGCGACGGTCCGCCTCTCCTACATCATTAATCACGATGTCATGCGGGCGGCCTTGCAGAACTTTTCCGCCCGCACGGGGATCGCGCTGGCTGCCGACTCGGCAGACGGGTACCAGATCCCACCGGGACTGCCCCAAAACGACTTTTGCATGCTGATGCAGAACTTTGGGCGCTGCCAGATGGTGCCCACCTCGTCGGCGCCGCCTGATCTCGATGGTCCCCAGTTGCGTTACGACGGCGCCCAGATCGGCCACCTCGTGATTCCCATCTGCGACGGGCGCCACCTGCTTGGCCGCCTCGTCAGCGGGCCCTTCGCGGTTGCGCCCCCGGACTTCGCCACCGTCTACGAGCTGGCACGGTCCCTGCCCGTCCATCCGGACAACCTGATGAAGGCCGCCCAGATGGTGCCGATCGTCCCGCAGACGAACATCATGGAGGCGGCGAACCTGGTCCACACGCTGGTCCAGCACGTCGTGGCGCAGAACTACAAGCACCAGGACGAGTTGAGCGTCCTGCGGGCCTTCGACAGCATCATGACCAACCTCAGCTACGAGGTGCTGAGCGACATGATCCTGAACCTGGGCACCCGGCTGCTGCGCGGGCAGGCCGCCCTCCTGTTCCTGGTCGGTGACCAGGGCGAGCGCGAGGAGGCCTATGCCGGCCCGGAGCCGAACGGCAGCGGGGATTTCCGCCGAGTGCTGGTGGAGATGAGCGATTTCGTGGTGCAGTCCAAGCGGCCGCTCTCGGTCCCGGATGCCTCCCAGAGCCCCTGGACCCAGTACCTCCTCGGCCAGCCGGAGATCAAGGGATCGATCACCATCACGCCCCTGCTCCAGCAGGACCGGATGCGCGGCACCCTGGGCATCTTCGCCAGCGAGCCCAGCCGCGACCCTGAGTCGGACCTGCACCTGCTTTCGATGCTCGCCGCGCAGGCGGTCAACAGCCTGGTCATGCTGGAGCGGTTGGTGGCCAGCGAGGAACAGGCGCTTACCGACAGCCTGACGGGCCTCTACAACTACCGGTTTTTCCAGGAGAGCCTCCAGCGGGAACTGAGCCGGGCATCCCGAAGCAAGTCGCCGCTGTCCCTGATCGTGCTCGACATCGACAACTTCAAGGTCGTCAACGACAACTTCGGCCACGCCGTCGGCGACCGGGTCATCCGGCACATCGCCGACTCCATCCAACGGCACAGCCGCAAGGCGAACGTGGTCGTTCGCTACGGGGGCGATGAGTTCTGCATCATCGTCGCCGAGGGCGATCTCGACACCGCCCGCGCGGTCGCCGAGCGCGTTCTGACGGAGATTCGCAACAGTCCGTACGCCGACGAGGCGCATGGGGTGCCGCCGCAGACCCTGACGGTCAGCGCCGGCGTCACCACTTACCGGCCGGAAGAAGACAACGCGTTCTCGTTCTTCAAACGCGCCGACGAGAACCTGCTCACCGCGAAGCGGACCGGGAAAGACCGGGTCGTCGCGGACTGACCACCCCCTCCCCAACCCTCCCCCAAGGGGGAGGGAGCATACTCGGACTAGCGCTTTTTGAAGGGCCGCGCCAGCATGCGGCGCAGGACCCAGGGGAACGCCGCGGCCACCAGGGGCTGATCCAGGATGACCGAGACCTCCGCGAGCTTCGGAAAGAGGAGCGCCGAGGTCTGCTGCAGCGCGAAGCCGTGCTCATTCAACCGGGCGGCCAGCCGCTCTAATTCGGTGGCTTCCTCGAAGGCGTAGTGCGACAGATGCGCCGCCCGCCGGCCGACGGCCCGGTACGCCCGCCAGGTCCGCAGCGCCGCGTAGGCCAGCGCGGCGAGCCCGGCCAGGACGCAGGCGACCGCGATCAGAACGGCTAGGACTCGTCCGCCTCCTCGGCGCTGCCGACTCCCGCGATGGTGGCCACGCCGTCGCCCTCGTCGAGCCGCATGATGATCACACCCTGCGTTTGCCGGCCGGCGATCCGAATGTTCTCCACCGGCATCCGAATCACCTGGCCGCCTTCCGAGATGACGATCAGTTGCTCTTCCTTGGGGTCGACCACGACCCGCATCCCGACCAACGCCCCGGTTCGTTTCGTCACCGCCATCGTGTAGACGCCCTGGCCGCCACGACTGTGCGAGGGATACTCGCTGAGCGGCGTCAGCTTGCCGTAGCCACGCGCCGAGACCACGAGCAAGAAGGCGTCCGGCCGCACGATGTCGAAGCCCGCCACCAGCGCGTCCTTGCGCAGCGTGATGGCGCGCACACCATGCGTATCGCGGCCCATGGGGCGGGCCTGCTTTTCATTGAACCGGACGGCTTTGCCGTCCGTGGTGGCGATGATGAGCTCGTCGGAGCCGCTACTCAGCTTGACCCAGTTGAGCTCGTCGCCGTCGTCGAGATCGATCGCGATCAAGCCGTTGCGGCGCACCTGGCTGTAGAGGCGGGCTGGCGTTTTCTTGATCGTCCCCTGGCGGGTCACCATGACGAGATAGCGGTCCTCGGCCCAATCGGTGATACCGACCACGGCGGTAATCTTGTCCTTGGGATCGATGTCGATCAGGTTGGCGATCGGCAGCCCCTTGGCCTGCCGGTTCACATCCGGGATCTCGTGAACCCGGAGCCGGAACACGGAGCCGTGATTGGTAAAGAACAGCATGTCGGAGTGGGTCGAGGAGATGGCGAGGTGCTCGACGAAGTCGGACTCGACACGCGCCGCCCCGAGCACGCCCTTTCCGCCCCGGCGCTGCGGCCGGTAGGTCGTCGCCGGCACCCGCTTGACGTAGCCGCGGTGGGTCAGGGTGACGACGACGTCTTCTTTGGGAACGAGGTCCTCTTCATTCAGCTCGATCGAGCCCTGGAAGTCCAGCATGGTGCGGCGCGGATCGCCGTACTTCTTCTTGAGTTCGGTCAGCTCCTCCTTGATCAACAGCCGGATCTTGGCCTCGTGCTGCAGGAGGTCCTCCAGGTAGGCGATCCGCTTGATCACCTCCGTGTACTCCTCTTCGACCTTGTTGCGCTCGAGCCGGGTCAGGCGACCGAGCCGCATGTCGATGATCGCCTTCGACTGGCGCTCTGTCAGCTTGAACCGCTCCTGCATCCGCTCCTGGGCCTGCTTCTCGTCCTGGGATTCGCGGATCGTCTTGATCACCGCGTCCAGGTTGTCGAGCGCGATCTTGAGCCCCTCGAGGAGGTGGGCGCGATCCCGGGCCTTCCCCAGGTCGTACCGCGTCCGGCGCGTGATCACCTGGCGGCGGTGGTCGATGTGGTGCTGGAGGAGCGCCTTCAGGTTCAAGACCACCGGCCGGCGATCCACCAGCGCGAGCGAGATGACGCCGAACGTGGTCTGCAGCGCCGTGTGCTTGTACAGATTGTTGAGGACGGTCAGCGCGCGGGCATCCTTCTTCAGCTCGATCACGATCCGCATGCCCTGGCGGTCGGACTCATCGTTGAGATCGGCGATGCCCTCGAGCTTGCGCTCGCCGACCAGTTCCGCGATCCGAGCAACCAGCGTGGCCTTGTTGACCATGTAGGGGATCTCGGTGATGATGATCCGCTCCCGGCCGTTCTTCGCCTCTTCGAAAGTGTGACGGGCGCGCACGATCAGCCGGCCGTGCCCGGTCCCGTAGGCCGAGGCGATACCCTCCCGGCCGATGATGATGCCGCCGGTCGGGAAGTCGGGCCCCTTGACGAATTTCATCAGGTCCTCGGTGGTCGCCTCGGGGTTATCGATCAGGTAGATCTCGCCATCGCAGACCTCGCCGAGGTTGTGCGGCGGGATGTTGGTCGTCATTCCGACGGCAATGCCCGACGATCCATTGACCATCAGGTTCGGGATCCGGGAGGGCAAGACGGTGGGTTGTTGCCGGGTCGCGGAGTAGTTGTCCTCGAAATCGACCGTGTCCTTCTCGAGGTCCACCAGCAACTCGGCAGCGATGGGAGCCAGCCGCGCCTCCGTGTACCGGTAGGCGGCCGCCGAGTCGCCGTCGATCGACCCGAAGTTGCCCTGACCATCGATCAGGGGGTAGCGCAGCGAGAAGTCCTGCGTCATGCGGACGAGGGTGTCGTAGACCGACGCGTCGCCATGCGGGTGGTAGTGCTTGAGCACCTCGCCGACGATGGCGGCACACTTCTGGTACCGCGCTCCTGGGGTCATGCCCTGGTCCTGCATCGCGTAGAGGATCCGCCGATGGACGGGCTTGAGCCCGTCCCGGACGTCGGGCAGCGCCCGGCTGACGATGACGCTCATCGCGTAGTCCATGTAGCTCGAGCGCATCTCGCTCTCGAGCTGCAGCGGCAGGACCGTACCGATATTCAGTGGTTCCATTAATGACCTCCGCGGTGGACCGGCCTAGTTGCGGTCAAAATGTTTCAGGACGATGCAGGCGTTCTGGCCGCCGAAGCCGAACGAATTCGACATCGCGATCTTGATCTCGTGCCGCCGCGACTCGTTGGGGACGTAGTCAAGGTCGCAGTCGGGATCAGGATGCTCGAGGTTGATGGTCGGGTGCACCATCCCATGGTTGATCGAGAGGATGCAGGCGATCGCCTCGACGGCGCCGGCCGCGCCCAGCAGGTGGCCGATCATCGACTTGGTCGAGGAGATGGGAATCTTGTGGGCGCGGTCGCCCATCACCCGCTTGATGGCCGCCGTCTCCGACTTGTCATTGAGCTGGGTGGAGGTGCCGTGGGCGTTGATGTAGTCGACGTCGCCCGGCTTGACGTGGGCGTCTTCGAGCGCCCTGGCCATGGCGCGGGCCGGGCCATCGCCGTCTTCCTCGGGCATCACGATGTGGAACGCGTCGTCCGTGACGGCGAACCCGATCAGCTCGGCAAAGATCTCGGCCTGGCGTCCCTGGGCGTGCTCCAGCGTCTCCAGCACCAGCATGCCGGCGCCCTCACCGGGGACGAACCCGTCTCGGTGGGCGTCGAAGGGCCGGCTGGCTTTCAGGGGATCGTCGGAGTAGGTCGAAAGGACCTTCATCGCGGCGAACGAGGCCAGCCCGAAACGGCAGAGGTTGGCCTCCGCCCCACCCGCCAGCATGACGTCGGCGTCGCCACGTTGCAACACGCGGAAGGCATTGCCGAGCGCCTGGGTGGACGCGGCACAGGCCGTGGTGTCGGTGTTGTTGGGCCCCTCGAGGCCGAACTGGATCGCGATCTGGCAGGAGGCCATGTTGGGGATGACCCGAGGCACAAAGAACGGCGAGATCCGCTCGGGACCGCGCTCGCCCCGAAGCGCAAAGGCCTCGATCTCCTCCGAGATTTCCTTGAAGCCGCCGATCCCGGTCCCGACCTCGCAGCCGATCCGGGTCCGGTCCTCCGATCCCAGGTCGATCCCCGATTGCTCGATCGCCATCCGGGCCGCCGCGACGCCAACCTGGCTGAAGCGGGCCATCCGCTTGGCTTCCTTGAAGTCCATATAGCGCCTGGGATCGAAGTTCTTCAGCTCGGCAACCACCTTGACCGGGAGGTCGGTGACGTCCACCGAGGTGGCGATCCCGAGCCCGGAGCGCCCCTCGATCAAGCTGTCCCAGAACTCGACGAGCGTATTGCCGTTTGGCGCGAGCACCCCCATCCCGGTCACCACGACGCGGTGCTCCCGCCTCGCGCCGTTGGTCCCCACCATGCCGACATGTTACGCAAGGGGCGGCGCAGATGGGGTCGAGGCATTCGAAGGGCCGGTGAAGGCGGAGGCGAATAGCGAGACGACCTGGCGATCGACCGCGTCGCGGGCGACCCGAATCGCGTTGTAGGTGGCGCGGGCGTCCGACCGGCCGTGGGCGATCACGGCGACGCCGTTGACCCCTAACAGGAGCGCCCCGCCGAACTCGCGCCAGTCGGCCCGGTCTCGGATCGCGCGCAGCTTGGGGCGGAGCAGCAGCCCGCCAACCGAGGCCAGCGGATCGCCTTTGACACTGTCGCGCATGCTGCGAAAGAGGAACTCGGCGACGCCCTCCGCGGTCTTGATCAGCACGTTGCCGCTGAAGCCGTCCGCCACGATGACGTCCGCCTTTCCGCGGAACACGTCCTTGCCCTCGACATTGCCGGTGAAGTTGATCCCGGCCTGCCCCCGAAGTAGCGGCTCCGCCGCCTGGACAAGCTGGTTCCCCTTTCCCGGTTCCTCGCCGTTGCTGAGCAGGGCGACCCGAGGTGAGGGGATGCCGAGCAGCCGCTCGGCATAGATGCTTCCCAGCACGGCGTATTGCTGAAGATGCTCAGGCCTGGCGTCGACGTTGGCCCCGACGTCGAGCAGGAAACAGGGACGGCCCGCTGAGGTCGGGATCGGCGACCCGATGGCCGGACGGTCGACGCCCCGGATCCGGCGCAGGCCGAAGAGGGCCGCGGCCATGACGGCGCCGCTGTTACCAGCACTCACGAAGCCCTGGGCCCGGCCATCCTCCACCATCTGGACGCCGCGCACGATCGACGAGGCCTTCTTTGACCGCACCGCCTGCGCGGGGTGCTCGTCCATCGCGATCACCTCGGGCGCGTCCTCGATCTCGGCCCACTTGCCCGCGCCGGAGGCCGCCAGGGCAGCATCGACGCGGTCCTTTTGCCCGACGAAAATGACCTCCACACCCAGCTCGCGGTGCGCCTGGACGCCGCCGGCGACCACTTGCTCGGGAGCAAAATCGCCGCCCATCGCATCGAGGGCGATCTTCATCGGACCGGCGGTGGAAATTGGTTAGATATCCAGGTTGCGCACGGTTTTCGCGTGCGTCTGGATGAAATGCTTGCGCGGGTCGACGTCGTTCCCCATCAGCACGTCGAAGATCTTGTCCGCCTCGACCGCGTCCTCCACCTCAACCCGCATCAGCATCCGGTTGGCGGGATTCATAGTCGTCTCCCAGAGCTGTTCCGGGTTCATCTCGCCGAGTCCCTTGTAGCGCGCCACTTCGGGCTTGCCGGTCATCTGCGCCAGCTTGCGGTTCTTCTGCTCGTCCGTGTAGGCGTAGCTGACCTCTTTGCCGCGGCTGATCTTGTACAGGGGCGGCTGGGCAATGTAGAGATACTTGCCGTCGATCACCTGCGGCATGTAGCGGAAGAAAAAGGTCAGCAGCAGGGTGCGGATGTGCGAGCCGTCGACATCGGCGTCGGTCATGATCATGATGCGGTGATAGCGCAGCTTTCCGATCTCGAATTTCTCGCCGATCCCGGTTCCCAGCGCGGTGATCAGGTTGCGGATCTGCTCGGAGGTGAGGATCTTGTCCTCGCGCGCCTTCTCCACATTGAGGATCTTCCCGCGCAAGGGCAGGATCGCCTGGAAGCGGCGGTCGCGCGCCCCTTTGGCTGACCCACCGGCGGAGTCGCCCTCGACGAGATAGATCTCGCAGAGGCTGGGATCCCGCTCCGAGCAGTCGGCCAGCTTGCCGGGTAGCGTGGCCGACTCCAGCAGGGACTTCCGCTGGACCAGCTCGCGCGCCCGCTTGGCCGCGTCCCGGGCGCGGGCCGCGACCAGGCACTTCTCGATGATGCGGCGCGCATCCGGCGGATTCTCTTCGAGATACTGCGTGAAGGTCTCGGAAAAGACGGTCTCGACCTGGCCGCGCACTTCCGAGTTGCCGAGCTTGGTCTTGGTCTGGCCCTCGAACTGCGGCTCGAGCACCTTGACGCTGATGACCGCGGTCAGCCCCTCACGGACGTCATCGCCAGTCAGGTTGGGGTCCTGGTCGCGGATCAGGCTGGCCTTGCGTGCGTACTTGTTCAGCACCGAGGTGAGCGCCGACCGGAACCCGGTGACATGGCTGCCGCCTTCAACCGTATTGATGTCGTTGGCGAAGGCCAGCACGTTCTCCGAGAATGACTGGTTGTACTGCAGGGCGAGCTCCACCGTGTTGCCGTCGATCTCACGCTCGGCGTGTAGCGGCCGGAGGTTGACCCAGCCCTTGTCGCGATTGAGATATTTCACGAAGGCACTGATGCCACCCTCGAAGTAGAAGGTGTACTCCAGGTCGATGCGCTCGTCGCGCAGCACGATGGTCAGCGCCTTGTTCAGAAAGGCCAGCTCACGGAGGCGGTGCGACACGATGTCCCAGTTGAAGCCCAGCTCCTCGAAGATCTCGGGGTCCGGCCAGAACCGGATATAGGTTCCGGTCGTATCGGCCTTTCCCGTCACCTTGAGGTTGGCCACGGGGACGCCACGCCGATAATCCTGATCATGCTGCTTCCCGTGGCGCATGACGGTGACGTGCAGGCGTTCCGACAGCGCGTTGACCACGGACAGACCCACGCCGTGCAGACCGCCCGAGACTTTGTAGCCGCCGCCGCCGAACTTGCCACCGGCATGCAGCTTGGTCATGACCACTTCGAGGGCCGGCTTGCCCTGCTCCTTCATGATGTCCACCGGGATGCCACGCCCGTTGTCGGCAACCGACGCCGAGCCGTCGGCGTGCAGGGTCACCTCGATGCGGTTACAGAAGCCGGCCATCGCCTCGTCGATGGAGTTGGCCACGAGCTCGTTGACGAGGTGGTGGAGTCCCCGGTTATCGGTCGACCCGATGTACATCCCGGGACGCCGTCTGACCGGCTCCAAACCCTCCAGGACCTGGATGGCTTTGGCGTCGTAGGCAGACGTCGTTTTTTCCTTAGGATTCAGCAAATCGCGTATTCAGATTGTATCAAATCGGGCTCACAATTGACCTATGTTT
>DAINCX010000019.1:4809-44589 GCA_036732165.1 Candidatus Dormiibacterota bacterium | reverse complement strand
GTTAAAAACCGGCTCTGTGCCAGAGCACTTCCCCCTTGATGGCCCGAGTGGGTTTTCCGGTGCATGGTAGCACAGGTCCGGCTGCCATTTCTCGGTCTTTCGGGCAACAAGAAAGGCAGAAAACCGTGAGCTCGTGACAAAATCCGGAAAATAGGGCAAACTTGACGCTCGGCGCCTGGGAAGGTGGCGCCGCTGTTTTGAATACCAGCGGGGTAGAAGGGGCCCGAGCAGGTAGGATTTTCGCCAGGGTACGTCTGGGATACCGGCAGTCGACTGTAAACACCTAGGAAGGGCTGTAAAGATTCGACTTGGGGTGACGGCCGTGCCGCGCAGGCGCCGTATTGTGATAATTGCTGGGCTCGCCCTGGGCGGGGCGGCCAGCCTCGTGCTGCTTCCGACGCTGGCCCTGGCCGATACCGCCGCCACCGCCACCGTGTCGGCCTCGCCCTCCCCGGCACCTTCGGTAGGTGCGACCGCGACGCCGAGCCCAAGCTCCACCCCGGCCCCCAGTCCCAGCGCGGCCCCCAGTCCCAGCGCGGCGCCCTCCGCCACGCCCGGGAGCCAGACCCTGCAGAACAAGCAGGCCCAGTCGCAGCTGATCGGCGATCTCACCGCGTCGGAGGCACACGCCCTCATGCTGGAGAAGGCGCTGACGGACTCGGAGGCCGGCCTGGTCTCGCTCGGGCAGCAGGTCCTGGACGGCGAGCGGGAAGTTTCCCAGCTCGACACCCGGATCGCCGATGTCAGCCGGCAGCACCTCCAGATGACCAGCCGCTTGCAGTCCGACCGGGCCGAGCTGGCGGCGGTGGTCCGTCAGCTGTACAAGCACCAGAACAACTTCTTCGTGAGCATCCTCCGGGCGGGTGGATTTGGCGGCTTTCTCGAGTCGGTCGGCTACAGCGACGTCGTCGTCGACCGCGAGCGCGGCCTGGTGCAGGCGGTCCAGGCCGATGACGTGGCGCTGGCCCACGCCGAAACCTCCCTCAAGCGGACCCGCACGGCGAAAAATGACATCCTGAAGTCGCTCCAGCTGGCGCGGCTGACCCTGGCCGACCAGATCCAGGCCGAGCAGACGCTGCAGACCCAGCTCCAGGCCACCATCGACGAGGCCCTGAAGGCCCTTGATGCGACCCAGCTTGACACCCCGGACGCCGCCGCCCAACGGGCCAAACTCATCCAGATGAAGACCGACAATGTGCTCCGCCAGATCGAGCAGGCGGTCTGGGCGCAACAGAACTTCGTCAAGACGGCCCAGCTGATCTCCACCGACCCGGTCCTGAACGCGACCGGCAAGCTGCTGATGCCGATTCCACACGCTGCGATCACCCAGGGGTTCGGGCCGACCCCCTACGTCTTCGAAGCCGCCTACGCTGGCTTCCCGCACTTCCACACCGGGGTGGACCTGGCGGTGCCCCTTGGGACGCCGGTGTTTGCGGCGGCCGACGGCGTGGTCGCCCTGGCCCGGCCCATGACCGACCAATCCGGCAACCTGGTGGGATATGGAAACTACGTCATCCTCCAGCACGACACCGGCCTCAAGACCCTCTACGGCCACCTGCTGCTAATCGGCGTCAAGGAAGGTGACGTCGTCAAGCGCGGGCAGTTGATCGGCCTGGTCGGTTCGACCGGAAACTCGACCGGGCCGCATACGCATTTCGAAGTCCGGATCGATAACAGCCCGATCGACCCGATGGAACTGCTGCCGGCGCCCGATCCGGCCGCGGTTCCCACGGCGGCCCCGGTGGCCGCGCCGGTCCACTAGACCCGACCTCCCCGCGTCCCCCGGTTCTCCGAAGCTGGATACTGGTCCTCATCCCATGGACGCCATGACGATACGGATCAGCCGGCGGGAGTCCTTCAACGCGGCGCACCAACTACGGGACGAGGGGCGATCGGAGGAAGAGAACCGGCGCCTTTACGGAAAATGCGTGAACCTCCACGGGCACAACTACTGGTTGGAGGTGATTGTCCGTGGCCGGGTTGACCCTGCCACCGGGTACCTGATCGACCTGAAGCGGCTCTCCGACCTGATGGTGCGCGAGATCATCGACCATGTCGACCATCGCAACCTCAATACCGACGTCCCGTGGCTTGCCGGGCGGGTGCCAACCGCGGAAAACCTGGCGCTGACCTTCTGGGAACGGCTTCGCCCCCATCTGCCGCCGGGCGCGCTCCAGACCGTGCGGGTCTACGAGACCGAGAAGAATTGGGCCGAGTGCACCGATGGCAATTGAGATAGCCAGCCCGGCCCGCGGCCGGCGTGCCATTGCGACCCGGTACACGCCCGCCGATCTCGCGATCCTGAGCGAGGCGGAAGCCGGCCGGTTTCTTCAAGGCGGCGATCCCGATCCAGGGCGCAACCTCGAACTGGCATGGGAGCTGCTTTACCGGATCGAGCCCGACCTCTATGACCGGCTGACTCGGGGCGAGCGTGTCCATCCAGGCATCATCGAGTGGTTGCCCTCACGGGTGGAACGGATTGTCGAGGTGGGCACCGGCAGCGGGCGGCTCACCCTCGAGCTGGTCTCACGGACCGGCGACCTGACCGCGGTGGAACCGGCGGGCGCCTTGCGCGAGCGCCTTATCCGAAGGCTCGCCGGTCGGGCCGGAGTGCGCGTCGTCTCCGGCTTCTTTGACAGCCTTCCGGTCGAGGACCGGGCCGCGGAGCTGGTCATCGCCTGCTCCGCGCTGACGCCATCGCCCGGGCACGGCGCGGATGCCGGGCTCAACGAGATGGAGCGGGTCTGCGCGCATGGTGGCATGGTGGTCATCGTCTGGCCCAACCATGTCGAGTGGCTACTCCAGCGGGGCTACATCTATCGGTCGTTCGCCGGACCGATGGCGGTCCAGTTCGAGAGCCTGGAGGAGGCCATCGAGCTGGCGGAAATCTTCTACCCGGACGCGCTGGCCGAGATCCGGCGGCGCGGCGACCGTCGCGTACCCTACGAGGTGCTGGGGAAAAACCCGCCACGCGACCTCGCCTTCAAAGTCGTGTCGTGAAGATCGCCCTCGTGGCGCCGCTGGTGACCGCGATCCGCGAGCCCCAGCTGGGTGGATCGCAGGCCATGGTCGCCGACCTGGCGACCGGGCTCAGCGAGCGCGGCCATGAGGTGCACCTGTACGCGGCCACCGGGTCTGCGGTGGCCGGCGTCGGCGTTGTGGACACTGGCGTCGATGCTGGCGCGTTGCAGGCCTTCCTGTATCGCGACGGTGTCACCCGCGGGGCGGACCAAAGCCCGGTTGCCGATGCCTTTGCCCGCGTCTACGACACCCTTCGGCAGGACCAGTACGACATCGTCCACAATCACGCCTTCGACGCGCCGGCGGTCTTGATCGCCGAATCGATCCCCTGGCCGGTCGTCCATACCCTTCACCTACCGCCAGAACCCGAGGTGGCCGCGGCCCTGCGGCACGCGGAAGGATCGGCGCACCCGCCCACGGTCGCCGCGGTCTCCGACTCCCACGCGAATGGCTGGCGGGCGTTCGCCCGCATCGACCTCGTGCTGCGGGATGGGGTGCCCGTGGCGAGGATCCCCTGGTCGGCAGCGGCCGGGACGGGCGCGCTCTTCGCCGGCCGGTTCAGCCCCGAGAAAGGCGCGGCGGAGGCGATCGCGATCGCCCGAGCGGCCGGCGTGCCAATCGACCTCTATGGCGATCCCTACGACGCGACGTATGCGCGGGACCAGGTCGAATCAAAACAGGCGGAGCCCGGCGTGGCGGTGCACGGGGGGCTGCCGCGGACCGAGCTCTGGCGCCGGATGGCGCGTGCCCTGGCCGTGATCTGCGCGCCGAAATGGGAGGAGCCCTTCGGCATGGTCGCGGCGGAAGCGCAAGCCACCGGCACACCGGTGGTAGCCTTCCGGCGAGGAGCCCTGCACGAGCTGATCGTGGATGGCCAGACCGGGTTCCTGGTGGCGCCCGGCGACATCGGGGCTGCGGCCGCCGCGCTGAAGCAGGTGGGCTCTCTTCGGCGGGAAGCCTGCCGCCGGCATGCCGAGCTCGACCTCAACCTGGTCACCACCCTGCTGGCCCACGAGCGTCTTTACGCGCGGTTGCGGTCGGCCGCGGCGGCAAGCCGTGGCTGAGCACTGGCTCCGCGGCCGGGTCGCGGTGGTGACCGGGGCCAGTCGCGGGATCGGCCGGGCGACGGCCGAAGCGATGGCGGGCGCGGGCGCCCATGTCATCCTCGCCGCCCGCAGCGGCGCCCTGCTCGAGGAAGTGGCGGCGGGAATTCGCGAAAACGGTGGGGCCGCCACGCCGGCGCCGACCGACGTCAGCCGCCCCGATGAGGTCGAACGCCTTTACGCGATCGCCGCCCGGGTCGGGCCCCCGACCGCGCTGGTGTGCGCCGCAGCGGTCCTGACGAACGTGCCCTTTGACCGAATCTCGGCGCAGACCTGGAACGAGACGCTGGCGGTCAACCTGACCGGCATGTTCTGGTGTGGCCAGGCGGCCTTCGCGGCGATGCGCGAGGCAGGGGAGGGGAGGATCGTCAACCTGGCCTCGCTGTCCGGGGTCTACGGCGTCGAGAAGTTTCCCGGGCTGGCAGCCTACAACGTGTCGAAGTACGGCGTGATCGGCCTCACGGAGGCGATTGCGGTTGAAGGTCGCCCGCATGGGATCTCGGCGATCTGTCTCAGCCCCGGCGCGGTGGACACAGAGATGCTGCGTAGGGCCAATCCGGCGTTGCGAGCGTCCCTGAAACCCTCCGACGTCGCCGAGCTCATCGTCGCCTGCTTCGACACGCCGATGGCGTTGGCCAGCGGCGCCAACATCCCCCTCTACTCGAACCTCTAACGGGGGTCAGTACGCCGGCGTGTACCCGCTGGTGCTCGGCTTCGGGGTCGCGGCCGTCGCGGCCGTCGCCGCCGTCGCCGCCAGATCTTGGGTGGCGACGAACCATTTACCGCCAATGCCCTGGCCATTCGCGTCTCCCGGCGCGCCATCCTTGGAATAGTTGTAGAGGGGGTGCCCGTTGTACGCGACCTGGGCGCCATTCGCGTCATTGACGATGGTGAGGGTCCCGGGGAGTGCCGGATCGCTGCTCGGCGTGCCGGACGTGGAGACGAGTGGCGGCCACACGCCAGCGCAGCCGCCCGTGCAGGCCGCGGTCGTCGCCGTGTCGGGCATGAAGTAGTAGAGGGTCAGCCCCCTCTGGTTCTTGAGGACCGTTTCGGTCTTGTCCCCAACCTTCATCGAGGTCGTGTGGATCAGAGCCGCGCTGGGGGTGGCGGAGCTCGCTGGGCCGGCGGGCGTCGCGACACTGCCGCAGGCGGACAGCGCCAGCGCCAGCGCAAAGGTCGAGGCGGCTCCGATCATCAGACGTCGGTTGGATCCCATGCCGATTCCCCCTGTGGAACGGATTGCCCTCGCAGGTGTCTACGCCTGCCCGTTACGCTTGCGTCCGCCCGGCGGCCAGTGTACGATGACTGGCACCATGACGGGGCGTTTCACGCTGGGGTATTCGTACGCGTATCTCGGGCCGGATCGGAACCGGCTCGGGACGAGCTAGCGCCGCTCCTCCCGCCACCGACCGACATCCGGCCTCCTCCACTGCAGAAATTTGGCGCGTCCAGGAGGTAACAGATGGCGGTTCGCGGTATACGCGGCGCGACGACAACAGAAGATGACTCGGCCGACGCGATCCTCGAGGCAACCACCGAGCTGTTGACCCAGATCGCGTCGGAAAACCAGCTCGACGCCAGCGAGATCGCGGGCGCCTGGTTCACGACCACGCGAGACCTCGTCGCCGAGTTCCCAGCCACCGCCGCCCGGCGGCTGGGCTGGACGCACGTTCCCCTCCTCTGCGCGCACGAGATGGCGGTGCCGCCGCCCAACGCCCGCAGCATCCCGCACTGCATCCGGGTCCTCCTGCTGGTCAACACCGACCGTCCCGCCTCCGAGATGCGCTTCGTGTACCTGCGCTCGGCGCGCAACCTGAGGGCCACACCATGATCATCGTGATGCGGCACGACGCGACCGAGGCCCAGGTCCAGAACCTGGTCGCCCACGTCCATGCTCACGGCTTTCGCGCCCACCTCAGTGGCGGCGACGAACGCACCGTCATCGGGGTGATCGGGCACGATCCGTATTCGCTGCGTGACGCGGTCGCGGATGCCCCCGGCGTGGCGGAGGTGGTGCGGATCACCAAGCCCTTCAAGCTGTCTAACCGCGAGTTCCGGTCTGGCGACACGCACGTCCAGGTCGGCGACCGGGACGTCGGCGGGGATGGCATCTGGATCGTTGCCGGCCCATGCTCGGTCGACGACGAGGAGACGTTCCTCGAGACCGCGCACCTGGTGAAGGCGGCCGGGGCGCACGCCCTGCGTGGCGGCGTCTTCAAGCCGCGGACCTCCCCCTACAGCTTCCAGGGGCTTCGCGGCGATGGGGTCGAGATCCTGCGGCGGGCACGCCGCGAAACCGGCTTGCCGCTGGTCTGCGAGGTGCTGTCGGTCGGCGACATCGAGGCGCTGGCTGATGTCGCCGATGTGCTTCAGATCGGGGCCCGCAACATGCAGAACTTCGCGCTGCTGTCCGAGGTAGGCCGCTTACGCAAGCCGGTGCTGCTCAAGCGGGGGATGTCGGCCACCATCGAGGAATGGTTGCTCTCGGCCGAATACATCCTGTCCCAGGGCAATTACGACGTGATCCTGTGCGAGCGCGGCATCCGGACCTTCGAAACCTACACCCGGAACACGCTGGACCTCAACGCGGTGCCGCTGATCCGCGAGCTGAGTCACCTCCCGGTGATCGTCGACCCCAGCCACGGCACGGGCCGGCGATCGCTCGTGGCCCCGATGGCGCTGGCCGGTATCGCGGCCGGTGCGCACGGCCTCATCATCGAGGTGCATGCCCACCCGGAGGCGGCCCTTTCCGACGGCGCCCAGTCGTTGACGCCGCCCGCCTTCAAGGAGCTGGTCGATCAGCTCGCCCCACTGGCGGCCGCGCTCGGCCGGGGGGTCACCGTCCCGTGATGGAGGTTGGCATCGTCGGCCTAGGCCTGATCGGCGGCTCGCTTGGCCAGGCACTCCGCCGCCTCGGCGGGCGCGTTCGGGTGACGGGGATCGTGCGCACCACCGCGGAGGTCACCGCCGCGGAGGCGCGGGGCGCTGTCGACCGGGCCGGCACCAGCCTCGACCTGCTTGCCGAATGCCGGCTGGTGGTGGTGGCCACGCCGATCGCCCAGGGCGCCACCGTGCTCGCCGAGCTGGGACGGGTCCTCCCGGATCGCACCCTCATCACCGACGTGGCGAGCGTGAAGCAGCCGGTGCTCGAATGGGCGCGGGCGCTGCCGGCGCCCGACCGGTTCCTGGGTGGCCATCCGATGGCGGGCAAGACGGAGAGCGGCCTCAGCCATAGTGACCCCGCCATCTTTGTGCAGACGCCATGGGTCTTCACGCCCCGGCCCGGACAGGATCTCGCTCCGTTTCAGTGGTGGCTCGACCTGGTGACCGCGATCGGGGCACGCCCGGTGGTGATGGCGGCCGACGAGCACGACCGGCGTGCCGCCTACGTCAGTCACCTCGCCTTCACGCTGAGCGCCGCGTACGCCGCCACGGTTCGCGACCACGGAGGCGACGCGATGGCCGGTCCCGGCTACCGCACCATGGCGCGGCTTGCCGCCGGTGATCCACGGATGTACGCGGATATCGCCACCACCAACCAGGGCCCGCTGCTCGAGGCCATCGATGCCTTTCTCGACGTGCTGCATGACTATCGACAGCGGATCGCCGATCGCGACCGCCTGCCGGACCTGTTCGCGGAGGCCAGCCATGCCGGCGGTTGAGATCCGGGTCCCTGGGGACAAGTCCATCGCCCATCGCGCCCTGATCCTCGGCGCGCTGGCGGAGGGGGAGAGCGTCATCGACGAGGTGCCCGCCGGTCAGGACGTGCGCTCCACGGAGTCCTGCCTGCAGGACCTGGGCGTCGACATCGATCATGCGGGCGGCATGCGGCGTGTCCAGGGCGCGGGGCCCGGGGCCTGGCGATCGCCCGCGCGTCCCCTCGATTGCCAGAACTCCGGGACGACGATGCGCCTGCTCACCGGGGTGCTTGCGGGGAGCGCCATCACCGCCACGCTGACCGGCGACGCGTCACTGCGTCGCCGTCCGATGGCACGGGTCGTCGACCCCTTACGGGCGATGGGAGCCAGGATCGAGTTGCGGAATGGGACCCCGCCGCTCCGGGTCGAGGGCACCCCGCTCAGCGGCGGTCGCCATCGCCTGCCGGTCCCCAGCGCTCAGGTGAAGAGCGCGCTGCTGCTGGCCGGGCTCCTGGCAACCGGCGAAACCGTCGTGGAGGAACCGGTCCAGACGCGTGACCATACCGAGCGGTTGCTGCGCGCCATGGGCGCCCGACTGTCGGCCACCGGCACGGTGGTGCGGGTGGAAGCCTTGCGCGGCGGGCTGCGTCCGCTCCGGCTGGCGATCCCCGGGGATTTCTCGTCCGCCGCGTTCTGGTTTGGCGCCGCGGCAATGCGACCGGGCGCCTGCGTGCGGGTGGTCGATGTCGGCCTCAACCCGAGCCGCACCGCGTTTCTCTGGATGCTGCGGGCGATGGGGGCCGAAATCCTGATCGAAGCCGCGGCGGAAGGCGCGGTCGAACCATCCGGCCGCGTCACCGTGACCGGCGCCCCCCTCCGAGCGATCGCGATCGATGGCCCGCAGGTTGCCGCGGCCATCGACGAGATCCCGATCCTGATGGTGGTGGCGACCCAGGCCGCGGGAACGACCTCGATTACGGGTGCCGCTGAGCTGCGGGTCAAGGAAAGCGACCGGCTCCGCGCCATGGCCGATGGGTTACGCCGAATGGGCGCCATGGTGGAGGAGTTCCCGGACGGGGTTCACGTCGAGGGACCGACGCGGCTGCGCCCGGCGTTAATTGACGCCGTTGGTGACCACCGGGTCGCGATGGCCCTCGCGATCGCCGGCCTCTCCGCGGAGAGCCCGACCCAGATCGTGGGGGCGGAGTCAGCGGACGTGTCCTACCCCGGGTTCTTTCAGGAACTGGAGCGGGTCGCGAGTGCGTCCTGAACCCGTCCATCGTGTCCTGCTCCTGGGCGACCCTGTGGGAGAAAGCCTGTCGCCTCTCTTTCAGAACGCTGCCTTTGCCGCCGCGAACATCCCCTGCCGCTATGAGGTCCGGTCGGTGGACGCCGCCGGGCTCGAGGATGCGATCGAGGGGATTCGACTCGATTCCGGGATCCTCGGCGCCAATGTCACGATCCCGCACAAGGAGGCCGTGCTGCGATCGCTGGATGCCGTCGAGCCCATCGCGGAGCGCGTCGGCGCCGTCAACACCATCAGCCGCGATGGCCGGCTTCTCAAAGGGTGGAACACCGACGTCGAGGGCTTCTCGAAGGCGCTCGGCGAGCTCGGCTTCGACCCGCGCGGCAGGTCGGCCGTGATCGTTGGCGCCGGCGGCGCGGCGCGCGCCGTGGTGGCGGCGCTCCAACCCCTGGCGTCCGGCCTGTGGGTCCTGAGCCGAAATATCGATCGGGCAAGCCGGCTGTGTCGCGACCTTGGCGTGGGCTCGGGCGGCCCGCGGCGGTTGGATGAGCTTCACGCGCTCGCCACGCGGGCCGACCTGCTCGTGAACGCGACGCCGGTCGACGCGATCCCACCGGGGTGGGCCGAGGACGGGCGCCTGCTCTTCGATCTGCGGACCCGGCAGTCGCCGGCCGGGCGGCTGATGCTGTTGCACCAGGGAGCCGCCGCCTTCCAGATCTGGACCGGGCGTCCGGCGCCGGTCGAGGCCATGCGCGCGGCGCTCGACCAGGCCTTTCCGATGGTGGCGCGCGGATGACCCTGCGGTTCCTGACGTCCGGCGAGTCCCACGGCGAGCTGCTGACCGTGATCCTCGACGGGATCCCCGCCGGCCTGGAGCTGGCCGGTGCCGACCTCGCGCCGGATATGGCCCGCCGGCAGGGTGGGCATGGCCGCGGCGGGCGCATGAAGATCGAGCGCGATGCGGCCCGCATCGTGTCGGGGGTCCGCGGGGGCCGCACGCTCGGCTCCCCGATCACGCTCCAGATCCAGAACCGCGACTGGGAAAACTGGCAGGCGGTCATGCGGGTCGAGGCCGAGGGGGTCAAGCGCAAACCGATCACGCGGGTGCGGCCCGGCCACGCGGACCTGGCCGGCATGCTGAAGTACGGCGCCGATGATGCCCGCGACGTCCTCGAGCGGGCCAGCGCCCGCGAGACGGCGGCCCGGGTGGCGGCGGGCGGGGTGGCCAAGCAGCTGCTCAAGAAGTTCGGGATGGAGGTTCGCAGCTACACCCGCGCGATCGGTCCCATTGAGGCAGCGATCCCGGCGCGCATGCCCTGGAAGGCGGTCGAAGCCTCGGATGTGCGCTGCCCCGATCCCGCCGCCAGTGCGGCAATGGTGGCGGCGATCGACGACGCGCGGGCTCGTGGCGACACGCTGGGGGGCGTCTTTACGGTGCTGGCCACCGGCGTCCCGGCCGGGCTCGGCAGCTATCGCCAGTGGGACACGCGGCTCGATGGGCTGCTGGCGCAGGCGATCGTCAGCATCCCCGGTGTTAAGGCGATGGCGATCGGCGCGGGCGTCGAAGCGACGAGCCAACCCGGTTCGGAGGTGCACGACATCCCGGTTTTTGGCAAGCGTGGCCTCAGCCACGAAACCAACCGCGCTGGCGGCCTTACCGGCGGCGTCACCAACGGGGAGCCGGTGGTCGTGCACGGGATGATGAAACCGATCTCGACCCTGCTCAAGCCCCTGCGCACCGTCGATCTCAAGAACCGGCAACCGGCGCGCGCCCATTACGAGCGCAGTGACATCTGCGTGGTGCCCGCCGCCGGGGTGGTCGGCGAGGCGATGGTGGCGCTGGTCCTGGCGGGTGCCTTTCTCGAGAAGTTCGGTGGGGACTCGATGATCGAGGTCGCGCGGAACGTCACGGGATACCTCCGAGGGCTGCCGCGGTGAACAACGTGGTGCTGATCGGCTTCATGGGCAGCGGGAAGTCCACGGTCGGCCCGATCCTGGCGCAACGCCTCGGCCGCCCGTTTCGCGATCTCGACGATGAGATCGTCGCCGCCGCCGGGCGGCCGGTGGATGCGATCTTCAAGGATGAAGGCGAGGTCGGCTTCCGCCGACGCGAGGCGGGTTGCCTGGCGCGGGCCCTGGCCGGGCATGGCCAGGTCGTGGCCGTCGGCGGAGGCGCGCCGCTCATCGAAGAGAACTGGCAACGGATCCGGGAGGGCAACTGCGTCGTGGCGCTCACCGCCAACCCCGCCGTCCTTGCGGGCCGCCTCGATGGATCATCCTCAAGGCCGCTGCTGACGCCGGATGCGCCGACGGCGATCGCCTCGCTCCTGCCAGGCCGGATCGGGCGATACCTGGATGCCGACCTCGTGGTCGATACGGATGCGCACTCGCCGTCCTCGGTCGCGGAATGCGTCTTCAGCCGCATCCCGTCCGGCGACCTCGATCGGGTGGTGGTCGCGATTCCTGGTTCACCGCACGAGGTCGTCATCGGGCGCCGCCTTGCGCACCTGCTGCCTCCGGCGCTGCGCCGCTCCGGCGCCGGCGAGGCCGTCCTTCTGGTCACCGATCCCGCGGTTGGCGCGGCGCACGCCCAGCCCATGCTCGAGGCCTTGGAGCGGGCTGGATTCGCCGCCCATCTCCACACGCTTCCAGACGGCGAGGACGCGAAGCGGATGGAGGCGCTCGCCGGCCTTTACGATCGCCTCGCCAGCCTCCGGCTCGACCGCGCCGGCACCCTGGTGGCGCTCGGCGGCGGCACCGTCGGCGATGTCACGGGCTTTGCCGCGGCGACCTGGTTGCGGGGCATCCGGTACGTCCAGGTCCCCACCACCCTGCTGGCGATGGTCGACAGCAGCATCGGCGGCAAGACCGCGATCAACCTGCCCAGCGGGAAGAACCTGGTGGGCGCGGTGCACCAACCCGCCGCGATCTTCTGCGACCTGGATTACCTGACCACCCTGCCCGACCCCGAATTCCGGTCGGGGATGGCCGAGGTGTGTAAGGCGGCGATGATTACCGACCGTCGATTCGTCGACTGGCTTTACGCCTCGGCCGGACCGATCCAGGCGAGGGACGAAGCGGCGGTGCGGGAGGCGGTTCGGCGCGCCGTGGCGATCAAGGCGGCCGTCGTCTCCGAGGACCCACGCGAAGACGGGCGCCGCGCGATCCTCAATTACGGCCACACCATCGGTCACGGGCTGGAGCGGGCGCTCGGGTTCGGCACCCTTCGGCACGGCGAGGCGGTCGCCTGGGGGATGGAGGTCGCCGCGGAGCTCAGTGTCATCACCGGACGGAGCAGCCCGGGCCTGGTCGAGACCCAGCGGGCGCTGCTGCGGGCGCATGGCCTGCTGACGGAACGACCCAGGGTTGCCCGGCAGGAATTGCTGGCCGCCATCCAGCACGACAAGAAGTCGCGGGCAGGCGCGGTCCGATGGGTGCTCTTGCGGGACATTGGACAGCCCGAGCCGGGGTGCCGCGTGGAACCCGAGCAGCTTTCCGCCGCGCTCGATAAGGTGTTCCAAGCATGAAGGTCCTCGTCCTGAACGGCCCGAACCTGAGTCGCCTGGGCCAACGCGAGCCTGAGATCTACGGCACGCAGACGCTGGCCGACGTGGAGCGCCTGCTCGTCGAGCGCGCGAAAGCCTCCGGGTGCACGATTCGGTTCCTGCAATCGAACCACGAGGGTCAGTTGATCGACTGGATCGAGGCGGAAGGGCAGGAGAGTGACGCGATCATCATCAATCCGGGGGCGCTGGCCCACACCAGCCATGCGCTGGCGGACGCCTTACGCGGCTGCGGCAAGCCGGTGGTCGAGGTCCACATCTCCAATGTCCACCGTCGCGAGCCGTTCCGGCATCGCCTGGTCACGGCCGGTGCCGCGGTCGGCGTGATCACCGGGCTTGGGATCAACGGCTATGCGCTGGCCTTGGAGCACCTGACCAAGCCGTAGGCTGGCCACGCCCGCAACGAACCGCGTTGCGGACTGCCTCGGAGCCGTGGCCATGGGTAGGATATTTTCGTGCTGAAGTCGGCGCGGCTGAAGGCCGCGCTCTGGAGACATCGTGCCGCCTGGGCGGTGGGACTCATCGCCGTGCTGGTGGCCAACGGGTTCGCGCTCCTGCAGCCATTCCTGCTCGGTCGCGGTGTGGATGCGGTCACCCAGCACCAGGTGGGGCGATTGCCACTCATCTTCCTGGCGATTTTGGCCGCGGCGGCCGGTGACGCCACCTTCCGCTTCGTCCAACGCCTGAGTATCAACCGGGCCTCCCGGCAGATCGAGAACGAGATGCGGCGGGATCTCTTCCACCATCTGTTGCGGCTTGACCAGCGCTTCTTCCAGCAGATCCGGACCGGCGACGTCATGGCGAGGGCGACCAACGACCTGAGCGCCGTCCAGCAATTGCTCGGCATGGGGCTCATGAACATCGCCAACACCGCCGTGATCTTCGTCGCCGCCGTCATCCTGATGGCCCTGATCGACTGGCAGCTGATGGTCCTGTCTGTTTCGCTTCTCACCCTGCTATCGCTCGGCTTCTTGCTGCTCGGGCCGCAGATCCAGAAGCGGTTCCTCAAGGTCCAGCAAGAGTTCGCGGCCGTCTCGTCCAAGGCGCAGGAGAACTTCTCCGGCATCCGCGTGGTGAAGGCGTATGTTCAGGAGGAGGCCCAGGAGCGGTCCTTTCAGGAGGTCAACCAGGGCTACATGCGGGCCAATATCGCGTGGGCCCGTATCAACAGCGCGCTGTGGCCGCTGTTTGGGCTGCTCGCCGGGCTGGCGGGGGTGGTCCTCCTCTATGTCGGCGGGCAGCACGTGGTCCAGCATCGAATCACCATCGGGCAGTTCATCCAGTTCAACACCTATCTGATCCTGCTGTCCTGGCCGATGATCGCGCTGGGCTGGGTGGCGAACATGTTCCAGCAAGGCGCCGCCTCGATGGGCCGGATTGAAGAGATCCTTCACCAGGTGCCCGCCATCGCGTCGCCGGCAAATCCGCTGGTACCGGCCACGATGTCCGGTGAGGTCAGGTTCGAGCACGTGACCTTCGCCTACGACGAGGCCCCGATCTTCGAGGACCTGACGCTCCACATCCCCGCCGGCTCGACACTCGCCGTGGTTGGGAGCACCGGGAGCGGGAAGAGCACGCTCGTCCGCCTGCTCACGCGTGTTTACGATCCGCAGGCGGGCCGCATCCTGCTCGACGGCATCGACATCCGGGACCTTCCGCTGGATCTCCTCCGGCGCCAGATCGGGTACGTGCCGCAGGAAGCCTTCCTTTTCTCGGAGACCCTGGCCGAGAACATCACCCTCGGCGTCCCCGATGCGACGGCCGAAGGAGTCACGGAGGCGGCCCATCGGTCGCAGCTCTCCGCCGACCTGGAGCAGTTTCCGAACGCCTTCCAGACCATGATCGGCGAGCGCGGCGTCACGCTCAGCGGCGGCCAGAAGCAGCGAACCGCGATCGCCCGGGCGCTGATCAAGAACCCGCGGGTGCTCGTCATGGACGATGCCCTATCAAGCGTCGACACTCGGACGGAAGAGGAGATCTTGAAGGGGCTGCGTGCGTACATGAAAGACCGGACCACCCTGGTGATCGCCCATCGCGTCTCGACCGTCAAGGACGCGGACCAGATCGTGGTCCTGGAGGACGGGCGCATCGTGGAGCACGGCACGCACGCGCAACTGCTCGAGCTCGGTGGGGAGTACGCGCGGCTCTACGAACGCCAGCAGCTTCGCCGGGAGCTCGAGGAGGACGCGGACCTCGACCCGGCCGCGGCGCTCGAACCATGAGCCTGCACGGCGGGCGCGGCCATTGGGCGGGTGGGAATGACGAGGTCCTCGGCAAGGCCTACGACACCCGGCTGATGCGCCGGCTCTGGACCTTCGTCCGGCCTCACCGGATGCTCGGCATCATCGGCCTGGTGCTGCTGCTCCTGAGCTCCCTCAATGACCTGGCGGGTCCGTACTTCACCCAGCAGGCGATCGACCACTACATCCGGCCAGGACGCCTCAACGGCTACGGGCACCTGGCCGCCCTGTGGGCGCTGGTCATCGTCGTGAACTTCGGTGCCCGCTACTGGCAGAGCTTCGCCATGAACCTACTTGGTCAGCGGGTGATGTTCGACTTGCGGAATGCGATCTTCTCGCACCTGCAGCGGATGTCCCTTGCCTACTTCGACCACACGCCGGTTGGCGTCCTGGTCACCCGCATGACGAACGACGTCGACGCGCTGAACCAGCTGCTCACCTCGGGCCTGGTCGCCGTCATCGGCGACCTGTTCTCGCTGGTGGTCATTGCCGGCTTCCTGCTGTGGGTCAACTGGCGGATGGCACTGATCGTGTTCGCGATTATGCCGGTGGTGGTCGCCATCACCGCCGTGATGCGGACCCAGATGCGCGAGACCTACCGGGCGATCCGGACCCGGATCGGACGGATCAATGGCTTTCTGCAGGAGGCCATCTCCGGGGTTCTCACCATCCAGCTCTTCAATCACGAAGACCGCTCGCTGCGGGACTTCGACCGGCTCAACGACGATTACCTGCGGGCCAACCTGCGATCGGTCGCCCTTTTCGCCATCTTCATGCCGCTCATGAGCTTCATCGGCGCCCTGACATTCGCGCTGATCCTGTGGATCGGCGGGGGCCGGGTGATCCAGGGCGCGCTGACGCTTGGCACCCTGGTGCTGTTTCTGCAGCTGTCGGACCGGCTCTACCAACCGATCCGCGACCTCTCGGAGAAATACAACATCCTGCAGGCGGCCATGGCCGCCTCCGAGCGCATTTTCGGCATCCTCGACGAACCCGCACGCGACCTCGACGAGCCCTCGGCCGTCCGGTTGCCATCGCTCCAGGGCGCGATCGCCCTCGACCACGTCTGGTTCGCCTACCAGGATGAGGACTGGGTCCTGCGGGACGTCTCGATCACGATCGCGCCGGGCGAGAAGGTGGCCGTGGTCGGCGCCACGGGCGCCGGCAAGACGTCGTTGATCAGCCTGCTGACCCGCTTCTACGAAGTCCAGCAGGGAACGGTGACGGTGGACGGAAAGGACGTGCGTACCCTGTCGCGCAGCGACCTTCGCCGGCACATCGGGGTGATCCTGCAGGACCCGTTCATCTTTACCGGCACGGTGGCGGAGAATATCGCGCTCGGGGAGCCGATGCCGCGCAGCCGGATCGAGGCCGCCGCGCGGGCGGTCAACGCGGACCGGTTCATTCGGCGGCTGCCGCTCCGCTATGACCAGCCGCTGCACGAGCGCGGCTCCGACCTGTCGACCGGCCAGAAGCAGCTGATCGCGTTCGCGCGCGCCCTGGCCTTCGACCCTGCGGTCCTGATGGTGCTCGACGAGGCGACCGCGAACGTCGACACCGCGACGGAGGCGATCATCCAGGACTCGCTGCTGACCCTGATGGAAGGCCGGACCTCCATCATCATCGCCCACCGGCTCTCGACCATCCGCCATGTCGACCGGATCGTCGTCCTGCACCGCGGCCGCGTCGTTGAGACCGGCAGCCACGCGGAGCTGCTGGCTCGGGGCGGCGTCTATTTCCGGCTCTACGAACTGCAGTACAAGGACCAGGCTCCCGCGCTGTCGGCGTGAGCGTTCACCTGGACGCCCTCGCCGACGACACGTTTGCCGCGGCCGCAGGCCAGGCGCGCGCCGTGTGCACGTCAACCCGGCTGTCGTTCGGCGAGGTGCGACGCAGCGACGCCTACCCGGATCTTCCCTTCCTGAATGGCATTGCCGACCTGTGCGCCCCGCGCTGGACCGTGCGCGAGCTCGAGGGGGTGATCGAGGAGCACCTCGGTGGAGTCGGGCAGGTCCGCGTCGCGAGTCGCGACCCGGAGACGATCGCGGGGCTTGGGCGGCGGCTGGTCGAGGCCGGATACGAGTCCGAATGCCGCGTCGCCATGGTGCAGGTCGCCCCGCCGGCGGCGTCGCCCGGCTGGAACGGGGCCGTTCGCCTGGTGGAGACCGCCGCGGACTGGCAGGCCTTTGAGGGGTTGATCAGAGAGGACACGGCAGAACATGCCTGGTCAAGCGTGATGACCGAACAAATCATTCGCCTGTATCGGCACGGGGAGGAGCAGCCGCCGCGCTGGCTCGTCGCCGACGGCGCCGGCGAGGCGGTCGCGTACGTTGGCCTCTACCAGCACGGAACCGTGGGGTACGTATACGCGCTCTACACCCGGCCGTCCGACCGGCGGCGGGGTGCCGGCTCCGCACTCGTCTACGAAGCCGGACGCCGAGCCCGAGCCCTGGGTTGCGAGCGATTGACCCTGCAGTCCACTCGGGATTCGTTCTTGCCCGCCTATTACGAGGCGCTGGGCTTCCGTACCGTCGGCGAGATGTGGATCTGGATGAAGCCGGCTCCGCGGTGACCGAATGGAAAGCCGAGTTTCGGCTGGTCGGCCCATCGCAAGAACCCGTCGACCTGCAACGGGTGTTCGTCTCGCACGGCCTGGCCTCGCTGCCCCCGATGCGCCTCGACGAGAAGACCGGGAGCTTCGAGATCACCGTGCCGGTTGGCGCCGGGGCGAGGACGCTGATGATCCGTCCATCCCGACCCGGCCATGGCGTCGTCACGGCCGCGGGGTCGCCGCCGGGCGCCAGGGCCGCGGCCGCCATCATGGCCCAGACGCGACATGTCTTGAGCCTGGATCAGGATCTCTCGCCCTTCTACGCGCTCGCCCGCGACGATCCCGAGCTGGCCTGGGTGGCCGGTGGCGCCGGCCGGATGGTGCGCAGCCCGACGGTCTTCGAGGACGTGGTGAAGACGATCTGCACGACGAATACATCGTGGTCTGGGACGACCCGGATGGTCAACGCCCTGATCGAGCACCTCGGCGTGAAGGCCCCGGGAGCGCCGGCCCAGGGGCCGTTCGGCCGCGCCTTCCCGACCCCGGCGGCGATGGCCTCGGCCGGCGAAGACTTTTACCGCCGTCAGGCCGGGGCCGGATATCGGGGCGCCTACCTGCGGGCCCTCGCGACCTCGGTCGTCGATGGCTCCATGGACCTCGAAGGCCTCGCAAACGTGACGCCGGAGGCGCTTTCGGACGATGACGTGGAGGCGCGGCTCCTCGCCCTGCCCGGCGTCGGTCCCTACGCGGCCGCCCACGTGATGCTGATGCTGGGGCGCTACTCGCGGCTCATCCTCGATTCCTGGACGAGGCCGACCTACGCGCGGCTGATCGGGCGAGCCCGGCCGGTCAGCGATCGCACCATCGACCGCCGCTTCCGGCGCTACGGGCGCTACGCCGGGCTCGCCTTCTGGCTCTTCCTGACCCGCGACTGGGTCGACGCGGCGACGTCGTCGATATAACCCGCCGCAGGGCGGCGGCTGTCTGATTCCGCTTCGGAAATGACCCCGCGGCGTATCGTGGGGTACACCATGTCCATGGTCGGCCTGCGCCTGTTGATCGTCTCCGCGAACCCGCTGGCGCGGGGTGGCATGGAGGCACTGGTCGGCGGGATGGCCGGCCTCCGCGTGGTGGGCTCCGGTGGCCTGGCGGATGCCGCGTCGCTGGCGGGCCAGCTGCAACCCGAGGTGGTCCTGCTCGACGTTGGGGACGGCGAGCTCGAAGACCTCGACGCCATCGCCCGCCTCTCGGCGGCTCAGCCGGGCCTGCCCATCGTGGCTGTCGGCGGAGGCTCGCAGGCGGTCAGCCACGCCCTCGCCTTCGGCGCCTCGGCGATGCTGCCGGCCGCGGTCGATCCGGAGGCCCTGCGCCTCGCCCTCCTGGCGTCGGCCTCTGGGTTGGTGACGATTGCTCGCCCGGACCTGATGTCGCTGCTGCCCGCCGACGAGCCAGCCGATGTCACGGTCAGAGCCACGGCCGAGTCCCTCACCGCGCGAGAGATCGAGGTGCTCCAGCTGATGGCCCGGGGGCTGACCAATCGCCAGATCGGCCGGCAGCTCAAGATCAGTGAGCACACGGTGAAGTTTCACGCCGGAAGCGTGCTCGGCAAGCTGAATGCCAGGTCGCGCGCGGAAGCGGTGGCGCGCGCCATCGGGCTGGGCTGGATTCTCGTCTGAATCGATTGCGCAACCAGGAAGGAAAGGAGCAAACGCGTGGATAGGGATGGCTACGGCTATAAGGCGACCGAGCGCGGGCTGGACCGCCTGATGGAAGACGCGCGCACGCTCTCACCCGCCGGTATCGAGCGGGCTGCATGGGGCTGGGACCGGCACGAGGATCCGGTCAACATGCAGCGGTTCAGGGCGGCCGAGAAGGTGGCCATGCACGCGCTCGAGCAGGCGGACCGCGGGCAGCCATGGGAAGAGGCACGGCGCAAGCTCCTCGAGCTGACGGAAGGTCGCGCCTCCGTCGTCTCCTGGAAAGTCGAGCATGGTGACAAGGGCCACAAAGCCGAGCATGCGGCCCTTGGTGCCGCCCTGGGCTTGCTTGCCCAGGACCTCATCGATCATGCCCATTACGCCACGCTGCTCCGTCCCATGGCGGAGGCCCTTCCCTGGCTACTTCCGGAGGCGCCGCCGGAGCCTCGCCGCCGAAGCTAATCGGTCAGCTCATAGACGACGGCGACGTCAACCGTGACCGCGGCCTGGCCGGCCTGGATCGGGGTGCCGCCACCGCCGCCGCAGCCGCCTCCCGATCCGCAGGGCGAGGTGGTTCCCCCGTTGGAGATCACCTCGGAAACGGAGAGGACCTTGCCGAGGTGGCGCCCGGCCAGGTCCGCCCAAACTTTCGCGCGCGTCGCCGCCGCCGTCATCGCGGCCTGGCGTGCCCCTTTGAGCTGCGTGGTGTTATCGCTGAGCTCCAAACTGATGCCATTTAATTGAATGTCGTCGCCGACTGCCTGCGCTGCGGCGGCGATGATCACGCCCACGTTGTTGAGGTGATGGATCTTCACGTTGACGCCGTTTGCCGCCCGGTAGCCCGTCACGGCGTAGCCGTTTGACTCCTGGTTGACGGAAATTGATGTCGTCTGAATATCCTGCTCGGCAACGCCGTTCGCTTTGATGGCGTTCAGGAGCGAGGTCATCTCCGCGTTGGCCGCCGTCATCGCATCCTTGGCGCTCCCCCGTTTGGTCGAGACACCGAGGTTCAGCTCGGCATTGTCGGGAACGGCGTGCTGCGTCCCCTCACCGATGACCGTGACCGTGTCCCTCGGTCCGCCGACGGCGCTGCTCGGGGCCGCTGAGGTCCCGGTCCCGACGCCAGCCCGAACGGCCAGCGCCGTGATCGCCGACGCCGCGATCGCGATAAGCGCGCCGATCGCAATCAAATAACCCTTGCGTGTGTTCATGATGATGGCCTCCAGATAAATCTTGTCGCTATGCCCACAGAACGCCCCAGCCTGGGAAACCGTTACGACCTAGTCGAAGGGACGGGCGTCCGCTGGCCGAACGGGTGAAGCGGGCGGGCGCGCCGGCGCGTACGGTAGAGCCATGGCAGCGCTGGCGGATTTCTCCGGCAACCTGGCCGAGATCGTGGATGACAGCGGGAAGGGCGTGGTCCAGGTGGCCGCCCGCCGCGGTCGACCCGCGACCGGCGTGGTCTGGGCGCAGAACCTGGTCCTGACCGCCAACCACGCCGTGGAAAACGACGAGGGCATTGAGGTCGCGACGGGAACCGCCACGGTCAAGGCGATCGTGGCGGGCCGTGACCCGGGCACCGACCTCGTGCTGCTCCGGGCCGATGGCCTGGCGGCGTCACCTCTGCCGCGCCAGGCTCCCGCCGCGCGGGTGGGGCACCTCGTGCTTGCCCTGGGGCGCCCGGACGGGATCCAGGTCACCATCGGGATCGTCAGCGCCCTCGGCGGATCCTTCCGCAGTTGGCGGGGCGGTGAGAGCGAAGGCCTGATCCAGAGCACGGCAGAACTGCTGCCCGGCTTTTCCGGCGGCCCGCTGCTCGACGCGGAGGGGCAGATGGTCGGTATCAACAGCTGGAACTATGGTCGCGGCATCAGCCGCGCGTTGCCGGTCGAGACCGCGGAGACGGTCGCCAAGAGCCTGATCGCCCACGGCCGAATCCGGCGCGCCTACCTTGGCGTGGGCAGCCAGCCGCTGCAGCTGGCGAAACCGGCGGCGGCCCAGGTTGGCCAGGACCGGGGTCTCCTGGTCGTCAGCGTTGACGCCGCCGGGCCCGCTGGGAAGGCGGGGGTGATGCAGGGTGACGTGATCCTCGCCTTAGACGGAACCCCGGTTCGCGACCTCGACGACCTGTTCAGGGCGCTCCGCGCGCTCGAGATCGGGAGCTCGCACACGCTGCGCGTGCTGCGAGCCGGAGAGGAGCGGGACCTGGCGGTGACGGCGGCCGAGCGAGCCGGCTGAGCGCGGATTTGCGCCGCGTCCCCTACCGGCGCTAGCCTAAGAGTCCAACCCCAAGGAGGTCCCATGGCAGCGATCCCACTGGTGTGCACGCACCTCGACCAGATCAAGAATCCGAAGCCCCATACGCGCGGTTGCGAGGAGTGCCTGAAGCTCGGTGACACGTGGGTGCATCTGCGCCTGTGCGAGACCTGCGGTCATGTGGGCTGCTGTGACTCGTCGAAGAACAAGCACGCGACCAAGCACTTCAAGGCCACCGGGCATCCGATCGTCAAGTCCTTCCAGCCGGGCGAGGACTGGATGTACTGCTACGTCGACGAGGTGATGTTCGAGGTCTAGCTCTAAGCCGACCGGCGGACGCCGGCCGCGGTGAGGATCGACTCCTCGGCATCCACGAAGTCCCGGATGAGGGCGTTGAGCTCGGCGCACTTCTCGAGGATCAGGCGGCAGGCCTGCGCCCGCGCCTCAGGCGTCAGGTCCTCGCTTCGCAGCAGGTCCGCGTAGCCGTTGATGATGGTCAGCGGCGTGCGGAGATTATGGCCCAGCACGGCCAGCTCGCTGACGCTCGGATCCCCTGTCAACCAGTGCCCTCCTCGGTGATAGCGTCGTCGGTTCGCGCCAGCTTGTCAAGACTGAGTTCGATGAAATTTTTGGCCGCCCGCGTTTGCTGATAACCGGCCGCGGGAAAACCTCACAGCGAGGGCATCATCCTCTGGTGGTGGCGTTCGGGGGAGAAACCTACGCCGCCAGGGTCCCTTCTGATTCCGGAGTCTTGATCTCCACCACCTCGGTAAAACGCTGGACCGTCTCGATGGCGTCGTAGAGTGACACCGCGCGGTCGGCGCTCACCAGGTCCGTGATCTTCACGTAGTAGCTCCGTCCCTCCGGCCAGGTAAGGGTGGGGACCCCGAACACCCCTTTGGCCACGGCCTCGGTGTGCTCGCGGGCGAGCGCCTCGAAGCTTGCCGAGGCCAGGTCGCGCTCCCAGCGGGCGACGTCGAGGCCGGCTCCCTCCGCCACGCGCCGGTGGGTCGCCGGGTCGTCAACCGGCAGGTGATCTTCATGGCGGGCTCGCTGGAGTCCGGACCGGAACCGGTTGAAAGCGTCGTCTCCCTGGGGACGGGCCGCGGTCGCCGCCAGGAAGGCGGGCAACCCCTGCGCGGTCCTGTTGGTTTCCCACACGGGCGGTCCGGCCGGCCCCTCATGCGTTTGGTGGTTCTGCATGAGCGAGAAGAAGCGCCAGCTCACCTTGATTCGGCCGGCCTTCTCGACCTCGGCCAGCCACATCGCTCCGCGGTACGCCCATGGGCAGAGAAAGTCGATGTAGACGGTGACCGGCTGCGCGTTCATCGCCGCGCTGCCGGCACCGGGCTCGGCCCGGCGACCACGGGAATGACGTCGGACTCGAAGCGATGGAGCGGCTCATGATCGTAGGCGACTCCGGGGATGTAGGTGATGACGTAGTCGATGCCGGCCTCGATCAGGGGCTCGATCCGGCTGCGAAGCGTGGCGGCGTCGCCCACGATGGCCTGACGGCTGAAGTCCTCGTAGGACATCGATCCGCGCGCCCCGGCCGTCGCCCGCTGCGGATCGGCGCCCTTTTCGATCGGGAAGACATTCACGCTGGTCGACTTGACGATGTCGTCGTAGTTCCGGCCGAGGTCCTGGCAATGCTGCCGGAGTACATCGAGCTTGTGGCGGATGTCCTCCGGCTCGCCCCCGATGTTGCAGGCGTCGCCCCATTTCGCGACCAGCTTGAGGGTCACCCGCTCGCCTGACCCGCCGATCCAAAGGGGTGGGTGCGGCTTCTGGACGCCCTTCGGCTCGTTGATCGGCCGGTCAACCGCGTAATAGCTGCCGCTGAACGTTGGGTAGTCCTCGGTCCACATTTTGTGGATGATCTCGCAGGCCTCCCGGAACATCGCCATTCGGTCTTTTAGTTCAGGAAAGCCGTAGCCGTAGGCCCGCCACTCGTGCTCATACCAGCCCGCGCCGATGCCGGCGTAGAGGCGGCCGTGGCTGGCCACGTCGACGGTCGACGCGATCTTCGCGTACAGCGCCGGATTGCGATAGCCGTTGCAGCCCACCATCTGGCCGACCTTGACGCGGGTGGTGTCGCGGGCCAGGGTGGAGGTGGTCGTCCAGCATTCGAAGGTCGCCTCCATCTCGGGCGTCGGGACGGTGTGAAAGTGGTCGAAGACCCAGATCGAGTCCCAGGGTCCCGTGTCCGCCGCCTGGGCGACCCGGGTCATGGCTTCGTACTTTTCGACCGGGTCCTTGATCTGGACCAGGTCCATGCGCCAGCCCTGTGGCACGAAAACGCCGAACCGAATTAGCATCAACCCTTTCTACCACGGAACCCGCTACGCATGCCCTAATCGAATCAAGGCACAATGGTTGGCAAAGGAGGCGCAGCCATGGGAAAGATCGATCCGCGCAAGCTGGAGGGCCGCGATTGGACCGTCCGGGCGGGCTCACTCCGGACCGGCGCCGGTGCCAAAAAGTTCGATGGGCCTCGCGAGGCGCTCACGTACAACAACCCGTTCAAGCAGTCCGTCGAACGCGTCTGGTTCGACGGCAAGCTGGTCTATGCCGTGGATTGTGGCGAAGTCGAGGTCGATCCCAAGCAGGTCAAGATCGCCGAGGAGTACCAGGTCGTGTACAGCCTCGATTCCCAGGGCAAGCCGAAAGACGAGGTCAAGGGCCAGTACAACATCTACGACTCCGTGCCGGGCATGGCCAAGTACAGTCCCATCTGGCGCTTCAACTACGTGATCGTTCCGCGCGATTACGAGCCCAACACCCTCCGCTCAGAAGCCGACGTCAAGAAGAGCGGCTACAAGGTCCGGCGCAGCAAGAACTTCGAGAATTGACCCGTGATCTAAAGGGCCGCCGTGCGCGGCCGCTGACCTAGGGGGAGATTCCCTTCTTGTAATCGCCCAGGATCTCGTTTGCCGCCCGGGCGCCTTCCGATGCCCCACCCTCCATGAAGCCCTGAAAATCCTGCGAGCAGTGCTCGCCGGCGAAATGGATCTTCCCGTTGGGGAAGGGCTGCCGCGCTTTCTCGTAACCACTGAAGGCGTGGTACTGGCCGACCTTCCAGTACGAGTAGGAGCAGTTCAGGTTGGGGTCGAGCGCCGGCACCGATAGCGTGGCCACGCCGTTCCACAGGGGTGTGATGCCTTTGTAGACCGGCTCGATCTGCTTGAGGAAGGCCTGCGCGTAGGTGCCGACTTGCGGGTTGGCCGCCGCGGAGCTATAGGGACTCGATGGGGCGAATGAGCCGGCCACGTTGCCGCCCGTGTAATCGACCAGGATGCCGGGCGTGCCGGGCTGGCTCCGGGTGACGTCCCAGGTGTTCTGGTATCCCCTGTCGGAATAGCTGTTGCCATTGCCGGTGCCCGGCCAGCTGCCCGTTGTGTCCCAGAGCCGGCTCGTGAATTGGAGCTGCAACTTATCGTTGCGCCCTGCGCCGAGCTGCTGGATGGCGGTGTTCTTTAAGCTGTCGAAGTTGGCTTTCCGGTAATTGAGCGTGCGCAGCACGGCGAAGGGCAGGGCGAGGATGACCCGGTCGAAATTCTTGACTATCGTCTGACTGCCGACGGAGAAGGTCACGGCGATGCTGCCGTCTCGGTTGAACGCAATGGCGACCATGCGCCAGCCGAGTTGGACCGGCGTGGCCAGGCTGGCCGCGATGGTCTCCGGAAGGCGCTGGTTGCCGCCCACGATGTGGTACTTCTCATTCGAGGCCCCGAAGATCGCGAAGTTTCCCGGTTTCTCGTTGAAGCCGAGCAGGTAGACTAGGTTCAGCGACGACTGGATCGTGGTTTCGGCGCCGTACTCGATGTTGTAGGCGACATCGAGCAACTGGCCCATCGGCGAGCCATGGCCACCAGGCACGTTCTGCTCGATCCACTCGTAGACGCTGATGTTGTCGAGCGCGATCCCGCCCGGCGTGTTGATCAAGTAGGTTGTCGGGTAGCTCGCTGCCTGGACGTCGCGCTGCAGGGCAGCGTGCACCGGCTTGAAGTCGATGTCCGCCTGCGACTGCGGATAGTACTGGTTAGAGAAATAGTAGGTGTCCTCCGACCCGTTGGGCTCGCCAGCCAGCAGGTCGACGGTCGCCAGCCCGAATCGCTGCGCCAGGTGGAGGATCGTCTTGTGGCCCTGGTCGATCAGCTCGCCGCACCACTCGCTTACCTGGGCGTTTTGCCAGCTGCTGGTATCGGAGTGCATCCGGCCGCCAATGCGGGTGGATGACTCGTAAACCGTCGATGTGATCCCGGCGTCTTGCAGCGTGAGCGCCGCCGTCAGCCCCGAGATGCCGCCGCCGATGATGCCGATGCGTGGCGAAGCCGCAAAGGCCGCCTGCGCGAGGTGCAAGGGGCCCGCCAGGGCCAACCCGGCGGTGGCGGCCGCGCCGCCCTTCAGAACTTGCCTGCGCGTGAGCATCGCCTGTCGTTCACGGACCGCGGCCACGGGAGTTCCCTCGCGACGGGCCTGCGTGTGGTCCCGGGCCATCTGCTGCAGTTGCCGCATGAGCGGTGTACGAGCCATCCCTTCCTCCTAGCGGCAGCCTGTAAAGGCAAGAACCGTCCCGGTAAAGGTACACGAGGCCTCCCGGCCATGCAAGTGGATTGACAAAGGGTGAAGGCTCGGGTACGTTGCTGCCAAGCTCAATGCCGTGAGTCGAGGCGCGATTCCTGGGGGAGAGGAGGGAGCGGAAGCGAGCGTTGGTGTCATCGAGTGCCTCACGCTCCCTGGATTCCCTGCCGGCAGATAGCCGGCCGGAGGCCAAGGCGGGCCCCATTGAGGTTCGCCTGGAGGGCGTGCGCAAGAGCTTCGGCGACGTCGTTGCCGTCGCCGGGGTCGATCTCGACGTCCGCGAGGGGGAGTTCTTCTCCCTGCTGGGTCCTTCCGGCTGCGGGAAGACCACCTGCCTGCGGATGATCGCCGGCTTCGAGGAACCGACCGCGGGTCGCATCGTGCTCAACGACCGGGATGTCTCCCATGTGCCGGCCTACGAACGCGACGTCAATACCGTCTTCCAGGATTACGCGCTCTTCCCCCACATGACGGTGGCCGAGAACGTCGAGTATGGCTTGCTGGTCAAGGGCATTCGCCGCGGCGAGCGGCGCACGCGAGTCATCGAAGCCCTCCGGATGATGCGCCTCGAGCACCTCGATCACCGCAAGCCGGCGGAACTCTCCGGGGGCCAGCGGCAGCGGGTCGCCCTGGCGCGAGCCATCGTGAACCAACCGCGGGTCCTGCTGCTGGACGAGCCGCTCGGCGCCCTTGACTTGAAACTTCGGCAGGCCATGCAGCTCGAACTGAAGTCGATCCAGCAGCGGCTGGGCATGACGTTTATTTACGTCACGCATGACCAGGAGGAAGCGCTGACCATGAGCGACCGGCTGGCCGTCATGAACCAGGGCCGCATCGAGCAGGTCGGAAGTCCGGCCGAGGTCTACGAGCGGCCGGCCACCGGATTCGTGGCCGGGTTCGTGGGCGCCTCGAACGTCCTGAGCGGCCAGGCGGCGCTCAGGATCACCGGGCAGCGGTCGGCCGTCACCGTGCGGCCGGAGAAGATCCGGCTCGGTGAGCCGGACGAGCGGCCGCACGCGGACGAGGTCTCCGCGCCGGGCCGGGTCCGCGAGGTCGTCTACGTGGGCGCCTTCACGCGCTATGTCGTCGACCTGGACGCCGGAGCCGAGCTGGTCGTCCTCCAACAGAACCTCGCCGTGTCATCGATGGACGTGCTCCAGGCGCGCGGCCGTGCGGTGCGCCTGTTCTGGAATCGCCAACACAGCCGCGTCATCTCGGATGGAGAAAACAATCAAGAGGAGGTCGGACGATGAGATATCGCGTGAACATGGCCGGGGCCGCGGGAGTGGTGGTGATGCTTGCCGCCTGCGGCAGCCCGCAGTCCTCGGCGCAGCCTGCCTCGAGCCTGCCGACGACGATCGGTTCGGGCGAGGGGACCCTGAATTTGGTCGCCTGGACGGGCTACGTGGAAAGCGGCAAGACGGACCCGAAAGTCGACTGGGTGACACCCTTCACGACGGCCACCGGCTGCAAGATCAACGTCAAGTTCGCTGATACGTCGGACGAGATGGTTACCCTGATGCGCCAGGGTGGCGGCAAGCTCTGGGACGGCGTGTCCGCCAGCGGTGACGCCACCAACCGCCTGATCGCCCATGGCGACGTGGCCGAGGTCAACGTCAATTTGATTCCTGATTTCAAGGATGTCATCCAGTCGCTGCAATCGCCGCGGCACAACACCATCAACGGTCATCACTACGGCGTGCCGTACATGTACGGGCCCAACGTCCTCATGTACAACACGGACGTCGTTTCGCCGGCGCCCACGAGCTGGAACGTAACGTGGGACGCGAACTCGCCCTACAAGGGAAAGATCGTCGCCTATGACAGCCCGATCTTCATCGCGGACGCCGCCAACTACCTCAAGACTCACAACAAGAGCCTCGGGATCACGGACGTTTACGAGCTGACCCCGAGGCAGCTCGATGCGGCCATCGCCCTGTTGAAGCAGCAGGCGCCGAACATCAAGAAATACTGGTCCGCCACGACCGACGAGACCGACCCGTTCGCCAGCGGCGATGCCGTGATCGGAACCGCCTGGCCCTACCAGGTCAGTTTTCTGAAAACGGAGAAGAAGCCGGTCGCCTCGCTGGTTCCGTCGGAAGGCGCGACCGGCTGGGCCGACACCTGGATGATGTCGTCACACGCGCAGCATCCCAACTGCATGTACCAGTGGATGAAGTGGACGGAGACGCCGGCCGTGCAGGACCAGGTGGCCGAGTTCTACGGCGCGACGCCGAGCAATGCCAAGGCCTGCGACATCCTGCGGAAGGATATCGGCGACTCGGCTGACAAGGACTATCACTGCGGCGACAACACCTTCTTGAAGAACATCGCGCTCTGGAAGACGCCGCTGCAGCAATGCGGCGACAGCCGCGGCAATGCCTGCACCGATTACACGATCTGGCAGCAGAAGTGGCAGGAGGTTCGCGGAACCAAGTAACGGATGGCGCAAACCCTGGTCGTGACGGGGACGGGGCTAACGACCCCTCCCCGTTCTCCCCTTCGCCGCCTGACGCACCGCGTGGGGCTGTTTCTGTACCGGTTCCCGGGTGCTCGCCTCGCCCTGCTTCTGGGGCCGGTGTTGCTCTGGATGGGCGTGATCTACCTGGGTTCTCTTGCCCTGCTCTTTATCACGTCGTTCTGGCGGCAGGACCCGATCACCGGCGCCATCGTCCAGGACTGGACCCTGCAGAACTTCCGGTTTCTCATCCAGGAGGACGTGTATCGGACGATCGCAATACGCACGCTGGGCATCGCGCTGGCGGTCACCGCGACGGACATCGTGCTCGCGATCCCAATCGCCTATTTTGCGGCCCGGATCGCGACGCCGAAAATTCGGACATTCTTGTTGTTGTCCATGGTGCTGCCGCTGTGGTCCAGCTACCTGGTCCGCGTGTACGCATGGCGGACGATCCTGTCTGGCGACGGCGTGCTCAATTGGACGCTGCATGAATTGCATTTGGGGTCAGTGAACCTGGGCTTCTCCCGATGGAGCCTGTGGATCGTGTTTTCGTACCTGTGGCTGCCCTTTGTGATGCTGCCGATCTACGCCTCGTTGGAGCGAATTCCAAAATCGCTGATTGAAGCCTCGACGGATTTAGGCGCGCGCTGGTGGACGACATTCCAGCGCGTGATTCTGCCGATCGCCTGGCCCGGGATCGTGGCCGGGTCGATCTTCGCCTTTTCACTGACATTGGGCGATTACATCGCGCCTGAGCTGGTCGGGGACACCGAGTTCATCGGCAACGTGATCTACCAGGCCGTCGGGATTGCGAACAATATCCCCTTCGCGGCGGCCTACGCGATTGTGCCGGCCGTAATCATGGGCATTTATTTACTCGTTGCCCGCCGCATGAACGCGTTCGAGGCCCTGTGAGCCGGGATCGGGCGATCGAGCCACGGTCCGTGCAGATTGGCATGGGCGTGGTGACCGTCCTCGTGCTGCTCTTCCTGTACGTCCCGCTGTTGATCATCATGCTGTACGCCTTCAACCCGGCACGGTCGCAGTCCTGGCCGCTCCCGGGACTGTCTACGCGCTGGTTTGTCGCGACCTGGAACAACCAGGAAGTCCGCACGGCGCTGGTGACGTCCATCAAGGCGGGATTGGGCGCGACCAGCATCGCGCTCGTCCTCGGCAGTCTGGCCGCCTTTGCCGTGCATCGGTTCAAGTTTTTTGGCCGCGAGACGGTGAGTTTCTTTCTGATTTTGCCGCTGGCCTTACCGGGCATCGTCACTGGCATGGCGCTGAACTCGACGATCAACCTCGGTGGGCAGCTGATCGGTCTGTCGTTCAGCCTCTGGACGATCATCATCGGCCACGCGACGTTCTGTGTCGTGGTGGTCTACAACAACGTGATCGCGCGGCTGCGCCGGACCTCGACATCGCTGGTTGAAGCCTCGCAGGACCTGGGCGCGGACGGGTTCCAGACGTTCCGGTATGTGATCCTGCCGAGTATCGCGACGGCCTTAATGGCCGGCGGCCTGCTCGCGTTCGCGCTGTCGTTCGACGAGATCATCGTGACCAACTTCACGTCCGGGACCGAGATCACCCTGCCCAAATGGATCTTCAACAACCTGCGGCTGCCAAACCAGCGGCCCGTCGTCAACGTGGTGGCGACGGTCTTATTGATCCTGAGCTTTGTGCCGGTCTATCTGGCGCAGCGCCTCACCCAGGAGAGTGGCGGCCTGGCCGCCGCCGGCCGCGCCGTCGTCGCCCCGCAACCCGCCGGCGAGTAAGCGCGCGCCTTCCGCGCACGACCGCTGGATCTAGGCGGACCGCGCGTGGGCCTCGACCCGGTGCGCCGGCGGTTTCGTCACCCATCGGCCCGAGTTCGTTCGTTCGATCTGCCAGCCCTCTTCGTGGAGCATGCGGTGATGCCGGCCGCAGACCAGCGCCAGGTTCTCCAGGTTGGTCTCGCCGCCCTGGGTCCACCACCTGACGTGGTGCCCGTCGCACCAGGCGGCCGGCCGGTGGCAACCGTTGAAGACACAGTCCCGATCCCGGGCGACCAGCGCCCGCCGGGTCGACGGGGGGATCTGGCGTTTGGCATGGCTCGTCTCGTTCTCGAGTTCGGCCTGGCCCAGCAGCCAGCTGACCGTTGCGTCGCAGCCATGCCGCTGCGCCGTCTCGAGGGGAATCGGGCCCACGCCCTCCATTCGCGCCGCCGGCGCGCCCGGCATGCCGGCCAGGGTCTCGACGCTGGCGGTGATCACCAGGTGGGGCCGCTGCCCCCCGGTACTCCCCAGCTTGCTACCATCCAGCGGCCGCCGCGCCAGGTCCACCAGCGCGTCCGCCCGTCGCTGCCCCGCCGTTCGCTCGTCGTCCTGGTGGGGTGGCGGCATCAGCGCGTCGAGGGCCGTCTTGACGACCGCGCCGCCCTCGGCATCCAGCATCCCATCCAGGTGCACCAGCCCATTGGTCGGTTCGCTCAGATGCAGGTAGCGCCGGGTCCATGCCCGATTGGCCTCGGCCAGCGCGGCCGCGTGGTCGACGCGATATTCAAAGTCCTTGGCGACGCTGACGAACTGGCTGGGATCCATCGTGGCGGCCGCCTTGAGGAGGGATGCTTCTTCTTTCTGCACCGCCTCGGCCCCGACTTTCTCCGCGGAGCGGGCCAGAAGGGCGACATGCTGGTACCCGATCGCCCCGCTCGCGAAGGCTTTCTGGGTCTGCGGCAGGTTCTCCAGCTGCCGGCTGACGGTCACCCGTTCGGCGGCGGCGCCCCCTGACAGCTTGCAGCGCGAGCGCAGCCAGGCCACCATGTTGAGCGCGCCCTCGGCGGCATATTCACCCGACTGATCGAACCGACGCAGTCCCTCCGCGAACACCGACTCCAGCGAGTCGATGCCCGCCTCGCGGATCGCGATCAGCCCCTCGCCCAGCTCGGTGCCATCCGCCTTTCGAGCCCACTCGGTCCAGAGCCTGACCACGGCCCTGGTGGCGGCGATGGGAGGACCCTGGCGAACGCCTGACGCGGCCATACTCCCATCCTCAGGCATGGTTGTGACAGCTGTCTGTCACAAGCAGCAGCCTTCAGGTTATTTCGGGTCGCCGTGGAATCCTATGAATCAGGGCAGACCGCTGAGGACGAAGTCGTGCGGCCACTCGCGCTCGAGCAAGCTGGCCAGGACCGGATGGTCACTTGCCGTGACGTACGGCACCTCGTCTCGTTTTCGCGGTCGAGCGATCACCGGTGCCGCCAGGACAGCCTCCTTCCATGGCGGAATCCCATTGGCGCACCATCCCTCGAACTCATGGTCAAGGTAGGTCGGTTCATTCCAAATTTCCCAGAGTTGACGCAGTTCCTCCGGCTGAACGCCAAGCCAGAGGCCATAGGTGACCGTGTCGCCACCTTCTAGGCGCACCGGCAGGAGCGCACGGACGAAGGCTCCGACGCCCTGCACCTGGAGCAGCTCGTCGTTGCCCCAGCGGCGAGATTCAAGATCCTCGGGAGACAGCTTCAACACCGGGTCGGGTAGCCGGAACCGAACGTTGCGATGGTGCTGGTCCATAGGCCGGCCGCACCTCGGGCACGGATCCACCGTCACGACTCATCGCCCCATTGAGCGGGCTGCTCAGCTAATGGCGGCCATGACGTGCTTGATCTGCGTGTATTCCTCCAGCGAGTACATCGACAGATCTTTGCCGTAACCGCTCTGCTTGTACCCGCCGTGCGGCATCTCGCTCACCAGCGGGATGTGGGTATTAATCCAGACCGTCCCGAACTGCAGGCGGCGCGAGGCGTTGAGCGCGCGGCCGATGTCGCGCGTCCAGACCGAGGCGGCCAGGCCGTAATCGACGTCGTTCGCCCAGCCGATCGCCTCGTCGTCGTCTTTGAACCGCTGCACCGTGACCACGGGGCCGAAGACTTCCTTGCGGACGATCTCGGACTGCTGGTTGACGTCGGCGATCAGGCTCGGCTTGTAGAAGAAACCGCGCCCGTCGATCTTCGAGCCCCCGGTAACGACGGTGGCGCCGCCCTTCCTGGCCCGGTCGACGAAGCCGCTGACCCGTTCCAGTTGCTCGGCGGCGACCAGCGGGCCCATGTCCATCCCATCTTCCAGTGGGTTGCCGACTTTCACGGACTCAACGGTCTTCTTCAGGGACGACAGCAGGTTGTCGTAAATGCGCGGCCCGGCGATCACCCGCGTCGCGGCCGTGCAGTCCTGTCCGGAGTTGAAGAACCCGCCGATCTTGACCCACTCGTTGACAGCGTCCAGGTCGGCGTCGTCGAAGACAACCATGGGCGCCTTCCCGCCCAGTTCGAGATGCACACGCTTCAGCGTCTGTGAGGCCGCCTTTGCGACTTCTTTGCCGGTCGCCACGTCGCCGGTCAGGGACACCATGTTGACGTCCGGATGGCGGACGATCCCCGCGCCGACCGGCTCGCCGTCGCCGGTAATCACATTCAGCACGCCCGGGGGAAAGATATCGGCGGCCAGCTCGGCCAGCCGCAGCGCCGTCAACGGCGTCCACTCCGATGGCTTCAGGATCACGGTGTTGCCGGCGGCCAGCGCCGGGCCGATCTTCCAGATCGCCATCATCAGCGGGTAGTTCCAGGGCGCAATCGAGCCGATCACGCCAATCGGCTCCCGCCGGATCATGCTCGTGTAGCCGCGCATGTATTCGCCGCTGGCCCGGCCCTCAAGAATCCGTGCCGCCCCGGCAAAGTAGCGCAGGTTGTCGGCACAGACCCACAGCTCTTCGGATAGGAAGAGCGCCCGTGGTTTGCCGACGTTGGCCGACTCGATGTCCGCCAGCTGGTCGGCGTCAGCCAGGATCGCATCCGCGAGCTTGAGCAGCATCTCGGAGCGCTCGCGCGGCGTCGTCTCGAACCAGTCCGTGTACGCCTTGCGGGCCGCCTTCACGGCCTTGTCGACGTCTTCAATCGTGCCTTTTGGCACCTCGGCGATGACGTCGCCCGTTGCCGGGTTGATCACGGCCTGCGACTCGCTGCCCGAACCGGGGACCCACTTCCCGCCGATGAACATCTCCCGCCGCTTGACTGCCGTAGCCATCCTGGACACCTCTCCCGATTTATTGCGTCTAGGATATCTTCCGATGGGAGAGGGGACCCGGGCACGTTCGGACGCGCTCCAGGCCGACCGAGACCAATTCGTCCCGCGGGGGATGGGCTCGGCGATGCCCGGGTTTGCCGAATCCGCCGACGGGGCCACGCTGACCGACGTCGACGGTCGAACTTATCTCGACTTTGCTACTGGCATCAGCGTGATGAACGTCGGACACCGGCACCCGCGCGTGCTGAAGGCGATCGTCGACCAGGCGCAACGGCTGGTTCACTCAGGCGCCCCGGTGATGATGCCCGCGGTCTACGTGCGCCTTGTCCGGCGCCTCTGTGAGATCACGCCCGGGCGCTTCCCCAAGAAGGCCCTGCTGGTCAACAGCGGCGCCGAGGCCGTCGAAAATGCCATCAAGGTCGTTCGGCAGGCGACCGGCCGGCCGGCAATCATCAGCTTCCACAATGCCTTCCACGGCCGGACCCTGATGACGATGTCCGTGACCGGAAAAGTCTCGCCCTACCGGCAGAACTTCGGTCCGTATGCTCCGGAGGTCTACCAGGTGCCCTATCCGTATGAGTACCGGCGGCCGGCGGGGATGGCGGCGGAAAGCCTCGGTGGCGCCTGTGTCGAAGCGATCCGGCAACTTTTTAAGACCACCGTGAGTGCCGATCGGGTGGCCGGCATCCTGGTCGAACCGGTGCAGGGCGAAGGTGGATTCGTCGTCCCGCCGCCGGACTTCCTCCCGGCGCTTCGCCAGCTGTGCACCGAGTACCAGATCCCCCTGATCGCCGATGAAGTCCAGACGGCCTTCGGGCGGACCGGCAAGATGTTCGCCTGCGAGCACTCCGGTCTCGAGCCCGACCTGATCGTTCTCGCGAAATCCCTGGGTGGCGGGCTGCCGCTTGCCGCGGTGGTGGGCCGCAGCGAGCTGATGGACGCCACCAAGCCCGGCGGCCTGGGCGGCACCTATGGTGGAAACCCCGTCGCGTGTGCTGCGGCACTGGCCGTGATCGAGGTGCTCATCGAGGAGAAGCTGCCCGAGCGCGGCGCGAAGCTCGGGGCACGGGCGCTGGCCCGCATGCGAGGGTGGATGGATCGCTTTCCTAACGTGGGCGACGTCCGCGGCGTCGGCGCGATGGTCGCGATGGAGCTGGTCACCGACCGCTCGACGCGCGACCCGGCCGGTGCCCTGACCAACGAGGTCCTTCGCTACTGCCACACCCACGGCCTGGCGGTCTTGAAGGCCGGACTCTACGACAATGTCGTCCGGCTCCTGTTCGCGCTCACGCTCTCGGACGCCGAGCTCGAACGGGGTCTTGACATTCTCGAAGACGCGCTTGGAACCCTTTCGGCGTAACCTTTCCTAGCGGATCGTCCGTTGTCCTGCCGAGTGCGCTCGATCAACAACAGAGGGTGTGAGGGAAACATGAAACGACCCGCGCTTTCGCTCGTCCTGGCAATCGGCGCCGTCCTCATTCTCGCCGTGACCGCGTCGGCAAGCAGCACGTATTACGAAGCGATCTCCGGCACGGAACTCCCGAACGCGACAAACACCGAGGGGCAGTTCGTCGGCACCGCGACCGGTAGCTTCAGCGGCGGCTGGTACATCGATGTCAAGCACCAACCGCTCTGGTACTCGCCCGATTACATCACTGGCGGCAGTTTCCAGCTGAGCACCGTGATCAACGGCTGGCCGCGAACGATCGACGGCAGTTTCGTCCCGTACGGCGGGACGGTGTCCCAGATCTCCGGCTTCAGCGGCTGCAGCAACCAGCAGTACCGGGTGCAGGGGGCCCTCAGCGGCGTCGGCATCAACGGCGGCACCGGCTCCGGATCGTTCACGGCCACTCTGACCCACTACCGAAAGTACGTCTGGTTCGTCGGTTGCGTCATCTACGCCGCCTCCGTCAGCGGCTCGGTCTCACTCACGTTCTAGACCAGCAAGCAGGCGGCGGCCATTAAACCGCCGCCTGTACACTTCCCCGTCATGCCGCTCGCGCTGGAGATGGAGGCTTTTGCGCGGGCAGCGCGCGCGATGGACGTCATCGTCATATTCGAAAAGGTCCTGCGATGATCCCGCTGCGCACGCTGCCGGTGCGAGACAGCCCGGCATACCACGAGCTCGTGAGCCGGCGCCGGCCGACCGCCAGTGACATGCATCTGGTAGTGGCGAAGATCCTCGCTGAGGTCCGGGCTGGCGGCGACGCCGCGCTCCTCGACCTCACCGAGCGTTTTGATAGGGTCCGGATTCCAGAGACAAGTGTCCCTGAGGCGGCGTGGCGCGCGGCCCTGGAGGCGCTCGACGGCCGAGTTCGCGACGCATTGACAGAGGCGTCGCGGCGCATCGAGGCGGTCCATCAGGCCCAGGTGTTTCGTGAGGAGGCGGTTACCGTGGCGCCCGGCGTCCGCGTCTGGCGCGAGTGGCGACCGTTCCGGCGAGTAGGACTCTATGCGCCGGGAGGACGGACGGTCTACCCGTCGTCTGTGCTGATGATGGCGATCCCTGCCCGCATCGCCCGATGCGCCGAGATCGTGCTCTGCTCACCGCCCCAGCGCGACGGCCGCGTCGCGCCGGCCATCCTGGCGGCCGCCGCGATGGCCGGGGTGACCGAAGTCCACGCCGTCGGCGGCGCGCAGGCGGTCGCCGCACTGGCGTACGGCACCGAGTCGATCCGACGGGTCGACAAGATCGTGGGGCCTGGGAATTCGTACGTCACCGAGGCCAAGTTGCAGGTGTTCGGCGAGGTTGCCATCGACATGCCGGCGGGCCCATCGGAGGTTGTCGTGATCAGCGATGGCAGTGTGAACCCGGAATGGCTGGCCGCCGACCTGCGTGCCCAGGCCGAGCATTCGCCCGATGCCCTCGCCGTCTTGCTGACCACGTCGGATGCGGATGCGGCCGCCCTGCAATCGATCGCCGAGGGGCAGGTGACGGCATACCGCTGCAAGACGATCGACGACGCGATGACGTTTGCCAACGATTTCGCGCCCGAACATCTCAGCCTGGCCTGCCGTGATCCGGAACGATGGCTTGCCAGCGTGACGTCGGCGGGCTCCATCTTCCTCGGGGCCTATGCCCCGGCGGCGGCCGGCGACTACGCGACCGGCGCCAACCACGTCCTTCCCACCGGCGGGGCGGCCCGCAGCTTTGGCGCGCTCGGCGTGCCGGCCTTCGGGCGCGCGGTCCAGGTCGAGTCGGTCGACCAGAGCGGGATCGAACGCATTGCCGCCGTCGTCGAGGTCCTCGCTGAGCTCGAGCGCCTTCCCTGGCACGCGTCGTCCGTCCGCTTGCGATCAAGCCCAGACTGACAGTCGAGACATGGCGATAATGGCGAGGATATGAGTACGGTCGTGCGGCCCGGCAATCCCGACCTCGCCTCCCAGACCCAGGGTTTTGCGATCGTGGTGGACGGCCTGCGCAAGCGATACGAGAAGCTGGTCGCGGTCGACGGCATTTCGTTTCGGGTGAAGGAGCGCGAGATCTTCGGCCTGCTCGGGCCCAACGGTGCGGGCAAGACGACGACGGTCGAGATCCTCGAGGGCCTCCGCGACGCCGATGAGGGACAGGTCCTGGTGGCGGGCATCGATGTGCGCAAAGACCGGGAGAAGGTCAAAAGCCTGATCGGGGTGCAGCTCCAATCCTCGGCCTTCTTCGATGGCCTGAACCTTCTCGAATTGCTCGACATGTTTGCGGCGCTCTATCACCGGTCCGTCGACGCCATGGCGATCCTGAAGAAGGTTGACCTGGCCGAGAAGGCGCGCTCCAGCGTCAACAAGCTCTCCGGCGGCCAAAAGCAGCGCTTCAGCATCGCGACCGCGCTCGTCAACGAGCCCCAGATCCTGTTCCTGGACGAGCCAACCACCGGCCTTGACCCCCAGGCTCGGCGCAACCTCTGGGAACTGGCCGAGTCCATCCGGGCGGAGGGCCGGACGATTGTGCTCACCACCCATTACATGGATGAGGCGGAGACCCTGTGCGACCGGGTGGCCATCATGGACCACGGCAAGATCCTCGCCATGGACCCGCCCGGCGCCCTGATCCAGCGACTGCTCGACAAGGGGTTCCAGGGCGCACGACATGAGCGTTCCGCGAACCTCGAGGACGTCTTCCTCGACAGGACCGGCCACGGGCTGCGCGAGGCATGAGCGTCGTGAAGACGAGTCCCTTTCTGATGCTGACCTGGTCCTCGCTCAAGGCCTACTTCCGCAATCGCGGCGCGATTTTCTTCAGCCTGTTGGTGCCCTTGATGATCATGGGCATCTTCGGCTTGATCAACTTCGGCAACAGCACGCCCTCGGTCAACATCGGCGTGGTCGACCAGGCCCATAACCAGGTCAGCAACACCATCCTGGCCAACCTGCGGGGCATCAAGGCCGTGAAGCTGCACACCGGCGATCTCGCCGCCGAGAAACACGCGCTCACCCAGGGCAACCGTGACCTCGTGGCGGTCTTGCCGGCATCGATCGGCCAGGGGTCGACGGCGATCACCGCCTACTACAACCAGGGCAACCCGCAGAACTCGCAGGTCGCGATCGCCATCATGAACCAGTTCGTCGACCGAGCCTCGTTCGCGGTGGCGGGACTCTCGCCGGCCTTCACGCTCGACACCCAACCGGTCCAGAGCCGCAACCTGACCTACGTCGACTTCCTCGTGCCCGGGATGATCGCGCTCTCCATCATGCAGACGGGCCTGTTCGGCGTGGTCTTCACCTTCGTGCAGTGGAAGCAACGGGGCATTCTGCGGAGGCTGATGGCGACCCCGATGCGGGTGCGCGACTTCTTCTTCTCCCAGCTGGTCACCCGGCTGGCGACGGTGGCGCTCCAGATCGCGGTCCTCCTGGCCGTTGGTCTCCTGCTCTTCCATTTTCACTTCACAGGCAACCTGTTTTACCTGCTCCTCGTCGGCATCCTCGGGGGTGGCATCTTCCTCGCAATGGGCCTGGCGATCTCGGGCGCGTCCAAGAGTGAAGAAACGGCCGCGCCGCTGGCCAATCTGATTTCGCTCCCGCTGATGTTCCTTTCGGGCATCTTCTTCTCCCGGTCCAACATGCCGGACTGGCTCCAGACGATCACGCAGTACTCGCCACTCACGTATGTGTCCGACGCCCTGCGAAGCATCAGCATTGACGGCGCATCGCTCTGGGCGGTGCGAACGGATCTTCTCGGGATTTTCGTGTGGCTGGCGGTCGCGGTCGTGCTCGCGACGCGCCTGTTCAAGTGGGAGGTGGTTTGACGTGGCAGCACCGGTCAGCAAGAAGATGGAGGATTTCGCCGCCGAGGTCTATCCCGCGGTCCTCGGGACAACCAGGAAGGACGGCAGCGTCCAGGTCAACCCGGTGTGGTTCGAATACCGAGACGGGTCGTTCTGGATCAACGGCGCAACCACGCGCGGCTGGTTCAAGCACCTGAAGCGCGATCCCCGTGTGACGCTCTTGCTGCTCGACCCCAGGGACATGTTCCGCTGGGCCCAGGTGGAAGGTCGGATGGTCAAATCCGCCGACGACCCGGGGGGCGAGCACATCAACCGGCTGTCCCACCGCTATACCGGCCGCGATTACCAGAACTCCCGCGACGGCCGGGTCTGGGTGCAGATCGAACCAACCCGGATTTCGGGCTCAATCGATGGCTGGCGCTAAGCCGTCGGTCGACCTCTCGCCGAATGTGCAGAGGCTTGCCTCGCTGCCCATCCTGACGGTGGTCGGGACGAAGCGGGGGGACGGGGCCGTCCAGATGAACCCGGTCTGGTTCGAGTGCCACGGTGGCTACTTCTGGCTCAACAGCCATACGCGCCGCACGTGGCCGAAAAATGTCCAGCGCGATGGCGAGGCGCTCCTGCTGCTGGTCGACCCCGCGATGCCCGATCGGTTCGCGCAGATCCGCTGTCGCCTGGTCGAGACCATCCCCGATCCGAAGCACGAGCAGATCGATAGCCTGGCCCGTCGTTACACCGGGCAGGCCTTCCGAGCCCTCGAGCCGGGCGAAGAGCGGATCACGCTCAAGCTGGAGCCGGTCAAGATCACCGGCGCGGAAATTTAGGCCACGAGCATGGCGGTGCTCGACCGGACGGTTCAGGCGCCTGACGGGCGGACGCTCCTCGTCGAGGAGGGGGGCGACCCCGCCGGCCGGCCCATCCTCGAGCTCGCCGGCACCCCGAACTCGCGCCATCTGTACGGCCCGCATCTTGCCCACGCCGCGACGCACGGGATCCGTCTGATTGGCTACGACCGGCCTGGCTATGGCGGCTCGACGCCCCAGCCAGGGCGCACCGTGGCGGACTGTGCCGGGGACGTCCGCGCGATCGCGGACGCGCTGAAGATCGATCAGTTCGCCATCTGGGGGATCTCCGGCGGCGGTCCCCA
>DAINCX010000019.1:0-4709 GCA_036732165.1 Candidatus Dormiibacterota bacterium | reverse complement strand
AAAGATGGCCTTGCCCCCGGGATCCAGGGCTGGTGGGACGATGGCTGGGCTCACATCCAGCCATGGGGTTTTGAGGTCGAGGCGATTCGCCTTCCCGTGATGCTCTGGCACGGTCGCCAGGATCGGTTCGTGCCGTTCGGGCACGGTGAGTGGTTGGCGAAACGGATCCCGGCTGTCGATGCGCACTTAACCGACGAGGATGGTCACCTGACGCTGATCCAACGCCGGATCCCGGCGGTCCATAGCTGGCTGCTGGAGCACTTCTAGCGCGGCGATCACGCGGCCAGGTAGCGGGCGGCGGCCGCCGTCACGACGCGTGCGGCTTGCACGATCTCGGTGACGGCGATGCTCTCGTTGGTCGCGTGCGCCTGGCGGATGTCGCCCGGCCCGTAGAGGATCGCCGGGATCTCTCCTTCATGGATGTACAGGCGCATGTCCGACCCGTACGGGGCCCCGTCCAGTTCCGGGGCGACCCCGAACTCCTGGGCATGGGCGTCTCGCAGGCTGATAAAGGCTGGCAGGTCCGGGTCGACCTCGGCGGCGTCGAACTGTCCGCCAAACCATTCCACGCGAGGCGGGTTTTCGGCGAGCCACGCATCGCGTTGCGCGGCGTCGGCGACCGCGGCCTCGAATTGCCGGCGGACCTCGGTCGAGGTCATGCCGATGGGGACCCCGACGCGGCCTTCGGCCTGGAGGTCATCAGGCACCATGGCGGACCAGGACCCGGCCCGCAGCCGTCCGATGCTCAACGCGTAGGGGATCGGATAACGCCGGAATAATTCATGGGGCGAGACGTTGAGGCTGCGTTCGAGCTGGCGCAGCCGCGCCTGCACGACCTCGAACTTGTCGATGGCGCTGACCCCCTCGTACCGGACCGAGGCGTGCGCCGCCCGACCCGGAATGCGCAGCCGGAACGATAAGGCGCCCGCCTGCGCCGGGATGATCCGCAACCGGGTCGGCTCGAGGATGATGGCGGCGTCCGCCCGGTAGCCCCGGTCGAGCATGGCAAAGGTGCCGATGCCGCCGTCCTCCTCGCCGACCACGCTGTGCACGATCAGCCGGCCGCGAAGGGGCAGTCCGCTTTTCTTCAGGGCGGCCGCGGCCGCGATGCCCACCGCCAGGCCGGCTTTCATATCCGCGGCGCCGCGACCATAAAGCCGTCCCGCGTGAACGTGTCCGGACCAGGGCGAGGCGAGCCATGGCTGACGATCACCAGGTGGCACCACGTCGACATGACCATTGAGAATCAGGGTGCGATCGCCCTTCGCGCCGAGGGTACCGGCCACCAGGACCGCCTCCTGGCGGTCGACCTCCATACCGGGAAAGCGCGGGTGGGCCTTGAGCCGCGCGAGATCCGCCTCGAAGCGCTCGACCTCCAGTCCGGCGGCCGTCAGCGCGGCGGCGACGTGGTCCTGCGCCGCCCGCTCGTCGCCGGTGACCGATGGGATGCGGGTAAGCTCCTGCGCCAGCCGCACGCAGGCCTCCGTGTCGAGGGCCTCGAGCGCCCGCGTATCTGCGCCCTGCTGCTGAATCACTCGATGAGTCTAGAGATGGAACTGTTGCTGGCCGGCGCTGATCAGGAAGTCCGGCACCTGGAGGATCCCGGCCAGGTTGTAGATCGCGGTCCAGAAGGTCAGGCTGATCGGACCCCCCTGCCACAAGAAAAACGACAGCAGCAGCATCGGAAGCATACCGACCCGCTGCGCCAGGATCCGGATTTCGATCGACAGCCAGGGCGCGATCATGCCGAAGCCATCGAACGGGGGGATCGGCAAGAGATTCAAGACGATGGCCGAGACCTGCAGGAAGATCAAGAACGATAACGCCGCCCAGAAGTGGAGGTCCCCGATCCCGGATTCCGGCATGTGGAGCAGGAAGGGCCACCCGGCGAGGAGGGCGAAGAGCAGGTTGCCCGCAGGCCCGGCGGCCGAGGCCATCGATCGCCAGCGATTGTTGCGGATGGCATTCTCGTTCAGGTACACCGCGCCACCCGGAAGACCAAAGCCGCCGATGAAGAGGAACACCAGGGGCAAGCCGATGCTGAGCAGCGGATGCGTGTACTTCAGGGGATTGAGCGTCAGGTAGCCCGCGGCGGCGACCGACCGGTCGCCCCCCAGGTAGGCGACCAGGGCGTGACCAAACTCATGGATGCAGAGCGACGTGACCCAGCCTCCGACGACGAACAGGATGGTCAGGGGCAGGGTCAGCGCGGATGGTGCGCCGGCAAAAAGGCCGAGGCCGCCGACCGCCATCGCGCCAACCGGGATGGCAAAGACGGGGCTCACGCCGATCGCACCCCGCAAAGACGGAAGGGGTGGCCTTCGCATACCTCGGGTTGTTGGTGCCGGACCGGTGAGGTAGGAGCGGACGGCGTAGATGCTCAGCCCCGCCCGTTGCAGGAGCTCGGCGGTGGCCCTGGAGTCGTTGTACAGCAGGGCAAGCAGGAGGTGCAGGCTGTCGAGCTGGTGATGGCCAACCTGCTCCGCCTCGCGATGGGCGTTGTTGAGCAGGTACCGGGTCGCCGTCCCGATGGGAACGGTCTTCTTGCCAGGGGCGCTCGCGGCCTGGTCGGGCGGCAGGGCAGCAGCAAGTTGACTGATGTCGGTGTTCAGCGCGACCAGGGCGCGGTGCCCCGGGTCGTCCTTGAGCCGGACCATCGCGGCGAGAACGTGCAACGGCTGGGCTCGCTCAGCCCCCTCCTCAGCGGCGATCCGCTGGGCCAGCTCGATGAGGGTGCGAGCGGCCGGCGTCAGCGGCAAGTCGCGGGCGATCTGGGCCAGCGACCAGGCATCGGTCGCGCCGGCCTGATCCGGCGGCGTCGGGCTGCTCAGGTCTTGACCGTGCCGATCCGCATTCGAAGGCGGCCCTCGATCTGGCCGAGCAGCCAGGCCGCGAACTGTTCGTGGGTCGGGTGTTGCTCTTTGACCACCTCGAGCATTTCGTCGTGAATGTGGGTGAGCAGCTTCAAAAACTCGCTGTCGTCGATTCCCCCCACCTCCTCCACCGCCTCGGGCGGTTCACGATTGCCCAAATAATAGCCGCCATCGGGCAAAAGAAAAAGCGGCCGCTCGGGCCGCTTCCACCTTCCTGACGGGAGATTAGACGTCGTGCCGCTCGACGTCGGTGACCTCGGTCGTATGGACGTGCCGCCGGCCTCCGCCGCCTGCCAGCAGGATGTAGATCACGCCGATGATCGCCAGGACCAACAGCAGGAAGATCAGGTTGCCTGCGATGTGCAGGGAGAAGCCTAAAAGCCACATGACGAACAAAACCACGATAACGGCCCAAATCAAACCAGCCAAAGTTCACCTCCAGTGCAAATTACACCGATGCTATTGCGCAACAACTGACATCATGGCTATCATCGATGATGGGTCAACCATGAACAGGCGTCAAGGGGAAAGATGGCAGCGGTAGCGATTCCCGAGTCCTGGCAGCCCCCCTCGAACGTCTACCCGGGGGAGCTGACCGATCCGATTGCCTCGGCCAAGGCGGCCGGCCTGCGCTATGTCTCGGACCTGATGCCCGGCATCCGGCGCAAGCGGGCGGGGGAGTCGTTCGCCTACGAGGACGCCGATGGCAACCCGGTCCGCGATGAGACGACGCTGACGCGGATCAAGCGCGTTGTCATCCCGCCGGCCTGGACGGATGTCTGGATTTGTCCGAATCCTCTCGGTCACGTGCAAGCCACCGGCCGCGACGCCCGGAAGCGCAAGCAGTATCGGTACCACGAGAAATGGCGCGTGGTGCGGGACGCGGTCAAGTACGACCGGATGCTGGCCTTCGCCGAGGCCCTGCCGAAGATTCGGGAACGGACGGACAAGGACCTTGAGCTGCCCGGCATGCCCAGGGAGAAGGTGCTGGCGACGGTGGTCCGCCTGCTGGAAGAGACCCGCATTCGCGTCGGCAACGAAGAATACGTCAAGGAGAATGGCTCGTTCGGGCTGACGACGCTACGCAACCGCCACGTCAACGTCGTCGGGTCGGAGGTCCGCTTCAAGTTCAAGGGGAAAAGCGGCAAGCACCATGACGTGCACCTGCAGGATCGGCGCCTGGCGCGCATCATCAAACGCTTCCTCGATGTCCCGGGCCAGGAACTGTTTCAGTACATCGATGAGGACGGCGAGCACCACGCGGTCGAGTCATCAGATGTCAACGACTACATCGGCGAGATCACCGGCGACGACTTCACCGCCAAGGACTTCCGGACCTGGGCGGGGACCATCCTCGCGGCTCGATTCTTCCGCGAGGTGGAGATGACGCCCGAGACACAGGGCGCCAAGAAAGAGTTGGTCCGTGCGATCGCGAGGGTGGCCGACGAGCTCGGCAATACGCCGGCCGTCTGCAAGAAGTGCTACATCCACCCTGCGGTGATCGCGGCCTACCTCGCGGGCGGGCTCAAGCCGATCGAACAGAAGGACGACGACGACCCCTACAACCTGTCTCCCGAGGAACGCGGACTCCTGGCGCTCCTCAGCGCTGAGGCAGCGGCGCCTTCCCCGAAGAAGAGCCGTCGCCAGAAAGCGGCCTAGCCTTTAGCCTCTCCCGCGAGAATCAACGGGGGCTAGGCGTTCGGCTTGTTGGCGGCCTTGTTTCGGTTCTTGTTCTTCGGGCGACGCTTCGCCTTGCTGCCCTTGACGGTCCGTGAAGCTTTCACAGTCCAGATTCTAGGCGGGCCTGCGAGTTTCTGGGGACCGTAGCCGCCTAGT
>DAINCX010000018.1:5999-48034 GCA_036732165.1 Candidatus Dormiibacterota bacterium | reverse complement strand
CCCGATTGCGAGGCCCATCAAGGCGCCGGCGCCGATGGCGAAGATCCAGCGCGGCAGCGGATTCGACGGGTCGCGGTCCGGCAGGAGCCGGGTGAAGACAATCACGGCGGCCCACGTCGTGGGCCCGATGAGCAGGCTCTCGGGCAGGGCGAGCTGGGCCTGGAACATCGGCAGACCAATTGCCAGGGCAAAGAGGACGGAGGCCACCAATGCGCGGCGCGCCGTCAGCAGGTGGGTCGCAAGCACGCCGACCGCCAGCAGGGCCATAAGACCGCTGAGGAAGGTGAGCGCGTGCAGGCCGGGTTCGCCTGGCCCGAACAGGCGGAGCGGGATGGCGACGGCCCAGATCTGGAGCGGCGGTTTGTTTGTCCAGGCGCCGGCGTACAGCGCCGCCCCGCGCAACAGCGCGCGGGCGGTGACGGTATAGCCGGCTTCGTCGGTGTACCAGTGCGGCTCAAAGAACGAGGGGAGCCGGCAGATGGTGTAGGTCACCAGGGCGGGGACGAACCAGGCCCATCGGTGGGAGGCCGAGGTGGGGTCCCTGAGCGGGCGGCGGATAGGCACCGAGTGACTACTATCCGCCAAATGGATGAGAAAACGATGAGGGCTCGTACGGGTGCGGGCTAAGATGTTCCACAGGCCCGGCTTTGGGCGGGCGGGGAGGGCGGTGCGCTGATGGTCGTCTGTACGGCGTGCGGGTTCCGGAATGAGGACGGGGCGGAGTTCTGCGCCAACCCAAACCGGTGCGGCGCCTATCTGGGCTACGTCGGCAAGAAGACGGGGGCCCTCTCCGGCGGGGTCACGTTGGCCTTGGAGCCGGCAGTCGTCGCGGTCACACCGGGAGCAGGCGCTACCTGCGACGTCCGGGTCCGCAACAAGAGCAATGTCGTCGATCAATACGACATCCGGGTGTCAGGCGAACCAGCGGGATGGACCATCGTCGAGCCGTCGATGCTGTCGCTCTTTCCCGATGCCGAAGGCTCCGCGAAGATCCGGTTTCGACCGGGTCGCTCGCCTGATCTCGGGGCCGGGCGCAAGCCCTTTGCGATCACGGTTCAATCGAGGGCGTCGGCCGGAATCTCGGCGCGGCAGGATGGCGCCGTCGAGGTCGCCCCGTTTCAGGACACCTCGCTCTCGATCGTGCCCCGAACCTCGCGCGGAGGAGAAACGGCGACCCATCGTGTGACCGTCGAGAACCGGGGGAACGTGCCGCTTCGGGCTAACCTCGATGCGACCGACGCGGACGAGCTGCTCGGATTCCGATTCGAGAACCAGACCCTGGTGGTCGCGCCCGGCCAGTCGGCGTATACGCAGCTCGTCGTCCAGCCACGCTCGACCTTCAGTCAGGGCCCACCGCAGCCGCACCCCTTCAAGGTGCAACTGGGGGGCGGCGCAGCGCCGATCGTGGCGGAGGCCACCATGCTGCAGGAAGCCGTTGTCCCGCCCGCGCCGCCGCCGAAGCGGAAGTTCCCGGTGGCCCTGTTGCTGATTCCGGCACTGCTGCTCCTCGCCCTCGCGGCCTTTTTCGTCGTCCCGCCCTTGATGGCGGGTTCGTTGCTGGCGAGCACCGGAAGCTCGGCCGCACCTCGGGCGTCATCGACCGGACAAACGGCGGCCCCGCCAACGGCCGCCGCGACGCCTGCCCCGACGCCGATACCGCCCACGGTCGCCCCGGACGTGGTGCTGTGCACTGGGCCGACCACGCTCAAGGGCACCTATCTCCTCGATTTTGAGAATTGTGTCCAGGGCGGCACTGGCGACGTTTGGTGGGAGCAGATCGACAGCGTCAACCGGATGCTTGTCCCACGAAGTGGCGCGATGCTCGTCAACATGGGACCCGTCGGTTTCGATGGCCTCACGCTGGCGGCGCTCAGGTCGCTGAACTATGGCCCCGGGTCAATCAACGGCAGCGCAAATTCCTTCAACCAGCTGACCCCGGGGACGGTGGTCGCGATCAAGACGCGCAACGGTCACTACGCGAAGATGCGGATCGATAGCTACGGCTACAACCTGGGGATCACCTCGACGACGTACCAGTAGCAATCGAACGAAAAGAGGCGGGCAGAGGGACCTGCCCGCCTCTTACAAAATGGGTGGCGACTACTGGACGCTCGGGGCGGTCGACGGAGTGGTTGGGGCCGCGGGGGCCTTGCCCGAGTTCTCCTGGGCCTCGCGGGCCGCGCTTTCACCCGCCTCGTGGGTGGCGTTCTCGTTGCCGCCCGGGGTAAAGCTGCCGCCGCCTGGCCGCTGGCCAGAGTTCTCCGCGGCCTCACGGGCCGCGCTCTCACCGGCTTCATGGGTCGCGTTCTCGTTGGACTTGAAGGTGCCGGCGCTCGGAGCCGCGGACGCGGCCGCGAAGAGGGCGCTCCCGCCGGTCGAGCCACTCGAGGGCTGGCCGCCGTTACCGCCGTTCGATGCTGTGGCTGCCAGCGGGCCGGCCAGGGCCGCGCCGATCGCGCCGCCCGCGACCAACGATCCTGCCGCTCCGGCAACCAACAACGCTCTCTGCATTGGGGTCAATTCTTCTTCACCTCCTTCTCATAGTGGGTCCTAGGCGTGGACGGATACCGTCAACGGTACCCGTGCTGTGTGAGCCTAGCGTGAGAAACCTGTCGAAAGGGTTACGCGGCGCCGTTTAGCCGACGGTGGTGAGCACCGTCGACGAGTTATTGGCGGTATTCGGGTCGTATTCGTTGCCGGTGGTGGTGGCCGTATCGGACAGGGTGCCCTTGCTCCGTGGCTGCAAGACCAGGGTGACGGTCGCGCTGGCGCCGCTGGCCAGGGTGCCGAGGTTGCAACTGATGCCGGCACCGGATTGGGTGCAGGTCCCCTGGCTCGTTGAGACCGACTTGAAGGCGATCCCGCCCTTGATCTCGGTTGCCGCCGACCAGGCATCCTGGGCGACGACGCCGGTGGCGGTCGATGGCCCGTTGTTGGTCACGGAGATGGTGTAGGTTTCCTTCTGGCCGGCGACAACCGGATTGGGTGTGCCGGTCTTGGTCACGGCGAGGTCGGTGGTCGGGGGCTGGATCTGGACCGTCACCGACGATGAGTTGTTAGCGGGGTTGGGGTCCGGTTGCTCGGCCGAGATGTTGGCGGTGTTGGTGACACTCCCCGCGGAAAGCGCCCGCACTTCAATATTAAAAACGGGCGTCGGCGCATGGTAGGCGACCGTGCCGAACTGGCAGGTGACGAGGTTGCCGCTCACCGAGCAGGGCACTTCCGCACTCACAAATTGAACCTCGGCAGGGAGCTGATCGGTAATGGTGACGTTGGTCGCGTCGGCCAGTCCCGAGTTGCTGAAGGCAATGCTGTAGTCGAAGGTCTGGCCTACATAGATCGGGCCCCGAGGAGCCCCCTTGGAGATGGAGAGATCGGCCGTGGTCGGCTCGGTAACGGTGGTCGACCAGCTGGCCGTGTTGTTCGAGGGGTTCGGATCGGATTCATTCTCTGTTCCGGTCACGGTATTGACCAGCGTACCGGCGGTATCCGATGTCACCGTCAGGTGAAACGAGCTGGCGGGGCCACCGACATAAAGATCGGACGGACCGCAGACGATAACCGTGGGCGAAGTCTGGGTGCAGGAGGCTGAGGCCGCGAAGTTGAAGGTGACCGGGCTCGAGAAGGTGTTGGTCAGCATCACGCCGGTGGAAGGGTCGGGCCCGTTATCGCCGAGAAAGAGCTTGTATGTGATCTGCGTGCGCGCGGTCGCCGTTGCGGGCCCCTCGATGCCGACGTAAAGGTCGGCGGTGGTTCCGGCCGCGAATACCGGAGCGGACGAGGCGCTTGCCGGCGCCAGTGCGAGGGCCACGACGGCCGCTGCCAATACGGAGATCGACCGCCGAAGCAGTCCCTGAAGCAAGTCCCTTCCTCCCAGAAGCTATGCGAAGGGAGGACTCGGCCTCCCAGTCCCACTATCGAAATACGCCCGCCACCGCCTGTTACATACGGCCGGATACCCCCACCCCGACCCTCCCCCGAGAAATCGGGGGAGGGAGAGACTAGTTCTAGTTCGGCAGGAAGCCCCCGAAAAATCGGGGAGGGAGCAACGAGGCCTAGCTCGGAAGGAAGCCGGTCCCGGCCTGGCAACCCGCGATCAGGGCGATCGGTAGGAGGACGGCGGCGCCGATCGACCACCGAATGGGGCGTCTGGCCGCGGCGGGGGATCGGGGAAGTAGGAGTGCGATAACCGGGCTGGCGAGCACCCAGAGGAAGCCGAGGAGCTCGAAGAAAATCGAGGCCTTGGGACCGACGCCTCCCGACGCGGCGCCCAGGACGACGAGCGAAAGCAGACTCGCGATGACGAGAACGATGCCGATCCCGCCAGCCGCGCTACCGAGGCGCAGCCAGTCGGCGTGGCCGCGAAGGCGCAGGATGATGGCCGCCCAGCCGCCCGCAACGAGCGCGGGGCCGATCCCGAAGGGCACGATCAGGGCGCCATTGCCGGAGAGGGACCAGCCGTTACCTGAGATGTCTGACCGGCTGACGGCAATCGTCAGGACCCAGAGCGCGAGGCCGGCCAGCAGAGCGATGGTGCCCACGACGGCGAGAAACCTGGGGCCGCGCTCGGTGGGCTCTGACGGCATCGCTATCTGGAGATTATGAGTAAGGAGGGAACGATGGAGTCCGGGGCCGTGGGGCCGAGGCCTGGGACTGTGAAGTCCGCGGCGTGGGTCCCTCGATCCAGCGGGCGGGCGCGGACTGATTAATGGCCCACGGACTCCATCCGCCCACCACGATGGGGTGGGCAAGTCAATTGGGGAAGGCCCAAGCGGCCAGCGTCGAGTGACGAAAGATTTGCCCGAAAGGGCAACGACGCCCCCTCCCCGACCCTCCCCCGCGAGCGCGGGGGAGGGAGATTTTCGGGATGTCGTACCCCGCGAGCGCGGGGGAGGGAGAATCTTTCGCACCGATAAGCTTGAGTTAGTGAGTGCGGCGACGAGCCACGTCCTGCTAATGCGGCACGCCGAGGTGGAAAACCCGAACCGGGTTCTCTATGGGCACCTGCCGGGCTTTCATCTCAGCGCGCTGGGACGGGCGCAGGCGGCGGCGGTGGGCCAGTCGCTCCGGGATCGCGGCGTCAGGCGGATTGTGCACAGCCCGCTGGAGCGCGCCCTCGAAACCGCGGAGATCGTCAACGCGCAGCTCCCGGCGCCGGTGCCGCTGATCCCCGATCCGGCGCTGCGCGAAGCGGAGTTCAGCCGCTATCTGCAGGGTGTGCCCTTCTGGCAGATTCCCATGCGGCGCCCGCGCTGGTTCGCGCACAAGCTGCGGCGGGGGACGTCCGACGGCGATGAAACCATCGAGGCGATGGGCAGGCGCGTGCTGGATGTCGCCGAACGGCTGGGTCGCGAACATCCGGGCGAGATCTCGCTGTGCGTGAGCCACGCGGACCCGCTGCAGGCCGCCTGGATTTTGCTCGACGGCCGCCCCCAGACCGATCGCGAGATGTCTCGGAAGCAGGTCGGGCGGGCGGCGATCCTCGAGGTTGATTTCGACAATGGGCGGATCGTCTCGACCCGCTACCTGCCCACGCCTAAAGTCGCGGTCGTGTAGCTGGCTGGCCTCTGCTTCAAGGACTAGCGCGCGTCAGTCGTCGGGTTGCGGCAGACCGGCGGATACGCTTCCAGGCCTGCTGCTCAGCCTGATTCTCGGTTGATGGCTCCGCGAACTGCTCGATCATTGCCTCGTCCTGTCGGGCGGCATACCAGTGCGCGAGGGCGGCATCCAATACCTTCTGACGGCGCGGAGGACGTGCCATGCTAGCTGGCCTGGGCTAGGGCGTCAGTGAACTGGCTGTTGTAGAGCGCGGCGTAGAAGCCGTTCCGGCGGAGCAACTCGGCATGGTTGCCCTGCTCGACGATGCGGCCCTGGTCCATGACGACGATGCTGTCCGCATTGCGGATGGTCGACAGCCGGTGCGCGATGACGAAGCCGGTCCGGCCCTGGCGGAGCCGCGCCATCGCCTGCTGGATCAGGACCTCGGTTCGGGTGTCGACGCTGCTGGTCGCCTCGTCAAGGATGAGGACGGTCGGGTCGGCGAGGAAGGCGCGCGCGATGGTCAGCAGCTGCTTCTGGCCGGCCGAGATGTTGGAGGCGTCGTCGGTCAGCACGGTGTCGTATCCATCGGGCAGCGTGCGGACGAAGGAATCGACGTAGGCGGCCTGGGCGGCGGCGATGATCTCCTCATTGGTCGCCCCGACCTTGCCGTAGCCGATGTTGTCGCGGATGGTTCCGGTGAAGATCCAGGTGTCCTGGAGCACCATGCCGAAGACGCGCCGCACATCGTCGCGGCGGAGATCGCGGGTGTTGATGCCATCGAGGCAGATCCGGCCCTCGTCGATGTCGTAGAAGCGCATCAGCAGGTTGACGATCGTGGTCTTGCCCGCCCCGGTTGGTCCGACGATCGCGATCGTCTGCCCCGGTCGCACCTCGAGGTTGAAGTCGGTGATGAGCGGCTTCGCCGGCTCGTAGCGGAAGGCGACGTGCTCCAGGGCGACTTCGCCCAAGCCCCCACCCTGACCCTCCCCCGCAAGCGGGTGAGGGGACACTTCGACATCGGGGGTCTCTTCCTCGGCTTCGAGGAACTCGAAGACGCGCTCGGCGGAGGCGAGGCCGGACTGCAGCAGGTTCAGCTGGCCGGCGAGTTGCGTGATCGGCATCGTGAACTGGCGCGAGTACTGGATGAAGGCCTGCACGTCGCCCAGCGTGATGGAGCCGGTCGCGACCCGGTAGCCGCCGACCGCCGCGATGACGACATAGTTGACGTTGCCGAGGAACGCCATCGCCGGCATGATGATGCCGGACAGGAACTGCGCCCGAAAGCTCGCCTCATAGAGCGCCTCGTTCTGCTGGTTGAAGTCCTCGATCGCCTTCTGGCGGCGACCGAAGACCTGTACCAGCGCGTGTCCGGTGTGCACCTGCTCCACCTGGCCGTTGAGCGTGCCGGTGCGCGCCCACTGCGCCGCGAAATGCTTCTGCGAGCGCCGGGCGACCATCAAGGTGACGATGATCGAAAGCGGGACCGTGACCAGGGCCACGGCCGCGAGCAAGGGGCTGATCCAGACCATCACCGCCAGCACCCCCACGATGGTCAACGTCGAGGTGATGAACTGGCTCATGCCCTGCTGGAGCGTGGTCGTGATGTTGTCGATGTCGTTGGTTACCCGGCTGAGCAGGTCACCGTGCGGATGACTGTCGAAGTACTGCAGCGGGAGACGCGCGAGCTTGGCGTCGGCGTCCCGGCGTAACCCGTAGACGGTCCGCTGCGCCACCCCGGCCATGATGTAGGCGAGCAGCCAGCTGAGCCCGGCGGCCAGGAGATAGATGAGCGCGGCCAGCGCGAGGATCTGCCCGAGTTGCGTGAAGTCGATGCCACGGCCCGGCACCACGTTGGCCCCCGACACCAGGTCGGCGATCTGCGCATGCCCCTGCGCCCGCAACCCGGCGACCGCCTGCTGCTTGGTGATGCCGGCGGGCAGGCTCTTGCCGATGACCCCGTTGAAGATCACGTTCGTGGCATTGCCGATGATCTTGGGCCCGATGACGGAGCCGGCGACGCTGCCCAGCGCCAGGACCACGGAGATCGCGATCCGAGCGCGCTCCGGTCGAAGTCGCGCCAGGAGCTGACGCAGGGTGTTGCCCAGGTCTTTCGTCTTCTGTGGCGGCAGCATGCCGCCGAAGCCGCCCGGGCCGCCGCCGAACCCTGGCCGCGCCGGCGGCCGCCCGCCGAGGTTGCGCGCCATCATGCGACCGCCTCCTCGCCGAGCTGGGAGGCGACGATCTCGCGATAGGCCGGAGTTGTGGACATCAGCTCTTGATGGGTCCCGGCGCCGACGATCCGCCCGGCGTCGAGGACGATGATCTGGTCGGCGGCGAGGATGGTGCTGACCCGCTGCGCCACGATCACGACGGCGGCATCGCGCGCCTGTGGCTTGAGGGCGGCGCGCAGCCGGGCATCGGTCCCGGCATCAAGGGCCGAGAAGCAATCGTCGAACAGGTAGAGGGTCGGCCGCCGAACGAGCGCCCGCGCGATCGCCAGCCGCTGGCGCTGCCCGCCGGAAAGGTTGGTGCCTCCCTGGTCGACCGGCGCCTCGAGCTGTCCGGGCATCGCGCAAACGAAGTCGCGCGCCTGCGCCACCTCGAGCGCCTGCCAGAGCTCGGGCTCGGTCGCGCCGTCGTTGCCGAAGCGCAGGTTCTCGGCGATCGTGCCACGGAAGAGGTAGGCCTGCTGGGGAACCAGCCCGATCGAGCGCCAGAGGGTCTCGAGCGGCTGCTGCCGAACGTCCACCTCGTTGACGCGCACCGTGCCGTCGGTGACATCGAAGAACCGGGGGATCAGGTTCAGCAGGGTGGTCTTCCCCGAGCCGGTGCCCCCGATGATGGCGGTGGTCGCGCCCGGTCGCAGCTGGAACGACAGGCCGTGGAGCACCGGCTTCTCGCCACCCGGGTAGCCGAAGGTGACGTCACGGAATTCGACGGTGCCGGTCACCGTCGCGGGCTCGACCGGCTGCTCGGGGTCTCGGATCGAGGGTTCGGTGCGGAGCACGGCCTCGAGCCGCGCCGCGCTGGCGGCGGCACGCGGGATGAAGATCACCATCATGACCGCCATCATCACGGCGAACATGATCTGGAGGATGTAGGCGAGAAAGGCAATCAGGTTGCCGACCGGCATCTGGCCGCTATCGATCAGATGACCCCCGAACCAGACGACCGCGACGCTCGAGAGGTTCATGATCGCCAGCAGCGCCGGCAGCGCCAGGGCGAAGATCCGGTTGACGCGCAGGGCCGTGCTGGTGAGGTCGGCGTTGGCCGCCGCGAACCGGTCGCGCTCGTACGGGGTGCGGTTGAAGGCGCGGATCACGCGAACCCCGGTGATCTGCTCGCGGAGCACCTGCGTGATCCGGTCGATCTTCGCCTGCATTGATTGGAACAGGGGAATCGCGAAATACATCAGGGTTCCGAACATGGCGATCATCAGCGGCAGAATCACGACAAGGATCGCGGACAGCGTGACGTTCTCGCGCACCGCCAGGATGATGCCGCCGACCAGCATGATGGGCGCCGTCACCAGCATGGTCAGGGCCATCTGGACGAACAGTTGCACCTGCTGGACGTCATTGGTGTTGCGCGTGATCAGCGAGGGCGTACCGAACCGGTTCATCTCGGTGGCGGAGAACTGCTGCACGCGTTCGAAGACGGCCCGCCGGACGTCACGGCCAAACCCCATCGAGGATCGCGACGCAAAGTAGACCGCCACGATCGCCAGGATCCCGACGGCGACCGCGAGCGCCAGCATGATCGCCCCGATCCGCCAGATGTAGCCCACGTCCCCCTTGGTGACGCCGTTGTTGATGATGTCGGCGTTGAGATTGGGCAGGTAAAGGTTGGCGACCGACTGGATCAGCAGGAGGGTGACGACCAGCGCCACCGGGCCGGCATAGGGACGGAGGTAGGTCGCCAACATCCGAATCAAGCTGCGCATTTCGTTTGATGATAATGGGCGATTTGCCCCCACGCGGAGGCCCCCACCTTACCCTCCCGCGCGCGCGGGGGAGGGAAATAACCGCCGAGGGGAGGCGTCCCAAGATTACTTGATAAAATGGATCGACTTTGTCAGGAATGGTCGGCGATACGAGCGCGGCGATGGTGGACCGGACTGCTTTGAAGGTCAACCAGGCGGGGATCATCCTTACGTTGCTGGTGGCGTTCCTGCTGAGCGCGCTTTCACCAGCCGCCATCTGGCTGGTCCCGCTACTGGCCCTGGTGATGCTGCTTGGAACCTGGCAGCCGCGGCTCGGGCTCTTCCGGCAGCTCTATTTCGTGGTGCTCAAGCCGGCCAAGGTCCTGACCCCGGCGCCACGCCGCGAGAGTCCCAAGCCGCACGCCTTTGCCCAGCTGATGGGCGGCGCCATGCTGGTGCTCGCGTCGCTGACGTTCGCGTTGAGCTTGACGCTCCTGGGCTGGGTGCTGGCGTGGATCGTGATCGTGCTCGCCTTCGTCAACCTCGCCTTTGATTATTGACTTGGCTGCCAGATATTCTTCCGCCTTGCGCGGATGGGAGTGGTGAAGGGCTGATGCGGGACGCGGTCGTGGCGGTTGTTCTTCGGCTCGCGATCATTGCCCTGGTGCTTCTGGCGGTCCTCGCGGGTCGGCTGCTGCTCCGGCGCTGGCAGGCCGTGCGGCGAGCGCGCGTGCTGCAATCGGCATGGCTTCCCGAGGTCAGCAGGGGCGAGCCCGCGGTCTTGCTTTTCACCGGCACGCTCTGCAGCGACTGCCTTGTACAGAAGGATGTCCTGGCGGGCCTGGCGAAATCGGCGGCGCCGTTTCGCGTGAACGAGGTGATGGCGGCAAAGCAGCCGGAACTGGCGGCGCGCTTCGGGGTGCAGAGTGTGCCGGCCACCATCGTCCTGAACCGCGACGGGAAGCCGGTCGGCGTCAACTACGGGCTGGTGGGCGGCGACGTCATCGCGGCACAGCTCGAGACCGCGTTCGGCGAACCGCCCGGCGCCGTAGCATAGGGCCAAACTCGCCGAAGGGAGGACGACATGGACCAGATCCTGACGATCTCGACCACCTGCGGACCCGAGGACCCAACCCGAGCGACGATCCCCTTTCACCTGGCGCGCGGCGCGCAGCAGACCGGCGTCACGGTGCGGATCGTGCTCGCGGGCGATTCCACCGACCTGATCCGTCCCGGTGTCGCGGAGACGGTGCGCGGCAAAGGCGTGCCGCCGTTTCTGGAAGTCCTCACCTTTGCGAAGGACAACCGCATCCCGATTCATGTTTGAAAAGGGTGTGCCGAGGCCCGTGGGGTCTCACAAGCTGATGTCGACGCGATCGGTGGATCGTGGCTCGATCCCAAGGGCTGGGCGAACCTGCTGATGGAAGGGCGAAACATCGCGTTCTAGGGTTCCTGAAGCTGTTTCTTGCCAAGCACAATGGTGTCGCGGTATGGTGATAGCAAGACACCACGGTTGCATGGTGCTAGTATTCGGGCGAAACCCCGTTACAGGAGGTGATGGAAGTGAGCAAGACGATGACGCTACGACTGCCGGCCGACCAGGCCGCGGAGCTTGAGGCGCTGGCTGAAGCTGACGGGATTGCGGTTGCCGAGGCTGTCCGCCAAGCCATTGCTGCCCATATCAAGGAGCGCCGCACCAACAAAGCCTTCCAAGCACGTTTGCGCGCTTCCCTCGAACGGCATCGGGAGATCCTCGAGCGTCTGGCCACGCGGTAGGGGCCACAGCCTACCTCGACATCGTCGACTACTTGGCCATTGTCGAGGCAAACCGTTGGCTTTAACGCCGACGCGTTGATCGAGTCGGGTCGGATTGTCGCTTTGGCCGAGTCCGCCCTAGCTGCGCCAGCCGCTTCTTATGGAGGTGTGGAATTCTACCCTCACCTTCATCAGAAGGCGGCCATCCTTTACTCCCGACTTGTCCGTAACCACCCCCTTCCGGATGGGAACAAGCGAGTCGCCTTCATTTGTATGAACGAATTCCTTGAGCGCAACGGCTCGTTTCTCAACCTTGGCCCTGCTGATGACGCTGAACGGGTGAGTATGACACTGGAGCTCGTTGCCTCCGATCAAATCTTTGAACATGATTTCGTGGAGTGGGTGCGCATTCGGCTCATTCGGATTGCACCCGAAATTCCCGACTCTGCCGAGCCGGCAGAACATACGCCAATGCCCTAGCTCGTAAAGTTGGCCAGCGCGGGCGTTTGTCATCATCTAGCTGGCGATGGGCTTTATCGATAGCCTCACCGGGACGACCCTGATCCTGGTGATTTGCGGCCTACTGTTCATCGAGGAGCTGGGCGTTCCCTTACCCTTCGCGCCCGGAGACCTCGTCCTCGTGATCGGAGGCGTCGCGATCGCGAGCGGCCGGGTCAATCCGATCCTGATCGTGACCTTTGCGCTGGTGGCCTGCACCGTGGGGGCGGCACTGGGACGCGAGATCACCGCGCTCCTGGGCTGGGAGCGGCTGATGAAGCTCGTCCGACCGCTCCATGCGGAGAAACCGCTCGAACGGACCGCCGAGCTGATTCGCCGTGGTGGTTGGCGGACGGTCTTCACCGCGCGCCTGATCCCAGGCCTGCGCATCTACACCAGCCAGATGGCCGGGATTACGGGGGTCCCGCGGTCAACCTTCCTGGCCGGGCTGATTCCATCGGTGATCGTCTACGTTGGCATCTTTCTCGGGCTCGGCGCGGCGTTCGGCCGTCCCGTGCTGGCGGTGATTCACCAGAGCCAGCACAACGTCACGGTCATCGTGCTCGCGGTCGTGCTCATGGTGCCCGCGATGCTTGGGCTCCGGGTCGTCATCCGCCGGACGCTCGAGGGGCTGGCGATGGGCGGCTGGACCGGTCCGTTCCGGCTCCGTCTCGATCCGCTCCACCTGACGGTGCTGCCCCTGTGCCTCGGGATCAACGTGGCCGGGCACGCGATCGCGGTGGCATTGAAACTGCCGCTTTTCCTGGATTCCGCGGGGACGATCCTGGGCGGTGTGATGGCCGGGCCATGGGTGGGCGGCAGTGTTGGGGTGCTTTCCAACCTCCTCATTTCGAACACCTTTGATCCAATCGCCGCGTCGTACGCGATTGTCTCGTTCGCGCTCGGCTTCACGGCCGGTCTCAGCCGGTACCTCGGCTGGCAGGCCCGTCCGAGCCGCTGGGTTCTGCTCGGGATCGTGGCTGTCATGCTCTCGGCGCTCCTCTCCACGCCGATCAACTTCGCGGTCAGCGGCGGCCAGAGCGGAGTGGGCTTCGGCGACAGCATCTACGCCTCGTTGACGCCGCGCCTGCCCCGGGCCATCGCGGCCTTCCTCGGCGAGATTGCCGTGGACTTCCCGGACAAGCTCATTTCGGTGGGTATCGCGCTGGTGATTGCGAGGGCGTGGTACCGGGACCCGGCGGACGGGGTGGCCGGCGTGATCGACCTCGACCTGAAGGAGCCGTTCACCTTTGTCTTTCGATCGCCGCAATGGGTGCGGCGGACGCTCGCGGGCATTCTGTGTTTTGCGTTCGTCTGGTTGATCGTCCCGGGGTTGCTCCTGCTCGGCTACCTGGTGGAGCTGTCACGACGGGTTGGCGAGGGAAACGCGCAACTGCCGCGCTGGGACCGTCGCTGGCCGAAGATCAAGGATGGCTTCGCGGTCGCGAGCCTGTTCGCGATCTGGTCCCTGCCGGGGATCGTCGTCGCCGTGATCGGCGGCATCCTGGTCGATCCCACTATCGAAGTTGGGCTCGGACGGGTGTCCGGCAGCGTTGGTGACGTGCTCTCCGCGATCGGCAACATCTGGCTTTTCCTGGTCCTCGTCATCCAGGTGCCGGTCTGGGCCCAGTATCTGCAGGGCGGCTTCCGCGCAGCCCTCAGCATCCCCGCCATCGTCGCTCGCCTGCGGTTCAACTTGAGCCTGACGGTGGTGGTGGCGGCGCTCACGGTCATCCTGCTCGTGATCGGCGCCGTCGGAGTCATTGGGATCATCATCGGTGCCGCGGTAACGCTCACCTACATGAGCTACGTGTGGGCCCACCTGGCGGGAAAGTACGCGCGCCTGACGGAACCGGTCTAAGCGGAATTTATTGCCCCCACCCCGACCCTCCCCCGAAGGGTGAGGGAGATCTCTAAGTGGAGCGGGGCGGCATGGGCTCCGGGTTTTTCCCCGCGCTCAGGCTGTCGGAGAGTGAGATGGTCCGCCGATAGGCGGCCCAGACGGCGTCCGCGAGCACGGTGCGCAGGCGGCCGCGCTCGAGCTCGTGCAGCGCGGCGGCCGAGGTCCCGCCCGGGGAGGTGACCATGTCGCGCAGCTGGGCGGGGTGCTTGCCCGATTGCTCGGCAAAGGCGACCGAGCCTTTGAGGGTTTCCATCACGAGGTCATGGGCGAGGTGGCGGGGGAAGCCGAGGTGGACGGCGCTGTCGATCAGGGCTTCCATCACCAGGAAAACATAGGTCGGGCCGGTGCCGCTGACCGCGGTCGCCATGGCGACGAAGCGCTCATCATCGACCTGGATCTCGCGGCCCAGGGCGCCGAGGAGGGCGCGGGCCTGCTCGCGGTGGGACTCGGTCGTCTCGGGGGTCGCATACCAGATGTTCATGCCGACCCCGATCTGGGCGGGAGTATTGGGCATCGCACGAACCAGGGCCGCGTGATTCAGGGCGGTTCGGAGGGTTTCGGTGCTGGCGCCGGCGATGATCGAGATCACCAGTTTGGCGGCCGCGAGGCTGGGCTGTAACTCGGCGAGCACTCGCGGCATCACCTGGGGCTTGATGCCGAGGAGGACGATGTCGCCGCGATTGGCGGCGGTCGCATTATCGGCAGTGGTCTCGATGCCGTATTTGTCGGAGAGGGCCTTACGGCGATCGGCCCGCGGATGGCTGGCCACGATCGACGTCGCGGGGATCAGGTCGCGCGCGAGCACCCCGGCGATGACGGCCTCCGCCATCACGCCAGCCCCGACGACGCCGAGTGTGGAGGCGCGAAGCGGACTCACCAGCGGATTCTAGTTGGGCGGTAGGTGAGCATCAAATAGCACATGCGAATTACCTGGCGATTCTTGACTGTGAGTACAGATTCGCGTCGCTTCAGGTCCTCTCAGAAAGGGTTCTTGCAAGAACAGACGGGTCGTAGTACTGTGACGTCAACCACTCGCCGGTCAGCTTCGATTGGGGGACAAATGCGGGGGCGCGCTGTCTTTTCACGGGTCGTTCTGACACTCCTCGTTGGCGCCCTCGCTGGCTGCGGATTCGATACGCGCGCCCCCGACGCCAGCAATCCAACGGTCGTTCCCAACATCGTCAAGATGACGTGGGACAAAGGCTACCCGAAACTCCAAGCGGCGAGGCTCAGCTCTCAATTGAGCTCATCACTTGGCTTGGTCACGACACCTGACCATATCCTGGTTACGTCCACCAATCCGAAGGCCGGCGCCTCAGTCCCATCATGGTCTACGGTCCTCGTCAGCGTTGCCCTCACCCAAGTAGTGCCGGCCGGTCTCGCTGAGCTCGACATCGTGAACCAGAATCAGGACCAGCGTCCGATCTCCGTCTACCTCGCTGACGGCTCAGCCGCATATCAGAAAAAGGGGGACATTCCGCTCAATGGGTCCCTCGCCATCACATTTCAAACGGGTCATTCATACGCCATCTCGGTTGTCGATCGCGGCCTGATCAACTGTCCGAGTGAGGACCCCGCAAATGTGAGCTGCCAGAGGGGCTTCGTGTTGCTGACAGGCGCGTCGAATGGTCCAAAACAGACCTGGAATCTGTCCTGACATGACTCGCCTTAAATTCGTTGCCATCATCTTGACGATTACCGGCCTCATTGCCTCGTTGACGGCTTGCAACGAAGTGGACACAGCAACGGCGGCGCTCAACGATGCCATTACTGCGCTTGGTACCCAATCGAGTGCATGGCGCCAGGTCCTGACGGACCTGGAGTCCAGGTTAACCAAGGATGCCCAAACAACACTCGCCAACGAGGTGTCCAACCTGTTGGCCGCAAGCGTGGCAAACGTTGGCGGAGAGTTCCGCTGCGATATGGACTTCATCGGTCAGCGGGCGCAGGGGGCGCTTCAGAATCTACTGGATAAGTTGACCGGCAAGCCGCCCAAACCAGCAGACCCGCACCTCTGCACCGTCATCCCCAAAGCCATCGACCTCGGGGTTGTCCAAGAAGGACGCCTCAGTATTGTTGAATTTGCCGGGTACGATCTTTCGGGTAGCGCCGTGAAGTTTTTCACCTCCGGCCCGGCAGGCGAGCAGCCCATTTCAGCGGCCTACGTGGCCAATCCCGCACCCTACTCCTTGACTCTAAACGTCGCCAATTCGAACGGAGTGAGATTCCCTGCCGACACCACCAAAGTGGTCATCCGTGTCAACGGGACCGTGTTGTCAGACATCAGCGTCATAGCCCCGCCGCTCCCACCTCCGCCTCACCCGACGGGATACGCGGATTTCACGGTATCCGTCCACGCGCCCGGTGGGAACATCAACTCACAATGCGTCAAGATTGGCGACGATCCGGCTTCGAACTACAGCGTTACGGCTGGCTGGAGAATTGACAGGTCGAAGGGTGATCCCGGCCATGGCGGGATCAGTGAGATCAAGGTGTCAGATAACCAGCAGAGCATCAGCACCCTTCGTGAACAGAACTACTTTGCGAAAGATGACGAGAACGCGAAGGTTGAGGGAACAATTTGCTCGGCTGGCGGGTGGGGAGCCGGTGCGATCTTCGACCGCGTCTACCGCGTGTTCCTCATCCAAAAATAGGTAACACCGGCACTCGAAGAAACGTCACGCACTGGCTAGCCGGGCGGTAGGTTGGGCTCGTCGGTAAAGGTTTCTTTGGTCGGCAGCGTCGCCTCCTTGTCGAAGACGGACGTTACCCGCGGCCAGCCCAGCGCGGTCTGTAGGGCGGCCTCGCCCTCGAGGGAGCCGCATTCGGCATGAAAGACGTGGCCAAAGAGGAAGTAGAGGTAGCAGCTCTGGTCGCCGGAGACCACCCGGAGGCAGCCTGTCGCGCGGTCCGTTTTGAGGGCCCGCATCCTGTCGGCCAGTGACATCGTGCTCGCGTCACCTGCCAACGTCCGGCGCTTGGCGGGTGGCCGGCGCGCCGGCCGGTCGAGCTCCTTCTCGACTGACCTGGTACGGGGCACCAATAGAAGGATGAGGATGATGGCCCCGACGACGAGCACCACGCCGATCACCACGATCTGGCCGAGCATCGCCGCTATGGTATCCGCCCGTGCGCCGCAAGGTGCTCGAACAGAAAACCAGCACCACATGCCCGGCCGAGTCGCCACCCTCTTCCAGGCAGAGGATCCGCCCATCGGGGGTATTGATCATGCGGTGATCGGCGGTCACCAAGGTCAGGCGAAGTTATCGGTCGGTTGCGGAGACGGTCGTCCGGTGAGCTGCATGTAGAAGCCGGCGGTAGCGGTTTCCTGAAACGTTTCGGCGATCCGGCCACCGGCGATGCGGTGGATGCTGATCTCGTGGCTTCGAAGCGTTTTGCCGGTCGGCTCGAGGTCGAAGCACTTGCCCGTGTGCGTAGCGGTCGTCGCCAGTCGGGCGCGAGGCAGGCGCCGAACGCCTTTTCATCACCACGGTCACACGCTGCCCACCGCGCCGAACCAACGCTTCGTGCTGATGCATCGTGCTCCCCTCCTGCACACCCCGACCCTCCCCCGCGAGGCGGTGGAGGGAGTATCCGAGGTTATTGGTCAGGCGGCTTTGGCGATGCCGCCGTAGGGAGAGCTGACCAACCAGGGGATCACAGCTTCGGCGGGCATCGGCGGGCAGATGTAGTAGCCCTGCGCGACGTCGCAGCCGAGCATGAAGAGGAGGTCCCAGGTGCGCCGGTCTTCGACGCCTTCGGCGACCACGTCGAGCCGGAGGTTATGACCGAGGTCCAGGGCGGCGCGGACGACAGCCCCATTGTTCGGGTCATCCGCGATGCCGAGGATGAACGATCGGTCGATTTTCATCTCGTTGATGGGGAGGCGGGATAGATAGGCCAGCGACGAGTAGCCGGTGCCGAAATCATCGACCGAGAGGCGAATCCCAAGGCCTCGCAGCAAGTTCAATCGCTCCACCACCCGCTCGGGCTCGGCCATGACCACGCTCTCCGTGACCTCGAGGCTAAGCAGCTGGGCTCCGTGGGAGGTGGCTGGAAACTCCTGGAGCAACTGGGCGATCCGACCGGGTAAGGCGGGATCCATGAGGTTGCGCATCGAGATGTTCACCGCGACCGGGAGGTCATGGCCTCCCTCGTGCCACACCTGCGTCTGCTTCAGGACGCTCCGGAGGACCCAGTCCGTGAGTGGCTGAATCACCCCGGTCTTCTCGGCGAAGGGAATGAACTGGTCGGGCGGGATCAGCCCGCGAAGGGCATGGGGCCAGCGGAGGAGCGCTTCGAATCGCACCGTGATCCCGGTCTTGATGTCGACCAGGGGCTGGTAATACATCGCCAGGTTGTTGTCCTGGATCGCGGCTCGGAGGTCAGCCATCAGCGCCAGGTGACTGGCGCCTTCCCCCTCGAAGTCGGGGCTGTAGACGGCCGCCGTGCCAGGCGCGCGCTTGGCGACGTGCATCGCGATGTCCGCGCGGCGCATCAGCTCGTCTGCGGTGAGACCGTGCTCGGGGCGTGACGCGATCCCGATGCTGGCCTCGACGGCGAGCGCCTGCCCCTCGATGATGAAGGGCTCGGCCAGGACGGCGGACAATTTCTCGGCGAGCCGGCAGGCGACCGTGGGGTCCGCGCCGGCGAGGACGATCCCGAACTCGTCGCCCGCGATCCGGGCGACCAGATCCTCGCGCCGGAAGCAGGCCTGGATGCGCGGCCCGATCTGCTTGATGAGCTCGTCGCCGGCCGCGTGGCCGAAGGAGTCGTTGACCTCTTTGAAATGATCCAGGTCGAGAACGAGCAAGGACACATGGTCGGTGTTGGCGCTGATGAGTCCGTGCAATCGCTCCTCGAGCTGGGTTCGGTTGGGCAACTCGGTCAGGGCATCGTGGCCGGCGCGGTGGCGAAGCTGAAGCTGCGCCTCCACGAGCGAGTTCTCGACTTCGCGCCGCTTGGTGATGTCCTGCGCCTGGAGGAGGATGTCACGGGGCCGGTCGGCGTCATCAAGCGTGGCGGTGACGCTCAGCGAGACCCACACCGGCACGCCATCCTTTCGAAAGAGGCGCGATTCCTGCTGGTACCAGGGTGAGCCCTTTGAGAGAGCCATCATTCCCTGCCGGTCACGGTCGGTTTGGTCGGGATCGGCAAAGATCTGGGCGGACTTGCCGACCAACTCCTCCTGTTCGTAGCCGAGCAGCCGGCAGAATGCGGGGTTTGCCGCCAGGACTTTGGCTCCCGGCAAGCTGATGAGCGCCTGGCCCACGGCGACGTCAAAGAAGAGACCGCGAAAGCGCGATTCACTCTCCCGAAGGGCCGTTTCGCTCTGGGATCGACTGATGAACTCGCCCATCCGGCCGCTCAGGTCGGCCATCAACTGGACCAGGGAGGGATCGCTCGAGCGGCGTGCTTTGGAGAAAAACTGGACGACGCCGTTAACCTCGGTTCCGGCGAAGAGCGGCGTGAAGACCGCTGAGCTCAAGCCGGAACGGGCTGCGGCCTCGCCCAGACGAAAGCCCTGCGCCTGGCCGAGGTCCTCCAGCCAGAGGGGCTGGCGATCAAGCCACACGCGGCCGACCACGCCGTCCCCCAGGGCGAAGCGCGCCGCCTTGTTCTCGGTGGCGAATTCGGAGACGTGGGCAGCATCACCCAGCCACTGATGCGCGGAGTAGAGCATCCCGTCGGTCCGGTCGCGAAGCCACACCTGCCCGATATCCCAACCGAGCTGGGACCCGATGCCGTCGAGGACCTTGTCGAGGACACTCTCGAGACTGCCGGTCTCGGTGAAGGCGCGACCCACGGCGCCGTGGGCGTTCGCCATCCGTTCCGCCCGCGTGCGATCGCTGATGTCACGGATGAAGCCGCTGAAGGATCGCCCGCCGCCCTCGGTCAGGGCGGTGATCGCCAGCTCGACAGGGAACTCGTGGCCATCCCGGTGCACCGCGGTCACCTCGATCCGCCGATTGAGGATATGGGTCTCGCCGGTCTGCAAGTAACGCGCGAGACCAGCAACATGGGCTGCACGGATCGCCGGTGGAATGATGGTCTCCGCAAGCAGCCGGCCGACGGCTTCCTCCGGGGTCCAGCCGAAGAGGGTTTCGGCCTGCGGGTTCCATCCCAGGATTCGCCCCTGGTCGTCCATCGAGACCACGGCGTCGAGCGCCGAGTGGATGATGGCCTCCAGCCGGGCGGCGCTCTCCCGGCCCGCGCGGGCGCCGGCCTTGCGCTGGTCGGCGGCGTCCAGCTCCCGGGTGGCGGCGGCCGCCAGGCGAGACAGATTGTCCTTGAGGATGTAGTCCTGGGCCCCGGCCTTCATGGAGTTGACCGCCGCCTTATCGCCGATGCTGCCGGACACGATGATCACGGGGATATCGAGGCCGCTTTGCTTGACGATGGCCAGCGCCTTCATGGCGTCAAACTGCGGCAGACTGAAGTCGGCCAGGATCAGCTCGATGGTGGCATTCAGTTTGGCGCGAAAGGACGGCTCATCCTCGACGCGCTCCCAGTCCGGGTCCAGGCCGGCACGCCGCAACTCGTGGAGGACCAGTTCCGCGTCCGACACGCGGTCCTCGACCAGCAGGATACGGACGCGCCGGCCGGGCATGGCTAGGCGGCCTTGTCCACGGGGGGCTTGTTTAAAAGCAACCAGTACATGCCGAGCTCCCGAACCGTCTTGGTGAACTGGTCGAAGTCCACCGGCTTGACGATGTAGCTGTTGACCCCAAGGCTGTAGCTCTGGACCAGGTCACTCTCCTCACGGGAGGACGTCAGCATGACCACCGGTATCGTGCGCGTGCTGGCGTCAGCCTTGATGCGGCGCAGCACCTCGAGGCCATCGACCTTCGGTAGCTTGAGATCGAGCAAGATCACCTTCGGCTGCTCAGCCGGGTCCCGGTCGGCGTAGGCGCCGGTCCGAAAGATGAATTCGAGGGCCTCGGCCCCGTCGCGCACGAGATGAATCCGGTTGGTCAGCTTGTTCTTCTTGAAGGCGTGGAGCGTTAGCTCAGCATCGTTTGGGTTGTCCTCGACGAGAAGGATGTCTACGCCGCCGGTTTCAGTTGCCATGGTTGCGCACCTCCAAGGGTGAAGAAGAATGTCGCGCCGTTGTCGACGGTGGCGTCGGCCCAGATGCGGCCGCCGTGCTTGGTGACGATGCGGTGAACCAGCGCGAGGCCAACGCCGGTGCCTTCGTAGTCCTCGCTGCGGTGCAGCCGCTGGAAGACGCCGAAGAGCTTGTGCGCGTACTCCATGTTGAAGCCGGCGCCGTTGTCCTTGACGAAGTACACCACCTCACCGTTGGGTTCCTTCCGAGCCCCGACCTCGATGCGGGCGGGTTCGCGGCCCCTGGTGTACTTGACGGCGTTGTCGATCAAGTTGAGGAAGACCTGTTGCAGGAGGGCCGAGTCGCCGTCGACCGAGGGCAGGTCACCGACGGTCAGCTCGACGGCGCGCCCCTCAAGGGTCGGCTGCAGTTGCTCGAGCGCGCGGCGCACCAGGGTGCCGGCACTCACCCGCTGCCTGTTCAGGGGCTGGCGGCCCATGCGCGAGAACTGCAGCAGGTCGTCCACCAACCGCCCCATCTGCTGGGCGTTCGCGGCCACGAGATCGAGGTAGCGGCGCGCTTCCCCCTGGAGCTCGGCGCCATAGTCCTCCAGCAGGATGCCGACGAAGCCGTGAATCGCCCGCAAGGGGGCGCGCAGGTCGTGGGACACCGAGTAGGTGAAGGCTTCCAGTTCCTTGTTCAGCGCCTTGATGGCATCGTCGGCGTTCTGCTGCTCGGTGATGTCGCGAGCCACCGCAAAGATGAGCGATTCCTCCATGACCGGCACCGCCGTCCAATCGAACCAGCGATAAGAACCGTCCTTGCACTGATACCGGTTGCGGAAGGCGAGCGTTTCCGCGCCGGCGGCGATCTTGTTGCCCTCGGCGATAGTCGCGGCCCGGTCGTCCGGGTGCACGAACTCGACGTAGGGCTTGCTGGTCAGCTCGGCGGGCGTCCAGCCGGTGACGCGTTGCCACGACGGGTTGATGGTTTTGAAGACGCCGTCGAACCCAGCAACGGCAAACATGTCGGCGGAGAGATTGAAGACGCGGTCGCGATCCTTGGCGGTCGCCTGCCAGGCTGCGAGGGCTCGCGACAGGTCGCCGATCTCGTCGGTGCGACGGCTCGCCACCAGCGCTACGGGATGGCCGGCCGCAAGCTCGCGTGCGCTGGCGGCCAGCGTGACGATCGGGCGAAGCGCACCCCTGATCAAGATCCGGCCGAGAGCCGTGAGGATGATTCCCGAAACGAGTCCCGCTGCCAGCAACAGCGCGAAGCCGAGTTGCGCCCCGTGGTGCGCGTCGGCGAGTGCCTGGTCGACGCGGGTGACAATGGTGGACTCGAAGTGGGCGTTGGCCTTGCGGAAGGCGTCAAAGAGCGCCCTGCCGGTACTGGCCCGCCCGACGTCCTTGGGCGCCACGCCTGTTGCGTCGACGCTTGCCTTCTGTTGGGTCGCCCAGGTGACCCAGGCCCCGGCCGCCGCGCGGGACGCGCTCAGCTCGGTCAGCAGCAGTGGATCCTTGACGGTCGCGGTCAGCTCCTTCAGCGAAGCGTCGACCTCCGTGATGCCAAGGGTATAGGGCTGGAGAAAGATGGGATCGGCGGTGTCGGCGTACCCGCGCAGTCCAGTCTGCTGGTTGATCATCCCGATCAGGAAGTCCTGGTTCTCCAGCTCGACCTGGCGGCCGGCGTCAGCCCGTAGGTACCCATCCCTGGCCGACGCGGCCCCGTAGCCGGAGACGATGATGGCGGCGACGACCGCGCCCCAGCCCGCCACAAGGAGCCATCGGGTCCGGGCGAGAAGCGACCAGCGGCGCACCAAGAAACAACTTGGTGTGGCGTAAAAGCCTCCTAGGTAGAAGTGCCTACTTCCAGACGCGCCGATCACCCCGTGTCACGTCGGTAGCGGAGAGCGATCTTCGTCATGCTTGGTTATGCGAATGGCGTTGGTGCTGCATGGTCATGGCGGCGCCTCGCCCGGAGGTGCCGGCGTGAAGTGGATCAGGCTCAGCGTCTTCCAACGGATCGCGGCCGGCTATGCCGTCGTTCTGGTGATCCTGCTCGCGACGGGAGTGATTACCTTCGTCAGGGCGCAGCAACTGCGCTCGCAGCTCCAGGATTTCTCCGCGCAGGAAGTCCCCGCCTTGATCACGCTCAACGACCTCGGTAACGACATCTATATCGAGGAAGTCCCGCTGACGCGGTACGCGAACTCGCCTCTCTTTGGACAGGCGCGTGAGGACTTGCTCATCCCGTACTTCAAGACGCAGGCGGCGATCCGCGCGGACCTCGGCGTTCTGGAGAGGTTCGCCGCCGACCAGCCGACGCTGATGAAGACGCTGGATGCCCTGAAGGCAGCCATCGAGGAACGCGAGGCGGATGCGGCGGGCGACATGGTCTTGCTCAAGGCCGGGCAGTCACCGGCGGACGTCCTGGGGACCAATTACAGCATGATCGAAGCAGTCCAGGTCGCCGACGACAATCTCTCGACCAGCATCGAGCAGCACGTGGACGCGAATGCCGCGGCGGCCAATACGCAGGCCACCGTAGGGCTCGTTCTCATCGCGGTCTTCTTCCTGCTCGGGGGCCTGGTGACGGTCGTGGCCGGGCTCAGGTCCGCGCGCAGCATCTCGAGGCCGCTCGCTGCGCTGACCCATGGCGCCCAGCGGATCGCCCGTGGTGAAACCGTCGAGCTTCCGCGACTCCACCGGAGCGACGAGATCGGGAGTCTGTCGACCGCCGTCATCCAGATGGTGGAAAGTCTCCGGGAGAGCACCGAGAAAGAGCGAATCCTGGTCGCCGAGCAGAAGCTGACCGCGGAGGAATTGCAGCGCTCCAACTCGGAGCTGGAGCAGTTCGCCTACATCGCCTCCCATGACCTGCAGGAACCGTTGCGGATGGTCGGCAGCTATACGAGCCTGCTCGAGCGACGCTACAAGGGCAAGCTGGATGCGGATGCCGACGAGTTCATCGGTTTCGCGATGGAAGGCGTCACCCGGATGCGATCCTTGATCAACGACCTGCTGACCTATTCGCGGGTCGGCAAGGAGGAGAAGCCGAGCGCGCCGACGGACTCGCGCGCGGCGCTGGATCGCGCCCTGGCCAACCTGCGGGTGACGATCGCGGAGCGTGGCGCGGTGGTCGTGGCCGGCCAGCTCCCGATGGTGATGGGGAACCCGCCACAGCTCACCCAGGTCTTTCAGAACCTGATCGGCAACGGGCTCAAGTTCTGCAAAGAGGGCCAACCGGAGGTCAGGGTGAGTGCAGAACGACAGGGTGGCGAGTGGGTCTTCTCGGTCAGTGACAACGGGATCGGCATCGATCAGCAGTACGCGGACCGCATTTTCCTCATCTTCCAGCGGCTGCACAAACGCGACGAGTACGAGGGCACGGGCATCGGCCTTGCCATCTGCAAAAAGATCGTGGAACGCCATGGCGGCCGTATCTGGGTCGAATCTGAGCCGGGAAAGGGTGCCAGCTTCCGTTTCACGCTCCAGATGGTCGATGAATTGGAGGCGGCCGCATGAACCTGGGTGACGAGCTGGTCGACATCCTCCTCGTCGAGGACAACCCCGGGGATGTCCGGCTCACGCGTGAGGCGCTCAAGGAAGCCAAGTTCCGCAACGAGCTGCACGTGGTCTGCGACGGCGTCGAGGCGGTCGACTACCTGCGCCGGAGGGGCGCGTTCGCTTCAGTCCTGCGCCCGCACCTGATCCTTCTCGATTTGAACCTGCCACGAAAGGACGGTCGGGAGGTGCTGGCCGAGATCAAGAACGACCCGGACCTGCGACGGATCCCCGTGGTCGTGCTGACGACCTCGGAAGCCGAAGTGGACATCCTGAAGGCCTACGACCTGCACGCCAATTGCTACATCTCCAAGCCGGTCGACATCGACCAGTTCATGACGGTGGTCAGGGCGATCGAGGACTTCTGGGTCACGATCGTGAAAGTCCCGCCCCGGGGGTAATCCATGCAGGAGCCGAGTCTTCGCGTGCTGCTGATCGAGGACAACCCTGGTGACGTCCGGCTCATCGCCGAGGCGCTGAAAGAGTCGCGCCGGGGATCGTTCGATCTGGAGAGCGTGGGGACGCTCGCCGCCGGGATCGAGCGGCTCGCGAGTGGCGACCTGGACATCGTCCTGCTCGACCTGTCACTGCCGGACTCGCACGGGCTCCAGACCTTCCGTGCGCTGAAGGCCGAAGGGACGCAGGTGCCGGTGGTGGTGCTCAGCGGCGACGAGGACGAGACGGTGGCGATGGCAGCCGTCAACGAGGGCGCGCAGGACTTCCTGGTGAAACAACGGGTCGATGGCGACGCGGTCGGGCGGGCGATTCGCTACGCCATGGAGCGCCATCGCATGCTGGAGCAGGTGCGGCAGCTCGCCATCCTGGATCCGCTCACGAACCTGTCCAACCGCCGGGGCTTCTCGCTCCTCTGCCAGCAACCCATGGAACTGGCGAACCGAACCAAGAAACCACTCACCCTGTTGTTCATGGACATCGATCGGATGAAGAGCATCAACGACGGCTTTGGGCACGCGGAAGGCGACCGGGCGCTCGTCGACACGGCGCGCCTGATGGGCATGACCTTTCGAAAATCGGACATCATCGCACGGCTGGGCGGCGACGAGTTCTGCGCTATGCTGGGCGAGAGTACCGACGATGGCGCCGACCTTGCGGTGGCCCGCCTCAAGGACAATTTGTCGGCCTTCAACGCCGGAAGCCGGCGCGGCTATGTCCTCGCCCTCAGTGTGGGGATGGCACGGTACGACCCAGCAGCGCCCACCACCCTCGACGCGCTGTTGGATAAGGCCGATGCGGCCATGTACCGGCAGAAGCGCGGCGACACGACCGCGGCGTAGACCCCCCACCCCAAGCCCCCACCCTGACCCTCCCCCGCGAGCGGCAGAGGGAAATAGTCCCAGAGATCTAAGATCGTCACCCATGGCGGATCCCCTCCAACCGCTCAAGGACGGCTCGAAGATGCTGTGGTCGCTGGGCGACTACCGGCTCACCGCGGGCGTGCTCGAACCGGAGGCGCAGGCCCTGGTGGCGCGAGCTGGAATGCGTCCGGGGTTGGCGGTCCTCGACGTGGCGGCGGGCAATGGCAATTTCGCCATCGCCGCGGCGCGGGCCGGAGCCCGGGTGGTGGCGACCGACCTGACACCGCGGATGGTCGAGTGGGGGAGGGAGCGGTCGGCCGCGGATGGGCTGGCGATGGAGTGGCTCGAGGCCGATGCCGAGGCGCTCCCGTTCGAGGATGGACGCTTTGATGTCGTCGGCTCGACCTTCGGCGCGCAGTTCGCGCCGCGTCCCGATGTGGTGGCGCGCGAGCTGTTCCGGGTGATCAAGCCGGGCGGCCTGGTGGCGATGGCCAACTGGACCGCGGCAGGATTTTCGGGCAAGCTGTCGGCGCTGACGACCAGCTACGCCCCGCCGGCGCCGATGGCGCTTCCCTCCGCGATGGAATGGGGGGACCCGGACGAGGTCCGGCGGCGGTTCCTGGGCCTGGCGTCGTCGGTCGAGGTTGAGCGCCGAGCGGCCAGGTTCGCCTTTGCGTCGACGAAGGCCGGCCAGGAATTCTTCGAGCACACCAATCCGGCGTTGCTGGTGCTGAGCCGGATGCTTCCTGCCGAGCGGTATGCGAAGCTGCTCGAAGGTGCCCGGGGCCTGGTCGAGCAGGGCTGCCGGCCCGTCGATGGAGGCGTGGTGCTCGATAACGAATATTTGGTGGTGCTTGCCCGGAAGACTCTTACCGAATCTGCACCGGGCCCTTAGCCTTCTCTCATGACCGGGAGGCAAGATAGACGATGAGCATGCTCAATGACGAGCCGCATGTGGTCCAGCCTGAGCCGGAGCCGGTTGCCTACGGGTCACCCCCGCCGGCCCCGCCGCGCCGCGATCACCCGCGATCCTCGCTGCCGCTGACGGCGATCGTGGCCATCATCCTCGCCGCCGGCATCGCCACGGCCGCGGTCACGGCCGCCGTCGTCACGAATTCCCGGAACACGACGGCGACGACCGGAGCAACGTCGGCCGCGTCGGTGGCGGCCTCGAGCAAGGCGGGCGCCGCCCAGAGTGTGGTGCCGCTGCCGACGATCTACAAGCAGGCATTGCCCGGCGTGGTCACCATCACCACCGAGGCTCGGCGGCTCGGCCGTGCCGGCCAGGGAATCGGCTCCGGTGTGGTCGCCGACATGAAAGGCGACATCGTCACCAACTCGCACGTCATCGCTGGCGCGCAACAGATCCAGGTCACCTTCAGCGACGGCACGACCGCGGCGGGAACGGTGGTGACGAACGACACCGCGGACGACCTCGCCATCGTGAATGTGTCGGTGGCATCGTCCGAGCTGCATCCGATCCCGTTTGGAAACTCGGACACCGTGCTCATCGGTGATTCGGTGGCGGCCATCGGCGCCCCCTTCGATCTGTCCGGCACGTTGACCGAGGGCATTGTTTCTGGCCTGCATCGAAGCAACCCGGGCGCGGGCAACCAGGGGATCTCGGCGCATGACCTGATCCAGACCGACGCCCCGATCAATCCCGGCAACTCCGGCGGCCCGTTGCTCAACACGCTCGGCAAGGTGATCGGGATCAACGAGTCGATCGACAGCCCGATCCCTGGAAACGTCGGCGTGGGCTTCGCCGTCCCGATCAACCAGGTCCTGAAGCTCCTGCCGAACGCCGCGGGCACGCCGAACCAGTAAGGGGCGTTGACGGCTCAGCGCCCGGGCTGTTAGGCTGTCCAGACAAGTTCATATCGACCGTTATCAAGAGTGGCTGAGGGGCCGACCCTGAGAAGCCTGCCAACCTCCCGAAAGGGGAAGGTGGAAAATTCGTCCGGCGCCGCGCCGGAAAGATGATGCAAGTCACAAACCGTCGGCCCCTCATCCCAGGGGTTTTTTTATTGCTGGGTGAGGTGCCGAGATGAAGGAAATCGCGAGGACGCTGCGGTGCCGGGAATGCGGCCGGCTCCGGGACTTTGAGCCCGCCTACGTGTGCGAGCACTGCTTTGGGCCGCTCGAGGTTGCCTATGACCTGCCCCGGGTAGCCGGCCAGATCAGCCACCGCTCCATCCTCAATGGGCCGCCCACCATCTGGCGCTACCGCGATTTGCTGCCCGCGCCGGCCGGCGAACCGGTGGACCTCGGGACCGGGTTCACGCCGCTGATCAAGGCGCGCAACCTGGGGGCGCGGCTCGGCCTCGACAACCTCTACATCAAGAACGACACCGTGAACCCGACCGGATCCTTCAAGGACCGCAATGTCGCCGTGGCGACCAATTTTGCCCTCTCGTATGGCTTTGACACGCTGGCCTGTTCCTCGACCGGCAACCTCGCCGGATCGGTCGCCGCCTACGCCGCGCGGGCCGGCCTGCGCTCGCTCGTGTTCATCCCGGCCGGCCTGGAGCCGACCAAGGTGGGCGCGGCGGGTGCCTACGGCGCGACCGTCGTCGAGGTCGACGGTACCTACGACGACGTCAATCGGCTCTGTGTGGAGCTGGCCGACCAGTACGGGTGGGGCATCGTCAACGTGAACTTGCGACCGTTCTATTCGGAAGGCAGCAAGACGCTGACCTTCGAGGTGGTGGAGCAACTCGGCTGGCGGGCGCCCGACCACATCGTGGTGCCGGTCGCGGCCGGGTCCCTGCTGGCCAAGACCGCGAAGGCGTTGCACGAGCTGGTCGAGGTGGGCCTGATCGAGCGGGCGCCGACCCGGATCCACGCCGCGCAGGCCGAGGGCTGCGCCCCCGTCAGCACCGCCATCCAGCAGCGGACCGACACCATCACGCCGGTCCGAGCCAACAGCATCGCCAAATCACTCGCGATCGGGAACCCGGCCGACGGCCGCTATGCCGCGCGAGCGGTGCAATCGTCCGGCGGCTGGGGGACGGCCTGCCGCGAGGACGCGGTGATCGAGTCGATGGCGCTCCTGGCGGAGACGGAAGGGATCCTCAGCGAGCCGGCGGGCGGTGTCGTGCTGGCCGGATTGCAGCAGCTGATCTCGCTCGGGCGAATCCGTCGCGAGGAAACGGTGGTGATCTGTATCACCGGGAACGGGCTCAAGACGACGGAGCTCTTCTCCACCAACGAGGGGCGACACCTCCACCTGGATCGGGCCAAGGCTTCCGAGTTCGAGCGGGTGACGGCCTAGCGATTCTGCTAGCTTGAGAAGTGCGTGAAGTTCGTCGTGGTCGGACTCAGTCATAAGACCGCCCCGGTCGAGGTCCGGGAGCAGGCCGTCGTCCACGAGTCGATCCTGGGTGAGTGCATCCGGCGGCTCGTCGACCACGACCTTATTGATAGTGGGGTCCTGCTTTCGACCTGCAACCGGACCGAGTTGTATGCGCTGTCGCCGGCTGCGGACGCGCCCGAGCGAATCTTCGAGGCCTTCAGCCAGTGGCCGCATGAGCTCGCGTTCGAGACCTGGAAACGGTATGCCTACCGCCTGTCAGACGAGGAGGCGATGACCCATCTCTTTCGAGTTGCCGCAGGCCTGGAATCGATGGTGGTCGGGGAGGCGCAGATCCTCGGCCAGGTCAAGGAGGCGCTCGCCCGGTCTCGCGAGGTCGGCGGGGTGGACGCGCGGCTGCAGGTCATCCTGCAAGGCGCGATCCGGGCCGGCAAGCGGGTTCGCCACGAGACCTCGCTGGGACGGCGACCGGTCTCGGTGGCCCACGCCGCGGTCGCCAGCGCGCGCGATCTCCTGGGTGATCTCGTCGACCGAAACATGCTGCTCGTCGGCGCGGGAACGATCAGCCAGGTCGCGCTCAACCTGCTTCGCAACCAGCGGATCGGCCGCGTCTACCTGACGTCGCGGACCCTCGAGCGGGCCGACCGCGTGGCCACACGTCTCGGCGCCGAGGCGATCGCGTTCGATGACATCGGCGGGATCATCGAATCGGTGGACATCATCATCTCGGCCAGCAGCGCGCCGGAACACTTGTTTGACCTGCCGCGCATCGAGGGCTACCAGGCCCGCCGGGCAGGCCGTCCGCTGGTGATCATCGACCTCGCGGTGCCGCGCGACGTTGCGCCGGCGGTGGCCGAGATCCGTGGCGTGCAGTTGCGCAACATCGATGACCTGCGGTCGATCGCGGCCACGAATCTCGCCGACCGCGAGACGGCGGTCGGGCCGGCCGAACGCATCATCGACGAAGAACTGGCGCGGACCCGTCATGCCCTGGCCGCGCGCGACGCCGCTCCCGCCATCAGCGCCCTGATCCAGCGGGTTGAGGGCCTGCGCGATGCGGAGCTCGAACGTCACCTCGCGCGCGTGCCGGCCAGCGAGACCGGGACTCGCCAAGCGATGCGCGCGCTGGCCGATTCGCTGACCACGAGGTTTCTCAACGGCCCGATTCGTGCCCTGCGGGAAAGCCCCGACCCGGTGTTCGAGGCGTCGGTGCTGGGCGACGCCTTCGGGCTGGACGACTCGCCGCCGTCGTAACCACCAGCCGGTCGGAGGCGCTGCTGGCGGAGGCGCTCGCGCTCATCCCCGGGGGCGTGAACAGCCCGGTGCGCGCCTATCGGGCGGTTGGCGGCGAGCCACCCTTCATGGCCCGTGGCAAGGGGCCGTGGATTTGGGACGTCGATGGCAACCGGTACCTGGACCTCGTCTGCTCGTGGGGCCCGCTCATCCTGGGTCACCGACCGGAGGCCGTGGTGCAGGCCCTGTTCGCGCAGATCGAACGCGGATGGACCTACGGGGCGCCAACCGAGGGCGAGGTGCGGCTGGCCGCGATGGTTTCCGAGCGGATGCCCAGCATCGAGATGCTCCGTCTGGTCAGCTCGGGCACCGAGGCCGCCATGTCGGCGATCCGGCTCGCGCGAGGTATCACCGGCCGGGCCAAGGTCGTGAAGTTCGCGGGCGGCTATCACGGACATGCCGACTCGTTGCTGGTCGATGCCGGATCGGGGGTGGCCACACTCGGCATTCCGGGGACGCCCGGCATCACGCCGGCCACGGCGCAGGACACGCTCGTTGCTCGCTACAACTCGCTCCCAGATGTCGAGGCGATCATCAGCCGCTGGCCGGACCAGGTCGCGGCCGTCATCGTCGAACCGGTCGCCGGAAACATGGGCGTGGTTACCCCAGCGCCGGGTTTCCTCGAAGGCCTTCGCCGGATGACCCGCGATGCCGGCGCGCTGCTGGTTTTCGACGAGGTGATCACCGGGTTCCGCGTGGCCCGTGGCGGCGCACAGGACCTGTATGGCGTGACGCCCGATCTCACCTGCCTGGGCAAGGTCCTGGGCGGCGGTCTCCCGATCGGCGCCTACGGTGGGCGGCGCGAGCTGATGGTGCACGTGGCGCCCAGCGGTCCCGTGTACCAGGCGGGGACGCTATCGGGGAATCCGCTGGCAGTGGCCGCGGGGATGGCCACCCTGGAGGCGCTCGACGCGAAGGCCTACGAGCAGCTCGAGGCGGCGGGTCGTCGGGCGGCCGCGGCGTTCGCAGGTGCCGCTGACGCCGCTGGCGTCCCGGTCACCCTGAATCGGGTTGGCTCGATGTTCACTCCATTTTTTGTTGATGGGCCGGTGCACGACTATGACTCGGCCAAGCGCGCTGATGTAGCCCGGTTTGCGAGCTGGTTTCGCCGCCTCCGGGCCAATGGGGTGTCGCTGCCGCCCTCCCAGTTCGAGGCCGCCTTCGTCTCGACGGCGCATGATGACGAGGCGCTCACCTTCCTGGAGAAATCTTTCTCCTCCTAGCACGCGTCCGATGAGCGGACATAAGCACGCGCATCCACGGCACTCGAAGGGGCGATTCGTCGTCCGCAGGCATCGGCATGCGCACGAGCAGATGCCGGATCACATCCACTGGGAGGGCCCATCGATCTGGCTGGTGCTCGTGGCCCTCGGTTCGGCAGCGGTGGTGGTCGCCGCACTGACAATTTTTGTCCAACACAACTGCGCCGTCTTCCACGTTTGCTCGAACATCGTCCGGGATGCCCCCCACACGTTTTCCCAGTAGCGTTTCGCCCCCACCCCGACCCTCCCTCGCGAGCGGGAGAGGGAGATCTTGCTCGTGATTGCGCCGATTCTTACGGGGCTGGGGGTTGGGCTGGCGCTGGCGGGTGCGCCGGGACCGGTCCAAGCCGTGCTGCTTGGCGAATCGATCCGAGGTGGAATCAGCCGCGGCTTTCGGGCTCAGGTGGGGGCCAACCTCACGTTCGCCGCGATGCTACTGGCCCTGGCCCTCGGCCTTTCGGTCGCGGCCCCGGGTGGGGTCGTGCTTCGGATCCTCAAGATCGCGGGCGGCGCGTTGCTTATCTGGCTGGCGATCGATGGCTTCCGGTCTCGAAACGAAGTCATCGAAGCACCGGTCGAGCGTCGACGCCTTCCGCCAGCGCTGCGCGGCATTCTTGCGGTGGCGCTCAACCCGGGGAACTATCTGTTTTTGGCGACGGTGCCCTCGTCGATGTTGTCTTCCGCATCGAGGGCCGGCGGTCTGAGCCTGGCACTGCTGGTGGCCCTGGCGCTGGTTATCGGGATCGCCATCGGTGATGGCACCGTCGTGCTGCTCGGCGGAGTCGGCGTGCGCCGTGCCGGCACGCGCGTGACCGTCTTGGTCCGCACAGGACTCGCCGCTCTCCTGGCCACGCTCGGCCTCGCGCTCGTCATAAACGGTATCGTCTGACGATGCAGGCGCTGCGAGCCGGGGTGTTGGGCGCGACCGGGCTGGCCGGCCAGCAGGTGCTGGCCGCCCTCCAGCAACATCCATGGTTCACGGTTGAGGCCGTTGCCGGATCCCCGACCTCGGCGGGCAAGAAGTTTGCTGCCGCCTTACGCGAGCCGTCGGGTGCCAGCCGCTGGTTTGCGGACGGGCCGCCCGATCCATCCGTGCTGGATCTGCCCTGCCTGACGGCGGCGGACCTGCTGGCACAGCCGCTCGACCTGGTCTTCAGCGCGGTCTCGAAGGACGTCGCGCTCGAATGGGAGCCGCGCTTTGCCGCGCGCATCCCCGTCTTCAGCACCGCGTCGGCCTTCCGGTATGAGGCCGATGTCCCGATCCTGATTCCCGGGATCAATGACGCGCACGCCGAAGCGCTGCACGACCAGCGCCGCCAGCGCGGCTGGCGCGGCTTCATCGCGCCGATCCCGAACTGCACGACCACCGGCCTGGTCGTCTCGCTCAAGCCGCTCCAGGACGCCTTCGGCCTGCGCACCGTGATGATGACGTCGATGCAGGCGGTCTCGGGCGCGGGCCGCCAGGGTGGGGTGCTGGCGCTCGACATCATCGACAACGTCATCCCCTACATCCCGGAAGAGGAGGAGAAGGTGGAGCGCGAGACGCGGAAGATCCTCGGGCCCTGGACTGAGCCCGCCACGTTCGCGCTTTCCTGCACCTGCACCCGGGTCAACGTGCAGCATGGCCATACCGAAGCCGTGTACGTGGGCACGGAACGACCGTGCGATGCGGCGGCCGCCGCCGAGGCCATGAATCGGTTCGCGACGCAGGGACTCAAGGGATTGCCCTCGGCGCCGGAGCGCCTTCTGCGGGTCGACCCCGACCCCTTCCGGCCGCAGCCCCGCCGCGACCGCGACGCCGGCGATGGGATGACCGTCACGGTGGGACGGCTCCGCGACGAGCCGGCGTTGCATGGCGTGAAATACGTCGTCCTCTCGCACAACACCAAACTGGGTGCCGGCAAAGGCGCGGTCCTGGTGGCGGAGTGGCTCACGCGCGAGGGGTATGTCGAGCCCGCCAGGTGAAGCCGTCCGACGTCCGGTCCTGGTGCAGAAGTTTGGGGGCAGCTCCCTCAGTACCGCGTTCCGGATCAAGCGGGCCGCGCAGCGGATCGCCGCCAGCCGTCGGGACGGCTACGCCGTGGTCGTGGTGGTCAGCGCGATGGGGGATACGACCGACCGCCTCCTGACACTGGCGGCGCGGGTGTCGAAGAACCCGGCCCCGCGAGAGATGGACCTGCTGCTGTCCACCGGGGAAGGGGTGTCCGCGCCCTTGATGTCGATGGCGCTCAACGACCTCGAGGTGCCCGCGGTCTCGTTGCTCGGGTTCCAGGCGGGGATCCGGACCGACCGGCGCCACGCGCGGGCTCGGATCGTAGGCCTTGCCCCCGAGCGGGTGGAGGCGGAGATCGCGCAGGGCCGGGTCGTGGTGGTCGCCGGCTTCCAGGGGATCGGCGACGAGATGGAGGTCACCACGCTGGGGCGCGGCGGGTCGGATACGACGGCGGTCGCGCTGGCGGTGGCACTGAAGGCGCAAACCTGCGAGATCTTCACCGATGTTCGGGGCATCTATACGGCGGATCCGCGATTCGTGCCGGAGGCCCGCCTGCTGCCGCGGATCGCCTACCCCGAGATGCTGGAACTGGCGAGCGTTGGGGCGCGGGTGATGCATCCACGCGCGGTGGAGATCGCGGAGGCGTACGGCATGGAGTTGCACGTCCGCTCAAGCTTTCGCGCTGACGCCGGGACCGTGATTTGTTCCAATGAGACGATCGTGGAAGATCGGAACCGCGTGCGCGGCATCGCGCACGAAGAGCGCGTCGCGCGCCTGTCGGTCGTCGGGGTGCCCGACAGGCCCGGGATCGCGGCCGCCATCTTCATGCCGCTGGCGGAGGCCGACATCGCGGCCGATGTCATCATCCAGACGGCGAGCCATGAGGGAGCGACCGACATGTCATTCACGGTGTCGACCGCGGATGGCAAGCGGGCGACGGAGATCCTGCACCGCGTGGCGCGCGCGATTGGGGCGCGAATGGTGCTGACGGACGACGGGCTGGCGAAGGTCTCGGTCGTGGGCAGCGGGATCCGCGGTCAACCGGGGGTGGCCGCGACCATGTTCGACACGCTGGCGCGGAACGGCATCAACATCGAGATGATCTCGACCTCGGAGATCCGCATCACCTGCATCATCAAGGCCGACCGGGTGGCCGACGCCGTCCGCGCGCTGCACCAGGCCTTCAAGTTGTAATGGCGCGCCGCGCGAGCGTGCGGGTGCCCGCCTCCTCGGCGAACCTGGGCCCTGGCTTCGATGTCCTGGCGCTCGCCCTGGACCTGCACCTCGAGATCAAGGCGGAGGAGGCCGCCCAGACGGTCATCAGCTGGAAAGGGGAGGGAGCTGGCGAGGTCCCCCTGACGTCGCGCAACCTGATCGTGCGCGCCGCGCAGGAGCCCTTCAAACGATGGGCTCCGCCGCTGCGCGGTCTCTCGCTGGAGGTGCAAAACGAGATCCCGATCGGTCGCGGGCTGGGGAGCAGTGCCGCCGCGGTCGTGGCGGGTATCACGATCGGGGCGAAGCTCCGTGGCCTGCGCCTGTCCCAGGATCGCATTCATGACCTGGGCTTTCCACTCGAGGGTCATGGCGACAACCTGGCGGCGGCGATCTATGGCGGGTTCTGCGTCGTAACGTCCGGCGGGACCGTGCCGGGTGTCGTGGAACTCACCTGGCCGGCGAGATGGCGCGCGGTCGTCTTCGTTCCGACCGACGTGTCACCGACCCATGAGGCGCGTCGCCTGGTGCCAACGCGGGTGCCGCGGGCTGACGTCGTCTTCAACCTCGCGCGGGTCGCCACGTGGGTGGCGGCGTGCGCCTACGCGGACCGCTCCCTGGTGGCGGGCGCGATGGAAGACCGATTGCATCAACCCGGCCGCGCGCGCGCGTATCCCTACCTTGACGAGATGATCGCCGCCGCGCTTAAGGCCGGGGCACTTGGCGCGGCCTTGAGCGGAGCCGGCGGGAGCGTCATCGCGATCGCTGATCGAGGCTTCGGGGCGGTCGGCGAGTCGATCAGCGGGGTCGCTCGGCACCATCATGTCGCTGGGCGGATCCTGCAGCTGCGCGCTTCGAACGCGGGTATCGCCGCCGGCGTCTGACCCTGACGCCGGGGTCGTCTGTCTCAGAGGCGCGCCGGCTGCCGCAAGGCGACGAGCAGGGCATCCAGCAACGCACGCTCCACGGTGGGCGATGTGTCGGAGTGGGCGCGCCGGAACTGTCGAGCGTGAATCTGCGACAGGACGAGCCAGCCCAACACGGTCGCGTCGACATCGCCGCGGATGGACCCCTCCCGCTGCCCCCGGCGGAGGATCTCAACCAGAGTCTGCACCGTCCGCATGTGTGCCCGCCGCCCAGCCTTACGGACTGATGGGTCCGAGTTGTTCGCGGCCTCAGCGAACATCGTGCCGGCGCCGCCCGGGCCATGCATCCGGTCCTGACGCTCGTGCGCGAGCAGCACAGAGAGCAGTTCCGCGACGTCCGGCGAATGGTCACCGAGCTCGGACAGGTACTGCACCACCTCGTCTGACACCCGGTCGAGAATGGCGACGAACAGGCCGGATTTGGTGCCGAAGTTCTGGAACACAACCGGCTCGGTGACCCCCACTCTGGCGGCGATGTCCGAGATCCGCGTTCGCTCGTAGCCGGATGCGGCGAATTCCGGGATCGCCGCCGTCAGGATCGTTTCCCGCCGGGCGGCCGCACCGAGCCGCGTACGATGCTTGGGGCTGACCATCGACTTAGTGTAGACTAATCTTAGTCTGAACTAAGTTGGCAGGGGGGAAACCATGAACCACCCATCTTCGCGGCCCAGCGGTCACGGCATCACCATCGGCACGCCGCGGTTCTACGACCTGTCCGCGGCCGTTCTTTTCGGCGGCACCCGACGTCGGTCCTACCGCCAGCTCCTCCTGGCCGGTGGCGTGAAGCCGGGGGATCGCGTTCTCGACATCGGGTGCGGCCCCGGCTTCTTCGCGCGAATGCTCGCGCAGGCGGTTGGGGCCGAAGGCTCCGTTGTCGGCATCGACGCAGCGCCCGAGATGATCGAATACGCTGGCCGGAAGGCCCGCCGTCTTGCGAACTGCAGGTTCCAGCCAGGTACGGCCGAGTCGCTCGCCTTCCCGGACGCCTCCTTCGATGTGGTCGTCTCCAGCCTCATGGTGCACCACCTCCCGGACGAGATCCGGCTCAAGGCTGCTCGCGAGATGCGGCGCGTGCTGCGTCCCGGTGGCACGCTGCTCCTAGCCGATTTCACGATCCCCGAACGGGGAAGCTGGCGCCTTGTCGCGTCGATCACCGGTCACGCCGGCGACACCTGGCGGCGCCGAATGACGCCGCTCGAGCCGCTGGTCGCGGCGGCGGACTTCGCGCAGGTGCGCTCCGGCGATGCGCCGCCGTGGCTCCACTACGTCAGGGCCACGAAGCCCTGAGCCCGCCCGGAGGGTTGCCTTGAATCCGCCCAGCTATCGAGTGAGCTTGAGCTTAGCGGGGTGATCAGCTAAAGAACTTGCGCAGCTCGGCAGCCACCTGTTCCGGCTGACCGCCGCGATCCTTGTTCCATGACGCCGCGTGGCCGAGTCCGGGGAACTCGACCCGCGTCGCATGGGGCAAGACCTTCTCGAGCGTGTCCAGGCCGCTTTTCAAATAGGCCGGGCTCTTGCTCCCGCCCAGCAGGAGCACGTCGGCATTGACCGACCTGAAGTCGTCCACGTGCCCACTGATCTCGAGGACCACCTGGAAGTCGTACTGCAGCGTCGGGGCGAGCTGCCGCATGGGAATGTAGTCACCGGTGCCCTTCTTTTCCTCCTGGCTCATCGCCATGTTGGTGAGGGGCTCGAGCAGCCAGCCGGGGATGACGTTGAAAATGGCCGGCCCCATCTGGGCCGCCTTCATCGCCGTGATCAGGGCCGCGGCCACCTTGCCGTCAGCCATCTCCCGCTCGTAGCGCCGCACCAGCGCGATCGGCGCGCCGTCGATGAACAGCGGTGGTTCGAAGATGGCGAGCTTGCGGATCCCGGTCAGAGTGCGGGCTGCCTGGAGTGCGATGATCGCCCCCGAGCTGAGCCCGAACACATCCTGGGCGCCGGTTTGGCGCAGGAGAGCCTCCAGGTCGTCCACATCATTCTGGATGCGGTAGTCCGGGCTGTACGGAAGGCTACTCAGGCCTCGGCCACGACGGTCCGGTACGTAGACGGTGAAGCTGTCGGCGAGCGCGCCGGCCAGCTCCATGAAGTTCTGGGCCGACCCCATGGTTCCCTGGACCAGCACGACACCGGGGCCGTGGCCCAGCTGCCGGTAGCCAATGGTGGTGCCGTCCTTGGAGGTGATCGAGGCGATTGTGCTCATGGGCCGACAGTATCACATCGACTAGTCAATAAGCAACTATTCGCACAATCGTAACTCGGCTAAGCTAGCCCCGTGTCAGCCAAATCGCCTCGGCCCTCCCCGCTGGCGCTCACCGTCCTGTTCATGCTGGTCGGCGGGCCGCTCCATCCCTACGAGATGCAGCGCCGCATGAAGCACTGGGGCAAGGATCGGGTCGTGAACCTGGAGCAGCGCGCCAACCTCTACAAGACGATCGAACGGCTGGCGCGTGCCAGCCTGATCGCCGTCCGGCAGACGGAGAAAGACAAGCGGTTTCCAGAACGGACGGTCTACGAGCTAACCGACGCCGGGCTGCGGGTTGGGAGGGAATGGCTGGTCGAGATGCTCGCGACTCCCCGCAACGAGTTCCCGCAGTTCCCGGCCGCCCTGTCCTTTGTGTTCGGGCTGACGCCGGAGGAGACGCTGCCCGTCCTCGAGACGCGCGCCGCGCTGCTCCGCGAGAGTCTCGCCGAGATGGACCGAGATCTCAGCTTCGACGGCGGGGCCAAAGCTCCCGCCGTGACGCTGTTGGATACCGAATATCTGCGCGCCGTCACCGCCGCGGAGTTGCAATGGGTCGACGCCGTCGTCGGTCAAATCCGGGCGGGCAGTCTCAGCTGGAGTGGGGAAGAGCTGAGCCAGGCGTCGAAATCCTTTCTGCCGGACTGATGGCCTGCGCTTATTCCTCGATTGCCCCGCCGACGGATCGGAGATGCTGGCGGAAGGTGAGCGAGGGTTCCTGCTGCCGGCGAGCGAGGTAGGTGTCGAACTGCACCTGTTTCCGAAGGGAGGCACCTGTGCGGATTCGGTCGGCCTGGCGTCGCTCGGTGTCGCGGATCTTCTCCGCCAGCGTGAAGATGTCGGCCGCGCGGGAGGCCGGGACGAAGAGCACGCCATCGTCATCGCCCAGAACCAGGTCGTCGCGAGTGACCCTCCATTCTCCGATCATGGCGGACGTCACGGCATCGTCAGGACGGACGTCGAGGCGTTGCGGACCGGTGGGAACCGAGCCCAGGCTGAAGACCGGCAACCCGATCGCGCGGATGTCGGCGGTGTCGCGATGCAGCCCCCAGATGACGATGCCCTCCAGCCCGGCCGCCTTCGTTTCCAGGGCCACGAGATCGCCGACGCAACTTTCATCGAGGCGTCCGCCATTGTCGACCACCAACACATCGCCCGGCGCAGCCCCCTCGAGCGCCTCCAGGAAGATGTCGACGCTCCCCACATGTCGAGCCGGAGCCACGCGCCCAGCCACACGACTCCCCGGCACAAGCGCGTGGACGAGTGCCGGCGCGCAGCGCACCGGGACCTGGGCGCGAATGCAGGCGTCCGCCAGGTGGGCTGTCGTCAAGATCGCAAACCGCCGCTGAAGATCCTGGTGATTCATGCCGGTAAGCGAACTCACAGTTCGCGCTCGTAGAAGAAGGTAATGGGCCCGTTCGGTCCCTGTTCGCGATTGATGAAGCCGAGGCTCTCGTAGAGCGAGCGCGCGGCAACGTCGTCTTCGCTGGTGCCGAGATCCATGTAATCCGTCCCCCGGGCCCGGGCGACCTCGATGGCGGTTTCCATCAGCGCACGGCCGAGTCCCTGTCCCCGGCGCTGCGGCACGACGTAGAGCTCGGCGAGGTAGCATTCGAGGCCGTCGCTCCAGATCGCGCCCCGGAAGCGCAGGACCGCGATGCCATCCGGTCCCGTCCCGCCGAGCAGCACCATGGTGTCGCCGCCGGCCAGCAAGCGCCGGATCCGCTCCGCGAGCCGGACCGGCCCCGGCGTCACGTCGTGGTACTCGGTGTTGAAATCGTGCAGGAGCTGACCGATCGCGTCAGCATCATCCGATGTCGCCACGCGAACAGCGCTCGGGGAAGCGGGTCCACCCATGAGCAGGTTCTAGCACAGACCGACGGGGGAGGGCATCAATCAGGCAAGCTGAGGAAATGGTCGTCCTCCGTCCGCGGCAGTCGCTCCACCATGTCGAAGGCGGCTGGTTCAGCGCCAACTGGCACTTCAGCTTCGACGATTACGAGGACCCGGAGAACACCTGGTTTGGCGATCTGCGCGTCTTCAACGATGACCGCCTCGTGCCGGGGGCGGCGTGGCCGATGCATCCCCATCGGGATATCGAGGGAATCACCTACGTCGCCGAGGGGACCTTCGAACATGCCGACAGTCGGGGGAATGGTGGGATCCTGCCGCCCGGATCGGTGCAGCGGGCGACGCTTGGATCCGGCATGCAGCACTCGGAGCGCAACGGCTCCAAGGCGGCGCCGATGCGATTCATCCAGATGTGGATCATTCCAAGCCGGCGCGGCCTGGAGCCGTCGGTGGAGCAGCACAGCTTTCCGGAGGATGAGCGTCGAGGTCGGTTCGTACCAGTCGTCGTTCCGGCCGTGGGCTACGGCGGGGCCGACGCGCCCGTGAACCCGGCGGCGGTCACCGTCCACCAGGATGCCGCCGTCTACGCGACGCTCCTCGAGCCGGACACCGTGGTGACGCACCGCTTTCGCGATGGATTCGACGGCTACTTTTTCGTGGTCCACGGTGATGCCGAAATCACCACCGGGGGTGGTGGCGGCGCGGTCGACGGCGGTGGGGCGGCGAAGATCATCGGTGAACCGCAGGTAACTGTTCGCGTCGGCCGCGAGGGCGCCGAAGCCCTGCTGGTCGAAACCCGCGCGTCCCGTTAGGGGAAGGCGAGGCTGCGGCTGTCGATGTTCGCCTCCCAGGTCGCCTGCGCACTCGGCTCGCAGCCGTGACTCGTGTCGCTGTCATAGGCAGCCTGCAGGCGCCGGCTTGCCGCGACCACCTGGTTGCGCGCGTCGGCAACCGCGGTCCCCTGCGCGATCAGGTTGTTGCCCAGGGCGGCCACGGCGCAGCCTAGATTCAGGTGATATTGCTCGTGACGCAGCAGGCGGGCCATATCGGCCAGGTCCTCCGCATCGAGCTGGGTTCCGATGACGGTTTCGCACTCGCCCGCGCTGGTTGCCGTGGCGGGCTGCCGCAAGGCGGCGGAGGCGGGGCAGCCGGCGGACGGTGACCAGGTGTAGTCACCAGCATCCGGCCGGCGCTTGGCGGTACGGCAGCCGCTGACGGCGGCCGCGGTCTGGGGCGTCCGGTGGCCGTCAACCGGGACCAGCCGGCGGTTGACCCACGAGGCCGCACGGTCTTCCTCGACCGCGATCTGCCCGCCTCGGACGACGAAATCAAAGGATGTCTGCGCGGCAAAGGCCGAGTTTGGTGCCGTACCAAGGAAGAACTCCGCGAAGCTGGTGAAGACGCGGCAGGTTGTTCCCTGGCGAACGGGCGCATCAACCCCGGCGTCGGCGCCGTCGCGTTGAAGCGGGGCGCCCTGGTCGGGCTGCACGCCATCCTGATCCTGGAGCGCATCCAGGCCGTCGTACCGCACCTCCGGATCGGCGCCGAGGATCGGCTGCTTCGTGGCGGCGGAATCGTCCGCCCCGCCCGCCGATAGGGGATCGGTCGCCTCCTCCCGTTGAGCGCTGATGGCGCTGGATGGCATTGCCTGCGGCTCGGGTTCTTCGTGTTCGCATCCGCAGGGCGCTGCGCCGCAGCGCTGCAGCGCGAGCAAGTCGGCGACTGCCCGGTTGCCCACGCTTCGCTGGAGTCGGAGGATGGTCGCCTGTGTACTCGTGACGCTCCCGAACCCCGAATGCCGGCGGGCCGAACCGAGGCCGGCGAGCAGGGGCTCCCGAGTCCGTTCGAGGTCGCGTGCTGCCTGGGCTCCCACTGATGTCTGCTTATCATCGAGGCGGCCGCCTGCCAACAGGCCGCGGCGCGGACTATCGGGCGGTCATGCTTGCCCGAAAGGCCGGCTACATCCTGTCGGGGGGCGAGCTCTCTACGAGCTCGCGGCTGGAGCAGTACATCGCGGAGCGAAAGCAAGCAAAACCCTAGGGTCTCCTTCGCCTAAAACTCCGACTCGAGCGTGTCCTCCTTGCTCGCCAGGTCGGGTTCGGCCTTCTCAGACGCGTCCCATTTCTCCGAGGCGTCGAGCTTTTCGGACGCGTCCCACTTATCGGAGGCATCGTCGACCTTCATGCTGGCGTCGCCCGGGTCCGCCTTCATGCTGTAGTCGGACGACTGCTCCTTCGTGCTGGCGTCGCCCGGGTCCGCCTTCATGCTGTAGTCGGACGACTGCTCCTTCATGTTGGCGTCGCCCGGCTCGTCTTTCATGCTGTAATCGGACGACTGCTCCTTCATGCTGGCGTCGCCCGGGTCCGCCTTCATGCTGTAGTCGGACGACTGCTC
>DAINCX010000018.1:0-5899 GCA_036732165.1 Candidatus Dormiibacterota bacterium | reverse complement strand
CTTCACGCTGGCGTCGCCCGGCTCGTCTTTCATGCTGTAATCGGACGGCTGCTCCTTCATGCTGGCATCGGACGACTGCTCCTTCACGCTAGCGTCGCCGGATTCCTCCTTCATGCTCGCATCGAAGCCGCCGCCGGCGGCCGGGGTGTCCTTTGCCATCCAGTCCTCGAGACCGCCGAAGGCGCCACTAAAGAACCTGCCCTGCACGGTGGGGTGGTTACCGGTCACGAGGTCGCTGACCGCCCGGTTGCCAGCCGTGGCCTGGAGCTCGCGGATCGATCCCTCGACGCTGTCCGGTTGAGTTTCGGGCGCCCGGCCGAGTTTCTTGCCGCCCTGCCGCTGCTGGTCGTCCAGGCTCTGCTGGTCGTGCGTCTTCATGGGGTCACCAGGCTCCTTTCCTTTTCGTGTCTGCGGTTGACCATCGCCAGCGGGTCGATCGGCGGCCCGTCAATTTCCAGGAATCCGAGCCCCAGGAGTTGCCTGACGACCTGGATCGAGCGGCGCGCTATCTCATCGGATGCCATGCCGGGGGCCATCTGCGTCAGCTTAGCGGTGATGGCGCGGAGAGATTGGCTGCCGTCGAGCTGCGGCAGGAGATGGGACCCCAGCTCTCCGAGCGAGATTCGAAATGGGATTCCCTCCGTCGTTTCGAGGTACTGGCTGTCGACCCGGTACGATCCGCCGGCGCTGAGGCCGGTTCGGTGGATCCGATGGCCGGGGTGAGCGCGGAATCGCTGGTCGATCAGCTCGGCATCAGACATGCGGGAGAGGAGGGTCCCCGCGTCGAAAATGCGACGCAGGTGGTCGGAGGCGTTCTGGATCGGCGCCGCGCGCACCTGGGCGGACCGTCTCCAGTTGATCCCCGATCGGCGTCGCAGGATGATGGCGCCTGAGCTGATGGCCCGGATCTCGAGGCGACGGTAATACGCGAGCCAACGGTCGAGCGTCGTAGCGAACTCGGCCTCGTCCTTGATCCAGAGCGAGGCGTAGGTCAGCGGATCGTAACTGCGAAAACGGAGCAGCAGCGCATCGCAGCCAAGGCCTCCCACCCAGGCCCTGAGGGGTTCGGCCCATGCCTCGTCCTCCTGAGGCGCCCAGCTGACGAGAATCGACGCGAATGCGCCATTGTTCAAGTGACCAGCGGCCTCGCGCACGACGGTCCGACTCAATTCGTCGCCGGCCATGCCGCCATCCCGGAACCGCAAGCTGGAATCCGGTGACAGCACGTAGGGCGGGTTGGCCACGATGAGGTCAAACCCCTCGCCGGCCACCGGCTGGAACAGGTCACCCTGACGGGTCGTTGGGACGGCGAGACGGTTGAGGGCGGCGTTGAAGTGGGTGTAGGCCAGCGCGCGGGGATTGATGTCGGAGGCGACGACCCGGTCACTGTGCGACAGCGCGAGCAACGCCTGGATGCCCGAGCCGGTGCCGAGATCCAGGACATGTCCCGCGCGGGACCGCACCGTCAGGGCCGCCAGGGTCCGCGGGGCCGGGCCGAGTCCGATGACGTGATCGGCCGCCATCGGCTCGCCCCGATGGGCCGGGTCATGCGCGATCAACAGCTCCTGGGCGGCGTCGATGGCGATCAGCGGGCTGATGCGGTCCCGCTCCTGGGTCACGACGGCGATGCGGACGAGGTTGTCGACGGAGCTCCCGCCGACAGCCCCGATCAGCTCATCCGTGGGCACGGGAGTTCCGAGGCAGAACAGCTTGATGAGGGTGTCGAGGGCCGTGCCCGATTGCAGCCGACGGCGTGCGATCTCGATCGCCCGCGGATCGTGGGTGAGGCTGGAGGCGGTACCAACCGCCTGGCGGAGCCCTGCTTCGCTGTAGCCAGTCTGGCGCAAGGCGTCGCCGAACCGGGAGATCAGCGTGGGGCTACCGTCGGGCCAGGGCACGATCTAACGGTCGGCATCGGCCCGATCGCCTTCAAGGCGCAAAGGGGCCAACCAAGGGGCACGAAAGGGAAGCGAAGGGGCACCGTGGACTCCCGCGAGCCGTCCTGTTTCGCAATGTTTCATCCGAATGAGTGATGACAGCGACGGCCGTTCGGGGCACGATCCGGCTGATCAACTGACGCCGCATCGTGCCCGCGCAGGGATCGCGACGACTGAGCCGCGATACCGGGGCGGCTTCGCTTCTTCCCCGAGGGAAGCCGCCACCCCGTCGTGCGGCGTAAAGTTTTGTCGTGGGCGATCGCCAGCCGAGCACGATCGCGACGCGGACCTGGCCGGAGCTTCCCTACGCGGCCTGGAAGGACACCGCGGACACGCTGCACATGATCATGCAGGTGATCGGCAAGGTGCGCCTGGCGCTGACGCCCTTTGAGCCGCAGTGGGCCAATGTCCCCCTCTATCTCACGGCCCGCGGTCTGACCACCACCCCGATGGCCGCGGGGGACCAGGTCTTCCAGGTGGATGTCGACCTGATCGATCACCAGGTCGCCGTCGTGCTCAGCAGCGGGGACTCGCGGCGCGTCCCCCTGACCGCGCGCCCGGTGGCGGAGTTCTACCACGATTTCATGGCGGCGCTGCGCTCGCTGCGCATCGAGGTGCAGATTTCGCCGCTGCCCTCCGAGGTCGCCAACCCGATCCCGTTCCCCGAGGACCAGACGCATGCGGCCTATGATCCCGACTGGGCGACGCGATTCTTCCAGGTGCTGTCGCGGGTCGACCTCGTCTTCAAGGAACACCGATCACGATTCCGCGGCAAGACCTCGCTGGTCAGCTTTTTCTGGGGCACGTTCGACCTCGCCCTGTTGCGCTACTCCGGCCGCGCCGTGGAACCCCCGAAAAACGGCGGGATCATCATGCGGCGTGGTGCCGACGCCGAGGTGATCTGTACCGGCTTCTGGCCGGGCAACGACCAGGTCCCCGCGCCGACCTTCTTTGGATATACGTCGCCGCCGCCGCCCGGCATCGAGACGGAGCGGCTGCGGCCCGCCGGCGCCCATTGGGATCCAAGCATCAAGGAGTTCCTCTTGCCCTACGACGAGGTCCGAAAGGCGGCGTCGCCGCGGGTGGCGATCCTGGAATTCTGCGAGAGCGTCTACGCGGCGGGCGCGCGGCTGGCGCATTGGGACGAGCGGCTCCTGGTAGAGACGACGACGTAGAGCCCCCTCCCCGACCCTCCCCCGAAACGGGGGGAGGGGGGAGAGAGTGGAATGAGCCAGTTGGTCAGCCGCGGGCGCCGGCGCCCTCGGCAGCCGGCACCAGACCGAGCTGCTGAAAGATGCCGGCCGTATCGAAGTACTGGTGAAGGGACTTGAGCTTGCCGTCGCCGGTCATCTCCGAGATATCCAGTCCTGGGATGGTGACCTTCTTGTTGGTCGGCGGGATCGTCTCTCCAGTGGGCATTTTCAGGGATCCACGATTGGTGCCGGTCACGGTGTACTCGGCCGCTACCCTCGGTCCCTCAGCCACCATCGTCCGGACCTCGACCTTCATGTCTGGAAAGCCCTGCCGCGTCTGCTTCCAGTAGGCGATTACCGCCTCGCGGCCTCTGATCTTGCCGCTGAGCGGGGTCTCGAAGTCGATATCCTCCGCCCATTCCCGGGCGATCTCGTCGAGCTTGCCCTCGTTAAACAGCTCGATATGCCGGCGCGCCATCTCCTTCGCATCAGCCATTGCCATGCCTCCTCGCGAATGTGGTCGACGACGAGTGGATGATGCGCCTCTTGGGGGGCGTAAGCAAGGTCAGGCCGAGCCGTTTCAGGCGGTTGGGTACGGCTCGTCGTGGCCGAGGGGTGAGATGACCGCCGGCGGGGTTCCGGCCAGCGAGGCCAGCAGACTGCCGGCCGAGGCGGGCGCCCCGCGGGCGGCGCGAATCAAGTCCGCGACCACGGCACTGGCAGCGGCGTCCGGCCCCGCGCCCGGGCCTTTGAGAAACAGCTGGCCGGCGTAGGTCGCGTCAACGAGGATCCCATTGTCGGGTCCATCGACGCGAGCCAGTGGGTCGCTGTCAGGCACGAGCCTTGGGCGCACGTCGGCCGCGATCCGGTAGTCCTGGTCGACGGCCGCCGCCACCAGCTTGACCACCTGGCCTGCCTGGCGTGCTGCCTGTAAGCCGGCGGCATCCAGCTGGCGAATGCCGATGCGGCTGATCGCGGCCGGGTCGATGCGCCGGTGGAACGCGAGCATGATGAGGATGGCAAGCTTGGCTGCCGGGTCATGCCCGTCGACATCCGCGCTCGGGTCCGCTTCGGCGAGCCCTTCCCGTTGGGCTGTGGCGAGCGCGTCGGCATAGGACGTGCCCCGGGCCATGGCGTGCAGCATGGCGTTGGTCGTTCCGTTGAGAATGCCGGTCACCGCGTCGATGCGATCCGAGGCCAGCGTCTCGGCCAGAATCTCGACGATCGGGATGGCGCTCGCCACGGAGGCTTCCAATCGCAACGGGCCGAGCCGGGCCAGCTCGGGTCCGTGGGCGGCGATCACCTGCTTGTTGGCGGTGATCACCTGCCGGCCAGCCCTGAGCGCCTGCTCGATATAGGTGCGGGCTGGCTCGAGGCCACCGATCAACTCGACGACGGCATCGAGATCGGTGCGGGCGAGAATTGCCTCCGGCTGGACGAGTGGCGCGGGGGCGGTTCGGCTTTTAGGGTGACGGACCGCAATCGCCTCCAATGTGATCGGCCGGCCGGACACCTGCGCGATCCGGTCCGCGTCGCGGACGAGCCGCGCGACCAGGGCGCCACCGACATGGCCGAGCCCAAGAAGGCCGACGCGCAATGGGGCCTGCATGTCAGGAAAGCCTATCCATGGTCGTAACCCCTGCATAGTGCCAGTGGCGGGACCCGCGTGCCCGGAAGTGCAGGCGGCTGTGCCCGAAAGAATGACCCGGCGCGTCCTTACCGCGGACGCCAATCACGAGATGCTAGCGGGTGCAGCCCGCCACGAGGGGAGCAAGGCCATGCGGGATTTTGAATCCAGGTCAGCGCCGTCGCATCGTCAGCCGCCGGTAGCCCGGACGGTACGACCGACGACGGCCGACGCGATGCTCGAGCTGCAGCGCAAGATCGGGAACGCCGGCGTCACTGCACTGCTGCGCACGCCTGACGCCGGTGTCGCGGCGGACGCCGGCACTGCTCCCGCGGCGACTGACGCGGACGTCGCCGGCCTCGACCTGCAGGAGGACGTCGCCAACGCCGCGCGCGAGCTGAAAAAACAGATCCCCGCCGTGCAATTTAACAGCGGACGACGAACGCTGACGGAGGACTGCTGGGCGGTCTCGAAGCACATCGCGGACGACCCTGCCTACGTCGACATCTTCGTCAACTCGCGCCCGAAGAGGTTGATCAAGGCGTGGGTGGCGGCGCATCCCGCGGCAACCCGCCAGGCGATCGCCGCGGGCCTGGAAGGCATCCTCGAGCCGATGGGCGACACCGAGCGGAGCTACTGGTCGCTCCATCTCGGCGGTCGCGCCTTCGACGTTGCCTCGGGCAGCGCCACGCTTGCCGACGTCCGCAAGGTATTCCCGAGCGCGATCAGCGAAGAGGGACACTGGCACGTGCAGTTCCCGAGCGCGTGGTCGAAGCCTTAGCCCTCAGCGCTTCTTGATAATCTGCCGAACCACGAGGTAGGCTAGGGCGGCCACCGCAGCGGTGACTACAGGTTCCAGGGCGCCGACGGGACGGTGAAGTCCGGAGACCTGTACCAACCGCAGTCTGGGAGCGTTGACAACATCCGAGCCAACATCATCGAAAAGACTGGGCAAGCGCAGGTCGTGGTTGTGGAGTTTGGCCCTGGAAAAACCGCACCGTTCGGAACCGCGGGACAGTTGATCTTTGGCATCGGGCAATTCCGAGATGTTGAGGGAGAACCCGCAGGCACGCGAATTCGGGCTCCTCAGAGGCGCTCCGGAAGGCGGTCTATGAGGATGTCCTCGGGTTTCGCAATCGCGG
>DAINCX010000017.1:37338-52910 GCA_036732165.1 Candidatus Dormiibacterota bacterium | reverse complement strand
TCGACTCGAGGACGCGCAGGCGCGGCTCGCCCATGTAGCAGAAGCGGGTGTCGTGCGTTCCTCCCTCGCGATTGTCGTAGTGAGGGAGGACCGCGCATCGAAGGCCGATCTGGCCAAGCAGGTCGAGCCCCCCGGTCCAGTACGGGTCGTCCCCGACCTTGTAGATCTCGTAGACGGGCAGGGCGTAGGCCCCGAGCCCAATCGCGGCCGCGCTGGAAAATGCGAGGCATCCGCCCTGCGTGACCTTGTCGAGAAGCCGGGCGCGGACCGCGTTCTCACGCCAATGGCGGAGCGCATACGTCGGACTGCCGGGACCGGCAAAGACATAGTTCGCGTTCGCGAGCCGAGTAAGAAATTGCTCGAACTCGAGCGCGCTGGCTCGGCCGCTGTGCCGGAAGGACGCGAGGGTGATATCGCGTCCCACATGCCGGCGGAAATAACTGATGGTTCGCGCGGCGAGCTCGCTCGCATTCTCCTGGAATCCGAAGGGGGTATCGAGAAGAACGGCTTCGAGCCGTTGCCCACCGACCCGGGCCATCAGGTCCTGGTGCACGGAGGTCATGGCCGGACTTGTTTCCCCGGAGCCGAAAATGGCGACCAGCCGCGGAGGCCGAGTGCGATGCGGATCCACACAAGAATCCTACGGACAACGATCGGCTCAGCGCTCGTCGGAACTCGGCTTCACGCGATCAATGCCGCGGTGTGGCACGATGACGACATGACGGGCAGGGCGCTGTCGGCGAGCCGGACCGCGCTTGCCGGGTTGATGGCCGTGTCGTTGGCCGGGTCGGCCGATGTTGGCGAGTTCCTCACGACTCGCACCACGATGTTCATCGATGCGCCGGGGCGGGCGGCCGGCTCAGTGCTGGGCCTGCTCTTCTGGCTGGCGCTGCTCGGGATTGCCGCCGCGCGCTATTTCGGCAGGGAGACCCGATGGTCCAGCGCGGCCACCGTTGGCCTCGCGGCTTTCGTGGCCGTGGGCAACGTTGGTCTGGGTCTCATTCACCTGAAGGCGGGCATCGGCGGATGGCGTCCGATGATGGGCGGCGCTCTCGGCGTCGCCGCGATCATCCTCGCCGTCGCCAGTCGCGACCCGGTGCGCAGCACCGTCCGTTAAGGGCGGTCTCGTAACCCACAAATAGCGCCCCGATTCTTCGCCTCCGTGACCCCGCCGAGCACCTGGGGACAAACGGCTTGACACGCCTCCGGTCTGCTGCTACAACGCGGGCGGAGTTCGCGTTCAGGAGGAGATATGGCTACCCAGACCTCGGAGGACCCTCTTCCGGACGTTGAGGGCCACCCGGCCCCCTGCGTACGCTGCCAGGTGTCGACCACGGGAACAATGTTTGCCTCCGCGAATGTCTATATCGGCGCCGACGCGTCGGGCCGCCGGATCACCCAGTGGCTCAAGCCCATTCCTGTCTGCGAGCGTCACCGCCATGACCTGGTCAGGAACATGAGCGTGCTGAGTTGGTGCACGACGGACGAGGCATGGGGACTCAAGGGCCGGCCGTGCTCGACCTGTGGCCGGCTCCTGACGATTACCTACCGGCGATCCTGACCGGCGGTTCGGTCGATCCTTCGATTGCCGACGCCTTGATATCCTGCGCTCATGACGCGGGGCATCCTGTTGATGACATTCGGCTCGGCCACGACGGCTGCTGGGGTTCGGGATTACCTCGCGAGCGTCTACCAGGATCGCCCGGTTCCCGAGGCGTTGATCGCCGAGTTCGAGCGTCGGTATCAGGTTGTCGGCCGGTCCCCACTGATCGATATCACGCGGGCCCAGGGTGAGGCACTCCAGGAGGTCCTCGATGGCCAGGACGGCCCGGGGCGAACGCTGGTCAAGGTCGGCATGCTGCACTCGGAGCCGCACATCGCCCGCGCCGTCGGCGACCTTGCCGCGGCGGGGGTCGACCAGATCACCGGGATCGTGCTCGCGCCACAGTTCTCGCCGATCATTCTCGCCGGCTATCGCCGGGCCCTCGATGCCGCCGCCGCGGCCCTGACCGTGCCGGTCGCGGCCCACCTTGCCGGCGCCTGGTACGCGCGCCCGGCCTTCATCGCCTCGCTCGCCGACCGGCTGACCGCCGCACTGGAGCGGTTCGATGACGTGAGTCGCGACCGCGTGCCGGTGATCTTCACGGCCCACAGTGTTCCGCTGTCCGTGATGCAACGCGATCCCGGCTACATCACGCAGCTCACCGATACCGCGAGCGCGGTGGCCGATGCGCTCGAGCTTCCCCGCTCGCGCTGGCAGTTCGCGTACCAGAGTGCCGGCCATTCACCCGAGCCGTGGCTGACGCCGGACCTTCTCGATGTGCTCCCGGCTCTGCGTGCCGCGGGCTATCGGGAGGTGCTCATCGCGCCGCTGCAATTCTGCGCTGACCACCTCGAGGTGCTCTATGACCTTGACGTGGCCGCGCGCGAGCAGGCGGAAACGGCGGGCCTCACGTATCGGCGGATGGACATGCCGAACACCTCACCTGCCTTCATCCACGCCCTCGCCGACGTCGTGGCCCGTGAGTCCGTCGCGGTCGCATGACCCGTCGCTGACCGAATCGGTCCGGGAGGTGGAGGTGCGCGTGCTGGACGGACCGAACCTGTATTTCCCCTGCCCGGCCATCAAGCTGACCATCTCTGTGCCCGGGTGGCTGCGCATTCCGGCTGAGCGGGCGGACCGCCTCGGGGGGCGCGCCGGGCTGACCGCGATCGCGAAGCCGGGAGCACCGGACAGTGAGCAGCGCCGCCGCTATACCGCGCGTCTCGCCGGGCACCTGACCCGGGTCCTGGCGCGCACCACCCGAACCCAGCTCGCCGTTCGTGCCCGGCCGGGTGCCGAGCCGGACCAGATTGTCGTGGCTTTTCCCTGGCGCCGGCGGAACAGTGCCGAGGCCTTCGCGCGTGAGATCCCGGTCCTGCTCCTCGGGGGCCTGGACGGCCGGCGTTCGATCGAGCACGCGGTCGAGGAGGCGGCCCAGCGCCTCGAGTCGGTGGAGCCCGGGCCGGCCCCCACCGTCCTGGCTCCCACCATTCCCGTGGTGGCGATCACGGGAACGAACGGCAAGACCACGACCGTGCGGCTCACCGCGCACCTGGCGCGGGCGGCGGGCTGGACTGTCGCCTCCACCACCACGGATGGCGTCTATCGCGACGAGACGCTGATCGAGGAAGGCGATTATTCCGGCTTCAGCGGCGCGGCCATGGCGCTGGGCACGCCGGACCTCGACCTGGCCGTCCTCGAGACCGCCCGCGGGGGCATCTTGCTCCGTGGGATAGGAACCGCCCACAACGACGTCGCCGTTGTCACCAATATCACCGAGGATCATCTCGATCAGTACGGCATCCGGACCCTCGACCAGCTGGCCGAGGTTAAGGCGAGCATCACCCGGATCACGAAGCCAGACGGCTGGGTGGTGCTGAATGCCGACGACCCCCGCGTGCTCGCCATGCGCCGCCAAGCATCGGGGAGGCCCTGGATCTTCTCACTGGACATCGACCACCCGGCGATTCGGACGACCCTGGCCGACCGCGGGCACGTGACCACCGTGCTCGATGGCACGCTGGTCGTGATGAGCTCACGCCGCGACGTGCGACCGCTCGTCAGCGTCGAGGATATTCCCGTCACGCTGGCAGGCATCTCCAGCCCCAACCTGAGCAATGCCATGGCGGCGACGTCGGCGGCGCTCGCGGTTGGGGTCCCGGAGGAGGCCGTGATTCGTGGCCTGCGCTCCTTTGTGCTCGAGCCGGAGCGGAACCCGGGACGCGCCAATCTGTTCGAGCTCGACCGCAAGGTGATCGTCGTCGACTACGCGCACAACGAGGATGGGATGCTGGGCTTGATCCAGATTTGTCGCGGCCTCCGCGCCCCCGGGGCGAAGATCTGGCTCACCTTTGGCATCGCCGGTGATCGGACGAACAGCATCGTCCACCGCCTCGGCTACACCGCGGCCCGGGGTGCCGACCGGGTTGCCGTCGCCGAACTTCGCCGCTATCTACGGGGTCGCGACCCGCTGGACCTGGTGGAGCGCCTGCGCGCGGGGGTGGTCGACGGCGGACATCCTGTTCCCCCGGTGTTTATCGACGAGATGACCGCCCTGACGTGGATGGTGGCCCAGTCGTCCGAAGGGGACGTGCTGGCCATCACGGCGCTTGCCCAGCGGCCGGAGATCTTCGCCTACATGGCGGCGCACGATGCGGTGTCGCTCGGCCCCGATCGCGTCAAGGCTTTGGTTCGACGGTCGCGGGGCGACTAGCTTCACCGTTCGGGAGGGCACGCCGCGCTTCCAAATCACGCCATGTGTCGGCCGGCTTGTCGACGCAGAGGACCACCAGGTCGCCCGCGACGGCCCGCCCCAGCGCGGCGGCGATCGCCTCGCGCTCGTCGACGATGATCTCCGAATGCGTGACGCGGCCGCCCTTGGCCTGTTCGAGGCCTTCCATCACGTGGGCCGCGATCTCCCCGCGCTGCCGCCCGCGCGGGTTGGCGTCCTCTCGGACGATGACATCATCGAAGAATTGGGCGGCGACGCGCCCGAGCTCGCGCATGTCCTCATCGCGCCGGTCGCCGGGTGTCGCGATCACCGCGATCCGGCGGCTGATGGCCGGCTGACCGCCGTCCGGCTTGGTCAGGCGCTCGACGAAGTCGCCCACCGCCTCGAGCCCATGGGCGTTGTGGGCATAGTCGACGATCACCTTGATCCCGTGGAGCTCGAAGAGATTGAGGCGTCCTGGGGCCTCGTGGAAGGACGGGTGGAAGCTGCGTAACCCCTGCCGGATGTCGTGGACGTGGGCACCGACCGCGCTGGCAGCAGCGGCCGCCGCCAGCGCATTCTGGATGTTCATCCGAGCGCGCCCCTCGAAGGTGGCCGGCACCATGTGGACCCAGGTGATCTGCGTGCTGCGACGGCCCTCGCGCATCACGATCATCTCGCCACCATCCGGATCCGGCTGCAGCACGAACGCCTTCCGGCCGCGCCGGACCCAGCGCTCGATCAGCTCGTTGTCCGGTCGCATCGAGAAGAGGATGACGGAGCCGCTGCAATGGTTGCGCATGTCGGCCACCAGGTCGTCGTCCGCGTTCAGCACGGCGGTCCCGTTGCGGGGAACAGCCTCCACGATGACCCGCTTGATGGCGGCCAGCTGCCGGAGGGAGTTCACCTCCTGGAGGCCGAGGTGGTCGCCGGTCACGTTCAGGACGACGGCCACATTGTTCGAGCTGTACCCGAGCCCCTCCCGGAGGATGCCCCCGCGAGCCACCTCGAACACGGCGAAGTCGACCCGCGGGTTCTGTAACACCATGCGCGCTGACCGCGGCCCGCTGGCGTCCGCCTGCTTGACCAGCCGGCCGTCGATGTAGATGCCATCGGTCGAGGTCATGCCGACCTTGTGGCCGAGGCCCTTGACGATATGGGCGATCATCCGCGCCGTGGTCGTCTTGCCATTCGACCCCGTGACCGCCACGATCGGGATGCGCGCCGGCGTGCCGGCGGGAAAGAGCAGGTCGATCACCGCCTTGGCGACGTATTGCGGCTCTCCCTCGGTGGGGTGGGTGTGCATCCGGAAGCCCGGCGCCGCGTTGACCTCGACGATCGCGCCCCCGGTTTCCCGGACCGGCTGGGCGATGTCGGGCGCGAGGAAATCGATGCCGGCGACGTCGAGGCCCACCACGCGGGCTGCCTCCTCGGCGATCTCGATGTTGTCGTGATCCGCCTCCCAGGTCCGGTCGATGGAGCTTCCCCCGGTCGACATGTTGCCGGTGGCGGCCAGCTTGACGATCGCGTCCTTGGGCGGGACGTCGTCCAACCCATGGCCCTGCCGCTTGACCAGTTGCTCGGCCGCGTCGTCGACCTTGATCCGGGTGAGGACCTTCTCGTGCCCGATCCCGCGACGCGGATCGCGATTGGTGATCTCCACGAGCTCGCGCACCGTGTGCTCACCATCGCCGACCACGTGGGCCGGCATCCGCTGCGCCACCGCGACCATGTGGCCGTCGATCACGAGGACTCGGTAGTCGTTCCCGGTAATGAAGCTCTCCAGCACGACGATGCCGCTGCGAGTCTGACGGATGGCCTTCTTGAACCCGTTCCGCACATCCTCGTCATTGCGCAGATCGAGGCCGACGCCCCGACCGTGGTTGCCATCGAGGGGCTTGGTGACCACCGGGTAGCCGATCCGAGCCGCGACCGCGACGGCTTCATCGGCGGAGTGGACCATCTCGCTCTTGGGGACCGGCAGCCCGGCCGCGGCGAGGAGCGAGGTCGTCAATTTCTTGTCGCTGGCGATGTCGACACCCAGGGCCGACGTGCGGGAGGTCATGGTTGCGCGGATCCGTTGCTGGTATTTGCCCTGGCCCAGCTGGACGAACGACTGCTCGTTCAAGCGGATGTAGGGGATGTCGCGCCGGGCGGCTTCGTCGAGGATCGCCTGGGTCGACGGGCCGAACGCCGCCCGTTCGGCGAGCAGCACGAGGCTCTCGAGCTCGGCGACGAAGTCGAAGGTCGGATTGGCCTCCACGAGGTGATTGACGAGGCGGACCGCGAACTTGCCGGCGGCGAGGCCGACCTGCTCCTCGTTGTAGCCGTAGATGACGTTGTACTGTCCGGCGGCGCCCGCCTTGCGCGTCTTTCCCCTGGTGGTCGACCCGCCGGACTCCCGCTCCAGTTCGATGGCGACATGCTCCGCCACATGGCCGAGCCAGGTGCCCTCGCGGAGCCGCTCGATGAAGCCTCCCGGACGGTTGAGCGAGCACCCGTGGTCCTTGATGCCGGGCAGGAGGTCAATGAGCGCATCGGTGAACATGGGCAGCGTGTTGGACGGCCAGTGCTCGAGCGATCCGAGGTCGACCAGGAGGCGGATGGCGGGTTCGTATGACCAGTAGTTGGGGCCGCGCAGCACCTGGCTCTCCAGGATGCGCAGGTCCGGCCTGGCCGGCGGTTTGGACCGCGCCGGGTCTTCCTTGTCGTCCCCCTCGACCTTGGTCGCGCCGCGCGCGTCGCTCACTCGGACGCCTTGCGATCCTCTTGGCGGTAGCGCCGACGTTCGGGGGCGCGGCTGTCCGCGCCTTCCGCCGCCACCTGCCGTGCGAGTTTCCCGATCCGGCCCTGGGCCAGTGCGGCAATCCGCTCGTTCTTGCTGACGTCGAGCGGAAGGACCCGACGGGCCCGCAGATCGAATCGGTATCCGGAGGGCAGTGAGTGGATGCGGGCGTTGGACACCATCATCGGCTTGTGGCCGGAGGCGTGAAAGGCGTCGGTGATGACGTCGGATCCGTCCACGACGGTCACCGATCCGCGGCCGATCACCTCGAGCACATCGTCGGCATCGACGATCGCGGCCGTGTCCTCGTCGAGCCCGAGACCGATCAGGGCCGGCGACTGCGCGACAACGGCGAGCAGCCTGCCCAGCCGCGTCCGCTGCTCGAAATGCTGGTCGACGACGACGTTGACGAGCAGGCCCAGCCCGACGGAGACATGGGCCATGCGGTGCTTGGGGGTCGCTCCGGAGCTGCCGAATGCCATCATGTGGGTGGCAACAGCGCTCGCGCCTGCGGACGTTCCTGCGACCACCGCCCCGCGGCCATGGGCTTCGAGAATCGCGGCCCCGAGCTTGGTCCCCCCGATCACCGAGGAGAGGCGCAACTGGTTGCCACCCGTCATGAAGATGCCGGTGGCATTCTTGAGCGTTTCGACCATGGTCGGGTCGTTCGCCTCTTCCCGTGTTTCCGGCCGAAGTCCCCGGACATCGTGGACCCCGAACCGGGCAAAGATCTGACGGTACAGCTCGGTCGCGGCCTCACCCAGCGAGGAGGCGGTGCTGATCACCGCGATCCGGGCGTCCGGGCCCCCTGCCAGCTGGATAAAGCGGGCGAGCACGACTCGTTCTCCCAGCTTGTCCTCGGCTCCGCCGATCACCATCACGGGCCCGGGAGAACTCCCCTCGCGGCCGGGGGCAAGCCGGACTGAGTTGTGTGCCTCGTCCATGTCCTCGACAGTGTAACTTCGCCGGTATTCGCCGCGAGCATGAGTATTCATCGAGTTTCCACCCGAAACCGGAGGCCGGCCGTTTCCCGCTGCCACGGGCATGCCCGCGCGCCCTCCCCACAAATGGTCATAGGAGGCTGCGCATGGTTACTTCACCGGGGAAAACGGGGTGCTCGTATGGTAGCCAGATGCCCCCGGAATATTATATACTCGATATCACATCTGCAAGTGCCGGCAGGCGGCAAGGGAGTCCCGGATGAGCCGCGAGCGTGAGGCGACCGGCACGGGCGGAACGGTGCTGGTCGACGAAACCGAATCAACCTCTGGACAGAAGGCCGCCCAGGAAGGTGCCGATCCGGATCGGCTCCTCGATGGCGAGGATCCTGACACGCTCCAGGTGCACGACGCCGATCACTGGATCCGGGTGTACAAGGATCTCCTCGGCTTCAAGCTTCGGCTCATCGAGGCCGCCCACGAGATGGTGCCGGAGATGGCGGACGCGGCGCGCGACGAGGTGGGGAAGACCGACATCGTCGCGATGGACGCCGAGTCCAGAAAGTTCCAGCGGCGCCTCGATTACTGGGAGCGACGCCGCGATGAGCTTTGGCGCGGTGAGGCGTGATGCAGCCCGGAATGGCGGCCCCGAAGTCTTCGTTCTCTGGGGCGGCGGAGGTCGTGAGGGCGCCTGACGAGGTGCTCAACGACATCTTCGACGCGTTTCCGGTCGGCGTGGGCCTGTTCGAGGCGCTGGATGAGGACTTCGTCTTTCGCCACGGCAACCGCGAATTCGGGCGCTTGCTGGCGCTCGACCGAATGCCGCGCGATGGCCAGATCCTTGACCAGGTATTCAACCGGGGGCAGCGCGACGCCGTGGTCGAGCTGTTCAGGCGGGTGAAGGCCAGTCGTGAGCCACGCAGCTTTTTCGCCTCCGAGGGCGCGGAAGCCGGCGAGGTGGAGCGCGTCTGGAATCTGGACGCCTACCCGGTCCATCATCGTTCCGGTCCGATCACCCACATCATGGTGCTGGTCCAGGAGACCCGCGAAAAGATGGGGACGCGGCAGCGGCAGGAACGCGAGACGAACCGGCTTCGCGCCAAGGCCGATCAGCTGGCGGACCTGGAAAAGGCCAAGTCGGAGTTTCTGCACCTCGCCTCGCACGAGTTGCGCGGTCCGGCCGCCATGCTGCGCGGATACCTTTCGATGATCGAAGACGGTTCGTTGGGCACCTTGCCGCCGAAGATGATGCCGATCCTGCCGGTGTTGAAAGCGAAGGCTGCGCAGATCAACATGCTCGCCAATGAGATGGTCGAGGCGGCTCGGCTTGAAGATCGTCGGCTCCAGCTGAAGCTCAAACGGTTGGATTTGCGGGATGTCGTACGACGGAGCATGGGAAACGCGCAGGCGACGATGACGCCGCGCCACCGAATGACCCTCGAGGACGAGGCGCCCGCCGGGCTCGTCATCCTCGCGGACGTCATGCGCCTCGAGATCATCGTCGGCAATCTCCTGGACAATGCGATCAAGTACTCACCGGATGGCGGCGACCTCATGCTGCGCCTGTCGGCGGCGGAGGGTCTGGCCCTGGTCAGCGTTCGGGATCATGGGATTGGGATCGCGCCGGAGGATATGGACCGGCTGTTCGTCCGCTTCAGCCGGTTGGCGCCGCGCAGCGATGTCCCCGGGACCGGGCTCGGCCTCTACCTTGCCCGAGAGCTCGCGCGCCTGCACGGGGGTGACATCATCGCGGTGTCCAGGCCGGGTGAGGGCAGCGAATTCACGCTGAGTCTGCCCCGTGAGATCTCCAAGAGATGAGCCCGGGCACCCAGCTCCTGGCTTAGTGCCAGAGCCACCGCCACAGCCCCGCGCGTCCAAGCGCGCGGCCGATGATCTTGTTCTTCGCCCGGCGGACGATACGGTGCGGATTTCCAGACGCCAGCGTCGAGACGTCATTGGCCAGCCGAGCGGCGGCGTACATCTGGGACACGAGTCCACGGCGCCTCACTCGAAGACCTGATCGATCAGGGTGGTGGCATCTCGAGCCAGCTCGCCGCGTTCGGGCTCGTGTGCCTCGATCACCTGGAGCAGGTCGTTCGCTTGCTGGGGCTCACGCAGGCCGAGGGTCAGCCCCAGGGAGAGCCAGTAGTCGGCCGTTTCCAAGAGGTTGGCGTGGCTGTCCTCGGGCGTCTCCCCGAGGACCTCGCTCATCGAGGCAATCAGCGCGCGGCCGTAGCGGGCCCATTGGTCATCGGGGGATTCCTGCATGGAAACAGGGTAAACTGCCTAAGGCCCCGCGCGGGGAGGTGGCAGAGTGGTCGAATGCGAGCGCCTGCTAAGCGCTTGAGCGGGTGTTTCCGCTCCCCGGGTTCGAATCCCGGCCTTCCCGTTGCTCTCCCAATAGGGTCTTGAGCGTCTGCCCGTCCTTGATGGCCTCGCCTTCCATGTCGTTGTTGAAGTAGACGAACACATCGAAGCCGTCGCCGCGCCAGTTCTGGATGCGATCGGCCCATGGTTGTAGCGCCGCCTTCCCGTAGCCGAGCCCGTGCGCTGGCAGGTGAAACCGGACATAGGTGAAGTCGCTGGTGATCTGGAGCGACTGCGGCATCGTCGGATGATCAGGGATACACAGGGCAATTCGGCAGGCGCGCAACCGGTCGAAAACTGGTTCGATGTGCCAGGACTGGTGACGGAACTCGAGCGTGACGCGATGCGTCGCCGGCAACATCTGGAGGAAGGCCTCTAATCGCGCCAGGTCGAGCTGGAAGTTCCCCTGGAACTGGAAGAGGATGGGGCCGAGCTTGCTGCCGAGCCCCTCGGCCGGCTCGACGACCATGTCGATGGATTTTCGCTCAACGGCCATGCGTTTGATGTGACTGACGTAGCGGCTGCCCTTGACCGCAAAGAGGAAGCCGGGCGGAGCCTGCTGAGCCCACGCGACAAACCGCTCGCGCGGCGGCTGCCGGTAGAAGGAGTTGTTCAGCTCGACGGTGTCGAAATGCTGCGCGTAGACGTTGAAGTGCTCGCGCGCCGGCATCGTCTCCGGGTAAAAACGACCGCGCCAGTGTGGATAGGACCAGCCCGAACATCCGATGCGCACCTGGCCAGCCATGGCCAGACTCTAGCGTCGAGTCGTTGTGTCGGGCGCTGCAGCCGTCAGGCTGCGTCGAATTCGTCGGGCGCGCGCGGCGAGGGAACGAACTCGGTATCCGGCGGGATGGTCAGCACCCGATCATCCGCGGCGAGCGACAGTCGCCAGCCACCTTCATGAACCATCCAGTGATGGTGCTGGCACAGGAGGATCATGTTGGAGAGGTCGGTCTTGCCGCCCTGTGCCCAGTGGACGACGTGGTGGGCGGAGCTCCACGAGGCTGGTCGCTCGCAGCCGGGCCAGCGGCAGTGGCGGTCGCGTGCATCGAGCAATCGTCGTGTGCCGCCGGAGACGACACGCTTGGCCCGACCAGCATCGATCACGGCGGAGTCGGCGCCAAGGAGCACGCGCGTGATCGAGCTGTCGCAGGCGATCCGCTGGACGGTCTTGGCGGAGATCGGCAGGGACAGGGCCATCTCGCCGGCGGGAGCGCCGATCAGTCCTTGCAGGGTTTCCAGCGTGGTCGTGACCTGCAGATGCGGCCGCTGGCTGGCATGTTGCGGCAACAGGCCGGCGTCCATCGCATGCGTCGCCAGCTCGACGAACGCATCGGCCTGGCGCCGCTCGCGGCAGCGGCCATCGTCATCGCCCGAGTGTTGCGCAAGCGGTTCGATCGCGGTGCGAATCGCGGCGGCCCCGATGGCATCGAAGGCGCCCTTGACGAAGAGCCAGCCATCTTCGCCGTCATTGAGCTGCAGGTAACGCATCTCAGCGTTCTCCCGCTGCTCATTCGCCACGCCATCGGCGTCGGCACGATGGCGGACGTGCAGGCAGTGGTACCAGAGGCGTCCGACACTGCTGGACTGCGCGGCCTCCAGCAACGGTGTCTCGTCAAAGGGCTGGGCGGTGGGCGACGTGGTCAGCACCTCGGCCGTCCGCGCGATGACGGAGAGGTGGCCGAAGCCGATCGTCCCGTTGGTGACGGCCTCGACTGACTTGGGAAGGTTTTGCATCTGCTCGCCGACATTGACCCGGTCGCCAGCGACGCTGCTCGATGTCTTGCAGTAGTGACGAATCCAGTGCACCGGCGATGTCGATCCCCACTCCTGCCAGAGGTCGCTTTGCGCCAGGAGAGCTGCATCCTTTGCGAACTCGATCTCCTGCATATCCATCAGATGACGCTCCTGGATCATGTCGTACGCAATCTGCTCGCGCGAGCGACCAGCCTTCTCACGATTGCCATACGCCATCTGGGCTGCAATCAGTCGCTCCAGCTCCGGAACCATTTGAGCGCCCTCGACGAAATTCAGGGACTCGAGCTCGCCCGTTGACGCAGATACCCCTTTCCCCATCGCCAGACCATTATACGAACATATGTTCGTACTGTCAACCTCCTCCTGCGAGGGTGAGAGAATCTTGTCGTGGTCACGGCGATCGTCCTCATCGAGGCGGAGCGGTCGGCGATCGCGCGGCTTGGCCCAGCTCTCGCGGACGTCCCAGGAATCGCCGAGGCTTACTCCGTTACCGGTGAGTTCGACTTCGTCGCGGTCGTGCGCGTGAAAGACCATGAAGAGGTCGCTGAGGTCGTCACCTCGCGTCTCTCACGTGTCCCGGGGATCATCAAGACCCACACGCACGTCGCCTTCAAGGTCTACTCGCGCCACGACCTCGAGGCGATGTTCAGCGTGGGCCTCCCCGGCGAATTCCGGCAGTAGCTCAGCCGGTCATCCCGGCCGACGCGCGCGCCGGCGACGACTCCCGATCAACACCGCGAGGATCACCAGCGCCAGCGCGCCGCCCCCGATCTTCAACAACAGCTGAGTTCGCTGCGAGCCAAGATCGGAGACAGGGGCGAGCGCGACAGGCTTAGGCGGTTGCTGGTCGGCGATCAACAGCAGGTGCCCTTCGACGTGTGCGGTGGATGCCGTTGGGACGATCGTCCGTACCGAACAGGCAGACCGACATCGAACATCGATCGTGACGGCGCCACCCTCCGCACTGACCACGAGGTCTCCGTCCCTTACGCCGGCCGCGGTCAGGTCGGCGGATGAGAGCCGAAGGACGCTGTCCGTCCCGGGATGCGGGTTGTTGGCCGTGGCCCGATCGGCGACCAGTGCTCGGCCACCCTTGGTGAACCCGGGGGGAGTGAACGCAAGGCTTTCAACGCCGATATCACCGCCATGTGGGATGCGCGAGTCGAGCAAGGTCGTTGACTGGCCGGTCGCGCTGATGGCGAGCAACACGCCCGTATTCTCATCCGGCGCGATCAGGTCGCCCGCGTGGGCGCCGAAGGTCGCCGGTGCCACGCTCAGACCGCCTTCCAGTGGTGGCGCCGACTGCGTCACCGGAACGACACCGCCCTTGCAGTCGATCGCGAGCACCGTGCTCAGCTGGTGGCTTGGCCCGGTCACGAGCAACCGATGGTCGAAGCGGCCCACGGTGTCGAAGGCGATCCCATTCAGGCTGTCCAGGCCGCTGATGGAGACAAACGAGCTGGCGTGCCCGAACGGGTCGACCCTGGTAATGCCGAAGGGAGCCTGAAGTCGCAAGACATAGAGCGTGTCTGGCGGGAAGTCGCAGCCGGCATTCGCCACATGAAGGCCGGGCGAAAGCGCGAGGTAAGATTCGGGCCCCGAGGCCGTGTGATAGCCGTCAGGGCCATCAGCGAAAGGCGTGACGGCTCCGCCCGGAGAAATAAGGAAGAGCTGACCGCCGGCCGCCGCAACCATCTGGCCATCGTGACGGGGACCCGTGAGATCGAATACCGCTGGAAGATGGATCCAGGGTGCCCACCCTGGTGGGGGAGCCGCGGCCAGCGTATTGAAGATACCGATGACGAGGCCGACCAGGACCTGAATTCGCACCTGCGCTAAAGCTTACGGAGGAGGGTTGCATCCCTTGACGACCGAACATTTGTTCTGTACCATCGGGCCAGCCTCAGCGGTCTGGTTTGCGTCCCCATCGGAGGCCTGATGTCATCGCCGTGCCGTCGTCATCTCGCTTTGCGGGGCGTGATCATATGCCGGACCGTCTTCAACAAGCCATTACGGTGCTCCAGACCCGTTTCGGGAGTGCCGCCCCACGGCCGGCGCAGCCCGAACATCCGGCCCATCCCTCTGGCATCCCCGAACTCGATGCGCTGACCGGGATCGGCGGGTGGCCGGTGGGGCGGATGAGCCTGCTGGCCGGCCCGATGGGATCGGGAAAACGGACGCTCGCCCAGCGCAGTGTCGCGGCAGCCAGCCGGGAAGGGACGGTGGTCTACGTCGATTTTCCCGGCCGCCTGGACCCCGAATACCTGACCCGGTTCGATGCCGATCTGGACCGCCTGCTCGTCGTGCGTCCGAAGAATCTCAAGGAAGGGATGGCCAGCGCGCGGGTGCTGGCCCGCGCCGGCGCCGACCTCGTCTGCCTCGACCTGCCGCGTGCCCGGGCCGCCGGTCTCGATGCGGAACTCCCGCACCTGCTCCACCGGGTTTCCGAGGCCACCTGCACGCTGCTGCTCATCCACGATGCCGATGCCGACGACGCGGTGCGGTATTACGCCAGCTTGATCCTGGCGTTCCAGCGCAGCGCCTGGGTCTTCCGCCGTGACGGTGACCTCCAGGGGTTGCAGGTGGAAGCCACGGTGATGAAGAACCGGCTGGCGCCCCCGGGGCGGCAGGCGCGCTGGCTGATCCCGTATCCGATCCCATGATCGCCTGTGTTCGCACGCCGCATCCGTCGCTGGTCGCCGCCTGGCTGACCCAGCCCGCCTTGCGCGGCCAGCCACTGGTTCTCGGCGGGCTCGCGCACGAGCGCGGGTCGGTGATCGCCGCCTCGGCCGAGGCGCGCGCGCTCGGGGTGCGAGAGGGCAAATCCCTCAACCAGGCGCAACAGGTCGCGCCCGATGCCGTCTTCCAGCCCGTTGATGAGGTCGCCACCGCGCAGGTCCGCGCGCGCCTGCTTGCCGTGCTGCACGGGATCACGTCGGAGGTCGCCGCCGCGGATGAGCCCGGTTACGCCTTCCTCAAGCTCGACGGCCTCGCCCTGCGCTGGCCGGACCGCACCCCGTTGCTCCAGGAGATCGCCAGGCGCATCGAGTCGTCCATCGCGGTGCAACCGGCCATCGGGGTGGCCGAGACGATGTTCGTCAGCAAGGTGGCGGCCGATCATGCCGTGGCCGGTTCGCCCGTGGTTGTCGAAGCGGCCTACACGCGCGCCTACCTGGCGCCATTGCCGATCGATGTGCTGCCGCTCGAAGATGACCTGCGGGAGTACCTCGAGCTGCTTGGGTTGCGCACCATCGGCGGGGTGCACACGATCTCGCGGCCCGCGTTCCGCCGGCAGTTCGGCGTCAAGGCGCTGGAGATCTACGACCTTGCCACCGGCACCGATCGCCGCCGGCTCCGGCCATGGCGCCCGCCGCATCGCATCGAGGAGACGCAGCCGCTGGAGCCGCCCGTTGACGATACCCAGGCCCTGCAATTCATCGCCCGGGCGCTGGCCGAACGGATCGCGGAATC
>DAINCX010000017.1:27755-37238 GCA_036732165.1 Candidatus Dormiibacterota bacterium | reverse complement strand
GTGCGGCCGGTTCGCGTGCGCCTCGACCCGGACGGCTTGCCGACCCACCTCGAATCCGCAGCCGGCTGGCAGCCGGTGACACGCGTGCTCAATCGCTGGCGGATCGACTGCGAATGGTGGCGCAGCCCGGTCTCGCGGGAGTACTGGCGGCTGCTGCTCGATGATGACCTGGCGCTGGAATGTTATTGCAACCGCGCGACCTCGGAGTGGTTTGTCGAGCGCGTCTATGACTAGTCCGTACGTCGAGCTGCATTGCCATTCCAACTATTCCTTTCTGGAAGGCGCCTCCCATCCCGAGGAGCTGGTCGCCCGGGCGCGCGACCTCGAGATGCCCGCGCTGGCCATCACCGACCGCAACGGCCTATACGGCGCGGTCAAATTCTTTGGCGCGGCGCAGCGCGCCGGCATCAAGCCGATCATCGGCACCGTGCTCACCATCGACGACGGCACCACGCCACCAAAGGACCGGGTCGACTTCGACCGCTGGGGTGACCGCCTGCTCCTGCTGGCCGAGGACAAGATCGGATATACAAACCTCTGCCGGCTGATCAGCATGGCGCAGATGCCGAATGCCAAGCTGATGGCGCGCCTCCCGGCGGACGACCTCGTCGGTCACAGCGGCCACCTGATCGCCCTGGTCGCCGACCCAAAGGACCGGCTGCCCTTCTACCAGGAGGTCTTCGGTCGTGACCGGGTGTTTCTCGAGCTCCACGATCATCTCGGCCAGGCCGATCGCGGGCGCAACCAGGCCTTGCTCGATCTGTCGACCCAGTACGGCGCACCGCTGGTCATCACCAACGAGGTCTTCTACGCGACGCGGGACCGACACCGCCTTCATGACGTGATCACCGCCATACGGCATCGGGCCACGCTCGACGAAGCGCAGCGGTATCTGCACGGGAACACCGAGCACGCGCTCAAGTCCGGTCGCGAGCTGCGCCAGGTGTTCAGCCGGTATCCGGCGACGGTGGTGGAGGAAGGGATGCGGAACGCCGCGGAGATTGCCGGCCGGTGCAATTTCAGCCTCGACCTGGTGAGCGCCCGCTTCCCCGGATTTCCGGTCAACACAGGGGAGACCCCCTTCTCCGTTCTGTATCGCCTCTGCCAGGAGGCGGTGCGCGAGAAATATCGCCCCGTCACGCCAGAGGTGGCCGCCCGGCTGCAGAAAGAACTGGACGTCATCAACAAGACCGGCTTCAGCGAGTTCTTCCTGATCAACTGGGACCTGATGCGCTTTGCCCGCTCCCGCGGGATCCCAGGCCAGGGCCGCGGCTCTGCGGCGGACAGCATCGTCGCCTACCTGCTGGGCATCACGCGGGTCGACCCGATCGAGCACAACCTGCTCTTCGAGCGCTTCCTGCACGAGGAGATGACGACCACGCCCGACATCGATATCGATTTCTCGAGCGAGCACCGGGAGCAGGTGATCCAGTACATCTACGAAAAATACGGGCCCGAGCGCACCGGCATGGTCTGCAATGTCGTGACTTATCGCCAGCGTTCCGCCATCCGTGAGGTGGGCAAGGCGCTCGGGTTCAAAGAAGACACGATCGACCACCTGGCCAAGTCGGCGTCGGCCTGGGACCCGGAGAGCGCGGAGACGATCGCCCAGGCCGCCGGCTATGCAAAAGCCGCTCCCGGCCAGCCATGGCAGCAGCTCTTCGATCTCTCTACCCAGATCATCGGCTTTCCCCGGCATCTGTCGATCCATGTGGGCGGGATGCTGGTGACCGGCGAGCCGCTGATCGACATCGTGCCGGTGGAGCGTGCCACCATGCCGGGCCGGATGGTGGTCCAGTTCAACAAGGATGACGTCGAGGAGCTGGGGCTGATCAAGATGGACATGCTCGGCCTGCGCATGCTGTCGGTGATTGCCGAGGCGCTCGACCTGATCGAGGCCGATACCGGCACACGGCCCGATCTCGATGCACTCGACCTCAAAGATCGGGAGGTCTACGAACTGTGCCAGCAGGCCGATACCATCGGCGTCTTCCAGATCGAAAGCCGGGCGCAGATGCAAACCCTGCCGCGCTCGCGCCCCGAGACCTTCAACGACCTGGTGGTGGAAGTCGCGATCATCCGCCCCGGGCCGATCCAGGGCGATGCGGTGCATCCCTACCTGCGCCGCAAGCAGGGCAAGGAGCCGGTGACGTACTTACATCCGCGGCTGGCGCCCATCCTCGAAGAGACCCTCGGCGTCGTGCTCTACCAGGAACAGATTCTCAAGATCTCGATGGACTGCGCTGGGTTTTCCAGCGCGGAGGCCGACCGGTTTCGGAGGGCGATGAGCAGCCACCGCTCGCATGAGTTGATGGAGGCGATCCGTGCGCGCTTCCTGCAGGGCTGCTTGCAGAACGAGATCCCGCACGGGGTCGCGGAGGAAATCTTCACCAAGCTGGCGGCGTTTGCGGAGTTCGGCTTCACCAAGTCGCATGCCGCCGCGTTCGCCCGCACCTGCTATGAAACGGCCTGGCTGAAATTGCATCACGCCCCGGCGCTCTACGCCGGCCTGCTCAACAACCAGCCGATGGGCTTCTACCATCCGCACGTCATCGTCGAGGACGCCAAGCATCATGGCGTCACGATCCTGCCGGTCGACATCAACCGGAGCTACGTGCGCTGCAGCGTCGAGCATGGGGCACTGCGGCTGGGCTTCAACTACGTCCATGGGGTCGGCGACAAGGCGCTCGAGGCGATCGAGGAGGCCCAGATGAAGGGCGCGGTCACCTCACTCGAGGACTTCTGCCGCCGCGTGCGCCTGACCAGCACCTCCCGGAACGGGCTGACCCGTGCGCAGGTCCAGAACCTCATCCTGGCGGGTGCCTTCGATGCGCTCGATCCCAACCGGCGGCAGCTGGTCTGGCGGTTCACAGAACAGGCCGACGACTGGCAGCACTCGCCGATGATCGCGGAGCCCTCGGAGGACGTGAGCCTGCCCCTCATGACGCACCGGCAGCGGGTCGCGACCGACTACCGGATGCTCTCGCTCTCGACGACCGACCACGTGATCCATTTCTACCGGCCGCAGTTCACGCAGATGCGGGTGATCGACTCGAAGACGCTGCGCCAGAGTATTCGCGACGGCGCCCGCGTGCGGGTCGGCGGCCTCGTCATCACGCGCCAATCGCCCTCGACCGGCAAGCAGTTCAAGTTCTTTACCCTGGCTGACGAGTTCGGGCACGTCGACGTCATCCTGCGGCCACCGATCTACCAGCGCTACCGGCAGGTCGCGAACCTGGAGCCGATCCTGATCATGGACGGGACGCTGCAGAAGCAGGACGGCGTGCAGAGCGTGCTCGTCGACCACATCGAGGCCGCCCCATCGCTCCCCGACGAGGACGTCTTCCCGACCTCCCGCAACTATCGTTAGCGTGCTGACCCGGATGACCCCGCTGGAAAAGACCCTTCGCGCCTACGCCCTCCGCTATCCGCGCCCCGTACTCGATCTCCGGCGTCAAAGCGGACGGAACCGACCGACATTGGGCGGGGGGGGCCCGTTCAAATCGATCCTGAGGTTCGCGCGGACTATCGAGACCTCATCGAACCGAAGGTCGCCGCGAAGCTTCGTCGGTAAACGGAGCAAGGAACTTTTCTGGCGCGTTCCCGTTGAAGCCTTGAGATGCGCCGATTTTGGCTCCTATCGGCCGTATTCGTTGCCTTCACCGCTCTCGGTGCATTAGGAATCCTGCGGCTTCTGCAGCCCGACACCTCCAGCGTCAGCGCGGCGTTCGATAGCCCGCCCGCGTATCCGGGGTATCACTGGAAGCGGCTGGGCCAACCGGTGAGCACGGCAGAACTCGGCACGTCGGCGGGTCCAAACCACTGCGATTGGCAATCCGCAACCATCCTCACAATTGGCTGGCCGTTGGGCACCGTGGCGAACACGTCCGGGCAGGCGAGGTTTTACATTCGGGATCCCAAGGGGGTCATGGGTGGCTCGTATCAGAAAGCGCTTGTTACGCACGCGCATCCACCGGCCGACGCTCGAGCGACCGGCTACAAGCTCGGCGCGATCGAGTTGTATCTGAGTCCCTCCGATCAGGACCGGGCCGCATATCTGGTCGCCCCTTCAAGCGTGGAGCGCTGGCCCCGGGCGGACCCCTTCTTCGGTTGCGCCTGACCGAGGGCCTACCCCACCCGTGTGCTCGCTCAGGCGACCCGGCGGCGTAGGGTCGCGGCGGCGGCCAGGATCACCAGAATGCCGAAGCCCAGGATCACGCCGAAATCGAGCTGGAGAGATGACCAGCTGAGGTCGGCGCCCTTGATCATGATGTCGCGCATGCCGTTGACGGCGTAGGTCAGCGGCAATACGTGCGACAGGACCTGGAGCGCGCCGGGCTCGGTGCTGATAGGGAAGATGATGCCTGCCAGCAGAACCTGGGGCAGGATGACCAGTGGGATGAACTGCACCGCCTGGAACTCCGTTCGCGCGAACATGCTGAGGAAGATGCCGAGGTTGACCGCGGCGATCGCCATCAGCACCTCGAGCAGGAAAATCAAGCCGATGTTGCCGTCGTTGTGGACGTGCAGCACCAGAAGGCTGAACGCGAGGACCTCGATCGCCTGAACGATCGCGAGGACCGTGAAACCGAGCATGTAGCCGAGCACGATCTCGGACCGCCGGAGAGGGCTCGCCATCAGGCGCTCGAGCGTGCCCTGGCCACGCTCGCGCAGGAATGCCACGGCGGTGATCACGAAAACGAGGAAAAAGACGACGAGCCCGATGAACGCGGCGCCGAAATAGTCCAGCGTGTCCAAACTCGGGCCGCCGTACCGGAATGTGATCCTGGGCTCGAACCGGATCGCACTCCCGCCGGGAGCCTGGCTGGCGAGCCCGGCGAACGATTGGCTTAGCGCCTGCACGACCGACTGCGAGACCTGCGGCTGACTGCCCTCGAGGTGGACCTCCGGGGAAACCGCGTGCGTTTGGTTTGCGCGGCTGGTGAAGTCCTGGGGAAACAATACGTAGCCGGCGAGCGATCCATCTCGGATGCCAGCCTCCGCGTCACCCGCTGACATCAACTTGGTGGAAACGGATTTCGACTGCTGGAGTTGGGTCGTCACCAGCTGGCCGAGTTGGCCGCCGTCCTGGTTGACGACGCCCATCGCCGGAACAGAGGCGCCGCCGCGCAGCAGGTAGCCGAGCAACGAAAGGATGAGAAGCGGCGCTCCGAAGAGCAGCGCAAGTGTCCTGCGGTCCCGCCGAAACTGCTCGAGCAATCGCACCGTGATCGCGAAGACGCGGCGGCGGCTCATGACGCGTTCTCCTCGGAGAGCTTGATAAAGGCATCCTCCAACCGATCGACATGCGCCATCTCCTTGAGCTCCGCGACGCTACCCTCGGCGAGCAGGTGGCCGAACCGAATCAGCCCCAATCGCCGGCAGCGTTCGGCTTCGTCCATCACGTGGCTGGAGACGAGGATGGAGGTGCCCTCGTCCGCCATCCGCTGAAACCGGTCCCAGAGCTGGATTCGAAGCTGCGGATCAACGCCGACGGTTGGCTCGTCGAGCAGCAAGAGTTCAGGCCCGTGGACCAGCGCGCAGGCCAGCGAGCACCGGGTCCGCATGCCACCGCTGAGGGTGCTGACGACGGATTGGCGACGAGGCCACAGGTCGACGAAATCGAGAGCCTCGCGCACGCGACCCTCGCCTCCGTTGATCGCCGCAAAGAAGCGCAGATTCTCCTCGACGGACAGATCCGGGTAGAGGGCCGCCTGCTGGGTCATGTATCCAACCCGGCCGAGGACGCCGAGGTCAGGCAGCCGCCGCCCGAGCACCGTCACCGAGCCAGCGTCCGGTTCGACCAGCCCGACCAGCGCGCGGATCAGGGTGGTCTTCCCGGACCCGTTGGGCCCGAGCAGCCCGTACAGCTCGCCCCGCGGCACGCGCAGCGTCACCGCATCGAGAGCGGTCAGACCACCAAACCGCTTGGTCACCTCTTGTACGTCGATCGCCATCTCTGCCGCCGCCGCCTCCTTCACTGGTCGGGCCGCATACCGCGGAGCCAGTTCTCCGCGAGTTGGGTGACGGCCTGCTCGCCGTCGATGTCCGTCATTCCCGCAAACAGGGGCTCGCTGAGCAGGTGGAACATGACGCCGCCGATCAAGCTCTGCAGCGCGATCAGTGGTGGAACGCGCCGGAGGCGGCCCGCCTCCATCTGACCCGCGAGGTACATCGCCAGGGTGCCGAAGGCCCGCAACCCGGTCTCGCCGAAGGCCTGCTGCGTCTCGGGCGTCATCGAGGTGGCTTCGAAGATCAATGTCCGGACGATCCCGGTGCGCCCGGCCATCGTCCGGTACGCGGTCCGGACGAGTTCCGGGATGACCTCCTCCGGGGAACGCTCGCCCATCCGCATAAAGACGGCCATCACCGGCTCGAAGGGCGAGTAGGCGAGGAGGATCGCTTTGAACAGCGTCGCCTTTCCCGAAAAGAGGCGGTAAAGGGTCGCCCGCGAGACCCCCGCCTCCACGGCCAGCTCATCCATCGACAGGTCGGCGAGCGCCTGCCGGCCAAGCATCAGGAGGGCAGCCTCCAGCACCCGTCTCCGCGCACCAGGCTCCGGCTCCATCTCAAGGGCGCGAAGGAGCTCGGCCCGCGACGAGAAGGCTCGATAGAAGGACGTCCTCGATACGCGCGCCGCCAGCGCGATCTGGCCGACCGATGCCTGTCCGTTCTGACCAAGGATCCTGGTCGCCTCCCTCAAGATCCGGTCTTTTACTACGGGCAAGGCTCCCACGTAACGACACTAGACTGGACGTCTAGTCCTGTCAAGTACCCTGCGGCCAACGCGAACTCGGCTGCTCGGGTAGCCTGAAGCGGTGCCTGAATTGCCCGAGCTCGAGGTCCTGCGCGAGTATCTGACCCCGCGCCTGGAAGGGCGGACCATCGCCCAGGTCTGGACCTCGCCCAAGCTGAGCTTCCTGCTGCGGGCTCCGCTGGATGACTTCGCGCGCCAGCTGACGGGCAGTGCCTTCGAACGTGCCTGGCGCCGTGGGAAGTTCCTGATCTTCGACATCGGGGGCCAGCACCTGGTGATCAACCCGATGCTGGGCGGACGATTTCAGTGGACGACCGCCGCGGCGAAGGTGCAGGCCGCAACGGTGTTCCGCCTCACGCTCGACAACGGCGACGAACTGCGTTTCCTCGACACGGTGAAGATGGGCCGGGTTTACTGGGTGTCCCCCGGTGCGCTGCCGACGATTCCCGGGTGGGCCGAGCTTGGTCCAGACGCGCTCACGGTGGAGTTATCGGATTTCGCCCATCGGCTCCGCCGTCACCCTGGCGAGATCAAGAACCTGCTCCGAAACCAGGCCTTCATCTCGGGCGTGGGCAACGCCTACTCGGATGAGATCCTCCACGAAGCCGGCCTGCTGCCCCTGCGCAAGCGCCCGACCCTCAAGCCGGACGACGTCGCCCGCCTGCACGAGGCTACGCGCAATGTGCTGCAGTCGGCGATCGACGCGATCCGGGCCCAGCCGAAGTACGAGTCGCACAAGCAGGACCGGAGTTTCATGGCCGTGCATGGCAAGGCGAAGGAGAAGTGCCCGCGCTGTGGCCACCGGATCTCCGAACTCACGGCCCGGGGCGAGAACACGGATTTCTGCCGGGGCTGCCAGCACTGAAGCTGCAGGGGGCCAGCGTCATCGTGACCGGCCCGTCGAGCGGGATCGGGCGTGCGATCGCGCTCGAGTTCGCGCGCCGGGCCGCTCGCGTCGTGCTGGCGTCCCGCAACGCGGCCGCGCTCGAAGAGCTGGCCACCTTGATTCGCACCGACGGGGGAGAGGCCGTCGTCATCCCCACGGATGTCACCGCCGAGGGGGCGCTGGAGCGCTTGGCGCAGGAGACCATCCGCCGGTTCGGCCGCATCGACATCCTGGTCAACAACGCCGGCGTGGGCTTTCATGGGTCGATCGCCGATGCGAGCCGTGCCGACGTAGAAGCCGTCTTTTCCCTGAACGTGCTGGCGGCAGCCGAGGCCATCCGTGCCGTAGTCCCGACGATGCGAGCCCAGGGATCCGGCATGATCATCAATATCTCCTCGGTGGCCGGCCGGATCGTTGTGCCCCGCATCGGCTACTACTCCGCGACAAAGTTCGCGCTCACCGTGATTGGGGACGCGCTGCGCCTGGAGGAAGCCCATCGTGGGATCAAGGTGATGAACGTCTTCCCCGGGACGACCCAATCAGACTTCTCGAAGAACCGGCTGGGACCCCCGGGCCGGGCTTCCCATCAGCGTCTGCCGCCGGTGCCGGCGGAGAAGGTGGCCCGGCGGGTTGCCGACGGCGTCCTGCGGAACCGGCAGAACGTCTATGTCTCGCTCTTCCCGGACCGCCTCGGCGTCGGGGTCAACCATCTCGCACCCTGGCCGATCAGGGCCGTGCTCCGCCGCTGGGCTCGTCGTGACGCCCGCTAAGCATTCAGCCGCGCTCGAGACCGGGGCACGCGTTTACCTGCGTGATCCCGTTGCCCGAGACCGGAACGAGGTCATCGAGCGGGCCCACGCCAGCCGCCAGCTGCATCGGCCCTGGGTGACCGCCCCCAGCGGCCCTGAGCTGTTCGCTGACTGGTTGAGTCGGATGCGCGAGCCCAGGGTGAAGGCATTGTTGGTCTGCCGGAATGAGGACGGCGCGATCGTTGGCGTCTTCACGCTCAGCCAGATCTTTCGGAAGGGATTTCAGAGTGCCTACATGGGTTACTACGCGTTCGAGCCCTTCGCGGGTCAGGGGTACATGCGTGATGGGATGCGACTCGTCCTCCGCCACATCTTCGCGGTAATGAAGCTGCACCGCGTGGAGGCGAATATCCAGCCCGGGAATGACCAATCAATCCAGCTCGCCAGGAAATCCGGCTTCCGGCGCGAGGGGTACTCGCCGCGGTACCTGAAGATCGCCGGCCGATGGCGCGACCACGAGCGCTGGGCGATCACCGTTGAGGACTGGCGGGAAGTCCGAGCGAAATAAGGGCGGGGCGACGGCCCCGCCGCTTACCTAGTTCCGGGGTTGTCCCGCCGCGGCCGCACCGACGGCGGTTCGCGCCTTCTCGATGTCTTTCGCGCCGATTACGATGCGCGTCCTGGTCGCGAGGTAGACGGCGTTCATGCTCACCCCGGCCTGCGCGATCTTCCGCGTGACGTTACCGAGCGAGCCCGGTTTGTCCTCGATGTCGAGCACGATCACCTGGTTTTCGCCGGTGACACGCGCTCCCGAACTTTCCAGCGCCTGGCGCGCCTTTGCGGCATCCTCGACGAGGACGTGGCCGATGCCCTTGCCACCGACCTCGAACCCGGCAAAGCCTTCGATGTTGACCCCGGCCTTGCCCAGTGCCTCGGCGGCCGCGGCCACCGTGCCGGGTTTGTCTTGCAGCTCGATTTGAAGGTCGGTCAGATGATGTGCCATCGTGCACCTCCTGGATGAGGCCCCTGCCCAGGGCCAGGCGCTGATTATCCCAGCAGGCGTGGGGCGATCGTACGTTCGCTGACGCGGC
>DAINCX010000017.1:0-27655 GCA_036732165.1 Candidatus Dormiibacterota bacterium | reverse complement strand
GCCGTGTTGCCGCCGCCGACATAGATCACATCCTGGTCGAGGAGGAAGGGCCGGAGGTCCACCACCGTGCGACGGAAGAGCGTCAGGTCAAGCGGGCGGCACGATCGCGGGTTGAAGGCCCGGTAGAAATTCGCCACGTACGTGTCGCTGTCGCCACTCGCCGTCGGGAGAAAGCAGATTCTCGGATTCGGCCGGCGGGCCAGCCCCAGGATGAAGTCGTCGAGTGGCGACGTCGCATCCTCGGAGGAAAAGCCGCCTCCACCCAGGGCCACGATGTGCTGCTCAGACAATCCGACTGGGATCGTACAGCCAGTTGATGCCGAGACCGAGGAGGGCGAAAGCAAAGACCATGATGGCGAGCAACAACGCCACCCGCCCCACCGTTCGCCACGGCGCAGGCCAGGCATCCAGCGGCCGCGACCGATCGAGCCAGAGCGTCCAGATCGCGGCGGGGAGGACCGGCGCCGTGCGCAACACGATCCGCGTGACCGGATTTGGATTGATGAAGGACTCGATCACGTAGAACCCGCCGAGCGGTGCCGCGATCACGGCGAGGATGAGAAGTTGTGTCCGGGTCAACGAGCGAAAACGGCTAATAGGTCTCGAGGTAGGCGTCCAGCTCCCAGGCACTCACCTGCTTTTCGTAGCTCTGCCATTCCATCTCCTTGACCTCGATGAACCGTTCGAGGAGATGATCCCCGAGCGCCTCACGCATGATGGCATCCTGGCGCAACTCGCGCAGGGCCTCATCGAGGGATCGTGGAAGCAGCCCCATCTGGTAGCGGGCGAGCCGCTCAGGATCGAACGCATACAGATTCTCCTCGACCGGTGGTGGCAGCGGCAGTTTCTGCCGGATGCCGGACAGGCCGGCGTGCAGCATCACGGCAAAGGCCAGGTAGGGATTGCAGGACGGATCCGGTGCCCGGAACTCGACCCGGATGGCGGCGCGATCGCCACTGCCGGCGCGCGGGACGCGGATGAGCGCCGACCGGTTGGTCTGAGCCCAGCTGATCGCCACCGGCGCCTCGAATCCCGGGACGAATCGCTTGTAGGAGTTCACCAGCGGCGCGACCACGGCGCAGAGGGCGGAGGCGTGCGCTAGTTGACCGGCGATGAAGTGGCGAGCGACGGGCGAGAGATGGTACTGGTCGGCGCGGTCGTAGAAGGCGTTGACGTCCTTGCCCGCCACGTTCAGGGTCTGATGCGTGTGCATCCCGGAGCCCGCCGCGCCGAAGATCGGCTTGGGCATGAAGGTCGCATGCAGGCCCCGCCGCTGCGCCACGGCCTTGACCGCGTACTTGAGCGTGACAAGCTGATCGGCACTGCGAAGAGCATTTCCCAACGCCAGGTCGAGCTCGTACTGTCCGGCGGCAACCTCATGATGGCTGGTCTCGATCAGGATGCCCCGGTCGTCGAGGGCGGTGACGATCTCCTGGCGGACCTCGCTCCCCACGTCGAGGGGTTGATCGAAGTAGCCTGCGCTGTCGTGCCGCACGGGATGCGGTCGCCCATCGGGGCTCTCCGCCCGAAGGAGGAAGAATTCGAGCTCGGCGGCGACGCTGTAGTCATACCCCATGGCCGCCGCCTCTGTCAGGGCCTTCGCCAGCACCCCACGCGGGTCGCCGGCGAAGCGCTCGCCATCCGGGGTCAGGATGTCGCAGATGACCTGGGCGCTCGCGAGCGACGGCGACCCGGTGTGCGCGATCGTGAGGGTCGCCAGGTCGGGACGGAGGAACATGTCGCTCTCGAACACGCGGGCAAACCCCTCGACCGACGACCCGTCGAACCATTCGCCGTTCTTGACCGTATGGGCGAGGCGGGGCGCTGGGATGGTGATGCTCTTCACCGCACCCAGGACATCGACGAACTGCAGGTCGATGAAGCGGATGCCGTGCTGGGTTAGCAGCTCGAGCGTTCGATCCAGCGTGGCACCCGTCGAGCGGGCGCCGGTTGCTTCAGTCTTCGGGATCGGGAATCACCCGAGGCTCATACTGGGGATGATCGTCTTCGACATCCCAGGACGGACCCGGGGCCGGATGGTCAGCGGGTCGCCAGGGCTTGTCTTTCTTGACGGTGCTGTCCATCTTGGTGCTCCTTTCCGGGGGTGAGAAGGCGGCTACCAGGGCGAGTGGTAGCCGCCGAAACGCGCGATCGATCGTTAGACGTCGTGGTACAGGTGGAACTCCCACGGGTGCGGACGGAGTGCCACCTGGTCGAATTCCTTGACTCGCTTGTAGTCGATCCAGGTCTCGATCAGGTCGTTCGTGAAAACGCCGCCACGGGTCAGATACTCGTTGTCGAACGCGAGCGCGTCGAGCACTTCGGCGAGCGAGCCGGGCGTGCTCTTGACCTGCCGCTTCCGTTCCGGCTCGAGCTCGTACAGATCCTCATCGATCGGCGCGGGCGGCTCGATCTTGTTCTGGACCCCATCGAGCCCGGCCATCAGACAGGCGGCGAAGGAGAGGTACGGGTTGCATGACGGGTCCGGCGTCCGGAACTCGAGCCGCTTGGCCTTGGGATTATCGAAGTACATCGGGATGCGGACGCAGGCGCTCCGGTTCCGCTTGGAGTAGATCAGGTTGATGGGCGCCTCATAGCCCGGCACCAGCCGCCGGTAGGAGTTGGTGGTCGGCGCGGCGAAGGCCAGCAGGGACGGCGCGTGCTTCAACAGGCCACCGATGTACCAGCGGCACATGTCGCTGATGCCTGCATACCCGTTCTTGTCGGCGAAGAGGGGAACACCGTCCTTCCACAGGCTCTGGTGTGTATGCATGCCGGAGCCGTTGTCCTGGAAAAGGGGCTTGGGCATGAACGTGGCGACAAAGCCGTTCTGGGCGCACACGTTCTTGACGACGTACTTGTACATCATGACCTGGTCCGCCATTTGGACCAGCGTCCCGTAGCGCATGTCGATCTCCGTCTGGCCGGCGGTTCCGACCTCGTGGTGATGGACCTCGACATCGATGCCGGCCTCGATCAGCTTGAGCACGATCTGGGAACGGAGGTCCTGCAGCTTGTCGGTGGGCGGCACCGGGAAGTAGCCTTCCTTGAACCGCGGCCGGTAGGCCAGGTTGGGTTCGTGGTTGTTGCCGGAATTCCAGATGCCTTCGACCGAGTCGATCTCGTACATGCCCGAAAACTGGTTCTGGTCGAAGCGCATGCTGTTGAAGATGTAGAACTCGCACTCGGGGCCCCAGAAGCTGGTGTCGGCAATGCCGGTGGTGGCCAGGTAGGCCTCCGCCTTCTTCGCCACGTAGCGCGGATCTCGCGAGTATGGCTGCCTGGTAATCGGGTCGAACACGTCACAGGTGATCGACATCGTCGGTACGCGGCAGGCCGGATCGACGATCGCCGTGGCGGCGTCGGGGATGAGCAGCATATCGCTCTCGTGGATGTGCTGGAAACCGCGGATGCTCGATCCGTCGAAGCCAATCCCGTCCTCGAACAGGCTTTTGCCGAGCTCCTGAACCGGAATCGAGAAGTGCTGCCAGGTCCCGATCAAGTCGACGAACTTCAGATCGACGATCTTGAGTCCCTGCTTGCTGGCGAGGTCGATGACGGATTGCGCGTCCGCCTTGCTGCCCTTCTTGGCGCGGACGCCCTGATCGATCGCCATAAAATTGGGTCCCTCCACTAAACGCGATAATTCGACGTGCGGCCTGATCGTAGAGGCGCCGGGTTGGGACGTCATCAGACGGGCGGGACGAGTTCCCGGTTGGATTTTTGTGCGCCGCGCCCAAGGACGCGGGAAGGAGGTTGGCGGTGACCGAGCCGGAGGTATTCGTGCTGGCCGATCAAACCCTGAACAAGGTGGTCGCCCAGATCAGACGCGAGCAGTGGGACATGTCGCTGCCAGCCGACTTCGCGCGACGCGACGTGGGTCACATCCCGACGCTCCGGGAGATCGTGAACTACCACGCCTACGACGACGCCTGGGTGCCGGACATGCTGGCCGGCAAGACGATGGAGGAGGTCGGCAAGGACGCCTACAAGGGGGATCTCCTCGGCGACGATGAAGTCGGGCGGTTTTCGGCGATCGTCGAGAGGGCCTGCGCGGCCGCACGCGCCGTCACCGAACTGGACCGGACGGTGCACTGCTCCTTCGGCGACTTTCCGACTCGAGGCTATTTCTGGCAAGCGAACATGTTTCGGGGGCTGCGGGCGCACGACATCGCGCGGGTGATCGGCGTCGACCCCTCGCTTCCGCCGGAGCTGGTGCAGGGGATCTGGGACGAGATCAGCCCCCATGCGGAAGAGTGGCGGAAGATCGGGGTCTTTCCGGCGGCGGTGCCGGTGTCCGCCACCGCCCCCCTGCTGGATCGCCTGCTGGGCCTGACCGGGCGCTCGCCCGACGCCTGAAGGGCGCCTTGGCTCGGCCCGGGGTTGCCTAGGGAGACGGCGAGGGGGACGGCGACCCAAGCAGGTTGGGATTGACGCGGTCCACGGTGACGGTGAAGTTGCCCGCTCCTTTCAACTGGTCGGGCGCCACGCTGATGACGTAGGGGTCCTTCGAGAATCGGGCAACCGACATGCCCACGGTCGACGGGTCCTCGACCCAGCCCGACTTTGGCAGGGTGGTCTCATAGAAGGGGATCACCCTGGACAGGTCGCTGATGCTGAAGTCATCAGAAATGCTCTCGGTATCGGCGAGTCCCGGCTGCTCACTGATCAGCGTGGCGCCCGCCGGGCGCGGCAGCGACTGTAAGACAGGCCGCGTCAGGTGGACGTCCGCGCCGCTGATGACCGAGGCAAAGGAGGCCGACTGGATCAGCGCATACACCGCGAGCAGGCCCAGCAGGATGGTAGCGAGCCCGCTGACGCCCCAGAAGAGGGCGCGCCGCCGGAGCCCTTCGCGGTATCGACGCCAGCCGGTCCGGAGCAGCAGCCAGGTCGTCGCCAGGGCGGCCACGACGACCGCCCCGCCAAGCACCTCGAACCAGGGGCCGGCCACCTGCCCGGCCAGGCGGTCGATCGCGATCGCGGCCACGCCAAGGGCCGCCGCATAGAGGATGCCGGTCGCCGGCACGAGGAAGGGTGGCTCCCGGGTTCCCACCTCGCCGGCCAGCAGCGGCGCTTGTTTCAGGCCTCTGCCGGCTCTCCGGCCGCGTGTTCCCATGCGTCGTAGAGGTTACGCAGTCGCTCCGAGGCCTCCTGATGCGCTCGCGACAGCTCGGCGACCTTCGTCGGATCGTCGTAGGTCTCATGATCCGCGAGTCGCTCCTCGATGTGCCGAAGCTCGGTTTCCACTTCCGCGATCTGGTCCTCGACGTCGCCCGCGGTGGACCGCGGCTGGGCGGCGGCCTTCGGCGAGCGCCCACCTCGAGGCGCCGCAGGAGCGGCCTCGGCGACCGGTGGCCGCAGTCCCGCGCGCTGGCGTCGCCGCTCGAAATCCGTGTAGTTGCCGAGGTGCGTCGTCACCAGGCCGCCTTCGATGCTCCACAGCCGGGTCGCGATCGCGTCGATGAAGTACCGGTCATGGGACACGAAGACGATCGTCCCGGCGAAGTCGAGCAAGGCCTCCTCGAGCATCTCCTGGGCCGGGATATCCAGGTGGTTGGTGGGTTCGTCGAGCAGGAGCAGGCCGGCGTCGTCGAGCATCAGTTTGGCCAGGGCGACCCGGCTCTTCTCGCCTCCGCTCAGGGACCTGATCGATTTGAAGGCATCGTCGCCGCTGAAGAGCAGCCGGCCCAGGAAGGTGCGAAGCGTCTCTTCAGGTAAGCCGAAGGCGTCCTGCAACTCCTTGAGCACGGTCTTGTCGGGGTCAAGGTCGGCCAGGTGCTGGTCGTAGTACCGGGTGGTGACCCGAGGGCCCATCTTGACCCGGCCTTCGATCGGTCGAAGCTCGCCCAGGAGGACCTTCAACAGGCTCGTCTTCCCGGACCCGTTGGCGCCCATGATGGCGACCCGCTCCTGGGCCGAGATGGTAAAGGCCGGTACTTTCAACAACTCCGTTCCGCCGTACCCGATTCGCAACCCCTCGCTCTGGTAGATGAGGTCGCTGGTGGTCGATGCCTTCAGGCGGATCTTGATCTGCTTGTCATCGGCAGGGGGCGCCACCCGCGCCAGCCGGTCGAGCTTGGTCTGGCGTCCCCGCGCCTCGCGGGCGCGCTGTCCCGCTTTGTAGCGACGGATGAACTCCTCGGTGCGGGCGATGTAGGCCCGCTGCGCCTCGTATTCCTTTTGCCGGAGCGCGCGACGCTCCCGCCGGAGGCGGACGTACTGGCGGTAGTTGCCCGGGTACCACTCGCCGGCTCCCGCCTGGAACTCGATGATGTCGTCGGCCGTGTGCTCGAGAAAGCGCCGGTCGTGCGACACGATCAGCATCCCGGCGTGGGAGAGCCGGAGGAACCCCTCCAGCCACTCGATCGCCTCCAGGTCGAGGTGATTCGTGGGTTCGTCGAGGAGAAGGAGATCGGCGTCCTGCAGCAACAGGCGGGCGAGGGCGAGCCGTCGCCGCTGGCCGCCGCTCAGCGCGTTGGGCGGCAGTGCCTGGTCGGCCTCCGTCAGGCCGACCCCGTAGAGGACCTCGGCCACGCGGCTTTCATAGGCGTAGCCGTCGAGCCGTTCGTACTCGTGCTGGACATCCCCGTATTCCTCGAGCAGCGCCGCCATGTCGGCACCGGCGGGAGCCGTCATTACCCCCTGGAGCTCCTCGAGGCGGTCCCGGAGTCGAATGATGTCGGGGCGGCTGTGTAGCGCATCCGCGTAGACACTTTCATGCGGACCGGCCTCCAGTTCCTGGGCGAGATAGGCGGCCCGTGCCCTGGGCGCCAGGCTGATCGAGCCACGGGTCGGCAGGAGCTCACCCGAGATCACCTTCAAGACACTGGACTTCCCGCTGCCGTTGGCACCGACGATCCCCACGCGTTGCCGTGGCTCGACCTGGAAGGTCAGGTCGGTCAGGACATCCGTGGCCCCGTACGAGATCCCGAGCGCGTCGACGCGAAGCAGCGCCATACCACCGGAAGTTTAAGGGGAATAAAGGGCGGCGGCGGCGGGTTTGGGTCGGTGTATGCAAGCATTCGCCGTTGGTGTCACTAAAGAGGGCATGCCGATGACAGGATTACTCGCACAGACTAACGCCCATATCCGGGAAGCGGAGCGTCGCCAGCGCGAGCTCAAGGCGCGGGAAGACCGGATTCGGCGCCCGGTTCACTTGATCGACCAGCTCCTCCAGGAGCTGGAGGAGCTGAACCTCAAGGGGATGAAGCGCGTCCCGATCGCCTACGAACCGCGCCTGGACGAGATCGCGCGCCTGGTGGCCCCGACGCCGGCCATCGTTGATTACCTGGCCAACGTCAAGGTCAAGGTCGCCATCCCGAAATTGATGGATGCGCTCTACGGCATCGAGGAAGCGGTTTTTGCGGAACGGCTGGGGCCGGCGGTCGACCCCGACGCAGACGCCTTCTCGAGCGACCTGTTTACCGCCGCTTAACCTTTCGCCGCGGCCGGCGTTACCATAGCGCCGTGCCGAACGCGCTCGACCTGACGGTCCGCCTGCTGGCGGCGCTCGTCCTCGGCGGCGCCATCGGGCTGGAGCGGGAGCGACAGGAGCGGGCGGCCGGACTGCGAACGGTCACCATGGTCGCGCTGGGCTCCTGCCTGTTCACCTTGCTGAGCGCGTATGGCTTCGAGCACACCGACCCGTCGCGGGTGGCCGCCCAGATCGTGACCGGCATCGGGTTCCTGGGGGCGGGGACCATCTTCCTGCGCAAAGATCTCGTTCGCGGACTCACCACCGCGGCGACCATCTGGGCGACGGCCGCGATCGGCATGGCGGCGGCGACCGCCCAGTATTTCGAGGCCTTTTTCACCACCCTCCTCGTGCTCGCCGTCCTGATGGTGCTGAAGCCGATCGAGCGACGGATCTTCAAGCGGCCGGAGGAGGCCAGCATCTCGATGATGCTGCCCCGCTCGGAGGGCGCCGTCGACCAGGTGACGGCCGTCCTTCGCAAGATCGGCGCGATCCCGCAGTCGATCCACTTTCTGGAAACCCAGGCCGGCGACGACCGTGTCGATATGGAATTGGAGATGCCGGGATCCTGTACCACCAGAGATCTCATCCGAGAGCTCCGCACCGTGCCGGGAGTCCACCAGATCTCCATCGCCCGCGCCCTGCGCGAGGACCGGTCCCGGCTGGGATCCTGATAGAATCTGCGGGTAAGATTTGGGAGGTGGTGCCCATGGCAACATTTGACTTAAGAGAGAGCGGCGCCTAGGGGCGCCGCTCTTTTCTTTTGTGCCGGGCCGGCTCAGCCCGACGCTTTGTTAAAGCGAGGCTTTCGCTTCTGCAGGAAGGCCGCGACCGCCTCCCGGTGGTCGGCGGTCCTCGCGGCGAGGGTCTGGAGGTGGGCCTCGAGCTCGAGCGTTTGTTCGAGGTCCAGGTCCATGGCTCGCTCGAGCCCTCGTTTGATGAGCCCGTAGGTTTTGGACGGCCCCTCCGCCAGGCGCAAGGCGAGCTCCGAGGCGGTCGGCAGCAGGTGCTCGGCCGGGACAACGGCCCTGATTGCCCCGAGGCGGAGGGCTTCGTCGACCCCCATCGGCTCCCCCGTCATGGCCATCTCGGTTGCCTTGCTCAGCCCGAAGGTCCGCGTGAGAAAGAAGAGACTGCCCGCGTCGGGGACAAGCCCGACCCGGACGAAGACCACGATCAGCTGCGCGTTCGCGGCGGCCAGCCGGATGTCACAGGCCAGGGCAAGGCTCAGGCCGGCGCCGGCAGCCGTGCCGTTGATGGCGGCGATGACCGGCTTTGGGCAGGACCGGATTGCCCGGATCAGCGGCGAGTAATTTCGCCGGAGGTGATCGCCGAGAAGCGAGTCGCCCGCCTGGCCGCCGGCGTTGACCTCATGCAGGTCCGCACCCGAGCAGAACGCCCGCCCGGCTCCGGTCAAGATCACGCTACTCACCGCGGAATCGTGGGCGGCGGCCTCGAAGGCTTTTCGAAGGGATCGGGTCGACTCCTGGTCGAGGGCGTTCAGGGCATCGGGGCGGTTCAGGGTGAGGGTCAGGACCGGCCCGGCTTTCTCGCTGAGCAGGACGTCGCTCATCGCCCGGTGAAGTGGCCCGGGCGCTTTTCGAGAAAGGCCCGCATGCCTTCCTTCTTGTCCGTCGAGGCGAACAGGAGGTAAAAGAGTTTCCGTTCCAGGTCGAGGCCCGCGGTGAGTCCCATTTCGGCCGATTGGTTGACGGCCTCCTTGGCCAGCCGCACGGCAAGCGGTGGGCGGGCTGCGATCAGGCGTCCGAGCCGCTTGGCCTCGTCGAGGTGGGCCCCGTCGGGCACCACCCGGTTGACGAGACCGAGACGTTCGGCCTCCACGGCGCTCACCGGCTCGCCGGTAAGCACGACCTCCATGGCGCGTGCCTTCCCAACGGCGCGAGCCCATCGCTGGGTGCCACCCGCCCCAGGAATGATGCCGATCTTGACCTCCGGCTGCCCGAACTGCGCGCTTTCAGCGGCAACGATCATGTCGCACATCAGGGCCAGTTCGCAGCCGCCACCCAGCGCGTAGCCGCTGACCGCCGCGATCAGGGGTTTGTGCAGGCTTCGAAGCCGTGCCCAGCGGGCGGGATCGTCGTCGCGCAGGATGTCCACCGCCCCCGCCTCCGCCATCTGGCCAATGTCGGCGCCGGCGGCAAACGCCCGGTCATTCCCGGTGAGGATCAGGCAGCGGATGGCCTCATCCCGGTCGAAGGCGCTCAGCGCCTCGCCGATCTCCTCGACGGCCCGGTTGTTGAGGGCATTGAGGACGCCTGGGCGATTGATCGTCACCACCCCGATCGGTCCGTCGACCTCGGTCAAAATGAACTCGTACGGCATGTGGACAGTCTAAAGCCGGGCCGGCGGTGCGCTCGCTGGTGCCAGCCAGGGGCCGGTCGTTCGTTATAGCCTCGTGAAACGGATGGCGATCGCCTGTATGCCCTTCCTGGCGATGCTGCTGTTCCCGCTCACGGCATCCGCCGACGATCCGCCATTTCGCACCGTGATCGACAAGCTCATTCCGAATACGCCCGGGCTCACGATCCAGGGCGCCCCGGGCGGCTGTGATCTCGTCCTGACGAACAAGACCGGCCAGGACATCTATTTCTTCGATCAGTCCAAGCCCCCGAAGCCGATCCGCTTCGCGGCCCAGCCAAAATCGGCCCAGGCGCGTCCGCCGATCGACGTCCACCTTGCCGGCGCGTGGCCCTGCGCCAGCCTGCCGGCCGTCACCGAGGACGAGCGCTGGAACAACGTCTCGTCAACAGTGCTGATCTGGTCGCTGGGTGGAGCGGTGGGTGCGGTGGCGTTCAAGATGCAGGCGCACACCGAATATGATCCGGCCCTTGATCCGATGGCCCAGTACATGTTCTACGGGCGCATCGCGGCCGGCTTCGTCGCCGTCGGCGGCTTGTTGCTGGCGATCCCGTACCTGGTGCGCCGCCGGCGCGAGATCCTCGGACCCGAAAAGAAAGCCGCCTGACCGGACCCTCGCCCGCTGTGGAAAACTGCCTCTGGACGGATAGTGAAATGGCCCATATAATCCGGGCAGACCACTATGCGAGGACGGGGACGATATACAGAAAGGCCCAATGAGGCTATTGCTTTTCTGATACCGCCGTTGTAGGGTAAATGCCATGATTGGGGTCAGGGCAGAGGCCGCGGTCGCACCGATTACCAGCACTAAAAAGGACGAAGTCCCGTTCGGGAAAAAAGCCCTGATCCTGATCGGGTTTTGCACCGCCCAGCTGCTCGACGTGACCACCACCCACATCGGGCTGAGCGGCGGCAGGCAGGAGTTGAACGGCGCGGCGGCGTGGATCATCGCCCGGTACAGCGAGTACGCCGTCTACGCCATCAAGCTGAGCCTCGTGGCGGGGCTGGTCGGACTCCTCCTGGTCTTCGGCCGCAAGCGGAACAGCATCTGGAACGCTTACCTGATCGCCGCCTGGATCACGACCTTCGCCGTTCTCAACAACGTTTATCGAATTCTGACCTAGGAGGCGGCGCCCGACCCGGATCCCCGTCGCTGACGGCCCGCTCGGGCTCAGCTACATTGGTGAGGTGACGCTGGCCGCGATAACGTTTGCCGACATCCTGACGCCGCTCTTCTTTTATGTCGTCATCGTCGCCTACATGGCCTTTGTGCTCAGCTCGGCCTGGCAATTTTCGCGGCGGACCGAGCCTGGGCGCATCATGCGGGGCATCAACCTCTCGCTGGTGCCGCTCGGTGTCCTGGTCGCGCTGGTTGGCGTCCTCGCCGCCAGCTTCAACGGGTTCTCCCACCAGGAAGGCACGCCATCGACCTTCTGGGCGATCGTCATGGTTGCCCTCGGTCTCGGAGGCTCCTCACTCCTGCTCGGGGTGGAAGGCATGGTCATTCGCGGCCGGGTTCGGTCATCAGTGGCGGAGCGACGGGCGATCGGCTTCCGCAGCTTGAGCTTGATGACGACGACCGTGCCCTTGATCGTCCTGGGTGCGCTCTTCCTGGCCTTCGCGCTGCACATCGCCAGCGTCTAGCCGTATACTTGACCGCGTCACTCAACATCTAGGGGCTCCCACCGTGCGGATGCGGTTCTCGATGAAGACCGAATACGGCGTGCGCGCCATCGTCGAACTCGCGGCCAATGCCGGTCGGGGGGCATTGCAGAGCGGGGAGATCGCTCGACGGCAGCGGATCCCGGGGCCATTCCTCGACCAGGTCTTGATGACATTACGGCGCGCCGGTTTGATCGACTCGGTGCGCGGTCCACGCGGGGGCCACCAGCTGGCGCGCGCGCCCGAAGACATCCGGTTGGACGAAGTGATTGCCTGCCTGGAGGGCGGGCCGCGCGACACCAGGCTCGACGCGCGCGCCGATGGCGACGGCCGGGTCCTCGCCTCCGTGACGGAGAAAGCGGAGCACGCCGCCAAAGCCGTCTTCGCCGCACACACCCTGGCCGATTGCGTCAAGCTCCGCGCCGTCGAGCCAGCCGTGTTTCACGGCATTTTCAAACCGGCGCCGGGCCGGGCCGCCGCCCGATGACGGTCGATCGCCTCAACGACGAGGAGCTCGAGCGATACGCCCGCCATCTCTCGCTGGCCGAGATCGGTGAGGCGGGACAGCGGAAGCTGAAGACCGCGCGAGCCCTGGTCGTCGGGGTCGGGGCGCTGGGCTCGCCGGTTGCCCTGTACCTCGCCGCGGCCGGCGTCGGGACGATCGGCCTGGCTGACCACGACCGTGTCCGCCTCTCCAACCTGCAGCGCCAGATCGCGCACACCACCGCTGGGGTGGGACGGCTGAAAGTCGAAGAGGCCGCTCGCGCGCTCGGCGCGCTCAACCCTGAGGTGCGCATCGAAACGGAGCCGGTGTTCGTGAGTGAAGCGAATGCCATGTCCGTGCTCTCGCGCTACGACGTCGTCGTCGACGGCACCGACTCCTTTCAAGCGCGCTACCTGCTCAGCGACGCGGCGTACCTGCTGGGCAAGCCCCTCGTCCACGGCAGCATCTTTCGCATCGAGGGCCAGGTGACCGTCTTCCTTCCCGGTCGCGGCTGCTACCGGTGCCTCTACCCCGAACCGCCACCGCCCGGGGCCATCGAAGAGGCGCGCCAGGTGGGGGTCTTCGCGGCCCTGCCGGGCGTCATCGGCACGGTCCAGGCGGCGGAAACGCTCAAGGTGATCACGGGCAGCGGCGAGCTGCTGGTCAACCGCGTCCTCCTGCACGATGCCATGGCCATGACCTTTCGCGAGGTGCGCTACCGTCGCAACCCGGCCTGCCCGCTGTGCGGGGACCACCCGAGGATCCGGGCGCTGGTGGACTACGAGGCGTTCGTCGGATCGGCCGCCCGATGACGGACAGCCGTCATCATCGGCAACGGATTCTGCCCGAGGTCGGCGCGGCGGGGCAGCGCCGGCTCCAGGATGCCTCGGTCCTGATCGTGGGATTGGGCGCGCTCGGCTCGCCCGTCGCGCTCTACCTCGCGGCGGCTGGCGTCGGCCGCATCGGACTGCTCGACGACCAGCGGGTCGAACTCCCCAACCTCAACCGGCAGATCCTCTATCAAGACAGCGATCAGGGCCGGCCCAAGGTCGAGGCCGCCCGTGATCGGCTGCGCGCGCTCGATCCATCAGTCCAGCTCGATGCAATCGTGGAGAATTTCCGACCCTCGAACGCCGGCCGGTTGGTGCCGCGGTACGACCTGCTCGTCGACGGGACCGACGCCTTCGAGACCAAGTTCCTGCTGAATGATGCGGCCATTCTCTTGGACACCCCCCTGGTCCATGGCGCCGCGCTGCAGTGGGGCGGCCAGGTGCTAACCGTCCTGCCCGGAGGGCCGTGCCTGCGCTGCCTGTTCCGGGAGCCACCGGATCCGGGCGTCGTCCCCAGCTGCGAGGAGGCTGGGATCCTGGGTGCGGTCACCGGCGTGGTCGGCAGCGTCCAGGCCGAAGAGGCCATCAAGATTCTGCTCGGTGCCGGCGAGCCGCTTCGGGGGCGGATCTTTCAACACGACGCGCTCCGGGCCGAGAACCGGACGGTCGAATTTTCGCGAGATCCGGAGTGTCCCGTCTGTTCCCGCCATCCGCGAATCCGAGACCTCGCACGCTACGCGGAGCAGGTCTCGGCTCGTGGACACGTCCTGGTGTGACCGCGCCCAGGGCAGAGATTGGCGTCTTCGGCGGATCAGGCTTTTACCGGTGGCTCGCGGATGCGGAGTCCGTCGCCGTCGAAACGCCTTACGGCCCCCCGAGCGGACCCTTTGCCATCGCCACGGTGGGTGGGCGGCGCATCGCGTTCCTCCCGCGGCACGGCGTGGGCCACACGGTCCCGGCCCACGCGGTTAATTACCGGGCCAACGTCCACGGCATGCGCCAGCTCGGGGTACGCCGCCTCATCGGGCCTTCAGCCGTTGGCAGCTTGCGGCCGGACCTCCATCCCGGCGACCTCGTGATCTGCGACCAGTTCGTCGACCGGACACGGGCCCGGGCCGACACCTTCTATCCAGGCCCGCAGGTCGTCCACATCAGCGCCGCCGACCCCTACTGCCCGGAGCTGCGCGGCCTTGCCGCCCGAACAGCCGCGGAGCGCGGCATCGCCCATCGCGACAGGGGCACGATCGTCGTGGTCCAGGGCCCACGCTTCTCGACCCGAGCCGAGAGCCGGTGGTTCGCCCGGATGGGCTGGGATGTGGTCGGGATGACCCAGTATCCGGAGGTCATCCTGGCTCGGGAGCTGGAGATGTGCTATCTCGGTCTCTCGCTCGTGACCGATTACGACGTCGGGGTGGAGGGGATCCCGGAGGTCCGGGCGGTACAGGCACAGGACGTCGTCCACGTTCTCGAGTCGAACATCAGCCGGGTACGCGACCTGCTGACCGCCCTGATCCCCGCGATTCCTGAGTTGCCCGGTTGCGAGTGCCAGCAGGCCCTGCGTCTGGCTCACCTGTAGTGGCCCGGGCAAAAAGAAAGGCCGAGATTGGGGTCTCGGCCTTCAAGGAAGGGGAAGCGGGGCTCACGATAGCTTCGGCTTGGTTAAGGACTCGTGAAGAGGGTGTAACGGCGCTGTCACGGATCTGGGGCGGGTATAGTCCGGGGCAATGAAGGTGCTGATCACCGGCGGGGCCGGATTCATCGGGCAACGAACGGGCCAGCTCCTGCTCAAGCACGGGCACCAGGTGAGCATCCTCGACAACCTGTCGCCGCCGGTCCACGATGGTCCGCCGTCCCTCCCCGCTGGGCTCGAGCTGATCCAGGGGGACATCCGCAAGCGCGAGGATTGGGTGAAGGCGCTGAAGGAAAACGAGCTGGTGCTCCACCTCGCCGACCACCACGACTATCTGCCTTCGTTCAGCAAGTTGTTCCACGTCAACGCCGTCGGGACGGCCATCCTCTTCGAGCTGCTCCTGGAGGGCAGCACCTCGGTCCGGCGCGTGGTGCTCGGGTCCACGATGGCGGTCTACGGCGAAGGGAAATACCGTTGCGGCAAGGATGGGGACGTCTACCCGGCGCCCCGGCGGCCGGAAGCGCTCGAGCGAGGGATCTGGGAACCGCCCTGCCCCGTCTGCGGAGGCGCCATCGCCCCCACGGTCACGGACGAGTCCACCGTTCGCCCGACCAGCGCCTACGGCTTGAGCAAGCTGGCCCAGGAAGAACTCGTGAAGTTGCTGGGGGAGCGACACGACATCCAGTGGGTGATCCTTCGGTACGGCGCCGTTCAGGGTCGGGCCCAGCCATTTCAGAACGCCTACTACGGTGCGTTGCGCATCTTCGCGCTCCGGCTGGCGCACGCCCAGCCCCCACTGCTGCTCGAAGACGGGAACCAGCTGCGCGATTTCATCGACGTGGACGACGTGGCACGGGCGAACCTGGCCGCGCTGGAGGGCCTCCCGTCCGGCGTCTACAACGTGGCCAGCGGACGGGCTCACACCGTGATGGACCTGGCGCGCACGTTGCTGCGCGTCGCGGAACGGGACATGGTCCCGGACACCCCCGGACGGTACCGCGTGGGGGACCCTCGGCATGTCGTGCCCGACGTGAGCCGGATCAAGGCGACCGGCTGGGAGGCGCAGTCGGGTCTCGAGGTGATGGCCCGGGAATACTGGCAGTGGCTGCAGGAACAGCCGAACCTCGACACCTACTTCGAAGGCGCGGAGTACCTGATGGAACGAACCGGCACAGTGCGCGCCGCTCGATGACCGATGCCCCGGTCCGACGGTTTCAAATCCGCTACTCGATCCAGCGCTGGGAGGATGGGAAGTGGTTCTATGGCGGCTTCCTCATCATCCTCGTCGGGCTCACGATCTTCAAGATCATCCGGCATGAGGAGATCGCCTCCGTAATCCCCGTCCTGGTGGTGGATGGCGTGGTCGTCCTGGGACTCTATTTGCTGCGCCTCGTCTCCTACGTCGACATCGCGCCGGACGGTCTGCGCATTCGATACGTCTTCCGTCAGATGGCCGTCCCGTACACGGCGCTCTCCAGGGTCCGCCGCCAGGCGCTCGACGTGGCATTCCAGCCGGCGGAACGGCGGCGATTCGTGAATCGGTTCGTTCGGCGCCTGGCCAAAGAACCGGCGGCGTACCTTCGGCTCGATCGTCGCCAGCCTGAGGTGCTGGCCGAAGCGGAGAAGCGCCTGGGCCCAAGGCTCGTCGCCGGGCCGGACATCGTGATTCCCCTGGCGGATGTCGACGCCTTCATCGCGGAGATGAAGGGCCGGCTGCACTCGGCCTGATGGCGGCGACCACCCGTCCGCACGCGCCCTGGTGGCGGATCGACCGTGTCGACCTCTACTGGCTGCTGGCCCTGACGGTGGTGGCCGCCATCCTGCGTTTCGGCAGTCCGATCTTTCTCGATGTCTTCACCCATCCAGGAGTGGGCCTTCCGATCAGCGCCTGGGGCGTCGGCCACTCCTACCAGGACCCGAAGCTACCCGGCCTGGGCAAACCGAACGACATCGCGCCCAACTCGCCCTTCGTCTTCGATGAGCTCTACTTCGCGAACGACGCGCACAACGACCTGCTGGGCAAGGACTATTTCGACCCCGAGCCGCCGCTGGCCAAGCTCATCATCGCCCTCGGCATCAAGCTGTTCGGCTTCAACTCCTTCGGCTGGCGTGTCATGCCCGTGCTCTTCGGGTCCGCACTCGTCCCGCTCATGTACCTGCTGGCCCGCCAGCTCCTCGCGGTGCGCCTGTTCGCGATCGCGGCGGGCGTGCTGACCGCCTTTGATGGGATGACCTTCGTGGAGTCGCGGACGGCGGTCATCGACATCATTCCGATCACCTTCGCCGTCGCGGCCTACCTGCTTTTCCAGGCGCACCTGCGCGCCGATACGGCCTGGCGACAACGGCTGACGATCGTGCTCACCGCGCTGGTGCTTGGGCTGGCGCTCGGTTCGAAATGGACGGCGCTGGCCGCCTACGGCACCATCGTCGTCCTGCTGGCCGGCCGGGCCATCCTTCGGTGGACTCGCTACGATCGCCGAACCGCGGCGGTCGTCATCCTGAGCCTCGCCTTTCTGCCGGGGATCGTCTACACGCTCAGTTTCATCCGCTACCTGACGATCATTCATGGGATCACGAACCTGCCGCAGCCGCCCCTGGGCTTTGCGCCCTTCCACCTCGACCTGGGGCGGGCCTGGACGGATCTCGCCGAGTGGCACCGCCAGACCTGGCTGTACCACATCAACCTCAAGGCCGATCACATCTTTTACAGCCCCTGGTGGTCCTGGCCTCTGGATTTCCGGCCGGTCGTCTACTACTACCAGGGCCAAAGCCTCGGCGTCGACCAGGCGACCGGCAGCGCGCTGGTCGCCGAGATCTTCAACCTGGGCAATCCCCTCACCTGGTGGGGTGGGACGGTGGCGATCGTCGGCCTGGCGGTTGGGCTTCCGGCGTTGATCGCCCGGGCGAGGGCGGCACAGCCTCAGTCCGACGCCGGCCTCGAGGATGAGCCGCCCGGCCGCGTGGACGACCGGCTGTGGACCACGATTTTCATCCTGGTCGCGTTCGTTGCGGCCTGGCTCCCCTTCGCCAAGGTGCCGCGTGGCCTCTTTCTGTATCACATGCTCGGCGGCCTTCCGTTCATGTTCCTGGCGCTGGCGCTGGGGTTGACCTACATCGCCTCCCTCCGCGGGTCGATGCCGGGGATCGCTCTCCGCATGAGCGGGGCGGTGCCAGCCTACGCCTACCTCGTGATGGTGGTCGGCTTCTTCCTCTACTTCTATCCGCTCTGGACCGGGTTGCCGTTGACCTCGGACGCGCTCAACAGCCACGTGTGGTTCGTCTTCACCAAGCCCCTGCCCAACTGGTGCCTTTGCTACTGGAACTCGCCGGGCTAGGCCTCGTCCTCGCCACCCTTGTCCTCGGTGCCGGTCTCGCCTCGGGCGGGCCGCCGTGGCTCTTCATCGGCGAGCGGCTCGTGATCGGGCTGGTCCTGGGCATCGTCCTGGTGACGGTTGCGGGCTACCTGCTGGCGCTCGTCATCGGACTCGCGCTGCCCCTGATCCTGATCCTCACGCTGCTGGCGCTTGGCGGTGGATTGGCCCTTCTCCACAGGCATACGCCCCGGCTGCGCCGCGACCTCGGGTCCAAAATCGAATGGGGCTTGCTGGCCACGGTGGCCGGGCTCGGCGTCGTGCTCGGGTATCTCTTCATTCGCGCGATCCAGGTCACGCCAGACGGATGGCTGGCGCAGTACAACAACACCTGGTCCGACTGGTCGTTTCACGCCAGCTACGCGACCGCGTTCGTCTACGGCCACAATCTCCCGCCGCAGAACCCGATCTTTTCGGGGACGCCCTTTCGCTACCCGTTCGCGCCCGATTTTGCCAGCGCCCTCCTGATCGCGGGCGGTTGGAGCATCCCGGCCGCCTTGATCTGGCCCAGTTGGGCGATGACACTCCTCGCGCTCACCGGCCTGATCCTCTGGGCCCGCCGGCTGACCGGATCGGCAGCCGCCGGCATGATCGCCGTCACCCTGACGCTGCTTGGCGGGGGACTCGGCTTCTGGTTCTTCTTCGGGGACGCCGCGCGGCTCGGCCTGCTGAACGCGCTGGCCCACATCCCCCGGACGTATGACCGCTTCGACCCGCCGGTGAACATCCAGTGGTACAACCCGATCCTCTCCTACTACCTCCCCCAGCGGTCCTTCGTCTTCGGCGCGGCGATCTTCGTCACCGTCCTGCTGCTGCTCACCCCGGCCGTGCAGGCGACGCCGATGGGGCAATGGCGGCAGACCCTGGCGGAGATCCGGCGATCCTGGCGACACTGGTCCGTGAAGAGCACACCGGTCGCCTTCCTGACCGCGGGCGGATTGGCCGGGTTGCTCCCGCTCTTCCACGTCCACAGCCTGGTGGCATTGGGGATCGTGACCCTGGGCTGGGCGATCCTGTTTCCGCGGCCGGCCTGGCTCGGGTTCTTTTTCGCGATGGCCGTGCTCGCCGTGCCGCGCCTGCTGATGGCGGTCCCCGGCGATCCCGGCGCGCCCCCCGAGCACCAGTACCCCCAACTCCTGATCGGCTGGCTGTCCGGCAAGGACTTCCCGGCGTGGTTCTGGCTGAAGAATACGGGGCTGTTCTGGCCCCTGCTGCTGGCGGCGCTGCTGAGTCCGCTCGCGTTGCGTGGGCGGGCCCGGCTCCTGCTCGCCCCCTTTGTGCTCGTGTTCCTGGCCGGCAACCTCGTGAAGTTCCAACCATGGGACTGGGACAACACCAAGGTGCTCGTTTTCTGGTACCTGGGATGCGCGGTGGCCGTCGGCGCGGTGCTGGTCCGATTCTGGCGCGCGGGTCCGCTCGGGGCCGTTGGCGCCTGCGTCATCTGGCTGACGCTGACCGCATCGGGGGTGCTGTCCATGTTGCAGTTCCTCCCGCCGCAGGGGCCCAGTTACGTCTGGTTCAGCGCCGAAGAGGTGCACCTCGCGGCCGCCATTCGCAGCGCCACGCCGCCCCGGTCGATCTTCGTGACCGGGGAACGGCCCAACAATCCGGTCGCCGACCTGGCCGGCCGCTCGGTCCTGATGAGCTATCCAGGCTGGCTATGGAGTTACGGCATCAACTACCAGCAGCGGGAGGCGGACATCGCCCAGATCTACCTGGGTGGCGCCGCCGCGGTCGACCTCCTCCATCGGTACCACGCCGACTATGTCGTCGTGGGCCCCGACGAGCTCGCGACCTGGCATGCGAACCTCACCTACTTCAATGCCCGCTTTGGGGTGGTGCTCCGCACGCCGAACTACATCGTGTTTCGCGTCCCGCCAGCCTAGAATTGACCACGTGCTGACCCGATTCTTGATCCACGTGGTGGCTCTCCTCTTCGTCTTTTACTTCCTCTGGCGTCTCCAGGGCAGCATCCTGGGAGCCGCGATTGTGATGGCGCTCATCCTGGCGCTGATCAATGCCATCGTCCGGCCCGTGCTCCTGATCCTGACGTTGCCGGTGACGATCCTGACGTTGGGACTGTTTGTCGTGATTCTGAACGCGTTGCTCTTCGGCCTCTCCTTCGCCGTCTTGCAGGGCGTCATGCATCTGCACGTCGCGCTCGGCTTCGGCCAGATTCTGCTGGGCTACGTGGTGTACGTGGTGATCAGCACGGTCCTGTCCCACATCTTTTAGAACGCCCAGTAGCCGCGCGAGAAGGCGAGGCTGAAGGTGATGAGGCCGGTAAACGACAGCGCCACGGCGATTCCCTGGATCCAGCGGTTCCGCACGCGGCCAGCCAACCAGAAGAGCGGGTAGAGGCTGAGCAGGTAACGGGGGATGCTGAGCCAGAAGGGAAGGAAGGTGACCATCACGGTGAGTGCGGCGGCGTAGGCGGCGTCGGCGGGCTCAAGGCGGATCCAGCTCAAGACGGTGACGGCGTAGGCGCTGATCCCTCCGAGGATCTCGCCGGCGCCCACCGTCAGCCGTTCCCACGGCACCCGCCAGAACAGGCTGTGCACGGCCTCGGTGAAGCCGGTCCACGGTGGCGCCAGCCGGTGCGACCAGTGCACCCGCTGCACCGCGACGAAGGCGAAAGGATCCTTCAGGACCAGCCAGTTGGTCGCGAGGTAGAGCAGAAAGCCGCCCGCGACAAGCAGCGGCGCGGCCGCGGCCTGCCAGGCGTGCTTCACCGAACGCCGGTGGGCGTAGATCTCCAGGAGCAGGAGGGGGAGCAACGCGAGCCCGGTAAGCCTGGTCGCGGCCGCCAGGCCGCCGAGCGCCCCGGCCGGCAGCCACTGCCGGCGACGAGCCGCGAGCACGGCGCCGAACGCCAGGGCGCAAAAGAGCGCCTCCGTGTAGCCGACCAGGAGGAAGTAGGCGGTGGGGAAAACCGTGAAGAGGGCGGCGGCGCGCCACGCCACGCGCTCGTCGCCATCCAGCCGAACGACTTCGAACAGCAGAATCGTGGCGGCGATCCCGGCGAGGTTACTGATCAGGAGCGCGGCGAGCCGGACCGGCAGGCCGATGGCCGCGACGGTGCCGACGACCGCCGGGTAGAGGGGAAAGAACGCGATCAGGTTGCGAGCGTCCCCGGTCGCGGCGTAGCCGTGGGTGCTGAGGTACAGGTAGTGCTGGGCGTCCCACTGGTCCCAGGCGCGCCCGAGCGCGGTCAGCGGGTCGGGGCTGGCGCCGAACTCGACCAGCGTCACGGTCACGACCAGGGCCTTGACCAGCAGAGATAGCCCGAGTAGGGTCAGCCACGGTCGGAGCGGCGCGGAGCGCACCAGCCGGCCCGCCGCGCTTCCGGTACCATACCGACTCGGCGGCCTGCGAGACGCCTGACTGATTGATCTCAACATCCTGGCTTCCCGTCTTCCGCGCCATCGGGGTGGAGATCCGTGCCGCCGTGCATCCGCTGGCCGGCACGGCGCGGGGCCGCGCCGTGACGGGACAGGGGGCCGGCGGCGACGGCACCATCTATATGGACCAGCTGGCCGAGGAGATCGCGGTACGCCACCTGGAGCAAGCCTATCGCAGCGGCGCGCGATTCCAGCTGGTGTCGGAGGAGCTCGGCGAGCGGGGCTTTGGTGGGTCGCCATTGGTTCTCGTGGATCCGCTCGACGGAAGCTTTAACGCCAAGCAGGGGCTCCCGTACTATGCCGTGGTGCTCGCGGTCAGCGATGGTGAGCGCCTCCCCGACGTGCGGCTCGGGTACGTCCTGAACCTCGTCACCGGTGACGAGTTCTATGCCGAAGCCGGCGGTGGGGCCTTCCGAAATGGGCAGCCGCTCCGCCCCGACGCGAGCCCGTTCGATGGACGCACCTTCGCCGTGGTGCAGCTCGACGCGCCGACCGGGGTTGAGCCGCGCGGTCGATGTGGCGCGATCCTGGCACAGGCGGAGAAGACCCGGCAACTGGGTTCCGCCGCCCTGAACCTCTGTCACACCGCGACCGGCGGCATCACGCTGCAGGTGACGCCGGCGCCGGTGCGAGCCTTTGACCTGGCCGGACCGTTACTGATCCTTCGGGAATGCGGCGGCATCGCCACCACCTTTGAGGGCGAGCCCCTGGACGGCGTTTCCTGCCGCCTCGACTCGCGCACCACCCTGCTCGCGTCGTTGTCGGCCGACGCCCACCAGCACGCGCTCCGACTGACCCAGGACGCCCGCTGATGCTCGAACCCGGGCAGACGGTCTTCATCATCCTCTCGTTCGAAGGGCCCGACGTCTATTCCCAGGCAGGCGGCCTTGGCGTTCGGGTCAAGGAATTGTCGCGCGCACTCGCCGAACGGGGCTATGAAACCCACCTGTTTTTCGTGGGCGATCCCAACCTGCCGGCGCACGAGGCGCTGCTGGATGGACGCCTGACCTTGCACCGCTGGAGCCAGTGGATCAGCCGCTTCTATCCCCTCGGGGTCTACAGCGGCGAGGACGACAAGGTTGCGGACCTGAACCGCAGCCTGCCCGACGCCCTGCTCAAGGACTACATCAGGCCTGCGGTCGAGCGTGGCAACCAGGTGGTGGTCATCGGGGAAGAGTGGCACCTCGCGCACGCCATGACCCTGATCTCGGACGCGCTCTATTTTGCCGGCCTGCGCGAGCGCTGCCTGCTCCTGTGGAACGCCAACAACCATTTCTCGTTTCACCGGATCAACTGGGGCATGCTCGGCTTTACGACGACCCTGATGACGGTCAGCCGCTACATGAAGCACATCATGTGGCGCTGGGGCGTCAACCCGATCGTGGTTCCGAATGGCATCCCCGGATCGATGATCTCCAAGGTGAGCCAGGTGCAGGTGCGGACCCTGCGGACGGCGGTCAACGCCACGGCGTTCCTCTTCAAGATCGGGCGGTTCAGCCCGGACAAGCGGTGGCACCAGGCCATCGCGGCCGTCGCCCGGTTGAAGGAGCGTGGCACCCCCGCGAAGATGCTGATGCGTGGTGGCATGGAGCCCTTCGGCGGGGAGGTGCTGGAATACGCCGGCCAGCAGCGCCTTCGGGTAGCCGACCTGTCGACGCGGGTCGACGACGTCGCCGGCCTGGCGCGACTGCTGAAGGAGAACGCGGACGCAGACATCTGGAACCTGACCGCCTTTCTGCCCGATGACCTGCTGCCGGCCATCTATGCTTCGGCGACGGCCACTCTCGCGAACAGCGGCCATGAGCCGTTCGGCCTGGTCGGCCTGGAGGCGATGGCCTCGGGGGGCGTGGCCTTCGTGGGCGCGACCGGCGAAGAGTATGCGGAGGCGTTCACCAACGCCATCGTCATCGAAACCGATGAGGCCTCGGAGATCGTGGCCTATGTCATGAATCTGGCGGAGCATCCGGAGAACGCACGCAACCTCCGGATCGCGGCCCAGCGCACGGCGCGCGCCTACACCTGGCAGCGTGTCATCGACATCCTGCTGCGTCGCCTGGAGTTCGTGGCGATCAAGCAGGGACTGACCAGCGGTTAGGCCCCGTCGTCCGCCTGGGCCAGGACGATCCCGGCGCAGACGACGGCGGCCCCGAGGACCTGGAGCGGTTCCAGGCTGTCCTTCAGGAAGAGGAAGGCGATCAGGCCGGCGAACACCGGCTCGGCCGCGGCCACGATGCCGACCAGCGACGGGCGGAGCCAGCGGAGCGCCGTGACCTCGAGCGCAAACGGCAGGAGCGTGGCGAACAGGCCGATCGCGGCCATCGTGACCCACACATCGGGGCGTGTGGGGAGCACGGGTCGCGCCACCAGGTCGATCAGCGCCCACATCACGGTGGCCGCCCCAAACCCGTAGAGGAGCACGGAGAATCGGTCGACCCGCGTCACCAGGGTGGAGGCGCGGAGGAGGAAGGCGGCAAAGAATACGGCGGCGAGCAGCGAGAGGCCGACGCCGGCGAGATTCAGGCGAAGCAGGGCGGGCCGGTAGGCGCCGACCATCAGGAAAGCCCCGCCGAGCACCAGCAGCACGGCCAGCCAGACCCGTCCGGACACCGCCTGCTGCCGTCGAAAGCGCTCCCAGGCCGCGACTCCGACTATGGCGCTGAACTGGGTAAAAACGGCAACCGCGATATTGATCCTCGAGATCGCCAGGTAGTAGGTGAGCTGGACCCCTGCCAGCGCCACCCAGCCGAAGATCAACAGGTGGGGGATCTCGCGCCGTGGGACGCGCAGTCCTGAACGCCGGAACAGCAGGATGAAGAGGAGGAGCCAGGCGAAGGCGAACCCGATCCGCAGCTGCGCGAGGGCGAACGGGGTGGCGCCGGTCCGAAACAAGACCTTGACCACGTTGCCGCCGATCGCGTAGCAGAGGGTGGCGATGAGGACGAGGAGGTACCCGGAGCGCCGCGGCGTGGCGGCCGGCCGATGGCGCATCGCGGGAACGGCACTCATGGCCGGGCTTCGAGGGCCGGATCGGAGGCCAGGATCGCGTCAATCAGTTCGACGACGCCTCCACCCGCCTCCGCATCCGTCACTCGGGTGGCCTGGGCCTTCAGCTCGGGCACCGCGTTGGCGACCGCCACACCGAGCCCGCACAGGCCGATCAGTGCCTCGTCGTTCTCGGCGTCGCCGATCCCCGCGACCTCAGCCGGCGCCATGGACATCGCGCGGAGCACCGCGGTCAACCCCGTGGCCTTGCTGATCCCGGTCGGGAGAACCATCACCGAGGCCTTGTTGAAGATGACTTCGAGCTCGAGGCCCAGGTCCTGGATGGCGGCCAGCACCTCGTCCGCGTTTTCCCGCGTGGTGGCCACGACGACGTCACCGAGCGAAAGGGGAACGACCTGCCGCCGCCGCAGCTCCGTGATGAAGGCCGCCGGTGGGGAGGGCGCGAGGAGGCGTTTGTCGCCCGACGCCGGCTGAAACACCACCGGACCATTCTCGGCAACGATCCATTCGAAGAGCGTCCAGGCCGCTGGAAAGATCGCCTTCAGGTCGGCCAACTGGCGACCGGTGACCAGGACGAGATGGCGGCCCGAAGCGCGCCAGCGCACGAGGGCCTGCCGGGTCGGTTCCCCGACCACGCCGTCGGTCGCGAGCGTGCCGTCGTAGTCGCAGGCGAGGACGAGGTAGGACACGACCCCAGCATATGGTCGGCGCGTTTTGAGAGACTATCGCCGTGCCGAATTCGCTGGTCATCTACATGGTCGCGCACCAGCCGCGTCGCGTCCGCCTGCCCGCCCAGATGATCCCGCGTGGAACCGCGCCCGAGAAGATGGATGCGCTGATCTTCGACGAGGCGATGGATCGGCACTACTTCGACAAGGTGGCCACCTACTGCTACCGGCCAGCGACCGAGATGTTCCAGACCCTGGTGGAAGGCGGGATGAAGATCTCGCTCGGGTTCTCGGTCTCGTTGCTCCTGCAGATGCGCCGCTTTGGACCGGACGTGCTGGCGAAATTCCAGAAGCTGGTCAGTCACGAGAATGTGGAGCTCGTCGCCGTCGAGCCCTATCACTCCTTCATCTTCTATCTGGATATCGCGGCCTTCGCCGAGCGGATGCAATGGGGCAAACGGCAGCTCGAGGAGACGTTCCAGAAGACGATCAACGTGACCGACACGACCGAGATGTTCATGTCGAACGATGTCTATTTCCAGTTGCAGAAGAGCGGCTTCAAGGGTGCGGTCATGGACGGGCGGCCATGGGTCATGGGCTGGCGGGAGCCGAGCCACCTCTACCGATACCCGGGCGAGGAGATGCGGCTTTTCACGCGGCATTTCCAGCTCAGTGATGACGTCGGCTACCGGTTCAGTAATCGCGACTGGAACGGCTGGCCGCTGATGGCCGACACCTACGCGAACTGGATCCGGCAATCGATGGGCGATGTCACCTTTCTCGCCTGGGACTACGAGACCTTTGGCGAACATCACCGGTCGGACTCCGGCATCTTCCCCTTCATGCACGCCCTGCATGCCGATTTCGCGCGGCACGGCATGCAATACCTGACGCCGTCTGAGGCAATCGCGGCATTTCCCGCGGCGCACGACATGCCACTGCCGGAGTATGGCTGCACGTGGGCGGGCGACGGCGGCATGGATTTCTTCCTCGGCAACGAGGCGCAGCAGGGCATTTTCCGGCTGATGCACCACATCTACAACAAGGCGAGGCTGACCGGGCACCCGCACCTGCTGGACATCGCCATGTGGCTCCTGCAGTCGGACAACCTGCACCTGATCCAGTGGTTCTCGAAGTCCGGCAGCCAGGCCGAGGTCTCCGCCTATTTCACCCCCGACGAGTGGTGGGAGCTGGGACCGCTCGGTATCCTGCGCGAGCAGCAACGGGTCTACGTGAACTTCCTTCGGGCGATGGATGAGTACGCCTGAGTCCGGGAAAGGACCCGCCGCGGTTTTCAAGTAACCGACACCGTCACCCGCGGAAAATGGGGATACACGGGGCCCTTGCCGCTGATACTCACCCGTCATAGAATTCGTTGCGGAATGGTCTGGAGGAGGGGACTCCGTGAAGCTGGGGTGCCTGCCCCCATGCCGTCGAACGACGAACCCCCGGTGCTTGTCGCCGACGACGACCGCGACGTCCGGATCATGCTCCGGACGCTCCTGGAGCTCGACGGCCATGAGGTGATCGAGGCCCAGGACGGCGACGAAGCCTGGCTGCTGATTGTCGAGAATGGGCCCTCGGTGGTGGTTGCCGATATCCAAATGCCAGGACTCGACGGCCTCCAGCTGTGCCGCAAGATCCGGGAAAGCAAGCTTTCTTCGGGAACCAAGGTAATCGTCTACACGGCCGGGATGGCCACCCCGGAGGATGCCAGGAAGGCCGGCTGTGACGAGTACTTCTTGAAGACGGATCCCCTGCCCAAGCTGCGGGACAAAGTCCGGCAGTATACGAGGGCCGGCCGCTAACAGCCGCTAGTACCCGTTTCGTCATGGATCCGAATACGCTTTGTATTCGGCCGCTGCAAGGTCACCCGGTGACCCCGGTTATATCCCTGGGGTGCCTTCCATGCCTGCCGTCATCGACCTTTCCCTGGTCGCCGTGGCACTGGGGTCCCTCTTGCTGTTGCGGTTGGCCGGCGGCTCGCTCCCGTGGGGCCACCTCCTGATCGCGGTTGGGCCCGATGGGCGGCCGATGCGGCCCCGCGTCAGATGGCACCTCTGGTCAATCAGCCGTGGCGAGCCCCCACGCCTCGCGGCTCTGGGTGGCTTCGCCTCGGTGATCTTGAGCGCGGCCGCGATCGGCGCCGTCGCACCACGGCTGGCGGCCTCGGTGACCGAGCCGGTCGGGTCACTGCTGACGTCACTCATGATCTTCACGGTGGCGGTCTCCAGCGTGCTCTTGCCGCTCGGGCTCACCGTGCTCGTCCGGGCGGCGCTGGACCTGGCCGCTCGCCGCTCGTCGATGGCCGGGATGGTGGTCGGGATGCGTCGGGATGTCGGCATGTTCGGGCGGGGCTATCGCATCGCGATCCAGGCCGGTGACCGCGGGGGAATGGCGAAGGGCCTGTGGGCCGAGTCGTTTCGCGTCAACCGTGCCGCCTTCGACCGCCTCAGTCCGGGTGACCGCATCACGATCGAATACTCGCCCCGTCTGCGCTACGTGTACCAGGCCTCAGCACCCGAGCGCGCGCGCCTGGCGGGTTAACCCCCAGAACACGGCCCTGTAGAATTTCGCCCCGTGGCGCGACCCCTGCATGTGGCCTTCGTCTGGCACATGCACCAGCCGTATTACAAGGACGACCTGACCAACACCTTTCTCCTCCCCTGGGTGCGCCTGCGCTGTGCCAAGGACTACTACAAGATGCCGGCCCTCCTCGATGACTACCCGGCCATCAAGCAGACCTTCAACCT
>DAINCX010000016.1:0-53244 GCA_036732165.1 Candidatus Dormiibacterota bacterium | reverse complement strand
AAATTCAAATTCGAGAGCTTAAAGAAAGACAAGGATGGTCGCCGCAAACACAATGTCATCAAGGTCAAGGAGATGAAACTTCGGCCCAAGATCGGGGAGCATGACTTCCAGACGAAGTTCCATGCCGTCAAGTCCTTCCTCGAGGAAGGTGACAAGGTCAAGCTGACCATCATGTTCCGCGGCCGGGAGATGGTCCACCAGGACATCGGCAAGAAGCTGCTGGACCGGATGGCGCTCGAGCTGAAGACCATCAGTACGGTGGAGCGGACGCCGCTTCTCGAAGGAAAGAACATGATCATGATCCTGGCGCCGGCCGCCGCCGCGGCCGCCCCCGCCCCCGCGGCCGCTCCCGCGCCAAAGACCTAAAGGAGTCTATCGATGCCCAAGATTCGCACTCACCGCGCGTCGGCGAAACGCTTCCGGATCACCAAGACCGGCAAGGTCGTTCGCCCGCACGCCCAGAAAAGCCACCTTCTCGGCCATAAGAGCGCTCGGCGCAAGCGGCAGTACAGCAAGTTACTGGTGCTGACCGGCAAGGACGCCCGCCGGCTGCGCCGGATCGCCCCCTACCTGGAGGGTAAGTGAGATGCCGCGCGTAAAGCGGGGCGTCGCCGCCCACCGCCGCCACAAGAAGATCCTGGCCCTTGCCAAGGGCTTTCGCATGACCCACCGGACCCTCTTTCGGCCGGCCAACGAGGCCGTGCTGCATGCCCTCGAGTACGCCTATCGCGACCGGCGCGCTCGGAAACGCGATATGCGGAAGCTCTGGATCGCCCGGATCAACGCGGCAAGCCGCAGCCAGGGCCTGCCCTACAACCAGTTCATGCACGGGTTGAAGACGGCGGGCGTGAACATCAACCGGAAGATGCTGGCGGAGCTGGCGGTTCGGGATGCCGCATCGTTCAGCGAGCTGATCGACATCGCCCGCCCATCGGCGAAGGGTTAACATTGACGCGCCCGATGCACCACCGATCGAAGTTCGCCTTTACCGAGCCGGCCCGGGGCCGGCACGAGCTGAGCTAGCGCCACTCAGCCCTCGCCTCCCGATCGCCGGCCTCTCCCTGACTGACGGATCCGGCGCGCCTGGAGGTTGAGCGGAATGGCGGACGGGATGGTCGGCGATCTCGAGCGACTCCGCGCGAGTGCCTCGGAGCGCGTGCAGGCGGCGTCCGACGCGAAAGCGCTCGAGGGCTTACGCGTGGCCCTGCTCGGAAAGAAGGGCGAGCTCACCGCGGTCCTGCGGCAGCTTGGCAGCCTGCCGGCGTCGGAGCGCTCCGCGGCCGGCGCCCAGGCCAACCAGCTCAAAGAAGACATTGCAGGCTGGATCGGCGAGCGCCTGAGCGGCCTGGAAGCTCAACGCCAGGTCGCCCTGGGCGATACCGAGTGGGTCGATATGACCTTTACTCCCAACCCGGTTCGCCGCGGTCATCTGCATCCCCTGACACTCATCCTGCGTGAGGTGAAGGCCATCTTTTCCCGGCTGGGCTACGAAGTGGCGCTCGGGCCCCAGGTGGAAGATGAGTTCCACAATTTCGAAGCGCTCAACATCCCCGCGGAGCACCCGGCTCGGGACACGATGGACAGCTTCTACGTCGACGCTGACGCGCTGCTGCTTCGGACCCACACCTCACCAGTCCAGATCCGCTACATGCAGAGCCACCAGCCGCCGATCCGCATCATCGCGCCGGGGGCAGTCTACCGGCGTGATGCGACGGACCCCTCGCACGGATCCCAGTTCAATCAATTCGAAGGTCTCGTCGTCGACCACGATATTCGGCTCTCCGATTTGAAGGGCACGATCGAGTATTTTGCCCGCTCGCTCTTCGGTCCCGATCGGCGCATCCGGATCATTGGTGATCATTTCCCCTTCACCGAACCGAGCATTGGCGCCGCGGTGTCGTGTGGACTCTGCGGCGGTCGAGGTTGCCGCAGCTGCAAGGGGGGCTGGCTGGAGATCCTGGGCGCCGGCATGGTGCATCCGCAGGTCCTGCGTAACGGGGGGATTGACCCGGAACACTACTCCGGCTTCGCCTTCGGAGCCGGCCTCGACCGGTTGGCGATGCTCAAGTACAACGTGACCGACCTCCGCCAGTTCCTCGACAACGACGTGCGCTTCCTCAAGCAGTTCTAATGCCATGCTGATTTCCCTCAACTGGCTCAAGGACTACGTGGACATCCCGGTCGAGGTGCCCACGCTGGCAGAGCGCCTGACGCTCGCCGGCAGCGAGGTCGAGCGGATCGTCCCGCAGGAGGCCGACTTCGAAGGTGTCGTGGTCGCCGAGGTCCGGGGTCTCCGGCCGCTCCCGGGATCGTCGAGGAACCAGATTGCATCGATCACGACCGGGGGAGCGAGCACCGATATCGTCACCGGCGCCGCGAACATCGCGGTCGGTGACCGCGTGCCCTATGCGACGCCCGGGTCGCGGCTGGGGACCCGACGGATCGAGATGAAGACCTTCCTGGGCGTCCCCTCGGCCGGCATGCTCTGCTCCGCGATCGAACTCGGCCTCGGCGAGGATGCGACCGGGATCATGATCCTCGGCCCGGGCGCCGCCCCCGGCGACGACGTCCGGCGGCTGTACCCGCCCGATGCCATCCTCGAGCTCGAGGTCAAGTCGAACCGCCCGGATCTTCTTTGCCACCTCGGTATCGCCAGGGAGGTTGCCGCGATCTTCAGCCTGCCGCTCAAGGAGCCGAAAGTCGCGACGGCCCCGACCGCGGATGCGCCGGGCCTGGTGCGAATCGAGGCCGCCGACGGTTGCCGGCGATTCGCCGGGCGCCTGATCACCGGGGTGACCGTCGCGCCGTCCCCGGCCTGGATGCAGGCCCGGCTCCGGGCCGCCGGCGTCCGGCCGATCAGCAATATCGTCGACATCACCAACTACGTGATGCTCGAGACCGGTCAACCGATGCACGCCTTCGACTACCAACGACTCGAGGACGGCCGGATCGTGGTCCGGCGGGCGCAGGCCGGGGAGGAACTGGCCTGCCTCGACGGCAAGACGCGCCGGCTGACGACCGCGGACATGGTCGTGGCCGACACCAGGCGCGCCCGGGGGATCGCCGGCATCATTGGCGGCGCCGAGAGCGCGGTCCAGCCCGGGACGACCGAGATCTTTCTCGAGGCCGCGACCTGGGACGCCCGGTCGATCCGGCGAACGGCGCGGATGCTTGGGCTTCGCACCGAGGCCTCATCGCGATTCGAAAAGGGGTTGAGCCCCGCGCTCAGCCTGCCGGCGGTCGACCGGGCGGCGGCGCTGGTGGCGGAGCTGGCGGGTGGAACCGCGACCCGCTCCACCGATGTCTATCCCGATCCCCTCAAACCAATCACGATCGAGGTCGATGCGGATCGTCTCGAGCGAGTGCTCGGCGTCAGGGTGGAGCTCGCGGAGGCCCGGGACATCCTCGAGCGCCTCCAGTTCACGGTCGAGCGCAGCGGCGACCGGCTGCGCGCACAGCCCCCGGACTTCCGCCTGGACTGCTCGATTCCTGAGGACCTGGTCGAAGAGGTTGGTCGCATCTATGGCTACGACCGGGTCCCGAGCACGTTGCCCGGATCCCGGACGCCGGTGCGCGACCTGTACCAGCGCCGGGATGCCGACGAGACCGCCCGCGAAGTGCTGATCGGCCGCGAGCTGGACGAGTCGGTGACCAGCAGCATGGTCAGCGCCGCCGGCACGCTCGAGATTGCGCTGCCGGCCGCGCCGCCCGCCCTGGTCCGCATCAAGAACCCGATGGCCGAGAACCGGGATGGACTGCGCCGCAGCCTGTTGCCAGGGCTGTTGGAGGCCCTCGCCCTCAACGCTCGACAGGACCAACCCGGCGCCCGGCTGTTCGAGCTCGGCACGGTCTTCTGGACCGTGGCCCCGAACACCGTCGAGGAGCCGCAGGTGCTAGCCCTCGCCGCCCACGTCCCGGCCGGCGGAGCCGAGGCGGTGGTGGCGGAGCTGCGCTACCTCCAGGCGACGCTCGCGACCGTGCGCGATCGTTTCGCGATCCTGGCGACCGATTTCAGACAGGCCGAGGTTCCCGGCCTCAACCCGGGGCGGTACGCGGGCTTCCATCCGGGACGTACCGGCGAGGTCCTTGACCAGGGGACATCGATTGGCATTGTCGGCGAGGTCCACCCCGAGGTGCTGGTGCGGCTGGGCTTGCCCGGCCGAGCGGCCGTGGCCGAGGTCCTGTTTGACCATTTGACGGCAGGCGGGCTGCGGACCCCGCAGGCCCGATCGCTACCCCGTTTCCCGGGGGTGCGCCGCGACCTTACGGTCGTGATTTTTGGCAAGATCGCCGGGAGCGCCGTCCTGCAAGTTATCCGAGAGCTTGGTGGTTACACGTTGCGGGAGATTTCCATGCTGAGTGAATACCAGGGACCGCAGCTGCAGCCCGGCGCCCGTAGCCTCTCGTTTCGGCTGCAATACCAGGCGGACGACCGCACGCTGACGAGCGAGGAAGTGTCGGCCGTGCACCAGCGAATCATCGACGGCCTCAAGCGGGAATTTGACGCGGAGGTGCGTGCCTGATGAACACCCTTGACCTGGTCATCATCCTGCTGTTACTGGGCAACATGCTGCTGGGCTGGGCGTTTGGCCTGCTCCGCCGCGTCGTCGCCTTCGCCGGCTTGTTCGCCGGCCTGGGCGCCGCCACCCTCACGAGCGCCAACACCTCGGGGTACATCGCGAATTCCTTTGGCATCACGTCGGCGATCTGGGCCCACGTCGTCACCTACACGCTGGTGGTGACTTTCGCGGTGATTCTGTTCGAGATCCTCGGCGCCGTGTACCAGCGGCACCTCGACACCATCGTCGCGCCGGTCTTCGACCGGCTCACCGGGGTGCTGGCGGGTGGCGTGCTGGGGGCGTTCGAGGTGACGGTCATCCTGATCATTGGCATCGGCCTGGTCACCACTTCCTTGCCCGCGGGCTACGGCGCGCCGCCGGCCTTCCTGACGGCCCGCGATCAGTTCAGTGGCTCCTTCCTGGCTCCGCATTTCTACAGCCTTGAACCGATCACCAGCCTCATCTTCTCGATGGTGCTGCCAAGCAGCATCAGCTCCTACTTCACCCAACTGCTGGCGCACTAGGCCCCTCGAGCCACCCGCCCTCTCAGTAGGCTGAGCGGCGAGGTGACCCTGACCGCTCCTCGACTGCCACGTCGTTTCTTCGCGCGAGATCCGGTCATCGTGGCGCGCGACCTGCTCGGCCGGACCCTCTTCGAGCGGCAGGCCGCGGGCCTGCTGGCCGGCCGGATCGTGGAGACCGAGGCCTATACCGGGGAAGCCGATCCCGCCTCGCACGCCTTCCGCGGGCCAACGGCCCGCAACCGGGTCATGTTCGGCCGGCCGGGGATGGCGTACGTCTACTTCACCTACGGCATGCACCACTGTCTGAATGTGACCGCCGACCGGGAGGGGGTAGCGGGCGCGGTCCTGCTGCGGGCGCTGGAGCCGCTCGCGGGCCAGGCCAGCATGCGCGCTCGCGGGGATACCGGCCCTGAGCGCCGGCTGCTCAGCGGGCCCGGCAAGATCGGCCGGGCCTTCGGCTTGACGCTCGCCGATAACGGCCGGGATCTCACCCGCGGACTCATCGGGATCGGCGCCGGGACGCCGGTGCCGGAGGACGAGGTCGTGATCACCCGCCGAATCGGGATCAGCCGGGGCGTACAGAGCCTCTACCGGTTCGCCATCCGGGACAGCGGGTCCGTCTCCGGTCTGGTTAGGGCAGGAGGACGGTGAGGGTCTGGGAGGCCGGCGCGTTCGCGGGGTTGTAGTCGTAGGCGCGGACGACCAGCGAATGACTGCTCCCGGCGGCGCCATTGACGATGAAGGTGTAGGGCGCCTGGGTGAGACGCACCGGGGTCGTCGCCCCATCGAGGTAGACGTCGACTTCCTTGACCGCCTCATCGTCTGAGGCCTGCGCCGTGACCAGGACGGTCCCGTCAGCCTGGGGCGCCTGGGTGACGGTCAGCGTCGGCGGCGTGGTTTCCGTCAGCAGCTGGCAATTCTGCGTCGGTGGTTGGGGCGTGTTCTTATCCTTTAAGTCGTCCGGCCAGCCGGGCGGGTAGACCACGAACGATTTGAGCGTGGTGAAGTTCTGCGGGATGTCCGGGCTGGCCAGCAGGCCATCGGTGGTGCAGACGCGGACCTGGCGATACCAATCATCGTCGCGGGTGGGCGCGGTGCCCGCGATGAACCAGTCGGTGATGGTCTGGCCGGCGCAGTTCGCGGTGGCCTTCAGCCCGCTGGCGCGACAGACGCTGACCTTCTTCATCCCGTCCGGGACGGCAAAGTCCTGGACCGGTCGCGAGGCCTCATAGCTGTTGAAGATGTCCCGAAAGATCAACCCGGCGCCCTGGACACCCCAGACGACATTCAGATTGGAGTTCACATTGGCCGCGCAGCCTCCCGCGCAGGTATGGCCCATCCAGGTGCCGATCACGACATCGGGGTTGTAGCCGACCAACCAGGAGTCGTGCCAGTTCTCAGTGGTCCCAGTCTTCGAGGCAAAGGGCCGCTTGATGTTGAGGGCGGCACCGACCGGCTTGAGGATGTCGCTCATCAGGAAGGCGACCTGCGGCGAAAGGACGCGGACGCCGGGGTTGGGCTTCCATTCCTGCAGGATCTTGCCGGCGCTGTCCTGCACCTTGAGGATCACCGTTGGGTCATGGTAGATGCCGCCTGAGGCGAAGACGCCATAGGCGTTGAAGTGCTGGAGGGGCAAGACCTCAGTGGACCCGATGGCCTGTGCGAGCCCACGCTCGGGGGTCAGATTGGCGCTGGTCAAGCCCATCATGCGGGCGGTCTGGAAGACCCGGTCATAGCCGAGCTGCTTCATCAGTTGCAGGGCGGGGATGTTCCGGGACTCCTCGAGCGCCCGGCGGATGGTGATGATCCCCTCGCTGCGGTGGTCCCAGTCGACGAAGGCATGCCCGTCGATCTTTCCCTGGGTGTCGTTGATCAGGGCGGAGGGCGCGATGCCGTTCGACAGCGCGGTGGCATAGACGTACACCTTGAAGGACGAGCCGGGCTGCCGCCCCTGGCCGTCCGTGATCACGTTGTACTGGCCGCCGATCCCCTGGTCGTAGTAGTTGGCGCTGCCGACCATCGCGAGCACCTGCCCAGTATTGGGATCGATGACCTCGGCCGCGCCGTTGTTGACGTTGCGCGCCTTGAGGTCGGGCCGGTTGACATTGGTGCTCACGGCTTTCTCCGCGACCTGTTGCAGGCCGTAATCGAGGCTTGTCGTGACCTGGAGCCCGCCGGACTGGACCACGTCGGCCCCGTACTGGCGGCTCAGCTGGTTCAGGACGTAATCCACGAACCAGGGCGCCTTCACATCCCGCTGGATGCTGCCGTTCTTGTAGGTGAGCGGCTCCTTGACGGCTGCCGCGTACTCGCGGCTGCTGATGTAGTGGTCTCGAAGCATGTCCTTGAGGACGAGGGTCTGGCGTGCCCTGGCGTCCGCCGACGTCTGTGGGTTGAGGGGATCGAACTGCGAGGGCGAGTTGGGAATAGCCGCCAGCATCGCCGACTCCGCGATATCGAGGCTCTTGGCGGGCTTGGAGAAGTAGGTCTGCGCCGCGGCCTCGATGCCGTACGCCTCGTGGCCGTAGAAAATCTGGTTCAGGTAGAGGGTGATGATGTCGCTCTTCGAGTAGCGGCGCTCGATTTCCAGAGCGAGGACCGCCTCGCGGACCTTGCGTTCGATCGAGGTGTCGCTGCCGACGAACATCCGCTTGACCAGCTGCTGCGTGATGGTGCTCCCACCCTGGACGGCCCGCTGGTGGGTCAGGTCGGCCAGCGCCGCTCCGACGGTGCGGGTGAAGTCGATCCCGTGGTGGGTGTAGAACTGGCGGTCCTCCAGCGCGATGGTGGCCTGGACCAGGTGGGGCGAGATCGCCGAGAGGGGGACCACGGTGCGGACCACGCCCTCCGTGTGCTTGACGTAGAGGAGGACGCCGTGGCGATCGTAGATCTTGGTCGCCTGGGCCAGCTCCTTGGGGTTCAGGGAGCTTGGGTCCGGCAGGTCGCGCGTGTAGGTCTGGTACTTGTCGTACGCCTCGGCGCCGCCGCTCAGGCTGAGCGTGCCGATGATCGTGAGCGCGACCACGAGGATCTTGTGCCCGCCGCCGCGGCGACGGCGCGCTCGCCGAACGATGCCGAGCACACGGATCGCCGCGCGACGAGCGAGCCGTTGCCTTTCTGACAGCACCGGGGTTATAACGACCGGACGTGGGAAACAGCACAGTGGCTGAATACACCCGCATATATACTCGGCGTCTGGAACGCGTGACGAACCAGTGAAGGAACAACAAACGCCCGATGCGACGCCCTGGGATGTCCTGACAAACGGGGCGGTCGAAATCGTGGACCGGGCCCATCTGAAATCCCGCATCGATCGTGGCGACCGGCTCCGGGTCAAGCTCGGCCTGGATCCGACCAAGCCCGATATCCACCTCGGCCACACGGTCCCGCTGCGTGAGCTGCGGCGCTTTCAAGACCTGGGCCACACCGCGGTGCTCATCATCGGCGACACCACCGCCCGGATCGGTGACCCCTCAGGGCAGAGTGTCACGCGTCCCCAGCTCACGCGCAGCCAGGTGACCGAGGCGGCCGACACCTACCTGGCCCAGGCCTGGAAGATCCTGGACGAGGCGCAAACGGAGGTGCGCTTCCAGGCCGAATGGTTCGACAAGATGACGCTTGAGGACGTCGTGGGCCTGATGAGCAAGTACACCGTCGCTCGGATGCTGGCCCGGGATGATTTCGCCAAGCGAACCAGGGAAGGGCGGCCGGTCAGTCTGCATGAGCTCCTCTACCCGCTCTTGCAGGGGTATGACTCCGTGGCGGTCAGGTCGGACATCGAGCTCGGGGGCACCGACCAGACCTTCAACCTGCTGGTCGGCCGGGACCTCCAGGAGGCCTTCGGCCAGCCGCCGCAGGACATCCTGACGATGCCGTTGCTAGAAGGGCTGGACGGGGTCCAGAAGATGAGCAAGAGCCTGGACAACTACATCGGTATCGATGAGCCGGCTGACGTCATCTATCGAAAGGCGCTGGCCATTCCGGACCACCTGATCCTTCGATACTTTGCCCTCGTGACCAACGCGTCGCCGGCCGACGTGGCGGCAGAGGAGGCAGCCCTGAAGGCGGGGGAGAACCCCCGGGATGTGAAGCGACGGCTCGCCGAACGGCTGGTGCAGCAATTTCACCCGGGCGCGAAGCCGGACCAATACCGGGGCCAGGACGGCGCCTTTGTCGCGGCCGGTCCGGCGACCGTCGCGGTCGCGGCGGGCGAGCGCCCGGTGGCGCAGCTGTTTCTGGACGCCGGCCTGGTCGGCAGCAAGAGTGAAGCCCGGCGGCTTGCGGCCCAGCACGGGCTGTCGATCAACGAGCAGACGATCGATTCCGTCGATGACAACGTCAGCCCCTTAGACGGCTGGTTGTTGCGGCGGGGCGCCCATCGTGTGGTCCGTCTGAGCGTGCGTTAAACTCGACCACTGAGCAATGTCTGGACATTCCAAGTGGTCGTCGATCAAGCACAAGAAGGCCCTCACCGACGCGCGCAAGGGCCAGCAGTTCACCAAGATGGCCCGGGAGATCTCGATTGCCGCGCGTGAAGGCGGCGGCAGCGTGGACGGCAACTACCGCCTCCGGCTGGCGATCGAAAAAGCGCGCAACGTCAACATGCCCCAGGACAACGTGCAGCGCGCCATCAAGCGGGGCACGGGGGAGCTGGGCGGCGCCCAGATGGAGGAGCTCCGTTTCGAGGGCTACGGCCCTCACGGGGTCGCCATCATGGTCGACACGGTGACGGACAACCGCAACCGGACCAGTGGCGAGGTCCGGAACCTGTTCAGCCGCGCCGGGGGCAACCTGGGGGCGACCGGCAGCGTGAGCTGGATGTTCACCCGGCAGGGCCAGATCGTGATCGACGCGAACGGCCACGATCCGGATGAGGTCGGCCTGGAAGCGATCGATCTGGGCGCGACCGATGCCCGGATCGATTCCCGGACGGTCGAGGTCATCACCGACCCGACGCGCCTGGAGCCCGTCCAGGAGGGGCTCAAGAAGAAGGGGTTCAAGATCGAGTCCGCGGAGGTGACGATGAATGCCTCCCAGGTCGTGACTCTCGACGAGCACAAGGCGCCGGGTGTCCTGAAGCTCCTCGATGCCCTCGAAGAGCATGACGACGTCCAGTCTGTGTACTCGAACATCGAGGTGCCGGCCGACGTCATGGAACGCATCAGCGAACACGTCTGACCGTGGGCCAATCCAGCGATGGCTTTCTCGTTCTGGGCATCGATCCGGGGCTTGCCGACACGGGCTACGGCGCCGTCCGGCGCCAGAACGGCCGGCTGACGCTGGTGACCTGCGGCACCCTCAAAACGCCGGCCAATATCGCGGAGCCACAACGGTTGCGCCTGCTGGCGGAACAGATGCGGAGCCTGCTGGCCGACCTGCACCCGGAGGCGGCCGCCTTCGAGGAGCTCTTTTTCAGCAAAAACGTGCGGACGGCCATGGCGGTCGGGCAGGCCCGCGGCGTCGCCCTGCTCTCGGCGGTCGAGGCGGGCGCCCTGGTCCATGAGTACACGCCCAACCAGGTCAAGCTTTCGGTCACCGGGTACGGCGCCGCAACCAAGGCGCAGATGCTCAAGATGGTGCAGTCCCTGCTCGGCACCCGGCAACTGCCGCGCTCGGACGACGCCATCGATGCGCTGGCGATTGCGATTTGCCATCATCACAGCGGCCGGCTCCGGACCATCCTGAGCAGGGCCCCGGTCGGAGCCCCGGCATGATCGCCAGCCTCGAAGGCATCGTCGCCCAGCGCGCGGAGGATTCGATCATCCTGGACGTGCACGGCGTGGGCTACCTGGTCACGGTCGGCAACCGGACCCTGTCCGAGTTGCCGAGGGCGGGTGAGCGGTTGCGCCTCTATACCTATACCTACGTGCGGGAAGACGCCCTGGGCCTCTTCGGGTTCCTCCGCCAGGAGGAGCTCACCTTCTTCAAGCTGCTCCTGTCGGTCAAGGGCATCGGCCCCAAGGCGGCGCTCGCGATCCTCAGCCGGGCGGAGCTCCGGGTCCTGAAACGAGCCGTGCTCCAGGAGGACGCGGCCCTCCTCGCCTCGGTGCCCGGCATCGGGCCGAAAACCGCGGCGCGGGTCGTACTCGAGTTGAAGGGCAAACTGCGCGGCGAGATCTTCCCCGAGGAGGCCAGGGTGGGCGCGCCGGCGGTGGGGGATGCGGCCGCCGAGGCGGTCCAGGTCCTCACCGGGCTGGGCTACGCCCCGGTCGAGGCGCGGGAAGCGGTCGGAAAGGTCAGCCGGGGGAATGGGGGTGGCCACTCCGTGGAGCAACTGGTCACCGTCGCCCTCAGGCGCCTGGATCGAGGATGACCGAGCGGGTGGTGACCGGTGACGAGAAGGTCGAGGACAAGGAATTCGAGTGGAGCCTCCGCCCACGCCGCCTGCAGGAGTTCATCGGGCAGGAGGGCGTCAAGGCGAACCTGGAGATCCTGATCACGGCGGCCCGTGGCCGCGAGGAGCCGATCGAGCATATCCTGATCGCCGGTCCCCCTGGCCTGGGCAAGACCACGCTGGCGAACATCATGGCCAACGAGATGGGGGTCAACATCCGGACCACGTCGGGCCCGGCAATCGAGCACCAGGGGGCCCTGGCCTCGATCCTGACCAACCTGGAAGACCGGGACATCTTTTTCATCGACGAGATTCATCGCCTGGCCCGGCCGGTCGAGGAGTCCCTCTATCCAGCCATGGAGGACTTCAAGTTCGACTTCGTGAGTGGAAAGGGTGCTGGCGCCCAGACATTCCGGCTGCAGCTGCCGCGCTTTACCGTGATCGGCGCGACCACCCGGCAGGGGATGCTCTCGGCGCCCCTGCGCGATCGGTTTGGGGCCGTCTATCCCCTCTACTTCTACGACACCGACGACCTCTTCGAGATCGTGGTGCGGTCGGCCAAATTACTCAAGGTCGACGCCGACGCGGGCGGCGCCCGGGTGATCGCGAGCCGGGCCCGCGGCACCCCGCGGGTCGCGAACCGCCTGCTGCGTCGGGTCCGGGACTTCGCTCAGGTCCGGGCGCAGGGCCGGATCGACGAACCGATCGCGCTCGAGGCGCTGGCCATGCTGGAGGTGGACGATCTCGGCCTGGACGTGGTCGACCGGCGCATCCTGCGCACCATCGTCGAGAAATACGACGGGGGCCCCGTCGGACTCGACACGATCGCGGTGTCCGTGTCCGAAGACCCGGAGACCGTGGAAGACGTCTACGAGCCGTTTCTCATGCAACTGGGGTTCCTGGCGCGGACGCCACGTGGGCGGGTCGCTACCAAGCTCGCCTACGAGCACCTTGGCCTGGTCAGGGCGTTGAGCGACCAACCCCGATTGTTTTGAGGCTCGGCGGCAGCAGGCCGCGCGCCACCCGGCCGTGAAGACCGCGGACTTCGACTACGAGTTGCCCGTATCGCTCATCGCCCAGCATCCCCCGCCCGAGCGTGACGCGGCCCGGATGCTGGTGCTCGATCCCGCGCGCGACCAGCTCACCCATGCCAGGGTGCGAGCACTCGCGAGTTTCCTGGATCCGGGCGATCTCCTGGTGCTGAACGACACGCGTGTGCTGCCGGCCCGGCTGCGCGGCGTGCGCGAGGGTGGGGGAGAGGCGGAGGTCTTGCTGCTTCGGCCCGCCGATGGCGAGCATGCCTGGGAAGCCCTGGTCCGGCCGGGCCGCCGGTTGCCCCTGGGCGCGGGGATGACGTTTCCGGGTTCCGGCCTGACGGCCACGGTGGAGGCGAAGGCCGGTGGGACCGCGACCGTACGGCTCGGCGGCGTGGCCGAGCCGCTTGCGGAGGTCCGGCGGATCGGCGAGATGCCGACCCCACCGTACATCACGGAGCGGCTCGACGATCGCGAGCGCTACCAGACCGTCTACAGCAGGGTGGAGGGATCGGCCGCCGCCCCCACGGCGGGGCTCCACTTCACCGAGGCCCTCCTGTCGAGCGTGGCGCGCCGCGACATCGCGGTCACCACCGTGACGCTGCACGTCGGGCTCGACACCTTTCGCCCGGTTCGTGTCGACGACCCAACCCAGCACCAGATCCACCGCGAATGGTTTCGCGTCGACGAGGCGACGGCCGCCGCGGTCGCGCGCACGCGGCACGGAGGCGGCCGCGTGGTTGCAGTGGGCACCACCTGCGTGCGCGTGCTGGAGAGCGCCGCGGACGGCACCGGCATCCGGGCCATGGAAGGCTGGAGCGAGCTGATGATCCTGCCCGGCTTCCGATTCCGCGTCGTGGACGCGATGCTGACGAATTTCCACCTCCCGCGGAGCACCCTGCTGATGCTGGTGAGCGCCTTTGCCGGACGGGCCCGCATCCTCAACGCCTACCAGGAGGCGGTTCGCGAGGCGTACCGGTTTTACAGCTTCGGCGACTGCATGCTGATCACCGGCCGGAGTCCGGGATGAGCTTTCAGCTGCTCGCCACCGAGGCCGGCTGCCGGCGGGGCCGCCTGCAGACGGCGCATGGCGCGATCGAGACGCCGGCCTTCATGCCGGTCGGCACCAACGCCACCGTCAAAGCGCTGACCCCGGACGAGCTGCGTCAACTTGGTACCCAGGTGCTCCTCGGCAATACCTACCATCTCGCGCTGCGACCGGGGGCGGAGCGGATCGCCCGACTCGGCGGTCTGCATCGCTTCATGGGATGGGACGGCGCCATCCTGACTGACAGCGGCGGCTTCCAGGTCTTCAGCCTGGACCACCTCGTCCGGGTCACGGACGAGGTGGCGGTCTTCCGCTCGCACCTCGATGGCAGCGAGCAACGCTTCACCCCGGAGTCGGTCATGGCGATTCAGCGTGAGCTCGGATCCGACATCGCGATGGCCTTCGACGAACCGGCGCCGTGGCCGGGGACGCCCGGCGGAGCCCGGACGGCGTTGGAGCGCACCCATCGATGGGCGGCGCGATGCCTGACGTCGCCGGCGGCTCCGGGTCAGCTCCGTTTTGGGATCGCCCAGGGCGGGTTCGATGAAACCCTCCGCCTCGAGAGCGCGGCGGTGCTCGGCGCGATGCCCTTTGACGGCTACGGCATCGGAGGCCTAAGCCTCGGCGAGCCGATGGCGACGACCTACCGGCTGGTCGCGGCCCAGGCGGCGGCGCTCCCCGCGGAGAAGCCGCGCTACCTGATGGGGGTGGGCACTCCCAGCGACCTGATCGAGGCCATGGCGCGGGGCGTCGACCTGTTCGATTGCGTGCTGCCGACCCGCATCGCCCGCAACGGCTCGATCCTGACCCAGGGAGGCCGGATCAACCTGCGCAATCAGCGATTCGCGGCGGACGCGGGCCCCCTGGACGAGGGCTGCGACTGCTACAGCTGCCAGCGCTTCAGCCGGGCCTACCTTCGCCACCTCTTCATGGCCGGCGAGATCCTCGGCCACCGCCTCGCCTCGATCCACAATCTGCGCGTCTTGATCCGGCTGGTCACGGAGATCCGCGCGGCCATCGGCTCCGGGCAGCTCGCTGCCACCATCCATCAGGTCCGCACCCGATGGCAGCTCGCCCCGCTGCCCTGATCCTTGCCCGAGAGGGGCCCGGCTTAACGGTTTCTCATCGGCGCTCGCCTATACTCTTGCTCGCATGCGCGTCAACCGTGCCCTGCTGGCATTGATCGCCGGCGTCGCCGTCATCGCTCTTTTCATCGACGGCTTCGCCTACATCTACCGGATCGCAACCCACCAGTCGCTCACCGGGCCGATCAACAGCCGGCCACAGCTGTCGATTCCCTTGCTGGGGTTCCAACAGGACATCTACGTCCACAAAGGCCTGGACCTTTCCGGTGGGACGCACCTCGAGCTCCAGATCACGAACGTGCGCTCCGGCTTGAGTGTCTCTGCTGCGCGGGATACGGCGCTCGCGATCATCGAGCGCCGCGTCAACAGCAGTGGCTACGCGGAGTCGACGGTACGGCCGGAAGGAAGCGATCGGATCATCGTGGAGCTGCCGGGCGTCAATCTCGAGCAGGCGAAGCAGATCCTGGGTAAGACCTCGTATCTCACCATCTGGAAGTGGGTTCCCGGGACGCCCGATGCCAAGACCATTGCCCAATTGAATGCCACCGATGCCAACACGTATGCCGGCTACAAGCCCGAATGGACCCATATCGACGGCAGCATGGTCACCAACGCCAGCCGGTCGACCGATTCGACGACCAACCTGCCCGACGTGACGATCTCGTTCAACAACGAGGGATCCACGCTGTTCTGTAACTTCACCCGCGACCGGTTCACGCACGCGGCGGGAACGCCGGATAACAAGCTCGCCATCTTCATCGACCACAACCTGGTGGAGGATGCCAACGTCCAGAGCGAGATCTGCGGGGGGACGGCGCAGATCACCGGTGGCTTCACCGCGGACAGCGCCCAGGCGCTCGCGGTCCAACTCAACTCCGGGTCCCTTCCCGGTTCGATCAGCATCGTCTCGAGCACCGAGGTCGGCGCCACGCTGGGCGCGAACACCGTGCGGCTGAGCCTGCTCGCGGGCGCCTTCGGCCTGGCCATCGTCATCCTCTTCATGCTCCTCTACTACCGGCTCCCGGGGGTGGTGGCGAGCCTGGCCCTGATGCTCTACGCCGCGATCACCCTGGCGATCTTCAAGCTGTTTGGCGTGACCCTGACGCTGGCCGGGCTGGCCGGCTTCATCCTGTCGGTGGGGATGGCGGTCGACGCCAACGTGCTTATCTTTGAGCGGGTCAAGGAAGAGCTGCGCGCCGGACGGACCCTGGGCGCCGCCATGGAATCCGGGGTGAGCCGGGCCTGGCCGGCGATCCGGGACTCCAACATCTCGACGCTGATCACCTGCTTTGTCCTGTACTTCTTCGGCGCGCCGCTGATCAAGGGCTTCGCGGTCACGCTCGCGATCGGCGTCGGGGTCAGCATGTTCTCCGCCATCGTCACCACCCAGCAGTTCCTGCAGATCCTGGCCGGCCTCCGGCCGGCGCGCCGGCTCGCGTTCTATGGCGTCGAAGCCCCGAAGAAGGCGGCGTAAGGAGCTCGATGGACATCGTCGGACGCCGCAACTGGTACTTCCTTGCCTCGCTCCTCGTGATCCTGCCGGGAATCTTTTCCATGATCTTCTTCGGGTTCCGGTTAGGTATCGACTTTGCCGGCGGGAACCAGCTGAACCTGGTCTTCAATCAGCCGGTCCAGGCCTCGGCAATCCAGCGAGAGATGGACACCTTCAACGTGGAGGCGACCGTGCAGCAGGCGGGACCGAACAACGTCCTCATCACAACGAAGCCCCTGACGAACGACCAGGAAACGAACATCCGGCAGGATCTCAACAAGAAGTTCGGCGGCATCAACGATCAGAAATCCAGCACCGCCTCCGTCGGTCCGCTGATCGCCAGGGAGCTGGTCCTGGGGGCCGGCGGATTGATCGCGATCGCCTCGCTCCTGATCGTGGCGTATCTCAGTTTCCGGTTCAACTACAAGTTCGCCATCTGCGCCATCCTGGCCTTGCTGCACGACGTCTTCGTGCTGACGGGGGTGTACTCGATTCTGGGCCGGGTGTTCAATCTTCCCCTCGGCGAGATCAACACCCTGTTCGTCACCGCCGTGCTCACCGTCATCGGTTTCTCCGTGCATGACACGATCGTCATCTTCGACCGGATTCGCGAAAACCTCCGTCAGGCCAGCCGCCTGACCTTCGAGCAAAACGTCAACCTGAGCATCATCCAGTCGCTCGCCCGGTCGGTGAACACCTCGATGACCGTGGTCTTCGTCCTCGTCGCGCTGTTCCTGATTTCGCCCACCAACATCAAGGGGTTCACGTTGGCGCTGCTGATCGGCATCGTGAGCGGGACCTACTCATCGATTTTCAATGCCAGCCCGCTGCTCGTCGTCTGGCGACGACTCGACCCACGGTAGGGGAACATCCCGATCGGTAGCCACGTATACTGACGTCGAAGTGAATATTGTTTCGATGCGAGGGGGCCGGCGGCCCCTTTTCTTTTGCTAGTGGCCGCGATGGGCACGACCCAGCTGACGCGCGTTCGCGACCTGATCCACCCATCGCTCACCTACCTGGGCTACGAGTTGTATGACCTGAGCCTCATGGGAAGCGCGGGCCGTCCCACGCTTCGTGTGTGCATCGACAAGCCAGAAGGGGTCACGCTCGATGATTGCGAGCGTGTCAGCAAATCCCTCGGCGCGCTGCTCGATCAGGCCGATCCGCTTCCGGGCGGGTACGATCTCGAGGTCTCGTCGCCGGGCGCCGAGCGCCCGCTTCGGACGCTGGACGAGTATCGCCGCTTTGTCGGGAAGCGCGCCAACGTCCGCTACCGCACCGGAGACAGCGAGCGAGTCGCCGAGGGTCGGCTGAGCGCCGTGTCGGACGATGCGATCGAGCTGCAACTCCGGGATCGCAAGGCCGCCACGACCGTCGCCATTCCCCTCGCGGACGTGCTGGCGGCCCGGCTGGCCGTCGACCTCTGATGCTGCGCTCGGATTTCGTCAAGGCCCTGGACCAGGTCCAAGAGGAAAAGGGCATCTCGAAGGAGTCTCTCCTCAACTTGATGGAGAGCGCGCTGGCCACCGCGTACCGACGGGCCTTCAACCCGCCCGAGAATATTCGGGTCCACGTCGACCCGGATACGGCCCAGATCGCCATCTTCAGCCGGCGGCGGGTGGTGGAGACGGTCGCCGATCCCGCCACGGAGATCTCGCTCGAGGAGGCCCGCCAACAGGGGTCGGTGTCGGTCGACGACATGGTCGACGTGGCCCTCCCGACCGAGGACTTTGCCCGGCTTGCGGCGCAGATCAGCAAGCAGGTCGTCTTCCAACGGCTCAAGGATGCCGAGAAGGACCAGGTCCTCAAGGATGTTCTGGAGCACAAGGGCGAGATGGTCAGCGGTATCGTGGACCGGGTCGTCGAGCGATCGGAGGGGAACACCATCTACCTGGAGCTTGGCAAAGCCGAGGGGGTGCTCCCGCCGGAGGAGCAGATTCCCGACGAGACGATCCGGGTCGGGCAGCACCTGAAGGTGCTCCTCCTCGAGGAACGCAAGCGGAGCCGCGGTGCCCAGGTCACCGTGTCGCGCGCGCACAAGGCGCTGGTTCGCCGGCTGCTCGAGTTCGAAATCCCCGAGCTCGCCTCCGGGGCCGTTGTCATCCGGGCGCTGGCGCGCGAGCCGGGCGTCCGAACCAAGGTGGCGGTATCCGCCCACCAGGACGGTATCGATCCGGTCGGCGCCTGTGTCGGTCCCCGCGGGGTCCGGATCCGCAGCGTCGTCGGCGAGCTCGGGGCCGAACGCGTGGATATCATCCCGTGGACCGACGACCCCCTGCAGCTGGTCGCCAACGCGCTCAGCCCCGCGCAGGTGCGCAACGTCCAGATCGACCGTGAGTCCCGGACGGCGACCGCCCAGGTTCCCGAGAATCAGCTCTCGCTGGCAATCGGCAAGGACGGCCAGAACGCCCGGCTGGCGGCCAAGCTGACCGGCTGGCGCATCGATATCAAGGCCACGCCGGATGGGCCCGGTGCGGAAGAGGCCGGGGCGGACGGAACCTAAGGCGGGACCCCGACCGGCGCCGCGGCGCAGTTGCGTCGCCTGCCGCCAGGTGAAAGCCAAGCGAGACCTGGTTCGGTTGGTGGCCGTGGACGGTCGGATCTTGCGGGACGATACCGGCCGGGCGCCCGGGCGCGGGGCCTACCTCTGTCGGGACGCCGCCTGCTGGACGTCGGGCGAGCGCCGGCGGGCGCTGGATCGCGCCCTGCACCTTCATCTCGCGGCCGAGGATTGGACGCGGCTTCGCGAGGGAATACTGAGTTGAGTGCGACCGGAGCGGGCTCCGGTTATCATTGCCTGTTGAATTGAAAGGTAGGAGCTAAGTTATCGCCACCACGCAAACTCGCGGAATCAAAGTCCAGCAGCTGGCCCGGGACCTGGGGATCGAAGCACGCGAAATCCTCGACTTCCTCAAGCCCACCCGCCATGCCCCTCGCCATGCCATGGGCGTCCTGACGCCCGAGCAGGAGGCCTCGGTCCGAACTCAGTTCGCACCTGGTGGCCCTGCCGCCGAGGCCAAGACCCGGGTGGCCGAGGGCAAGGTGGAGCTGCCGCCGACCCTCTCGGTCAAGGAACTGGCAGAGTACCTCAACGTCAAGACGGTTGACATCATCAAAGAGTTGATGCGCAACGGCATCATGGCCAACATTAACCAGCAGATCGACTTCGATACCGCCGCCATCGTCGCCGATACCTTCGGCGTCCAGGCCACGCCGATGGCGATGGATTCCGCCATCGCCGAAGAGGTGACCGGGGAGGGTGAGGGTACCCAGGTCAAGCTGACGACGCGGTCTGAGCTGTTCAGTCTCGACGGCGAGGACCCAGACAACCTCAAGGTCCGTCCGCCGGTCGTGACCGTCATGGGTCACGTCGACCATGGCAAGACCTCGCTGCTCGACGCCATCCGCCAGACCAAGGTGGCTGCCGGGGAAGCCGGTGGGATCACACAGAGCATTGGCGCCTATGTCGTGGAAGAGCGCGGCCGGCGCATCGTGTTTCTCGACACCCCGGGTCACGAGGCCTTCACTGCCATGCGTGCCCGTGGGGCGCAGGTCACCGACGTCGCGGTTCTCGTGGTGGCCGCGGACGACGGCGTCATGCCGCAGACCATCGAGGCCATCTCGCACGCCCGGGCGGCGCAGGTGCCGATCGTGGTCGCCATCAACAAGGTGGACAAGGAAGGCGCCAACCAGGACCGCGTGAAGCAGGGGCTGTCAGACCAGGGCCTCGTGCCCGAGGACTGGGGCGGGCAGACGGTCATGGTCCCGGTCTCGGCCAAGCAGAAGACGGGCATCTCCGACCTGCTCGAGATGATCCTGCTGGTCGCCGATCTGCAGGATCTGAAGGCCAATCCCGCCAAGTCGGCGGCGGGCACGATCATCGACGCCCACCTCGAAAAGGGCCGGGGCCCGGTCGCGACGGTCCTGGTGCAGAGCGGCACGCTCCGGATCGGCGACAACATGGTGGTCGGGCACATCTTCGGCAAGGTGCGCGCGCTGCTCGACGATCACGGCAAGAAGATGAAGGAAGCCGGTCCGGCGACGCCCGCCGTGGTGACCGGGCTCCCGGACGTCCCGACGGCCGGCGATATCTTCCAGATCGTGTCCACCGAAAAGGTGGCTCGGACGATTGCCGGCCAGCGGGCTGAGCAGTACCGCGTAGCCACCCTGGCGCAGACGCGCCGCATCACCCTGGCTGACCTGTCGGCCGCGGTCGAGCAGGGCGCGATCAAGGACCTCAACCTCGTGATCAAGGCCGACAGCAACGGGTCGGTCGAGGCGCTGAAGGGCTCGGTCTTGAAGATCCAGGACCCGAAGGTCCAGGTCAAGATCGTGTTCGAAGGCGTCGGCCCGGTATCCGAGTCGGACATCCTCCTCGCAGCGGTCTCCAACGCGCTCGTGATCGCCTTCAACGTCAAGGCTGATGCGCTCGCGACGCGTGCCGCCGAGCGGGAAAAGGTGGACATCCGCCACTACGACGTCGTCTACAACGTGACCAACGATATCGAGAAGGCGATCAAGGGACTCTACGAGCCTACCTTCGTCCAGGTCTGGGAAGGCCGGGCGCAGGTGCTGACGCCGATCAAGATCCCGAAGCTCGGGGTGATCGCGGGGTCGCGCGTGCTGGAGGGCAAGATCACCAGCGGATCGACGGCCAAGCTCCAGCGGAATAACGAGGTGATCCACGAAGGCCTGATCGCTGGGCTGAAGCGTTTCAAGGACGAAGCCCGCGAAGTCACCGCCGGCCTCGAGTGCGGCATCCGCATCGATGGCTACCAGGACTTCCAGGAAGGCGACGTCATCGACTCGTACCAGGTCAAGCAGGCCTAAAGCCGGGAGCGGCCGGCCGTGCGCGACGTCCGGCTCGCTCTTCTCGGGTTCGGTCACGTGGGGCAAGCGTTCGCCCGGCTGCTGCTGCTCAAGACCTGGTTGCTCCGCGAACGCCACGGCCTGAACCCCGTCGTCACCGCCGTGATCACCGGCCGGCATGGCTGGATCGTGGACGAGGCTGGGATCCAGCTCAGCGCCGTCCTGGGGGTCCCCGGGCTCGCCTCGACCGGACCGCCACCCGCTATCGCGACTCTGCCGGCGGACGTACTGATCGAGTTGACGCCGGTCAATCCGCGTGACGGACAACCGGCGCTCGGCTGGCTGCACGAGGGGCTGCTGGCGGACATGGATGTGATTACCGCCAACAAGGGGCCGATCGCCCACGGCTTCCGCGCACTTTCGGAACTGGCGGCGCAGCGCGGCCGACGCCTCCGCTTCGAGGCGACCGTCGCCGGCGACCTGCCGGTTTTCAACCTGATGCGCACCGCCTTGCCGACGGCGAGGGTGGGGTTGGTCCGGGGGGTGTTGAACAGCACGACCAATTACCTCCTGAGCCAGGCCGCGCGTGGCGTGCCGTGGACGGACGCGCTTGCCGAGGCGCAACGGCGCGGCATCGCCGAACGTGACCCCAGCAACGACCTCGACGGGTGGGACGCGGCCCTCAAGGCGACGATCCTCGCCAACGTGCTGATGGGCATGGATCTCAAGGTCGATGAGGTGGCTCGCCAGCCCGTGACGGCCGAGACTGCGGCCCGTGCCTATGACGCCGCCCAACGCAGCCACCGGCTGCGCATGCTGGCCGCCATCGGACCCTTTGGCACGCGATGGGCACCGGTCGAGGTCGGGCCGGATGATCCCTTCTTCGCGGTGGACGGCTTCTCGATGGCCCTGGAGCTCGATACCGACGTTGCCGGCCGCCTGGCCCTGGCGCTGCAGGACCCCGGCGTCGAGCAAACGGCCTTCGCGGTGCTCGCCGATCTGGTCGACGTCGCCGGAACGGTTTAGGCGTCCGCCCATACAATTAAGCCCATGGGCAGTCACCGCGTCGAGCGTGTTGCCGCTCAGCTCCGCGAGGAGATCAGCGCCATCATCATGCGGGACCTGAAGGACCCGCGGATCGGGATGGCGACCATCACCGAGGTCAAGCTCACCCCCGACCTGCGCAGCGCGAGCGTCAAGGTAAGCGTGGTGGGGGAGACCGACGGACGCCAGGCGGCGATCGCCGCCCTCGAGCACGCCCGCGGCTTCATCCGCCGCGAGCTGGGCGCTCGGCTTTCCAATCTGCGGTTTGCCCCCGACCTTCGCTTCCAGCTGGACGAAGGGATCGAATACAGCGTTCGCATCAGCCAACTCCTGCGTGAAGTCGAAAAAGGACCCCCCGAGCCTGGTGGCTGACCTCGCGCCTGCGCGTGCGGAGGTTGCCGACCTCGCCCCGCGCATCTGGACGGTGGTCGACGACGCCCGGGTCATCGCGGCCGTGACGCACAAGGACGCCGACGGCGACACCCTCGGATCGGCGCTCGCCCTGGCCATGGCCCTCGAGCCGCTGGGCAAAACCGTGCCGGTCGTCTCCAATCCGCCGGTGCCCGTCGCCTGGTCATTTCTGCCCGGCATCGAGCGCGTCAATCGGGACCCGGTTGAGGCCGGCGTACCGGTCTTCGTGTTCGACGCCGGCGACGCGTCGCGAGCAGGCCAGTTCACGTCGCTCATCGAGGCCGCTCCGACCGTGGTCAATATCGACCACCACGTCAGCAATACCCAGTTCGGCACGCTGAACCTGGTTTGCACCGACGCGGCCTCCACGGGTGAGCTGGTCTACGACCTGCTCAAGGCGTGGCACATCCCGATCCCGCCCGACGCAGCCGGCTGCCTATACGCCACCATCCTGTCCGACACCGGGGGCTTCCGGCACGACAACACCTCGGGGCACGCGCTCCGCGCCGCGGCGGAGCTGGTGGCCCTCGGCGCCGACCCGGTCATGCTGGCCCGGGGTCTGTTCAAGAGCCGGCCGGCATCCTTTCTGCGCATGCAGGGGCGAATCCTGGGCGGGCTACATTTCGAGTTCGACGACCGGCTTGTCTGGGGTGCCATCAGCCGGGTCGACCTGGAGGCCAGCGGCGCCGCCGCCGAGCAGGCAGATAGCGCCATCGACCAGCTCAACACGCTACGCGGGCAGGAGCTCGCCATCCTCTTCAAGGAGGCGGGTCCGCGCCTGACCAAGGTAAGTATTCGCAGTCGCGACCAGATCGATGCCGCCGCGCTGGCCGGCACGTTCGGCGGCGGCGGTCACTATCGCGCCGCCGGCGCCGAGCTGGCACTGTCACTGGCCGAGGCCGAGGTGGGCGTCCTCACCGAAGCGCGCCGCCGGATGGCCGAGCTAACGTGGAATCCGGCATCCTGAACGTCGGCAAACCTCTTGGCCTGTCCTCGTTCGCCGTCGTCCGGAGCATCGGTCGCCTGCCTGGAGTCGTCAAGGTCGGGCACGGCGGGACCCTCGACCCCGCCGCTGACGGCGTGCTGCCGATCCTGATCAATGCCGCGACCCGACTGGCCGATTTCGTTCACGTTTGGCCGAAGCGCTACCGGGCAACCGCGGCCTTCGGTTACATCTCGGATACCTACGACCGGGAAGGGACGGTGAGCCCTGCCGGCGACACCGGCTCCATCACGGCCCAGCAGATCATGGTCGAGCTCCTGAGTTTCACCGGTCGGATCGACCAGGTTCCGCCCATGCACTCGGCGCTCAAGCAGGGCGGTGAGGCGCTCTATCGCAAGGCGCGGCGCGGGGAGACCGTGGTTCGCGCCGCCCGTCCGGTCGAGGTCTATGCGATTCACCTCCTCGACTACGACCCGGCCGCCGCCACGGCCCAGCTCGAGATCGACTGCGGGCAGGGGATGTACGTGCGCAGCCTGGTCCACGACCTCGGGCAACGCCTGGGCTGCGGCGCCTATCTCGCCGCGCTGACCCGGACCGCCTACGGCCCACTCCAGCTTGGTGCGGCGGTCTCGCCCGCGACCCTCAGCGAGGCGGGCGACGGTTGGGCGTCATGGCTGCTCCCGCTGGGCCTCCCGCTCGAGACCTGGCCGGCGATTCACCTGCAGGCGGCGGAGGCCGAGGCGATCACCCAGGGCCGTTCCATTACGGCACCGGCCAATGGCACGGGACGATACCAGTTGCTGGACGGCGAGGGCATCCTGCTCGGCTGGGGTGTGGTCGACGAGGCCACCCAGCGGGTGCAGCCAAAAGCCGTCTTTCCGCGATGACCCAGGTCACCTTCGGCTTCCCGCCTCCAGGTCTGATCGGAGCCGCCCATGCGACCATCGGGACCTACGACGGTCTCCACCGGGGTCATCTCAGCGTCCTCAAGCCGCTGATCGCCGGCGCCGCGAAGGCCGGCACGGCCAGCGTGCTGGTGACGTTTGAACCGCACCCGCGCTGCGTGCTCGATCCGGATCACTGCCCGGCCAACCTCACGACGCTGGACGAAAAGACCTGGCTCGGCGAACAGCTCGAGCTGACCCACCTGGTCGTGATCCCGTTTACGCCCCAGGTGGCGGCCATCAGCCCGGCGGCCTTCATGCAGCGGCTGATGCGGGGCATGACGCTAACACGCCTCTCGGTCGGCTACGACTTCGCCTTCGGGCGTGGCCGGCGCGGGGACCATGCGTTCCTGCGTCGGCTCAGCGCGCGTCACGGATTCGCCCTCGACGTCCGGCCGGCGCTGGCGCGCGGAGGCGAGCCGGTCAGCAGCTCGCGCATCCGGCGCCTGATCCTCCTCGGCCAGGTGCGCGCAGCGGCGCAACTCCTGGGCCGGGACTACTTCTTCCGGTCGACCGTCGAACACGGCGTGGAGCGCGGCCGATTGCTCGGTTACCCAACGGCCAACCTGAAGATCACGCCCAACAAGCTGCTCCCCGCGAATGGCGTCTACGCGATCCGCGTGTTGGTGGACTCGAGCCTCCACAACGGGGCGCTCAATCTCGGCTTTCGGCCCACCTTCGGCGGGAATACCCTGACCGTCGAAGCCTTCCTGCTCGACTTCGAGGGGGATCTCTACGACCGCCTCCTGACCGTGTCCTTTGTCCAGCGGTTGCGCGGGGAAAAGCGCTTCGCGTCGCTGCCGGCCCTGCAACAGCAGATCGCGCGAGACGTGGAGAACGCCAAACGGATCCTCGCCTGAGCCCGCTCATCATCGTCAACCCCATCGCCGGGGGCGGCCGTGCGCTGCGCTTCTGGCGGCGCGCCGCGGCACGCTGCCTCGACGCGGGACTCGACGTCGAAGTGTTTCTGACGCAGCGTCGCGGCGACGCCGCCGACCGGGCCGCCGCGGCGGGGGACCGATTGGTGGTCTCGGTTGGTGGAGACGGCACCGCCCATGAGGTCGTCAACGGGCTGCTTCGGCGCCCACACCAGCCGGGCCCGCGCTTCGGCGCCCTGCTGGTCGGCACTGGGGCCGACCTGGTCCGCAGCGTGCCGAGTCCCCGGCGGCCGGAGGAGGTGGCGGGTTGGGTGCGCGCCGGTCGGTACCGCCACCTGGATGCGGGTCGGGTGGGGACCTCGACCGGACGCCGCTACTTCATCAACGCGGCCGACGCCGGCATCGGGGCCGAGGTCGTCCGCCGGGCCGCGGCCGGCCCACCTGTGCTCGGCGGGACGGTGAACTTCCTGGGCGCGGCGGTTGCCAGCCTGCTGGTGCATCGCAATGCGCTCGTCCGCCTGCGACTGGATGACGGCCCGGTCCAGCAGTTACGCATCCGCACCATCGCGATCGGCAACGGGGCCTACCTGGGGGGCGGGATGCGCATGGCGCCGCGCGCCAGGCCGGACGACGGGATGTTCGAGGTGGTCACGATCGGTGATGTCGGGCGTCTCGAGGGCATCCGGAGCCTGCCGCTACTCTACCGCGGGACGCATGACCGGCTGGTGAAGGTCCGCTTCGCCACCGCCCGGCGGGTCGAGATCGAGACCGACTTCCCGATCGGGGTGGAGGCGGACGGCGAGTTGGTGGGGACGACCCCGGCGGTGTTCGAGATCGTCCCGGGGGCGCTGCAGGTTCTGGATTGGCAGGCGTAGGGTATACTCCGAGGGAACTCGGCGCGCGTGTACGACTAGCCAACGGCACGTGGGCGGGGTCATCAGTAAGGAGGTCTCAGACTGGCAGCATCACCGAAAGCAAGCGTGATCGACGGGAACCGCTTGCATGACACGGACACCGGATCGCCCGAGGTCCAGATCGCGATCTTCAGCGAGCGTATCAATCACCTGACCGAGCATCTCAAGGTCAACATGCACGACCACAGCTCGCGCCGGGGTCTGCTGCAGCTGGTCGGGAAGCGGCGCCGCCTCCTGAACTACCTCCAGCGCAATGACATCGGACGATACCGAGGGATCATCGCGAAACTCGGCCTGCGGAGGTGATCGCCTAGCCAACAGACCGCCCTGCGCGCTGCCCACTCGCACGGTTAGAGATTGGTGCACGGAGAAAGGGTTGCTTTTCTTCGATCCCCAACCCCTAACCCACCTACGAAGTGAACCGCCAGGGGCCTTTCGCCAAATCGATCTCATTTGCCGCGCTCCGCGGCCCCAGGAGGAAACGTGAATCAGACACAACTCGAACTTGCCGGGCGTACCCTGACGATTGAAAGCGGCCGCGTGGCCCAACAGGCGTCCGGTGCCGTCACGGTGCGCATGGGCGATACCATGCTGCTCGTCACCGCGGTGATGTCCAGCGCGCCCAGGGAAGGCATCGACTTCTTCCCCTTGACCTGCGACTACGAGGAGAAGCTCTACGCGGCGGGCAAAATCCCCGGTGGCTTCATCCGACGGGAGGGGCGCCCCAGCGAGCAGGCGATCCTCAACAGCCGCCTGATCGACCGGCCGATCCGGCCGCTCTTTCCCAAGGACTTCCGCAACGACGTCCAGGTCGTCGCCACCGTCTGGTCGGTCGACCAGGAGGCGGACCCCGCGATCATGGCGATCATCGGGGCCTCGACCGCGCTCACCATTTCGGCGATCCCCTTCCAGGGTCCGATCGGGGCCGTCCGGATCGGCTTCCTTGATGACCAGCTGGTGGTCAATCCCTCCGTCAGCCGGCTCGCGGAGAGCCGGCTCGACCTGGTGGTCGCCGGCACGCGCGAGGCGATCATCATGGTTGAGGCCGGAGCCAAGGAGGTCCCCGAGGAGACGATCGTCGAAGGACTCCGCCTGGCCCACCGCGAAATCGTGCGCATCTGCGACATGCAGGAGGCCTTCGCCCGCGAGGTCGGCAAGCCCAAGCTCGCACTCCCGCCGACCACCACCGATCCCGAGATCGACCAGGCGGTCGACCAGTTCCTGGCCGAGCGACTGGACCAGGCCCTCTTCAATCCGAACAAAGCCCTGCGCGAGTCCGCCCTCGACGATTTGAAGAAAGAGACGCTGGCGGAACTCGGACCCAAAGTCATCGATCGGCTGCCCGCCCTCTCGAAGGCCTTCGAGGCCAAGGTGAAGCGGCGCGTTCGGGCCAAGATCCTGAACGAAGGGATCAGGCCGGATGGCCGCAAGACGACCGAGATCCGGCAGATCACCTGCGAAGTCGGGCTGCTGCCTCGGACGCACGGGTCCGCGCTCTTCACGCGCGGCCAGACGCAAGCGCTCAGCATCGTGACGCTGGGGTCGATCGGCGACAAGCAGAAGCTCGACGGCCTCGGACTCGAGGAGTTCAAGCGCTTCATGCATCACTACAACTTTCCGCCGTTCAGCGTCGGGGAGGCCCGCCCGCTTCGCTCGCCCGGCCGCCGCGAGATCGGCCATGGCGCACTGGCGGAGCGCGCGCTCCTGCCGGTGGTGCCCACGGAAGAGGCGTTTCCGTACACCATTCGCTTGGTCACCGAAATCCTGTCGTCAAACGGATCGACCTCGATGGCGAGTGTCTGTGGCTCGAGCCTGGCGATGATGGACGCCGGCGTCCCCATCAAGGGCCAGGTCGCGGGCATTGCCATGGGCCTGATCACCGGTGAGGGTGGCAAGGTCGCCGTCCTGAGCGACATCCAGGGTGTCGAGGACAACCTGGGCGACATGGACTTCAAGGTCGCGGGCACCGCGGCCGGGGTCACCGCGATGCAAATGGACATGAAGATCAAGGGCATCGGGATCGATGTCCTGGCCAATGCGATCCAGCAGGCCAAAGAGGGCCGCATGTTCATCATGAACAAGATGAACGAGGCGCTCCGCGAGCCGCGCCAGGCGATGTCGCGCTTCGCGCCTCGCATGATCACGGTGCAGATCCATCCCGACAAGATCCGCGAAGTGATCGGCCCTGGGGGCAAGATGATCCGCAAGATCATCGAAGACTCCGGCGTGACCAGCATCGACATCGAAGACGACGGGCGGGTCGTGATCGGATCGGTCAACGAGGAATCCGCGTCCAAGGCCGAGCAGATCATCCGAGACCTCACCGGTGAGGTCGAGGTGGGCAAGAACTACCGTGGCAAGGTCGTGAGGATCATGCCGTTCGGGGCCTTCGTCCAGATCATGCCGAACCAGGACGGGCTGGTGCACATCAGCCAGCTGGCCGAGGATCGCGTCGAGAAGGTCGAAGACGCCGTCAACGTCGGCGATGACATCGAGGTGAAAGTCACTGAGGTCGATCGCCAGGGCCGGGTGAACCTCTCCCGCAAGGCGGTCCTGCAGGAAGCCAAAGGCATCACCAACGGCGATTGGGTGGTAACCGAACGGGATCGGGGCGGCCCGCCGCGCGGTGGGAGCGGGGGCTTCAACCGTGGCGGTGGCGACCGCGGGCCGCGGCGCGAATTCGATCGGGGCGGTCGAGGCGGAACCCACTAAACACGCGGAAATCCAGTGTGCCGCGACCTCCGGTCGCGGCTATACTGGCCGCGGTTTGGATTTCGCAGACCTGGCCACGCTTGCCCGGGACATCCACGACTGCCGTCGCTGTCCGCTGGGCTTCAGCAGGACCCATGCGGTGCCGGGCGTGGGACCCGAGTCCGCCCGCATCATGGTGGTGGGGGAGGCGCCCGGCCAGAACGAGGACCAGCAGGGCGAGCCCTTCGTGGGCGCGGCTGGCAAGCTGCTCGACCAGCTGCTCAAGGGCATTGGGCTGTCGCGTGGCGATGTGTTCATCACGAACATCCTCAAGTGCCGGCCCCCGAACAACCGTGACCCACAGCCCGCCGAGGTGCAGGCCTGCTCGCCCTACCTCGAGCAGCAACTCCGCTTGATCAAGCCGGAAGTCGTGCTGATCCTGGGCCGCCACGCCCTGGCGCGCCTGCTGCCCGGTCACGACTCGATCTCGCGGCTGCATGGGCGCGTCATTGTCAAAGACGCCGTGACCTACATCCCGGTGTACCACCCGGCCGCCGCCCTCTACAACAGCGTCCTGATGGGGCCGCTCGAACAGGACTTCAAAGCCGTCAGGGCCCACCTCGATCGAGTCGAGGAGCGCCGTCGGGCTACGGCCATGCCCGCGACCCCGGCACCAAAGCCGGAGGAGCAACTGACCCTCTTTGGCTAAGTCAGGCTCGGGAAAGCGGCCCCAGCTTCGCGCCATCCCGCTCGGCGGATTGGGCGAGATCGGCCGCAACATGATGGCGCTCGAGTACGACGAGAACATCATCGTCATCGACGCCGGCCTGATGTTCCCGGAGGAGGAGATGCTGGGCGTCGACCTGGTCCTCCCCGACGTGACCTACCTGGCCGAGCGCAAAGACAAGGTGCTCGCCTTCCTCCTGACCCATGGGCACGAGGATCACGTCGGGTCCCTGCCCTACATCCTGCCCAAGGTCTCGGCCCCCATCTATGGCAGCCGGCTGACGCTGGGCTTCATCAAGAACAAGCTCCGCGAGCACAAGCTGATCGAGCAGGCGGACCTGCGGGAAATCAAGGCGGGCGACGTCATCGAGCTAGGCCCGTTCAAGGTGGAGTTCATCCACGTGGCCCACAGCATCCCGGACACAACCGCGCTTGCGATCGAGACGCCGGTCGGGGTCGTGATCCATTCCGCCGACTTCAAGATGGACCAGACGCCGGTCGACGGCCATCCGACCGATATGGCCCGCCTCTCTCATTTCGGCAACCGCGGCGTCCTGCTGCTCATGTCGGATAGCACGAACGCCGAACGGGACGGCTTTACCCCGTCCGAGCGCACCATCGGCGACGCCTTCGACGACCTGTTCGGCCAGTGTCCGGGGCGCATCATCATCTCGACCTTCGCCTCCAACATCTACCGCATCCAGCAGGCCCTGAACACGGCGGCGCGCTACAAGCGGAAGGTGGCCGTGATCGGCCGCTCGATGGTGAACAACCTGACGATTGCCCAGGAGCTCGGCTACCTGCAGGTGCCCCAGGACATCCTGATCAAGGTCCAGGACATCAACAAGGAGGCGGACGAACACCTCGTGGTCCTCTCCAGCGGCAGCCAGGGGGAGCCGCTCTCGGCCCTGACCCGGATCGCCGCCCAGGAGCATCCGCAGGTCCGGCTGAAATCGGGCGATACCGTGATCCTCTCGGCGACACCAATCCCCGGCAACGAGGAGCTGGTCTCGCGGACCATCAACAACTGCTACAAGCACGGCGCGCGGGTCTTCTACTCCGCCCGAAACCGCGTCCATGCGTCCGGCCACGCCAGCCGTGAGGAACTGAAGCTGATGCTCAACCTGGTCCGGCCGAAGTTCTTCATGCCGGTGCACGGCGAGTTCCGCCACCTGGCCCTGCATTCCGAGATCGCCCAGGACGTCGGCATGGCCAAGGATCACATCATCGTGACTGACGACGGCAACGTGGTCGAGCTGGGCGACGGGATGATGCCGCACATGGGCAACAAGGTGCCGGCTGGTTATGTCTTCGTCGACGGCCTCAGTGTCGGTGACGTCGGTTCGGTTGTGCTGCGCGATCGGCGGGTGCTCTCCACCGATGGGATCTTCATCGTCATCGTGACGGTCGACAAGGACACCGGCAGGGTCGTATCCGGGCCGGACCTGATCTCGCGCGGCTTTGTCCACCAGCAGACGTCGGATGCCCTGATCGAGTCGGCCAGGCAGCAGGTGCTGGCCACCATTAACAAGATTGGCCCCGGCAACCCGGAGTGGTCGGTCTTGAAGAACTCGATCCGGGACTCGCTCAGCCGCTTCCTCTACGACCAGATGCGCCGCCGGCCCATGATCATGCCGATCGTCGTCGAGGTCTAGGGTCAGCCGGCTGTCGCCGGCTGGTTCAGCGGCATCGTGACCTCGGCATGGATGCGAAGCAGCTCCGGGATCGTTTCCGGCGGCCGGCGACCCAGGCCGCATTCCGCCGCGACGCCGAACGGTCGATCGAGGGCGCGCTGCGCCGCCTCGATCCGGTGGCGTGTGCCTTCCGCCTTGTCGGTGAAATGGACCAGGCCGAGGTAGAGCTCCGTCTCGGGCGGCAGTTTTAGGCCGCGGAGCGGCGCGAAGTAGGCGTCATCGGCACGGTTACGCGGGACCGGCATCGAGAACCATTGCACCGGGCGCCGCACACCCGCCGTGATCGCATTGGCGATGTCGACCAGCTTCGCCATGTCGGCCGGCTCTTTGAAATGTCGGTGTCCGGCGTCGCCGTAGCACAGGTGATATCCAAGCTCGACCCGGGCCGGCACCCGGTTCCCGATGCGAATCAACCGGTCGAGAACCTCCTGGCGCACTTCCCGGAAGGCAACCGGCCAAACACCCTCCAGCATTCCGAACTCGACGGCGGCATCCCACTGCACGGCAAGTTCGCCCTGCGGGATCGCCGCGGCGATCTCATCCAGTTCCTGCATCAAGCGGGCCTCGTAGGCCGGCTCCACCGCGGCGAGGGCATCGGGCGCCACGAAGCCGGCGACCGGGGCGAGTGGCGAAGGCAAGCTCACCTGGAAATGCACGCCGCGGGGGATCTGGCCCTCACGTTTGAGGGCCGCAAACGTCGCGTAGGAGTCCTTCGCGGCGTCGGCATATCCCAGGCGGCCGAATTTGATCCGTCCTGGCTCGACCCCAGCTTTGGGCTTCACCTGGGGGCGCGGTGCGTACGCGCCCGGAGCGGGGGGAACCACGTCGAACTGCCCGGTGGCGGCAAACACCGTCGACTGGAAGCCGATCCAGTTCGTGCGGACGCCGGTCTCACCGTCCGGCATCCGGCGGACGCGGTCGCCGAGGGTCGAGCCGACGGCACGGAAGACGGCGTCAGCGTCCTTGAGCGGCACACTCCCGTTCAAGTGGGCGCCATGGGGTTCTCGCGCGCTCACGTTCCTCCTCCGGCGAGCTGCTAGACCTTGTCGCCGGTGTAGCTGTCCGTTTCCGAATCGACGGCACCCGGGGCATCGTCGGCCAGGTGGACGGCGGCCTCCTCTCCCGTGGAGTCATTGTCGTCATCGAGCACACCCGCATGGGTGTCGCCGACCGCTTCCGACTCGTCCTCGTCGAACTTCCCTTTGGGTTCCGTCGAGCTGGACTGGTCATCCGGCCGCTCCTCGCGCAGCCGCTCGTCGAGCGTGTCCTGGTGCCGGTAGTCGCCTGGAATTTCGTTTTCGTTTGCCATAGCTCTACCTTATACGCCCCGGGGTCCCACTGGTGGAAGCGTCGAAGAGTCGCTAGAATGGCGCCATTCGTCCCAGCAAACGTCGTAGCCATCCCACAGCCATGAAGACGCGCCACAAGCGCATCGCGCGTCCGAAGCGCTCGGCGTCCCGCCAGCGCTTCCGGATCAAGGCTCCACGGCTTCCGAAACTCGAGGTTCCCTCGCGCCAGCAGCGAGAGTTGGCGGGTATCGGCTTCATCCTGCTGGCAGGCCTGATCGTTCTCGCGGTCGTACTGCAGACGAGCGGAACGGCCATGCACATCCTGCATGGCGGCCTGGTCGGCCTCTTCGGCTGGGGGGTTGTCTTCGTGATCCTCGCCGCGCTGGCGGCCGGCATCGAGCTCCTGGCCCCCTGGATCGAGACGATGACCTGGGGTCGAGGTCTTGGCATCGGCCTCCTGGTGATCAGCGCCCTGGGATTGCTCGACGTGTCCCTTGGCCACACTGGCGGTTCGCTCGGTCGAGTGGAAGGAGACGCGCTTGGCAGCCTGGCCGGGACCGCCGGCAGCATCCTGATCCTGATCGCCGTCCTGCTGGGCTCGCTGGTGCTGGCCTTTGACGTCTCCCTCCGCGATGCGGTCGGCGCGCTCCGCGAGCATTACCTGAACGCCCGGCCGGACGTGAAACCGGTGGCCAAGCCCAAGCCGAAGCCGGCCGAGCCCTGGCACGCGCAAAACCAGGTGATGCGGACCGAGACCGCGGAACCGGTGCTGGTGCCCATCCAGGGGGTCGGGGCCGCGCCGGCGCCCGCGGTCCCGCCGATCATCGACCCTGATCCGATTCCGGGGCGCGGCGATGAGGATGCGCCGGCCCCACGACGAAAGCGCGCTCCGACGGCCGAGCCCGTGCTGGCGGTTGTTCCCGACCCGGGGGTTGCGCCGGCGTCCGGCGACGACGAGCCCCACCACGCCTGGGTCAAACCCGAGCTGAACCTGCTGGACACGGTCGCGGTGCGCAAGGACCGGCTCCATGATGAGATCAAGGCCAACATCAAGCTGATCGAGCAGACGCTGGCCAGCTTCGACGTGGAGGCGACCGTGATCGGCGTCAACTCTGGCCCGTCGGTCACCCAGTACGAGCTGCAGCCAGGCCACGGCGTGCCGGTGCGGAAGATCACGGCGCTGCAAAATGACCTGGCGCTGGCGCTCTCGGCAGCGATCCGGATCCAGGCGCCGATCCCCGGCAAGCCGGCGCTCGGTATCGAAGTTCCCAACAAGTCAACCAGCCTGGTCACGCTGCGCGAGATCCTGCAAACCCCGGCCTTCCAGAATGACAAGACCCTGCTCTCACTGGCGATCGGCACCGACGTCTCAGGTAACTCCGTGGTGGGCGACTTGACCCGGATGCCGCACATGTTGATCGCGGGCGCGACCGGGTCGGGCAAAAGCGTTTGCATCAACGCCTTGCTCGCCGGCCTCATGTTCCAGGCCACGCCTGACGAGTTGAAGCTGATCCTGATCGACCCCAAGCGGGTCGAGTTCGCCATGTTCCAGGACCTGCCGCACCTGCTCGTTCCGGTGGTCACCGAATCTGAGCAGGCGACCTCGGCGCTCCGCTGGGCGGTGGCGGAGATGGAGAATCGCTACAAGCTCTTCGCCAGCCACACCGTACGCAACATCGCCGACTTCAACGACCGAGCCCCCGACATGGGCCTCGACCGCTTGCCCTACATCGTGCTCGTCATCGACGAGCTCGCCGACCTGATGATGGTGGCCGCCGGCGAGATCGAAGAGCTCATCTGCCGCGTGGCCCAGCTGGCGCGGGCGGTCGGCATCCACCTGATGGTTGCCACCCAGCGGCCCTCGGCCGACATCATCACCGGTCTGATCAAAGCCAACATCCCATCGAGGATCGCCTTCGCGGTCAGCTCGAGCATCGACTCGCGCGTGATCCTGGACGAGACCGGCGCCGAGAAGCTCCTCGGCCGGGGCGACATGCTCTACCTGCCGGTCGAGGCCGGCAAGGCCACCCGGCTGCAGGGGGTCTTCGTCTCCGACCGCGAGATGAAAGGCCTGATCGATTTCTGGAAAGGCCAGGGAAAGCCGCAATACCAGGAAGAGATCTTCAACGTGGAGGCGACCGTCTCCTGGGTCAAGGAGGGCATGAAGCGGGATCCGCTGTTCGGCAAAGGCGCCCATGTCGTCGCCACCGAGGGTCGCGCCTCGGTCTCTCTCCTTCAGCGGAAGCTGAACGTGGGCTACACCCGGGCGGCGCGGATCGTCGACCAGCTCGCCGAGCAGCGGGTGATCGGCCCCTACGAGGGCAGCAAGTCTCGGGAGGTTTTGATGAACCTGCTCGAGGTCGACGAGCTGGTCAAAGACCTCGACGAAGCCAACTAACCCCGAAATTGCGACACGCAGCTGTCAAAGCGGCGGGGTAGCATAGCTCCGTGGCTCAGGATTATTCGTTCGATGTGGTCTCCCAATTCGACCGCCAGGAGCTGGTCAACGCGGTGAACCAGGCCCAGCGGGAGATCACGACGCGCTACGACTTCAAGGACACGGGCGCCAGCATCGACCTGGGGGAGGACGAGATCACGCTGGAGGGGCCGAGCGATTTCAAGCTCAAGGCGATGGTCGACGTGCTCCAGAGCAAGTTCGTCAAGCGACAGCTCTCGCTCAAGATCCTCAAGCCCGGGCCGATCGAGCCCGCGGCGAAGGGCGCGGTCCGCCAGAAGCTGGCCCTGCAGGAGGGGATCGATGACGAGCTCGCGCGCAGCCTGGTGAAGCAGATCAAGCAGATCTCGCCCAAGGTGCAGCCGCGGATCCAGGGCGACCTGATCCGGGTCTCCAGTCGCGAGAAGGACCTGCTCCAGCAGGTGATCCAGGCGCTCAAGGCCGACGAATCGCCGGTGCCGCTGCAGTTCATCAATTACCGGTGATCGATGCAACCCAGCGGCCCGATGTTCGACCTGGCCACCCGGGTGGGGGAGACGCTCCGCCGCCAGGCGCGGACCCTGGCCGTGGCGGAGTCGTGCACGGGCGGCTTGCTCGGGGCGGCCCTCACGGACGTGCCCGGCAGCTCCGCCTACTTTCTCGGTGGGGTGATCAGCTACGCCGACCGGGTCAAGGTCGAGCAGCTGATGGTGCCGGCGCAGACGCTGGCGAGCTTCGGGGCGGTGAGCGAGGAGACGGCCTCCGCCATGGCCGCCGGGGTCCGGACCGTGCTCAAAGCGGACGTCGGGGTCTCGATCACGGGGGTCGCCGGCCCGGGAGCGGAAGGCTCCAAACCGGTCGGGCTGACCTACATCGGCATCGCGACCAGCGAGGCCGTCCGCGCTTATCGCTATCAATGGTCGGGCGACCGCTGGGAGAACCGGCGGGACTCGGTCATCGCCGCACTCACGCTTCTGGCCCAAACCCTCGTGGTTATGCATTGACAGTAACACAAATAAGTAGTAATGTGGGCGGCACCGGCCAGGCCGACCACGAGCAAGGGGAACACTAAATGTCAGAGAAAGACCGCGCATTGACCGCCGCCCTCAGCCAGATCGAGCGCGCCTATGGGAAGGGCGCCATCATGAAGCTGAACGACGCGGCGGCCCAGCGAAACGTCGACGCCATCCCGACCGGGGCAATGACCCTGGACCTCGCGCTCGGGGTGGGCGGCATCCCCCGGGGACGCGTGGTGGAGATCTACGGACCGGAGTCTTCCGGAAAGACGACCCTGGCGCTGCACGTCATCGCCCAGTCCCAAAAGCAAGGTGGAACGGCCGCCTTCATTGATGCCGAGCACGCGCTGGACCCGGTCTATGCCTCGCACATCGGGGTAAAGACCGAAGACCTCCTGATCTCGCAACCGGATACCGGGGAGCAGGCCCTGGAGATCGTCGACGTGCTGGTCCGCTCCGGCGCGATCGACGTGATCGTGGTCGACTCGGTGGCGGCGCTCGTCCCCAAGGCCGAAATCGATGGCGAGATGGGCGATAGCCACGTGGCGTTGCAGGCCCGGCTGATGTCCCAGGCGCTGCGCAAGCTGACCGGCGCGATCTCGAAATCGAGCACCTCGGTCATCTTCATCAACCAGCTGCGTGAGAAGGTCGGCATCATGTTCGGCAATCCCGAGGTCACCACCGGTGGCCGGGCGCTGAAGTTCTATGCCTCGATCCGCCTCGACATCCGCAAGGTCGATTCCATCAAGAGCGGCCTCGATGTCACCGGCAACCGGGTCAAGGTCAAAGTGGTGAAGAACAAAGTGGCGCCGCCCTTCAAGTCGGCGGAGTTCGACATCCTGTACAACGAAGGCATCTCCTACTGGGGCAGCGTGCTCGATGCGGGCGTGGAAGCCACCCTGGTGGAGAAGAGCGGGTCCTGGTTCTCCTACAACGGGCAACGCCTGGGCCAGGGCCGCGAGCAGACGGTCGGCTTCCTCAAGGCCAACCCCAAGATCGGCGAGGACCTCATGGCCAAGCTCAAGGAGAAGGCCGCAGACAAGGTCGAGAAGGCAGTCCTCCAGCCGGCGTGAGGCCGCGGCGGGCGGCATCGCCGGCCGCCCTCCACCCGGACAGCCCGGACGCCGCCTACACCGCGGCGATCAAGAAGCTGGCGCGCCAGCCGCAGTCGCGGGCGGCGCTCGCCCACAAACTGGAGCGGCAGGGCTACACGCTCGACGCCGTCGGCGTGGCGCTGGACCGGGCGCAGGCCGATGGGTATCTCGATGACCGGGCGTATGCCGAGTCGCTCGTCCGGCGCCGGTCGTCGAGCCGCGGCTACGGCCTGATTGCCCAGGAGCTGCGGGCCAAGGGCGTCGAGGATGACGCCGCCGGTCCGGCCCTCGAGATGGTGGACCGGGAGGACGAAGCCACCCGGGCGCTGCAGCTCGGTCGGGCGCTGCTGGGCGAGCGGCCGCTGGCGGATCGCCAGGCCCTGCAGGCATGGATCGGACCACGGCTGAGCCGGCGGGGGTTCGACAGCGGCCTGATCTATCGGGTTTGCCGCCAGCTGGCCGACGAGTGGGAGGCTTCCGCCCGGTTTGACAGTGTCAAGAAACGCGACTAAGATGGTCAAGATTTTGTCGCCTTGTAACGACTAGTCCCGCCGCGCCGCGCGCGGTGAGAAGAACCTTCACAAGTCCATATAGCGAGGTGTAACCAAATGCCCAACCTATTACTCCTGCTCGTTGGGGTCGTGGTGGGTGCGGTCGTGGGTGCTGTCATCGCCTACTTCTGGATCGGAAACGCCAATCAGCAAAGCGCGGTCGCCTCCACGGCGGAACGCGACAAGCTGCGGGCCGATGCCGACACCCAGGTCAAGGAGATGATCCTCGAGGCCAAAGAGGAAGCCCACCGCATTCGCATGAGCCTGGAGCAGGAAGTTCGCGACGCGCGCGCGGAGATCCTGCGTTCGGAACGCCGCGTGCAACAAAAAGAAGAATCGATCGACCGCAAACTCGAAGAGCTCGAACGAAAAGATCAGGCCGTCACGGCAAAAGAGCTGGAGATCGGCCGGACCAGGGAACGCGTGAACGACATCCTGGCCGAGCAGGTCAAGGAGCTGGAGCGGATCTCGGGCATGACCCGGGCGGAGGCGAGGACCAGTATCCTCACCACCCTGGAGAAGGAACTCAGCCAGGAGATCGCCGAGAAGATCCGCGAGAGCGAGGCCGTTGTCAAAGAGGAGAGCGAGAAGCGCGCTCGCAACATCCTGGTCACCGCGATGCAGCGCATCGCCGCCGATCAGACCGCCGAGACCTCGGTGTCGGTGGTCGCCATCCCCAGCGATGAGATGAAAGGACGGATCATCGGCCGCGAGGGCCGCAATATCCGGGCGCTGGAGCATGCGACCGGCGTCGACCTGATCATCGACGATACCCCCGAAGCCGTCATCCTGAGCGGCTTCGACCCCGTGCGCCGAGAGGTCGCCCGGGTCGCCCTCAACCATCTCCTGGTGGACGGCCGGATCCACCCGGCCCGGATCGAAGAGATGGTCACCAAGGCTCGCAACGATGTCCAGAATCGCATTCGCGAAGAAGGCGAGCAGGCCATGTTCGAGACCGGCGTCACCGGGCTTCACCCGGAGCTGGTCAAGCTGCTTGGCACGCTGGCATTTCGGACGAGTTACGGGCAGAACGTCTTGACGCATAGTAAGGAGGTCTCGTTCCTCTGTGCCATGGCCGCCGCGGAAATCGGGGCGGATGTGGCGCTCGCCCGCGAGGCGGGCCTCCTGCATGACATCGGGAAAGCCGTCGACCACGAGGTCGAGGGGTCCCACGCCATCATCGGCGGCGAGCTGCTCAAGCGGCTGGGCCGGCCGGAAGCGCTGGTCAACGCGGTGGCCGCCCATCACATGGATATCGAGCCCACCACGCTCGAGGCCATCCTCACCGTCGCCTGCGACGCCGTCTCGGCCGCCCGGCCGGGCGCCCGCCGCGAGACCCTGACCACCTACATCAAGCGTCTCGAAAAGCTGGAGGCCATCGCCAACGGATTCGAGGGCGTGGAGAAGTCCTTCGCCATCCAGGCGGGACGCGAGATCCGCATCATCGTCAAGCCGGAACAGATCGACGACAGCCGCGCGCAGATTCTTGCCCGGGACATCGCCAAGCGCATTGAAAGCGAGTTGAGCTACCCGGGGCAGATCAAGGTCACGCTGATCCGCGAGACCCGCATCATCGAATTCGCCAAGTAGCCAGAAAGAGGCGATCCGACGAGGGGTCGCCTCTTTTTCGTTATTCGGGGTGGTGGGCGGCGGCCTGGATTGCCTCGCGCATGCCGCGGCGGAATGCCGTGGCGCCCGATTGGGCCGGATGGCGAACGTAGACAGCCCCAGACCCGGCCAGCATCGACTCGGCGATCCGGCCGACGGCGACCAGGAGCTTCGGCTTGACGGCCGCCATGAGCTGATCCAGCAAGACGCGCCCCTGCTCGATCTCCTCACGGGTTGGCCTTCGGTTGGAAAGCGGCCGGCCCGGATGATGGGGATGAGTCGGCACCGTGTTCCAGAGGATGACGCGATCCTCGACCCCGAGCTCCTCCAGCAGGCCGTGCACGATCGTCCCCGACGGTTCTGACCATCCGCCCTTTCGTCCGAGTGAGGTCGGCCGGTAGGGGAGACCCCAGCGGGCCAGCGTTCGCTCGCTGGTGAAGGCGATCCCGGACCAGCGCATCCCCTGGTAGCCAGCCGCCTCGCCCACGGCCAGGACGTCGGCCCCCGGGCGGGCTCGGAGGTAGTACCGAAGGTTGGCGACCCGGATCGCCGGGGCATCCGCGACATCGTCGGGTCCGCGGTCGGCAAAGGGATTGAAGGTCGCGCCGATGCGCGCGGCGGCGAGCGCGGAAAGCAGGCCGTCGATCGCGATGGCCTTGTTAGGATGCGGCAGTGGTCATCACCGTGCTGGCGATCGGAGACATTATCGGGCGTCCCGGTCGCGAGGCGGTTGCGCGCCTGCTGCCCTCGATCCGCCGCGAGTATGGCATCGACCTCGTGGTCGCCAACGGCGAGAATGCCGCCGGCGGCTTTGGCCTGACCCCCAAGATCGCCGACGACCTGTTCAGCCTGGGGATCGACGTCCTGACCAGCGGCAATCACATCTGGGACCAGCGCGAGATGATGACCGGTTTCGAGGATCACCGGCCGATCCTGCGGCCCCATAACTACCCCGCGAGCGCCCCCGGCCGCGGCTGGTTCTGCTACGACCTGGGCGAGAAGGGGCAGGTCCTCGTCGGCAACGTGCAGGGGCAGCTGTTCATGCCGCCGATCGACTCCGCCTTTAACGCGGCGGACGAGATCCTGCGCCAGGGGCCCGCGACGGCCGTTCGGCTGATGGACATGCATGCGGAGGCAACCTCCGAGAAGATCGCCCTGGGCCGCTACCTCGACGGACGCGCCAGCTTCGTCTTTGGCACCCACACGCATGTTCCCACCGCCGACGCGCGCCTCTTCCCCGGTGGGACCGCCTTCGTGTCCGATCTCGGGATGGTGGGGCCCGTCGACTCGGTGATCGGCATGGATAAGAAGGCCAGCCTGGCCCGCTTCCTGACCGGCGTGCCCCACCGGTTCAAGGTGGCCGAGGGTCCGGTCCAGTTCAATTCCGTATTGACGCGAATCGACGGCCTCAGCGGGAAGGCCTCCTCGGTAGAACGGGTCGATCGGGAGGTCGCGGTCGGGTAGTCCCTTGACGGAGGGTGACCGGGGGGTTAAGGTGTCGGGGGGCAAGCAGACGTTCGCGACCCGGCCGATAGAATAGATGGACATCCTGGACACAACACCGCCGTCCAACGGCTCCAAGGGGGAGAAGACGCTTTCCGCCAGTCCGGCTGCCGGGGTTCCGCGCACGACCCGGGCGGCGATTGAGATCCTGAAGGTCTCCGCCACCTCGAAACCAGTCGCGGTCGCGGGCGCCATCGCTGGTGTCGTTCGCAGCCAAACCCGGGTCGAAGTCCAGGCCATCGGGGCCGGCGCCATCAACCAGGCGGTCAAAGCCATCGCCATCTCCCGCGGCTACGTCGCCGCCGGCGGGATCGACCTCGTGTGTATCCCCTCCTTCATCGACATCTCGATCGATGGCGAGGAGCGCACCGGGATCCGCCTGCTGGTCGAGTCGCGCTAGGGACACTAGTAGACTCGTCCGATGCCTGACGCGCTAGCCCCGCCCCGTTTGCGCGTCCCCGGGGCGCCGCTCACGTTCGAGCCCCATGCCTTCTCGAGGCCCCGGGCCCACGGACGCAAGCACCCGCCATCGGGACGACGGTTCCACCTCTGGGTCAGCGGGTGCCAGATGAACGAGTCGGATGCGGACTACCTGGCCCAGGGACTGGGGGCGGCGGGCTTCCAGGCGGTCGACAGTCTCGATGAGGCCGATCTCGCCATCCTGGTGACCTGTTGCGTTAGGCAGAACGCGGAGCAGAAGGCCTATGGCCGCTTCCGCGAACTGAAAGGCTGGAAGCAGGCGCGACCCGGGCGGGCGATCGCGATGACCGGCTGCATGGCCAACAAGGAGAAGGACCGCCTCTACGAGCGGCTGCCGGACCTCGACTACCGCTTCGACATGCGGCAGTACGAGGCCTTCATCGAGGATCTCCACGGCGAGTACGAGACGGATCCGGCCCAGACCGGGGGCGCCGTGCTCCAGCACGGCCTGACGGCGTACGTGCCGGTGATCTTCGGCTGCAACGAGGTTTGCAGCTTTTGCATCGTCCCGTTCGTGCGCGGCACCGAACGCAGCCGCCCGCTGTCCGATGTGGTCGAGGACGTCCGCCGCTTCGCCGTGCAGGGTGTCCGCGAGGTGACCCTCCTCGGCCAGACGGTCAACTCCTACCGGGATCCCCTGACGGGCGCGGGCCTGGCCACCCTGCTCGATGCGGTGGGCCGCGTGCCCGGCATCTGGCGCGTGCGGTTCCTCACCTCGCATCCCCGCCACGTGCACGACGACCTCCTGCTCGCGATCCGCGACCTGCCCCGCGTCTGCGAACACCTCCACCTACCCTTCCAGTCGGGGGACGACCTCATCCTGAAGCAGATGCGCCGCCGCTACACCCGCGACGAGTACCGCGCCTGCATCGCGCATGCCCGGGCCCTCATTCCCGACCTGTCCGTGTCCACGGATGTGATCGTCGGCTATCCAGGGGAAACCGAAGAACAGTTCCAGCGGACCCTCTCGCTCCTCGAGGAGATCCGCTTCGATGTGGTCCACATCCAGGGGTTTTCGCCGCGCCCGCGAACCACCGCGGCGCGCCAGCCGGACGATGTCGAGCCCCAGGAGAAGAAGCGTCGCATCAACATCCTATTGGCGGCGCAACGCCGCATCGCCGAAGAGGCCAACCGGCGGTGGCTCGGTCGCATCGTGGAGGTCCTCGTGGAGCGGGCCGATGCGGCGGAGATCAGCGGCCGGAGCCGGCAGAACAAGGTTGTCATTGGCACGGCTCCGTTGGGGGCCGAGGTCGGAACCGTCCGCCGGGTCCTGGTCGAGGATGCCACTGCCTGGCAGCTGCGTGGCCAGGTCGTGCACTGACGGGCTGAGCTGAAGCCGGTCCCCGTTCTCGAGCAGTATCAGCGGATCAAGCGGGATCATCCCGATGCGATCGTGCTGTTCCGGCTGGGCGACTTCTACGAAACCTTCGGCGCCGATGCGGAACGAAGTGCGCCGATCCTCGGCATCACGCTGACCTCCCGCGAGCTTGGCAAAGGCCAGCGGGTGGCCATGGCGGGCGTCCCCTACCACGCCACCGAGGCCTACGTCGGCAAGCTTCTGCGCGCCGGCCTTCGGGTGGCCCTCTGCGACCAGGTCGAGGATGCCGAGGCGGCCCAGGGGCTGGTGCGGCGCGAGGTGGTGCGCGTTCTGACGCCCGGCACAGTCGTGGAAGAGGCCTATCTCGATGGCGCGACCAGCAACTACGCGGTCGCAATCTGTCTTCGGCCGCACCATCACGGGGTCGCCGCGCTGGACTGCTCGACCGGTGAGCTGGTCGTGATGCGCACCGAGCCCTCCGACGCGGCGATCCGCGATGAGCTGGCGCGGCTTCGGCCCGCCGAAATCGTCGCCGCGGACACCGACCGCGCGGCGCTGGAGCCCCTGCTTGGGGCGATCCCGGTGACCTGGGTCAATGCGGCCGACTTCGATGCCCGAGCGGCCGCCGACCGATTGCGCGTGGTGCTCGGCGTCGAGACCCTGGCCGCCTTCGGCTGTGAGGAATGGCCCGAGGCGCTCGCCGCCGGCCACGCGCTGCTGGCCTACGCGGAGCGCACCCACCTGCGTCTCGAACCCGGCCTCATCCGGCTGCATGCGGAGCATCCGAAGGCATTCATGCACCTCGACCCGGGCACCCGTCGAAGCCTGGGCCTCCAGGGTGGCCACGAGCTCCCGCCGGAGGAGAACCTGCTGGCCCTGATGGAAGGCGAGGCGACGACCGCGATGGGGACCCGGACGCTCCGGCGCTGGGTCGACCAGCCCTTGCGGGTGCGCGCGCGCCTCGAAAGTCGGCTGGAGCGGGTCGCTATCCTCGCAGCTGAGGCGCTCGATCGCGGCCGCCTGCGCGCCGCCCTGGGGCGGATCCCCGACCTGGAGCGGATCGTGGCGAGGGTCGGGCAGGGCCTGGCCAGTCCACGGGAGTTGCGGCAGCTTGCGGACGCGCTTAAGTCGCTGCCGGCGGTCCACCAGGCGGCCGCCCACTGGGAAGCGCTGGCCACCGCCCCGCTTCCCCCGGTGCTGTCCGACCTCGAGCAGGAGCTGGTGGCGGCGCTGGTCGACCAGGTGCCGTCCACCTTTCGCGACGGCGGCGTCTTTCGCGCCGGCTACGATGCCGAGCTCGATGCCATTCGCGAAGGGTCGCGCGAGGCCCGCGAATGGATCGGTGGCCTGGAAACGGTGGAGCGTGAGCGGACCGGAATCCGGTCCCTGCGCGTCGGGTTCAACCAGGTCTTCGGCTACTACATCGAGATCAGCCACGCCAACCGGGAGCCCATTCCTGCCGCGTACACCCGCAAGCAGACGCTCGTCAATGGCGAGCGCTACGTCACGCCCGAGCTCAAAGAGAAGGAGAGCCTGGTGCTGAACGCCAAAGGGGCGATGATCGCGCGCGAGCATGTCCTCTTTCGGAAGCTGAGCGGGCGCATCACGCGCGCCGCGCCGGTGCTGCTCGACATCGCCGGCTGGCTCGGGGACCTCGATGCCCTGGCCGCGCTGGCGCAGCTGGCGATCCGGCATCGCTGGGTGCGACCGGAGCTTGCGGATGATCCGGGAATCCGGATCGTGGGCGGACGGCATCCGCTGGTCGAGCTGGCTCTCGGGCCCGGCCGATTCGTCGGCAACGATCTCCGGCTCGGGATGCCGGACGCCCGCATCGTGCTCCTGACGGGTCCCAACATGGCGGGGAAGTCGACCTACCTTCGCCAGGCCGGCATCATCGTGCTGCTGGCCCAGGTGGGCAGCTTCGTGCCGGCGGAGGCCGCCGTCATCGGGCTGTGCGACCGGATCTTCACCCGCGTCGGCGCCCACGATGAGTTGGCCCGGGGACTCTCGACCTTCATGGTCGAGATGGTGGAGACCGCCCACATCCTGGCCCACGCCACCCCGCGGAGCCTGCTGATCTTCGATGAGGTCGGCCGCGGCACGAGCACCTACGACGGCGTCAGCATCGCGCAGGCGATCCTCGAGTACCTGCACGACGCGCCCCAGATCCAGTCGCTCACCATCTTCGCCACCCACTACCACGAGCTGACAGCCCTGGCGGAGCGGCTGCCCCAGCTCGCGAACTACCGCATGGAGGTCCGCGAAGAAGGGGAGCGCGTCGTGTTCTTGCACCAGGTGGTCCAGGGCGGGGCCGACCGCAGCTACGGCATCCACGTGGCGGAGCTGGCCGGCATCCCCCGCCAGGTCGTGGTCAGGGCCCGGCAGATCCTCCTGGACCTGGAGGGACAGCGGCCGCTCGACCGGCCGGCCGCGAGCGCCCAGCTGCACCTCCCTCTGGACCATCCGATGGTCGACGAACTCGAGCAGCTCGACCTGGAACGTATCTCGCCGCGGGAGGCCCTCGAAAAGCTCTTTGCCTGGCAGGGGCGTCGTGCCGGACACTGACCTGGAGACGCATCGCATCGCGGTGCTCCCGGCGGCGGTCGCCGACGGCATCGCGGCCGGTGAGGTGGTGGACCGGCCGGCCGCGGTCGTCAAGGAGCTCATGGAGAATGCCATCGATGCCGGCGCCCGGCGGATCGACATCCGGGTCAAGGCGGCCGGGCAAGCCATGATCGAGGTGGTCGATGACGGCCGGGGCATGCTCCCGGCCGATCTGCCACTGGCCTTTCGCCGTCATGCGACCAGCAAGATCCGCTCGCTCGATGACATGCGGGCGGTACGGACCCTCGGCTTCCGCGGCGAGGCGCTAGCCAGCATTGCCGCGGTGTCTCGGGTCGAGGCCGTCAGCCGCTCCGCGGATGGGGGAGAGGGGTATCGGGTGGTGGTCGAGGGGGGTACGGTCACCCACGCCGGGGCGCACGGGACTCCGACGGGCACCCGAGTGTCCGTGACGCGCCTGTTCTTCAACACCCCGGCGCGGTTGAAGTTTCTCAAGCAGCCGGCGACCGAGAACGCCGTCATCATCCGACTGGTCACCGAGCTGGCGCTGGCCAATCCCACGATCGCCATGCGCCTCGAGGTCGACGGCCGGCGCGCGGTCGAGACGCATGGTGAGGGCGATCTCCGGACGACCTTTGCGAGCGTGCACGATCCGGCGATGGCGAGCGCCATGCTCCCCATCCAGGAGCCGCCGGTGCACGGCCTGATCAGCCCGCCCGCGATGCACCGACCCACCCGTGACCACGTGATCATCATGGTCAACGGTCGGCGTATCCAGCATCGCAACCTGGCCTTTGCCCTGGAGCAGGCCTACCGGGGATTGCGAGAGCCCGACCGCTTCCCGCTGGCCGTCCTCGACGTGCGGGTCGACCCCACCGAGGTGGACGTCAACGTGCACCCAACCAAGCGCGAGGTTCGCTTCCGCAACGAGGGCGCCATCTTCGCCGCCATCGAGCGCGCCTGCTACCACGCGCTGCGGCAGAGCCCGGCCTATGAGCTGCAGCCGTCGAGCAGCGGGCCGGCCCTCGAGCTCCGGGAGACCGCGACCTTCACCTGGCCGTCGACCACGACGGAGCCGCCGCGCCCCGAAGCGATGGGCGAGGTGAACCGGCTGCCGCCGTTGCGCTATGTCGGCCAGTTGCTCGATGGCTACCTGGTGGCCGAGGCCCCCGGCGCCGCCGTGCTCATCGACCAGCACGCGGCCCACGAGCGGGTCCTTTACGACCAGATCCTCGCGCGCCTGCACGCCCAGCGGCCCTCCAGCCAGATGTTCTTGATCCCGCATCTGGTCGAGGTGACCGCCCAGCAGGCCGCCGCCTTCGAGGAGGCGCAACCCTGGCTGCGCTCCCTGGGGTTCGAAGGGACGGGCTTCGGCCCCGAGCGAATCCGCGTGGCGGCGGCGCCGGCCGAGCTTCCCGAGAGCCGCCTGGACGCCGTTCTGGCCCGGTTGCTGGCCGACCTGGGCGCGGATCGGACACCCGATCGGCGCCTGCGGGAGACCGCCGCCCTGATCGCCTGTCACAGTGCGGTGCGCTTCGGCGATCCGCTCGAGCCGGAGGCGGCGCGTCAGCTGCTGAGCTCGCTGCTGGCGACCGCCGAACCGATCAGCTGCCCGCATGGCCGGCCGACCACACTGATGCTTCCCGACCAGCAGCTGCGAAGGCTCTTCAAACGGCCCTAGCGTCTGCGCCGCTGGTGGCGGTGGTCGGCCCGACCGCGAGCGGCAAGACCGCCTTCGCCGTCGACCTGGCCGCGCGGCTCGGCGGCGAGCTCGTGTCCGCCGATTCCCGCCAGGTCTACCGCCACTGCGATATCGGAACCAACAAGCCGACCCCGGAGGAGCTGCGGGGCCTGCCATGTCACCTGATCGACGTGGTTGACCCGGGTGAGGCGTTCACGGTCGCGGATTACGTCCCGCGGGCGCATGCCGCGCTCACCACCATCTGGGCGCGGAACCGGATCCCGGTGCTCCAGGGCGGCACCGGCCTCTACCTCAAGGCCCTGCTGGAAGGGTGGAACCTCGCCGACGCCCCACCGGATCCCGCGCTGCGCGCCCGCCTCGAAACGCGCCTGGAGCGGGAGGGACCGGCGGCGCTCGATGCGGATCTGCGGCAGATCGATCCGGTGGCGGCGGATCGGGCGCAACGCAATCCCCGCCGCATGATCCGGGCGCTCGAGATCCACACCGTCACCGGGCGGGCGCCCAGCCTCGCCCGGCGGTCCGCGCCGCCACCCTGGACCGTCACCATGCTGGGCCTGGAGGTGCCCCTGGCGGAGCTGGATCAGCGCATCGCATTTCGGGTGACCCGGATGGTCGATGCCGGCTTCGCCGATGAGGTGGCCATGATCCGCCGTGCCTACCCGCGAGCCGATTTCCGCCGTCTCGGCCACGGCTATCCGGAAATGGCCCGCCATCTCGACGGGGGCATGACCCTGGAGGCAGCGGTGGCCGCCACCGTGCAGCAGGTGCGGCAGTACGCCCGCCGGCAGCTGACCTGGTTCCGCGCCGATCCCCGGGTGCGCTGGATTACCCCCGATCTGGAGGCGGCGATCGGCCGGCTGCCGCCCGCTATCATGGGGAGCGAGGCGAGTTGATCCGGAATTCCAACGGCACGTCGGAACGTGCCTACCTGATGTCCCTTGACCACGAAGGGCAGGGACTGGCCCAGGTCGAAGAGCAGATGCTCGAGCTGGCTGAGCTCGCGCGCACCGCGGGGTTGCGAGTGGTCGGCACCGAGACGCAGCGGCGGCAGCACCCCGACCCCTCGCTCTTCATCGGGAAGGGCAAGGCGGAGACGCTCCGTGCGCTCAAGCATGAAACGGACTTCAACCTGCTGGTCTTCAACGAGGAGCTGTCCCCGCGGCAGCAGCGCAACCTGGAGAAAAAGCTCGACGTCAAGGTGATCGACCGGACCGAGCTGATCCTGGACATCTTTGCCCAACGCGCGCGCACCAAAGAAGGGCGGCTGCAGGTCGAGTCGGCGCAGCTCCATCATCTGTTGCCACGCCTGCAGGGCGGCCGAGACCTCTCCCGGCTGGGCGCCGGCGTGGGAACCCGCGGACCCGGCGAGCAGAAACTGGAGAGCGACCGCCGTCGCATCCGGCACCGGATCCGCGAGCTGGACCGCGACATCAAGGAGATCCGCAAGCAACGCGCGCTGCGCCGCGAAGGTCGCCGGCGGGTGGCGTACCCAGTGGTGGCGATCGTCGGCTACACCAACAGCGGCAAGTCGACGCTGTTGAATGCGCTGACGCACGCCCAGGTCCGGATGGAGGATGCCCTCTTCGTCACGCTCGACCCGACCACCCGGTTGGTGAAGATGCCGAACCGGCGCGAGGTGCTCTTCACTGACACGGTCGGTTTCATCCAGAAACTGCCGACCGACCTGGTGGCGGCCTTCAAGGCCACCCTGGAGGAGGTCCAGGAGGCCGACCTGCTGCTCCATGTGCTCGACGCGACCCGCTACAACGGGCGGGACCAGATGGAAGCGGTGCACGAAATCCTCGAGGACCTGGGGGCGATGGACAAGCCCAAGGTGCTGGCACTCAACAAGGTCGACCAGCTGGAGCCCGACGCGCTCCGCGCCCTGCTCGAGGAGGACTGGTCACCCTACCAGACGGTCGTCCCCATCGCGGCGCTCAAAAAACAGGGCTTAAAGGAGCTCGGGGAGGCGATCATCACCCGGCTGCCGGGCGACCTGGTCGAGATCGAGGTCCTGCTGCCCTATACGCAGAATGCGCGCCAGGCGGAGTTCCACGCCCAGGGCAACGTGCAGGCGGTCGAGTACCGTGCCGACGGCATTGCCATGCGCGGGCAGCTCCCGCGCCGCCTCCTGCCTCGCTTCGAACCCTTCCGCCAGCTGCCGCCGAGCGTGAAGGCGGGCTAGCGGAGCAGCCGCACCACCGCGACCACCTGGCCTTCGAGCTGGCCGGTGCTGGTGTAGATCGGCTCATAGGCCGCGTTCTCGGGCTGCAGCCGGAGCCGGTTCGATTCGCGAAAGAGCCGTTTCACGGTGGCGGTCGATTCGTTGGTCTGTTCGTCCTCCAGCCGGGCGACCACGATACTGCCGTTGGGCGCGTCCTTGCCCGGGCGGACGACCACGAAGTCTCCCTGCAGGATACCGGCGTCTTTCATGCTGTCGCCGTGGACCTCGAGCGCGAAGGCATTGTCGGAACCGACCATTTCTTGGCTCAAGACCAGGTGATCCTCGATGTTCTCTTCGGCCAGGATGGGCGTGCCGGCCGCGACCCGGCCGATCAGCGGCACCGCGACCACCTTGCTCAACTTCGCCTGCACCTCATCGAAGTCGACCACCTCGATGGTGCGCGACTTGGTGGGGTCGCGGCGGATGTAGCCCTTGCGCTCCAGGGTGTTGAGGTGGTTTTGCACGGTAGAGCTCGATGAAAGGCCGACCGCCTCGCCAACCTCGCGAACGGTCGGCGGGTAGCTGCGGATCTTCTGCCGGAATTTGAGGTACTCCAGAATCTCCCGCTGCCGGCTGGTCAACGGCTCAGGCATGTCGTCCCCTCCCTTGTGCGCCGATGTCGACGGCCAGGAGCCGATCATCTCGCTCCGAAAACCGGCCGGCATGGGCAGGCCGGACGGGGGAGGGGAGGGGTTCTCAGGCCGCGATCACAGCATGGTAGCACAGGCTTTTGGGCCCTCACAGGAGCCCGATGGTGGAGCGCGTCGATCGCCACCCGGATGGTCCCAGCCTGCAAAACGGGCGTATCCTAGCACATCTGTTTGGTGGTGGCAAACACTTGTTTGGACCAGCCCTTGACGCGAACAGGTGTTCGTGCTACGGTGGCTTCCGAACACATGTTCGTGCAAGACCGCGTCGTCCTCGCGTATGCCCGGCCCCGACGCCGCCGTGGATTGGGTCGGGTGATTTTGCTCGCCCTCGCCCTGCTGCTGGCCTCGGCCAAGCTCGCCTATGGCAGCGGGCCGGCGCACTATGACACCGTCGTGGTCGCCCCGGGGGATAGCGTCTGGACGATCGCCTCGGCGCATTACGGGGGAGACCCGCGGGCGCATGTGGACGCCATCCTGGCGGCCAACCACCTGGGCGGGCCGAGCCTGATCCCGGGTCAGTCGCTGCTCCTGCCCCAGCAGTAAGCCGGGCGCCATACCATGAGCACATCGCTCGTCAGTCTCGCGTCGCTGCTGGACGGTTTTGAGCCGGTGACGCCCCAGGTCCGGGTGGCGGCGGTCATCCTTCGCCAGGAGCAACTGCTGCTGGTCGAGCATCGCAAAGGCGGGCAACGCTACTGGGTCCTGCCGGGCGGGCGACTGCAGGCGGGCGAAACGCTGACCGCGGCGCTCCAGCGCGAGCTCAAGGAAGAGCTGTCGCTGGAGGCGAAGGTCGACCGCCTGCTGGCGGTCTATGAAACGCTGGCCCCGCAGCGGCATACCGTCAACCTCGCCTTCGCCGCCGAGATCGGCCGCCAGGAGCCTGCGATCGACCGAGGCGACCCGGTTCTCAGTGGCTGGCAATGGGTCCGGCTGGACCGGCTACGCCAGCTCGACTTCCGGCCGACGATCGCGCCGGCGCTGGTGGAGCTGGTCGGGGAAGGGCTACAGGGCCCGGTGCGGCTGCTGGGGGACACCTGGACCCCGGCCCCTCGTTAGCTCGAGATCCTACGTCAGTAATTGGTGATTTTGCGACGCAGGCGGGAGGGAGCCGATTCGAGACCGGTCAGTGCCCACCTTTATAGATGGCTCTGGAGGACGCCCGCCAGGCTGGGCCCGAGGTCGGGCGCCGCCGAGGTGACGAACACCAACCCGAGCAGCAGCACCATCAGCACGGTCGTGATGCGGTAGCTGACGGCGCGTTCGATGTCGTTGGCGTCCTCGCGCGCGGGTAGCTGTTCGGTCGCCTGGACCAGGGCGCCGCGCATGTCGTTGACCAGGGTGTCGGCCTGGCTGGCGGCGCGGACGGTGCCGTTGGGCAGCCCGTTCATCATGCCGGCACCCCGAGGCGGCGCTTACCGGGCGCCTGGGCCGAGTGAAGCCCGGCGGCAAAGAGCAGCGCCAGGCGCTCGGCGAGCAGCTCCAGCACCAGCGTGTCCGTGGTCGAGTAGCCGCGCACGTCGTGGCGGGCAACCTGCAGGGTGCCGTCGACGCCGGCGCAGCGGAGCGGCACGACCGCCATATGCCGCAGGCCCGCCGGGACGCAGAACATATCTTCGGGACGGCGGCCGGTGATCGCCTCGCGCAGGATGCGGCCCTGGGCGAGCGCGTCGGCAGTACGGGTCCCGGCCAGCGGCAAGGACTCGGGGGTCAGGCTCGAGAGCGGGTCCTGGGAACCGACCACCAGCTCGACCTGGTCGCCGTCGACCCATTCCAGGTGAATGCTGTCCGCCCGGAGCAGCCCGGTCAGGGCCGGCAACAGGGCATCGAGCGCCCCGGCGTGATCGCCGGCATAGGCGGCGGCCAGGCCGGCAAGACGGTTGGCCTGCTCCATCGCCAGCCGGCGGGTCTGCTGGTCGTCGACCGCCTGCAGTCGCGTCAAGGCGACCGCGGTTTCCTCCGCCACGGCGCGGATCAGCCCGCGGGTGCCGGGGTCGAAGGTGGCCGGCTCCGCGCCCACGGTCAGCAGCGCCACGACCACGCCGTCCACCATCACGGGCTGGATCAGGGTCGCCGCGCCGGTGGTCGTGCCCGGCAACGGGCCGGTAATCAGGACTGGGTCGCTGCGATCCGCCGCCAGCCCGGGGCTGAAATTGACGACCGGGCGCTCGCCCGACCGGAGCCCGCTCCAGCGCACCGCCCGGAACTCGTCGGAGGCGGTCTCCCTGGTCCAGAAGACCCACCCGGAGTCGGGGGCCAGGGGCGCGGCCACGGCTGCCAGTTGCGAAAATACCGCGTCCTCGTCGCGGGAGCGAGCCAGGGCCGAGAACAGGTTCGCCAGCCAGGTCTGGCGCTCGAGCCGCGCCTGCGCGCCGAGCGAGGCGGCCTGCAGCTGCTGGATCACGAGCATCACCATCACGACCGCGAAGGCGTCGAGCACCCGGGTGAAGGTCGAGACGGTGACCGGGGCGTCGAACGGGATCAGCAGCATCAAGCCGGCGGGCAGGACGCGCGGATCACGAAAGCGGGTCGCGATCCGGGCGGCGACAAAGAACACCAGCAGGTGGGCGTAGCCGACATAGGGCACCGACAGCTGGCCCAGGGTGATGACGACCGCGGCGTCAGCAACGGTCAGCAGCACCCGCCGCCCGGGCACCACCCGGCGAAGCCGGGAGAGTTCGGCATATAGATAGAGGTATGCGACCGCGGCCAGCCCGGCGCTGTAGCGAGTCTTCAAGGGGATGCCGGGCACCGCGACGATGGCGGCCGTCACGCTGAAGACGGCGACCCAGAGCCCCAGGGTGAAGACGAAGTCGCCGCGGACCAGTCCGGGCATGGCGCTACGCCAGTTCCGCGCCTCGGTGCGGAGCGCGATCACGGCCCAGCGCACCGTCTCACGCCAGTCGCCACGGGGACGGCGCTGTGGCGGGGAAGCCGGTGGAGTTGGGCTCGCCTGGGTGCGTCGAGACTTGAGTCGCTGGAAGTCAGCCGCGCTTAGAGGTTGCCCGTCCACTTGGACCAGTGTGCCTACGTAACCCTACGGAGTTCGCCGCAGGACGGCGACGACTTGTTGCGGTCGAGATCCGTTCCCTTACGAACGATGTAACGCCGTGCCGGCCCGGCCTCGGCTCGGTGGATCCGGGCTTAAGCTGGGAGCCATGCCCCCCTCCCCCACCCGCCGAGCCTGGCCGTCCATGTCGGTTCGCTCCACCGTGGACGGCCTCGAGGCCGCCACCGTCCGTCGCTGGCTGCAGGACCTTCCCCCCGCCGGCGAGTACGCCGTCAGCGCTCGTCCGCTTCGCTACCGGACGGCTCCCCACCTGGGCGCCTTCTGCTGGTACGACGACCGGCTGATCGAGCTCCAGGTGCCGGTGCCCTTCAAGGCCTGGGACGAGCGCGTCTACCACCGCGCCCACCGGAAGCCGGGCCGCCGGCTCGCCTTCCGATGGGAAAGCCGGCGCATCCACTTTCGCACCCGGCGCGACGTGGTGCGCTTCCTCTATTGCCACGAGTTCTATCACTGGTACCTGCGGGAGGTCCTGGGCCGGAAGTCGGCCGCCGAGACGGCCTGCGACCGCTTCGCCCTGGCGCACTTCCGCCGGCGCCACCTGGACGTGGACTGGGCCGCCGAATTACCTGGCTACGGCATCCAAGGATCCCGCCCGCTCTCCCGCACCGCCTAG
>DAINCX010000015.1:2050-53813 GCA_036732165.1 Candidatus Dormiibacterota bacterium | reverse complement strand
AGTCCTTATAGTCCACGGTCCCTGTATACCCGGAGCGTGTGTGGCCTGAAACGGCTAGGCGACGCTGTGGGCGGCGCTGTACTCGCGGCAGTGGGTCAGCAACTTTTCCACCAGCAGAGGGTTCTGCCCGAAATGCAGGTGGACGTAGCTCGCCAACAGGTTGGACGTCTGGATGCCCTCGTAGCCGATCGGATCGCCCTCGGCATTGACCATCTGATAGGCGGGCCTGATCCCCGGATCCTGGCTTCGAATTCGGCTCCAGTGGAATTCGTGCCCGCGATAGAACTGGCCCTTCGGCGACAGGATGCTGTCGTCCATCGTGAGGATCTGCCGATACCCGAAGCGGTGGACTTCGCCGTCCATCTCGACGTCGATCGGCACCAGGCCGGCCATCCGATGTCGCACCCCGGATTCCGTTTGCAGGGACCGGGCCAGGTACATCAAGCCGCCGCACTCCGCATAGATGGGCATCCCAGCACGGTTCGCCCGCTGCAGGGATTCGGCCATGGTGTGATTGCGCGCAAGCGGCTCGACAAACACCTCCGGAAAGCCGCCGCCTAGATAGACCCCGCCAACGTCAGCCGGAAGCGCCGCATCCTCCAGTGGGCTGAAGGGAACGATCTCGGCCCCGTGCTCTTCGAGCAGCTCCAGGTTCTCCGGATAATAGAAGTTGAACGCGTCGTCATAGGCGACCGCGACGCGAACCCGCCGGTCGGTGGACGGCTTGCCGTGGAACACCTTCTTGGGCACGAGGGGGACAAGCTCAGCCTTGCCGGCGATGCGCAGCAACAGGTCGAGATCGACGTGCCGCGCGATCGCCTCCGCCAGGACGGCGATCAGGCGATCCCAGGCCTTGTTCTCCGTCACCGGAAGCAGACCCAACTGGCGCTCGGGAATCCCCAGTTCCGGCATGGCCGGCAGCGCGCCCAGCACGGGAAGCTTGGCGCCGTTCCAGATGGCCTCCTCGACGCTACGCCGGTGACCGTCGGAGCCGACGTTGTTGAGCAGCACGCCGGCGATCTTCAAGGGACCGGCGAAGGCCTTGAAACCCAGGGCGACGGCGGCGGCCGTCTCGGCCATCCGGCCGACATCCATCACCAGGACGACGGGAGCGCGGGTGGCGGTCGCGACCTCCGCGGTGCTGCCTTCGGTATTGCCACCGCGACCGTCGAACAGGCCCATCATGCCTTCGATCAGGGCCAGGTCGGCTCCGACCGACCCATGCGCCAGCACCTGGCGAAGGGCGCCCTCGCCGAGCATCCAGGAGTCGAGGTTGCGGCAGGGCCGGCCGCTGACATGGGCGAGGTAGGCGGGATCGATGAAGTCGGGGCCGACCTTGAAGGCCTGGACGGTGAGCCCGCGCGCTCTGAAGGCGGCGATGAGGCCGGCCGTGATGGTGGTCTTGCCAACACTGCTCGCCGTGCCGGCAATGATCAGCCTTGGAGTGCGAACCTCGTCCAGCATGCTGCCTCGCTATCCGTTGCTAAACAAGGGTGCCCTTCCCCAAAGCACCTGACCCGGCTACCGTAGCACAGGGGTCGGATTTCGTAAAGGCGTTTCGGCACCCACGTGGGCCATCGCGGGCAGCTGGGCGGGCCTGAGATCTTTGAGGTGGAGACGCACCCGATCCAGGCCGTCCCACCGCTCGCAATCGAGGCCGTACACGACATCGATTCGGCGCCCTGGTACGAGGTGCGCGGCCGCGCCACCCTTGTCGAACGCAAAGGCCTCCGCGGTGGCGGTCCGATCACGAACCTGCAGGCGCAAGTGCCGCGCCCCGGTTCCAAAGGTCTCAGCCCGAAGGACTTCGAGGTCTCGACTGATCAGGAGCGGCTCCCGATTCCCGACGCCGAAGGGAGCGAGCAGCTGGATCTCCTGGTGGAGGCTCGGTTTGAGGTCGGCCAGCGCGGCCACCGCCTCAACCGTGATCGGGCGGGAAAAGGCCTGCCGGTCGAGCCGGCGGCTGGCGTAGTCAACCAGGCATTCCTTCAGGGCGGGGAATTGCTCGCGCCGGACGGTGAGCCCGGCCGCCATCGCGTGGCCACCGAACCGATGGAGCAGCGGTGCGCAATGTTGGAGACATTCCACGAGATGAAACCCGTCGATGCTGCGCGCTGAGCCACGCCACTCATCGCCTTCCATGTTGAAGATAAAGGTGGGCCGGTAGAACTCATCAACCAGTCGGCTCGCCGCCAGGCCGAGGACCCCGAGCGGCCACTGGCTGGCCCCCATCACGATGGCGGGGGTCGCATCGCCGAGCTCCGCCACCTGGGCTTTCGCCTCGCGCACGATCTCGGCAGTCAGCCGTTGCCGCTCGGCATTCTGTTCGTGGAGCCTGGCCGCGAGCGGCTCCGCCTGCTCCGCGGATTCGGCCATCAGCAGGTCGAGCGCCAGGACGGCGTCTTCCATCCGGCCTGCCGCATTGATACGCGGACCAAGCTGAAACGCGAGGTGCTCGGCGGTCACCGGGCGCTTGATGCCGGCCACCCCGAGCAGGGCGGCGCATCCATAACCGGGCTCTTCGGTCAGCTGCCGCAGCCCGGCCCGCACGATGGCCCGATTCTCCGCATGGAGTGGGACCACATCGGCGACCGTCCCCAGCGCGACCGCCTCCAGCGATGCCATGGGGTTGATCCGGCCGGGAAAGATTCGCTGCTCGAGCGCGACGAGCATCTTGTAGGCGACGCCGCAGGCGGCCAGGCCGTCAAATGGGTAGGCGCATTCGGGTTGCTTGGGATTGATCAGGGCGTCCACCGGCGGACGTTCCGCCCCGACCTCGTGGTGGTCGGTCACGATCAGCTGCATTCCCGCCGGGCGGCCGCGCGCCACCTCAACGGAGTTCGTCCCGCAATCACAGGTGATCACGAGCGACACGCCACGGCCGGCCAGCTCGTTGAGCGCCTCGCTGTTGAGCCCGTAGCCTTCTGTGAAGCGGTTCGGGATGTAGGTGACGACATCAGCGCCGGCCGAGCGAAGGCCCCGGGCGAGGGTCACGCAGGCGGTCACCCCGTCGGCGTCGTAGTCGCCATACACGGCGATGCGTCGACCGCTCCTGACCGCCGCACCGATGAGGTCACACGCAAGCGCCATGTCTTTGAGGAGGAACGGATCAGGTGCCGTGCCCAGGTCGCTCACGAGCCAGGGGTCCAGGTGTCGTGGCTGGGTCACACTGCGGCCATGCAGGATCTGGCGAAACACCGGCGAATAGGCCTCCAGCCCGGGCTGGGCCCGTAATGGCTCAGGGAGGACCCAGGTTCGGCGCTCTTTCTTCAAAACCGCCCGCATTATGGCAGCGGATTGTGACAGCTGCCTGTCCGAGTTTTAGGCGGCCTTTTCCGTATTCACGATCACCGGCGGCGTCCGGAGTTTCGTCCAGTTGAGGAACAGAATGACCCCGATCAGGAGCGCGGTCCCGACGAACTGCGGCAGGTAGAGCGGTTGATTGAATCCGTACGGCGGCGGCGCGGAGGCGATGAAGGTGGCGGCGACGGGGAAGGCCATCTCGGCGATCGTGGCCAGGGTCGCCGGCGTGCTGGCCAGCGCCCGGTAGTAGAGGAGGAGGGCGAACAGACCTGGAATGAGGGCGATCCCGAGAAACGGTAACGCGTCCACGGCCCGGTAATGCGAAAAGCCCGATGGTCCGCTCTGGATCAGGACAATCACGATGAGAACCGGCAGGGCGAGGGTGAAGCGCAGGGCCGTCGTGGTTGGAAAGGTGAGCTTCCCAAGGACGAACCGACCCAGGACCGTTCCGCTGGCCCAGAGGGCAGCGGCGCCGAGCGCGTACAGCCCGGCCTCCAGACGGCCATGCTGGAGATCCGAGAATGGCGCCGTCAGGTTCTGCGCAAACACCACCAGGTAGACCGCGATGACCGCTACTAAGGCCGCCGGCCAGAACCAGGGCCGCCGCCGCTCACCCAGCACGATCCAGGCAAGCACGATCGCGATCAGCGGTTGGGTCTGCTGCAGGACGAACGTCTCGGCGAAATGGAAATAGCCAAACGATGTCGTGAACAGGATGGTGGCGATCGCCTGCGGGCCCAGCCCGATGAGACCCATCGCCAGCCAGCCGCGCCAGGAGAGGCGGCGCATTTCGGGGATGCCGCGGACCAGGAAGACGACCAGAAAGAGACTGACCAACGCGTCCTCGAGCACCACGATCTGCGTGGGCTTCAGGTGGCCGATGAGCTGGGCCCGGAAGTAGGTGTCGGAGGCCCAGAGGGTGGCGGCGACAGCGACCAGGAGCACGGAAAAGCGATCCACGAGGTTGACGCGCGGGTTCGCTACTTCCGATTTCATCGGCCGGACGGCCATCGACATTCTCCTTTTGGCCGTCGGGGCGTCGAGTGGATGGCTGCACGCCATCCGCAAGGCCTTCTTTCGTCCCGACTGTACGGTCGGCCCCGGAGTGGGCTCTCGCCGTCACCGGGTCATGCGTCACTTGACGCTCGCGGGCTTTACCGCCGATCGGGGAGTTTCACCCCTGCCCCGAAGGACCACGTTCAGCGTAGCAGCTTCCTGAAGTGTGTCGACGGCGCGAGCCGGCGGGCTAGTGTCTGAAGTGTCGTTCGCCGGTGAGGACCATGGCGACGCCGGCGGCCTCGGCCGCCGCGATCGCTTCACTGTCCTTGACCGACCCGCCGGGTTGGACCATGGCACGGATGCCGCCGCGAGCGGCAACCTCTACGCCATCGGGATAGGGGAAAAATCCATCGCTCGCCAGCACCGCCCCCTGGGCCCGGTCACCAGCCCGGTGCAGCGCTAGCTCGACGGCCTCGACCCGATTCATCTGCCCGGCGCCAATGCCGATCGCGGCGCCCTGATGGACCAGGACGATGGCGTTCGAGCGCACATGCTTGACGACGGTCCACGCGAATTGGAGGTCGTTCCAGGCCTGCTCGTCGGGCGCGGTCGAGGTCACGACCCGCGCCTCGCCAAGGGTGGTGCCGCTGTGGTCTGCCGTTTGCACCAGAAAGCCCCCGGTGATCGGGCGGGCCTCCAGCGGTGGGGTGGACGGTCCGGCACCGGGTTGCAGCACCCGCAACTTTGGCCTGGCCTTGAGCGCCAAGAGCGCGTCATCCGCAAAGAATGGGGCAACGACGACCTCGAGGAAGACGCCCGCGAGGGCGCTCGCGGACGCCAGGTCGACCGGACGGTTCAACGCCACGATACCGCCGAAGGCCGAGCGGCGATCACAGGCCAGCGCGCGGTCGAAGGCCTCCGCGCCATCCACGCCGTGCGCGACGCCGCAGGGATTCGCATGCTTGATGATGGCCGCTGCGGGGTTGGTGAAGTCGTTGACCAGGGACCAGGCGGCCTGCGCGTCCAGGAGGTTGTTGTACGAGAGCTCGAGTCCCTGCCACTGTTTCGCCCCTGCGACGCCGCCACCGCCAACCGTCTGATAGAGCGCCGCCGCCTGATGCGGGTTTTCGCCGTATCGAAGATCTCGGAGCTTGTGGCCCCCGAGCGTGAACTCCTGGGGCAAGGCGGTCGGGACACCCGCTCCCCGGAGGTGGTCGCCGATCGCCGCATCGTAGGCGGCCGTGTGCCCGAAGGCAACCGCGGCCAGGTGCCGGCGCATCGCCGGGGTTACGCCGCCGGGCGTGCGCAGCGCATCCAGGACCCCGGCGTAATCACTCGGCCGCACCACCGGCAGCACGTGATCGTGGTTCTTGGCCGCCGCCCGAAGCAGGGCGACGCCCCCGATGTCGATCGACTCGATGACGTCGAGTCCCATCGCGCCTGAGGCCACCGTCTCCACGAAGGGATACAGGTTGACCACAACCAGGTCGATGAGCTGCAGACCGCGTTCCGCCAACTCCTGCAGGTGGCGCGGCTCATCTCGACGGGCCAGGATCCCGGCGTGGACATGGGGGTGGAGCGTCTTCACCCGGCCGTCGAGCAGCTCGGGGAACCCGGTCAGGTCCTGCACGCTGCTGACCGCGATCTTCGCCTCCCGCAAGGTCCGCTCAGTACCACCCGTGGCGAACATCCGGACGCCCATGCCGGCCAGTCCGCGAGCGAATTCGACCAGCCCGGTCTTGTCGGAGACGCTGAGCAGCGCGTTCAAACGGGAAGCGGCAGCACTTGACCGGCGAGCCGCCGCACCACCACCGGGAGCAGGGTATGCTCCTCCTCCTGGATGCGAGCCCGCAGGCTCTCCACCGTCTCGTCGGGGCGCACGCTCACCCGGCGCTGGGCGATGATCGGACCGGCGTCGACGTCGTCGGTGACGACATGCACGGTGCAGCCGGTCTCGGCAACCCCGCTCTGGAGCGCCATCGCGACGGCGTCCATCGTGCCGCTGAAGGCGGGGAGCAGCGACGGGTGGATATTGATGATGCGGCCGGCGAACTGGCGCGTGAACGCTGGCACCAGGATGGCGTCATAGCCGGCACACACGACGAGCTCGACGCCGTGGAACCGGAGCGTCCGCGCCATCTCGAGGTCCCGCGTCCTCCGATCCGGATAGTCCGCCAGCCTGAAGACCGCCCGGGTGATGGCCGCCTTCTGAGCATGCTCGAGGGCGGGACAGTCATGGTTGGCAAGGACCACCGCCACCCGGGCCGGGTACATCGGATCCCGGGCCGCCTGGATCAGCGCCTGCAGGTTGCTGCCCTGGCCCGAGACCAGCACGCCGACCCGAAGGCGGCTCACTCGATGATCTGGACGCGGCGCTGCTCGGATCGCACGATCTCACCGACCCGGAAGATCTCACCGCTGAGGGTGTCGAGGGCGGTCGCGGCCGCCGCCGCCTCCACGACGACGATCATGCCCAGACCCATGTTGAAGGTCTGCCACATCTCCTCGTCGGGGACGAATGGCGCGAGGTAGGAAAAGATCGCGGGCTCCGGCCACGCTCCTCGCTGAATCCGGGCGCCCAGCCCGACGGGAAGGATCCGGGGCAGATTGCCGACGACCCCGCCCCCGGTGATGTGGGCCAGCCCCTTGATGGAGATCGCCTCACGAAGGCGATGCACGGGATCGAGGTAACTGGGATGGGGCGCCAGCAGGGCATCGAGCACCGTGTGGCCATCCCCATTGATCGGCTGGGTCAGTGCCTGCTTGGGGATCACCCGCCGCGCCAGGCTGTAGCCGTTGGTATGCAGGCCGGTCGATGGCAGGGCGAGCAGGACGTCGCCCTCGCGGATCCCGCTGCCGTCGATCAACGCATCGCGCTCGCAGGCACCCACCATGAACCCGGCAATGTCATAGGTGGAGGGCTGGTACACGCCCGGCATCTCCGCCGTCTCTCCGCCCAGCAGGGCGCAGTTGACGCGGCGGCAGGCGTTCGCCATGCCGGCCACGAGCTCCGCCACGACCGGCGGCTCGAGACGGCCGGTCGCGACATAGTCCAGGAAGAAGAGCGGATCCGCGCCCGCGGTCAGCACGTCGTTGACGCAGTGGTTGACGAGGTCGGCACCGATGCTGGCGTGCCGTCCGGCGGCGATCGACAGGAGCACCTTGGTGCCGACGCCGTCTGTGCTGGCGACGAGGACCGGCGCCCGGTATCGGCTCGGGTCCAACGCGAAGAGTCCGCTGAACGGACCGATCCCGGCGAGGACCTCCGGTCCCTGGGTGGCGGCGGCGAGGGGCCGGATCATCTCGACCGTGCGGTTTCCCGCGTCGATGTCGACGCCGGACTCGCGGTACGTCGTCATCCTGGCGCCACGCTTTCGAGCGCGAGCTTGTCCATCTCCAGCTGAACCGGGACAGGGACCGGGTAGTCCCCGTCGAAGCAGGCCATGCAGAACCCGGTCACGTTCGGGACGGCGCGGAACAGTCCTTCCTTGCTGAGGTACCGAAGCGAGTCGGCGCCGATGACACGCTCGACCTCCTTGACGCTCCGGCCGGAGGCGATCAACTCGGAACGGCTGGCGATGTCGATCCCCATGAAGCACGGCCACTGGATGGGCGGACTGCTGATCCGCATATGCACCTCGGCCGTACCGGCGCGCCGCAGTTCCTCGACGATCTTCCGGCTGGTGGTCCCACGCACGATCGAATCGTCGACCAGGACCACGCGCTTGCCCTTGAGGATCTCGCGAAGCGGGTTGAATTTCAGCTTGATCCCGACGTTGCGCAACCGCTCGTTCGGCTGGATGAACGTCCGCGTGATGTAGCGGCTCTTGATCAGGCCCTCGCTATAGGGAATGCCGCTCTGCTCCGCGTAGCCGACCGCCGCGGGCGTCCCGGAATCCGGCAGGGAGATCACGATATCCGCCTCCGCGGGAGCCTCCAGGGCAAGCTGGCGGCCCATGTTGCGACGAGCTTCGTAGAGCGACTGTCCCTGCAGGCGCGAATCGGGCCTGGCGAAATAGATGAACTCGAACATGCAGGTCGCTTTTCTCACCGAGGGCATCAGTTGCTCGACTCGGGGGGCGCCCTTCCCCAGCACGATGGCCTCGCCGGGCTCGACCTCGCGGTCCAGCTCGGCTCCCACGGTGTCCAGGGCGCAGGTCTCGGAAGCGATGATGGCGCCGCCATCCGGCAGGCGGCCGAGGCAGAGCGGGCGGATGCCAAGCGGATCTCGCACGCCAACCAGGGTGTCGGTGGTGAGGATGAGGAGACAGTAGGCGCCCTGGAGCCTCGGCAGCGCGCGCCGCAGGACCGAGACCAGATCCAAACCCGGCGTGCGGGCCACGAGCTCGGCGATCACCTCCGTGTCGCTGGAGGTCTTGAAGCGCACGCCATCTTGTTCCAGCGCGCTGCGGAGCGCGGTCGCATTCGTGAGATTGCCGTTGTGACCGATCGCGACGGTTCCCAGCTGCGGGTGGGTCACCACGATCGGCTGCGTGTTCTCCAATCGGTTGGAGCCCGTCGTGGAGTACCGGGTATGCCCCAATGCCAGGTGTCCGGTCAGTCGCTCCAGGGACGCCTCGTCGAACACCTGGGCGACCAAGCCGACGTCCTTGTGGACCCGAATGGTGGACCCGTCACTCACCGCGATCCCGGCACTCTCCTGCCCGCGATGTTGCAGCGCGTAGAGGCCGAAGTACGTCAGGTTCGCCACCTCCTCGCCGGGTGCGTCGATGCCGAAGAGGCCGCACTCCTCGTGCATCCGTTCGGCGGCCATCAGGTCATGAGGTCTCAAAAGGGCTCCTCCCACGCCTGCCGAAGAATTTCCAACGGGACCCGGATGTCCGGCCCAACCTGAAAGATCTCGCCGCCAATGACGCCGAGGGCATGCAGCGGCACATGATGACGGGCCATCACCTGTTGGAGCTCGGGCACGCGCCGCGGGGCCACACTCACAATCACGCGTGCCTGGGATTCGCCGAAGTAGAGGGCGGCCTGGCTGACCGAGCCCACGATCGACGGGCAGCGCAGGCCACGCGACCCGAGCAGGGCGCTTTCGGCCAGCGCGACAAGCAAGCCACCATCCGAGACATCGTGCGCGCTGCTGAGCACGCCGTGCCCGGTGCAGTCCAGGATGGCCTCCTGGAGGCGGGACTCGGCGTCGAGGTCAACCCGCGGCGCCGGGCCGGCCAGCTCCATGCCGGCCGCCTGCGCGTAAGCACTGCCCGCCAGCTCCTCCTGGGTTTCACCCAGCAAGAACACCAGGTCTCGATCCTCCTGGAAGGCGGCGGTACAGCGATGCTCGAGGTCATCGATGACGCCGACCATCCCGATCACCGGCGTGGGAGGGATGTTGCGTCCACTGGTCTCGTTGTACAGGGAGACATTGCCGCTGACCACCGGAAGGTTAAGGGCCCGGCAGGCATCGGCGAGCCCGCGAACACTCTCCTCCAGCTGCCAGAAGACGTGGGGACGCTGCGGATTGCCAAAGTTCAGGCAGTTGGTCACGGCCACCGGCCGGGCCCCGGTGCACACGAGGTTGCGGGCGGCCTCGGCGACGGCGGCCTGGGTGCCGAGATAAGGATCCAGGGTGACGTACCGATGGTTGCCATCTGTGGTCAGGGCAAGGCCACGAGTCGTTCCAGGCACCCGAAGCACCGCGGCATCCGCGCCAGGACCGATCACCGTGTTGTCCAGCACCTGGTGGTCGAACGTGCGGTAGACGGGGCGCCGGCTGCGCAGGTTCGGACTCGAGATCAGGTCGAGCAGCACCGACTCGGGTTGTTCCAGCGGCCGGGGCGTTGGCGATGGCTGCGCCGCGACCGCATGGCCGCGAGGCGACCGGAGCGGCACCCCGTCGACGAGCGCGGCCAGCGGCAGGTCGGCGACGGATGTCGTGCCGTCACGCACGACCACGCGATTGCCGTCCGTGACGATGCCGATCCGGTCGGCGTGCAGCTCGAAGTGGTCGAAGATCTGCCGCACGGCATCTTCCCCATCCGGACGGACGAGCACGAGCATCCGTTCCTGCGACTCCGACAGCATGACGTCGTAAGGCGTCATGCCGCGCTCGCGCCGGCTGACCCGCCCGACGTCGATCTCCAGGCCGCGGTGGCCGCGGTGGGCCAGCTCGCAGGCGGCGCTGGTCAACCCGGCCGCGCCAAGATCCTGGATCGCCGTGACCTGCGGAAGCTCGTTCAACTGGAGGCACGCCTCGCAGAGCAGCTTCTCGAGAAACGGATTTCCCACCTGCACCGCCGGGCGCCGAGACGCCGAGCGATCATCCATCTCGACCGAGGCGAAGGTGGCGCCATGAATTCCATCACGTCCGGTGTCAGCACCGACCAGGAGCAGGACATCACCCACACGATCCGCGCGCGCTCGCCGCAGGCGGTCATGGGTGACGAGGCCCACGCACATGGCGTTGACCAGGGGATTGTCCGTGTAGCCCTCGTCGAACGAGAGTCCGCCACCAACGGTCGGACACCCAAAGCAGTTGCCGTACCCACCAATCCCTGCCACCACGCTCTGGAAGAGATGGCGGTTCCGGCCGCGGTCGAGCGGGCCGAAGTGAAGGACGTCGAGGATCGCAATCGGTCGGGCGCCCATGGCGAAGACATCGCGAAGGATTCCACCGACCCCGGTGGCCGCCCCCTGGTAGGGCTCGATGGCCGAGGGGTGATTGTGCGACTCGATCTTGAACACGACGGCCAGTCCGTCCCCGATGTCGATCGCGCCGGCATTCTCGCCCGGTCCTTGCAGCACCTGCGGACCTTCGGTCGGTAGCTGCCGGAGTAAGGCCCGCGAGGTCTTGTACCCGCAGTGCTCGCTCCAGAGGGCGCCGAACATGCCGAGCTCGACCTCGTTCGGCTCCCGACCGATCGACCGAACGATGGCCGCATACTCCTGGTCGTCGAGCGCGACGTTTGCCAGCCGCGACCGGCGCAGCGCGACGGCCATCAGGCGGCCACCCGCTGCAGGGCCCGGATCGCCGACTCGAAGATTTTCAGTCCGTCGGAGCCGCCGAGCAGTGCCTCGCAGGCGCGCTCCGGGTGTGGCATCATGCCCAGCACGTTCCCGCGCGCATTCATGATGCCGGCGATGTTGCCGAGGGACCCGTTGGGATTGGCCGCGTCGGTGACCCGGCCGTCGGCGGCGCAGTAGCGGAAGACGACCTGGCCATTGGCCTCGAGGTCCTGCAGGGTGTCCGCGTCCGCATAGAAGTTGCCCTCGCCGTGCGAGATCGGGATGCGCAGCACCTGACCCAGCCGGCACTCGGCGGTGAAGGCCCCATCCGCCTGCTCGACCCGCAGGTTGACCCACTCACAGCGAAACTCGCAGGACGCATTCTTCAGGAGCGCGCCGGGGAGCATGCGGGCCTCTTGCAGGACCTGGAAGCCGTTGCAGATGCCGAGCACCAACCCACCCCGGTCCGCAAACTCGGCGACCGCCGCCATCACCGGGGCAAAGCGGGCGATCGCCCCGCAGCGGAGATAGTCGCCATAGGAAAAGCCTCCCGGCAGGATCACGAGGTCCAGGTCGTCGAGCCGCTCCACCCGGTGGTCGATGAACTGGACCGGCTGTCGGAGCACCTCGCCGACCGCATGGGCACAATCCCGGTCACTCCAGGTGCCGGGGAACACCACGATGCCCGTCCTCAAGCGCGCCGCTCTCCTCGGAGCGCGGTCTCTCCGACGGGCTCGATCTGGATGCGGTAGTCCTCGATGACGGCGTTGGCGAGGAGCTGCCCGGCCATATCCTCGACCTGCGCTCGGGCGCGCGCCTCATCCGCCTCGTCGAGCGTCAGGACGAGGTACTTTCCGGAGCGCACCTCCTCGACGGAGTCGAAGCCGAGCGATTGCAGGCCGTGCCGAATGGTGAGGCCTGCGGGATCGTTCACCACGGGCTTGAGCGTCACGAAGACTTCGGCTCGGAACATCTACTGGGCCACCGCGAACTGGCCGGTCAGGCGCCGCCACGCCTCGAGGTAGCGATCCGTGGTCCCCGTAACGACCGAGGCCGGCAAGGCAGGCGCGGGCGGTTGCTTGTTCCACCCGAGCTGCTCCAGGTAGTCCCGGAGAAATTGCTTATCGAAGGATGGCTGCGGCTCACCTGGGCGGTAGCGCTCGACCTCCCAGAACCGCGAGGAGTCCGGCGTGAACAGCTCGTCGATGAGGATCAGGTTGCCGTTCAGCAAGCCGAATTCCATCTTGGTGTCGGCGAGGATGATGCCCCGCTCCAGCGCCGTCCTGGCGCCGAAGGCGTAGAGCTCAAGGCTGGAGCGCTCCAGGGCGCGGGCGAGGTCTCGGCCCGCCCGGTCGGCCAGCTCGGCGCGCGAGATGTTTTCGTCATGCCCGGTGAGCGCCTTGGTGGCGGGAGTGAAGATCGGCTCCGGCAGACGATCGCTGTCCTTGAGCCCGGGGGGAAGCCGCTCGCCGGCAATCGCCCCGGTGCGCTGATAGTCCTTCAAGCCAGAGCCCGATAGGTAGCCGCGAACCACGCACTCGAACATGATCGGCTCGGCCTCGACCACCCGCATGCTTCGGGCGGCCAGGTCGGCGATGCCGCTGAGCTCGCTGGGGAGCGCCTGGTCCTCCGCCACGTGGTTGCGGATCAGGCCGGCCGTCTCCTTGAACCAGAAGAGGGACATCTGGTTCAAGACGCGGCCCTTCTGCGGAATGGCGGTGGGCATCACCACGTCGAAGGCGGAGATGCGGTCGGTTGCGACCATGAGGAGCTCGTCCTGGGTGAGCCGATACGTGTCGCGGACCTTGCCACGCGAATGCAGGGGAAGTGGAAGATCACATCGGAGGATGGCGGTCACGCGCGTGCCGCCTCCGCCGGGGCGGCCTCGAGGCCGACACGTTCAAAGGTAAGGTCGAGGTAGCGGAGGTAGTATGCCGGGTCGAACAGCTCGGCCAGCTCATCCGCCGTCAACCGTTCGCGGACCTCGGGCGCCTCGGCAACGATCGCCCGGAAGTCGGTCCCCCCGTCGAGGGCGCTCAACGCGGCGCCCTGCACCACCCGGTAGGCGTCCTGGCGGGACATGCCCTTCTGCACCAGCGCCAGGAGCACGCGCTGCGAGAAGACGACCCCACCGCTCCGATAGAGGTTGGCGCGCATCCGGGCCCGATCCACGGTCATCCCCTCGACAATGTCGGCCATCAATCGGAGCATGTAATCCAGCACGGTGCAGGCATCCGGAAAGATGATCCGCTCCGCCGAGGAGTGACTGATGTCGCGCTCGTGCCACAGCGCCTGATCCTCGAGTGCCACGAGGACGAATCCTCGGACGGTTCGGGCCAGCCCGCAGATCCGCTCGCTCAGGATGGGATTCCGCTTGTGCGGCATCGCCGATGAGCCCTTTTGCTCTGCGCCGAAGGGCTCCCGGAGCTCCGCCACCTCGGTGCGCTGGAGGTGGCGGATATCGGTGGCGAACTTCTCCAGGGTGCCGGCGAGGACCCCCAGGGACGCCATGTAAGCCGCGTGCCTGTCCCTGGCGATCACCTGGGTCGTGACCGGCGCGACCCGGAGGCCCAGCCGCTCCAGCGAGCGTTCCTCCACCCGGGGGTCGATCGTGGCGTGTGTCCCGACCGCGCCCGCGAGCTTCCCGACCCTGATCTCCTCCCGAGCCGTCACCAGGCGCTGGCGGGCACGGTCCAGCTCATCAAGCCAGCCGGCCAGCACGAACCCGAAGCTGATCGGCTCGGCATGAATCCCGTGGGTCCGGCCGGCCATCAACGTGTCGCGCTCCTCGAGGGCGCGCCGGCGCACGACCGAGGAAAGGCGGTCGACGTCCTTCAGCAGGATGTCGCTGGCGCTCACCAGCTGGAGCGCCAGGGCCGTGTCGAGCACGTCCGACGAGGTCAGGCCCCGGTGCAGGTAGCGGGCGTCGTCGCCCACCTCTTCGGCGATCGAATCGAGAAAGGCCACCACGTCATGACCAACTCGCTCCTCCAGCCTGGCAATCCGATCGGGGTCGACCCGGGCCCGGCGCAAGCCCGCGAGGGCTGACCTCGGAATCTCGCCGATCTCCGCCCAGCCGTCGCAAACCTCGAGCTCGACCTTTAGCCAAAGCTCATATCGGGCCTGAGGGGAGAAGATCTCGCTCATCTCCGGGTGAGCGTATCGAGGAATCAAACGGCGGCAGGTCTCCTTTCTGGATGGCGGGCCGTCGGTGACCGGATGATTATAACCGGCCAGCGAGCGTAACCCCGGGCGCCTTTTTGCCCTTTAGCTGGTGGGAAGGGCTGGTAGATTGGGCGCACACGTAACCATTGGGGGGCGCCTCCCGTTCACTCTGCAACGGGCGCCCTGTGGGGTGTCCTGATGCCGGACAGTATTGAAGAGCGGGAACTTGTCGAACGGGCGAAGCGGGACCCCGAAGCGTTCGGGGCGTTGTATGACCGCTATTTCCCGCAGATCTATCGCTTTGCGTATTCGCGAGTCCGGGACCAATCATTGGCAGAGGACGTGACGTCAGAGGTGTTTTTCAAAGCGCTCAAGAACATGAAACGGTACACCTACGGCGGCCATCCCTTCTCCTCCTGGCTCTACCAGATCACCCTCAACGCCGTCGCCGATCATTACCGCGGCCAGCGCGGAGAGGTCGAGCTCGAAGAGGGTCACGACATGGCGAGCCGTGAGCCCGCAGTGGTGGACGAGGTCGTCCGGCGCGACCGGAGCCGCCGCGTCTGGTCGGCCATCGACCAGCTGCCCAAGCAGCAGCGAGCCGCCATGGTGTTGAAGTTCGGGGAGGACCGGAAGATCGAGGAGATCGCCGTGATCCTGGGCAAGAGTTCGGGGGCGGTCAAGCTCCTGTTGCACCGTGGTGTGGAGCGCCTTCGCCGCGAACTGCCGCAACTCGAGGCCGAGTTAGGGACGCCATGATGGACGACCAGGAACTCCAGGAGCTGTTCAGCGATCCGGCGGATCAGGAGGTCATCGACCTCCTTCGGGCGTCGCGTCCCGCTGCGCCGCCGCTGGATCCTCACTTCCGCCATTACCTGCGCGCCAAGCTGATGGCGGAAGCGCGGGACAAGCTGGCCGCCCCGACCAGCCGCCGCTGGTTTCAATGGGGGCTGGCGCCCGCCATGGCGGCGGTGGCCGCCGGCTTTCTCATCGTGCTCAGCATCGAGGTCTACCTGCATGGCCAGCCGGCCGCCACGCCGCAAGTCGCGGTCAATGCCGCGATCGACAACAAGAAGGATGTGGCCACGGCCGAGCCGATCGAGATCCAATTCCGCGGGCCCGTCGACAAGACCGCGGTGGAAGAGAGCGTGGTGATTCAACCCGCAACCGCCTTCACCAAGCACTGGGATGGCCAGACCCTGGTCATCACCCCGGCGCATCCCCTGGCTGCCAACACCAGTTACAAGGTGACCCTGCAGCCGGCGGCCGCCGCGCCAAAGACGACCGCGCCGAAGCTCAATGCTGCCCCAACCCCTGCTCCGCAGCCACCGGTGGTCGTTCACTTTTTGACTGCCCGCGCGCCGGTCCCGCCGATCGTACCTCCCTCCTATCGCAGCGACTCGGTCAGCTGGCTCAACGACAACCGCCTCCCGGAGTCGAGCACCCTGTCGAGCCCGGTCTGGACGCCCGATGGCCAGCTGCTCGTCACGCGCCCCATCGACTCGGCCAGTCCGGCCGCCACGGCAAGCGCGATGCCGAGAGCGACCCCGACCCCGAGCGCGACTCCAAAAGCCGCCACCGACGTCTGGCTGATGAGTACGCAGGGCACCCTGGTCCGTGACGTCGCGCCTGGTGGCAGCTATCCGGCGGTCGCCCCATCGGGCGGCATGTTTGCCGACTGGCAGGAGAATTCGCCGGACCACGCCACGCTCGAAGTCCGCGATTTGCAGGGCAACGTGCAGGTCGCCAGTGTGGCCACCGTCAACGGCAGGCCGGACGGCGCCGCCGTCTGGCTGGGGGCCGACCGACTCGCCTACCTCAACGCCGGGGTCCTCGCGATCGTCGATCTGCACGGCACGGTCATCGCCGCGCCGGTCCTCCACGTGTCCGGCGCGATGGCCGCCTCGCGGAGCGGGCTCCTCCTCGCCCTGACGTCCACGACCGGGTCGGTCGTCCTCGATCTGACGTCGATGCAAACGGCGCCGCTTCCCAATGGGGCCGCCGGCTTCGCCTGGTCACCCCATGGTCAGCTTGCCTTCACGATCCCGACGGGAACGGGGACGGCCCTCTATGCCGGGTCGGACGCGAAGGCCACGCGTAAGATTGCCGCCAGCGCCGCCGACGAAACCTGGTCCGATCTGAACTGGGCTCCCGATGCGGCTTCCCTGCTGCTGGCCAGCCACACGGGTACCGGAACGGCCACCCATTCGCGATTGCTGCTGATCAACGCGGACGGAAGTTCACCGGCAACGTTCGGGAGCAGCCAGCGCGAATATGGCAACCCCCGGTGGTCTCCTCACGGCGACCTCGTCCTCTTCAGCCGCCAGGATGAAGCCGGCGGGACATCGCTCTGGGCGGCCAGGGCGGTGATCGGTCAGCCCTCCGCCGTGGACACCGCCCAGGGGCAGGCGCTGGCCGAGGTCGACAAGTTCATGCAGGCCCGAATCACCGGCAATCTCGCTGCCGCCCAGGCCCAGCTCGACGCGACCGCCCAGCAGGCCTACGCGAGCGGAGCCTCGGCGCTGCTCAGTCCTGGCGCGCCGTTCGCCCGCTATTACCCGGTGAGCGTCCAACTTACTGGGCCGAACAAGTTCCTGATCGGGGCCCGGGTATTCATCGCCCGCAACAACCAGGAGGTCAGCTTCTTCGAGGAGCAGCTGACGGTCGTCCTCCAGGACCAGCGCTACCTGATCGATGCGGTGACTTCCACCCCGACGGTCCAACTCGGCCACGGGCCGACTGTGGTCTCGGTGGAGGTGCGCCAGAACGGCCCCGCCCAGCAGGTCCTGGTGCGCTTCGACGCCGATCTCAAGCCCGTAACCATCTCCGCGAACACCATGCTGATCAAAGACAGCCAGGGCGCGGTCGTGACGGCAGTGGTGACCTTCGATGCGGACGCGCACCTCGTGACCCTTGACGCCCGGCTGCGGCCCGGCAGCTACACGCTGGTGGTGACGACCGGGGTCGCCGATATCACCGGGGCCGCCGTGGCGCAGGACTACACGTCGCCGCTCGTGATCAGCGGCTAAGTCTCGCCCGACGCGAGGCCGGCCGCGATGGCCGCCGCGATCTCCGCTCCGCCGTACAGTGGCGCCATTGACGCTGACTCCTCGGCAAGCGCCCGAGCTCGTGCCATGACCGCCGGATGATCGGCAATGAAGCCGGTCGAGATCCGGCCCCGGCGGAAATCCGGCTCCTCGAGAATCGCGCGGTGAAAGGGGATCGTGGTTTTCGGCCCGGTCAGGACAAACTCCTGGAGGGCCCGGCTGCCTCGGCCGATGGCGGCCTCCCGATCCTCGGCCCAGACGATCAGCTTGGCGAGCAGGGAATCGAAATGGGGCGAGACCTCCTGGTGGGGCCGGATGCCGGAGTCGACTCGCACGCCAGGCCCGCTGGGGGGCGCATAGCGGAGCACGCGGCGGGGCGCGGGCATGAAATTCCGCAGCGGGTCTTCGGCATTGATGCGAAATTCGAGGGCATGCCCACGCGGCGAGGGAAACCCGTCCGCCGGTAAGGGCTCGCCGCGGGCAATGGCGATCTGCCAGCGCACGAGGTCGATCCCGAGCACCGCTTCGGTGACCGGATGTTCGACCTGCAAACGTGTGTTCATCTCCAGGAAGTAGAAGTCGTCCCCTCCGACGATGAACTCGACGGTCCCGGCGTTCTGGTAACCGACCACGGAGGCCGCCCTGACTGCCGCCTCCTTCATCGCCGACCGCCGGGACTCGCTGAGCCCGACGGCGGGTGTTTCCTCGAGCAGCTTCTGGTGCCGGCGTTGGATCGAGCAGTCGCGCTCGCCCAGCGCGGCGGTGTTTCCCTGGGAGTCGGCGAGGATCTGCATCTCGATGTGACGCGGGTGCTCGAGGTAACGCTCGAGGTAGACCACCGGGCTGGCGAACGATGTTTGGGCCGCCCGCCGGCAGGCTTGGAACGCCGCCGGCAGCTCCTCCGCACCCTCCGCAACCCGCATCCCGATCCCGCCACCCCCCGCTGCCGCCTTGACCAGCACCGGATACCCGATTCGGTCAGCCTCTTTGAGGGCGGTCTTTTCGTCCGCCAGGGCGGAGGAGCCCGGCACGACCGGAACGCCCGCCGCCACCATGCGCCGGCGCGCCTCCACCTTGTCACCCATCGCCCGCATACTCCCCGGCGCTGGCCCGATGAAGGTGAGGCCGGCTTTGGTGCACGCCTCGGCGAAGGCCGCGTTCTCGGACAGGAAACCGTACCCGGGGTGGATGGCGTCCGCCTTGCGATCGCGTGCCAGCCGCACCAATTGCTCGATGTCGAGGTACGCCTGCCGCGGCGTCTCACCCTGGAGCGCGACGCGCTCGTCCGCAAAGTACACGTGGGGCGTGCGTGCGTCCGGCTCCGCATAGACGGCGACGGTCTCGATGCCCATCTCGCGGCAGGTGCGCATCACCCGCAGCGCGATCTCGCCCCGGTTGGCAACCAGGACCCGGGTCACGCTAGCCAATCGTCATCAGCACATCGTTGGGCGACACGATCGACCCCTCTTTGGCAAGGACCTCACGCACGGTCCCGGCGACCGTGGCGACGATGTCGTTCTGCATCTTCATCGCCTCGAGGACCACGACGACGTCGCCCAGCTTGACGCGGTCACCGACCGCCACCTTGATCTTGACCACCATCCCCTGCATGGGAGCCTGGATGGCACCGTTACCTGATGGTGCCGGCGACGGGGTGGCGGAAGAGGCGGCGCCCGGTGGCGCCGGCGGAACGGACCCAACACCGTCTCCCCGGATCCGTACGTGGTAGGGTTCCCCGTCCACCTCGACGGTGAACTCCCGGACCGGCCCATTCGCTGATGTCGTGGCCGGTAGCGAGGTCGTCGCGACCGGGGCAGGCGCCGCCTCCGGCTGTGCCGCCGGCGCCGGGGTCGGGGCAACGTCGACCCGCGGTGGGGGTCGGAGGATCGCCGGGGCCTCGTCGGGAAAGAGGATGTACGTCAACACCTGGTCCGGACCGGTGGGCGTCAATCCCTGCTTGCGCATCTCGCGGTGCGCGCGATCCATCGCCGGCTTCAGCAGGTCAGCCGGCCGAATCGTGATCGGCTCGGAGCCGCCCAGGGCGCGTTTACGGACTTCCGGATCGACGGGCGCGGGGGGCGCGCCGAACAGGCCCTTGATGTAATCGCGGAAGGGTTGCTCGATGTGCTGATAACGCTTCTCGTCGAGGGTGTTGGCCAGGGCCTGCCTGGCCGCGATCTGATTGATCGGCGCCGCCATCGGCGGGTATCCCATCTCTTCGCGGACCAGGACCAGCTCGTGGAGGAGGCGTTCGTAGCGGTCGAGCGCCTTGCGCTCCCGCAGTGATCGGATGAGGACGGCGAGGACGGGCGCGGGCAGCTGGTGGTCCAGCACGTGGATGTCATTGCGAAAGGCGATGGGGTCCTGGAACTCGGCGTAATCGTCGTGCAGCTCGTCGAAATACCGGTTCGCCTGTCCGATCAGCTGGAGGTCGAGCCCGGTGTCGTTCGGCCCATCGCGAAGGGCCGCCACCATCGTCTCGGTCGCGGGCTGCGAGGCTCCCCATGCCATCGAGGAGAGGGCGGTGTCGATGCCCGTGGCACCGGCCTCGATGGCGGCAAAGTAGGTGATCGGAGCCAGGGCCGTGGTCGAGTGGGAATGCATACTGACCGGCAGGTCCGTTCCGTCCACCAGGGCCGAGACGAGCGCCCGGGCGGTATCCGGGCCCAGGATGCCGGCCACGTCCTCGATCCCGATCCAATCGCAGCCGAGCGCCTTCAGGCGTCGCGCCGCGTTCACCATCCAGGCCCGGTCGTGGACCGGGCTCGGGCTGTAGACGAGGGCGCCGATGACGCGCGCGCCGGTCTTCTTGGCGGCCTTCACGGGCACCTCGAGGTTGCGCAGGTCGTTGAGCGGATCGAACATGCGCACCACCGACACGCCGGCCTGGACGGCCTGCTCGATGAAGGCCCGCACCACGTCATCCGGCTGGTGGGCTTGCGAAATCAGGGTCTGGCCCCGGATCAACATCTGCAGCGGCGTCTTGACGATCGCCGCCTTGAGGGCCCGCAGCCGCTGCCAGGGGTCTTCATGGAGGACCCGGATGGAGGCGGAAAACGTCCATCCGCCCCAAGCATCAAGGGCGTGGTATCCGATGTCGTCGAGCGTTTTTGCGATGGGCAGGACGTGCTGAAGCTTGAGGCGACCTTGCACAAGGCTCTGCTGGGCGTCGCGCAGGACGGTCTCGGTGATCAAGACCTTCGGCACGCGCACTATTCTATGCGCGTCTCGAACTCAACTTGCCCGGGCTGAACGCGATTCGCCGGTCAGGTCCGTTTCGGGGCGCGCATCGCTTCCCGGTTCTTGAGCAAGGCCTCCCGGGCACGGCCATCAGCGAGCGCCAGAATCGCCATTGCGAGGTGGGCCGCGTTGCGCGCTCCCGCATCGCCGATCGCCACGGTGGCGACCGGGATGCCCGCCGGCATCTGCGCCATCGACAGCAGCGCGTCGAGGCCGCCCAGCGCGCCACCGGACATGGGAACCCCGATGACCGGGAGGATGCTCCACGCCGCGGCCACCCCCGGCAGGTGCGCGGCGCCTCCGGCGGCGGCGATGATCACCTTGATCCCTCGCCCCGCGGCCTCCTTCGCCCAGGTCCGGCAGCCTTCCGGATCCCGATGGGCCGACCGCACGACGACCTCATAGGCGACCCCGTAGCCGTCGAGCACCTCGCAGCATTTTTGCATCGTGGGACGATCCGATTCACTGCCCATCACGATGCCAACCACGGGGGCCTCGCTCATGGCAGCGCGGCCACCTCGACCTCCCGCTGGGCCACATCGGGCCTGAAGGTCATCCCCTGGAACCGGATGCGCTCCACGTTGCGATAGGCGCGATCGCGGGCGTCGCCGATCGTGTCGCCCAGGGCCACGATCGTCAGCACACGGCCACCCGCCGTGACGTAGCCGGATGGGTCGGCGCTGGTGCCGGCATGAAAGGCGAAGGTGCCCGGCTCCAGGCGGCTCAGGCCTTCGATCGGCCTGCCGGTCTCGTAGTGCCCGGGGTACCCCTCCGAGGCGAGGACGACGCCGACGCTGGCCCTTGATGACCACCGGGTCGAAGCGGGATTGAGCTCACCCCGAGCGGTAGCCTCCATGATCGGAATCAGGTCCGAGTCGAGCCGGGGCAGGACGACCTGGGCCTCAGGATCCCCGAAGCGCGCGTTGAACTCGAGCACCTGGATCCCGCCGTCGCCGATCATCAGCCCGGCGTAAAGGCAGCCACGGTAGGGGGTGGCCCCCGCGTTGAGTGCCTCAACCACGGGCTCGAAGACGGTGCGCACCGCAGCCTGGACATCCTCGGGGCCAAAAAATGCCACCGGTGAGTAGCCGCCCATGCCGCCGGTATTGGGGCCCTGGTCGCCCGCGAGCGCCCGCTTGTAGTCACACGCGGGAGCGAGCGGAACAACCTGCCGGCCATCGACGAGCGCCATCAGGGAAACCTCGCGGCCGTCGATCTTCTCCTCCAGGAGGATTGCGTCGGCCGCTTGACCGACGGTCCGCTGCACCATGAGCTGGTCAATGCAGCGAAGGGTTTCCTCGACATCCTGCGGCACCATCGTGCCTTTTCCCTTGGCCAGGCCGTCAGCCTTGACGACGAAGGGTCGACCCTCCCCCTTGACGAAATCTTTGGCCTGGGCTGGGTCGGTAAACACTTTGTGCGCCGGCGTGGCCACGCCGCTTCGCGCCATCAGGTCTTTGGCAAACGCTTTGCTGCTTTCGATTCGACCGGCGGCGGCGCTGGGGCCGAAAACCAGGCGCCCCGCGGCGCCCAGCCGATCGGCCAGTCCTGCTGCCACCGCGGCCTCGGGGCCGATGATCGTCAGGCCGATGTCGCGCTCCGCCACGAATCGTACGATGCCGTCCACATCCGTGGCCTCGATCTCGATGTTCACGGCGATGGCCGCGGTGGCGGCGTTTCCAGGCGCGCAGTAGACGGCCGTCGTGACCGGGCTCTGCAGCGCTTTCCAGGTGAGCGCGTGCTCGCGGGCTCCGCCACCGACGATCAGGACTTTCAGGACCCCCCTCCCTAACCCTCCCCCAAAGGGGAAGGGAAAACTCCGGACCTCCGGGCTATTCCCATTCGATGGTCGAGGGGGGCTTCGACGAGATGTCGTAGACGACGCGGTTCACGCCCGGCACCTCATTGACGATGCGGGTCGCGATCTTCGCCAGTACCTCGTAGGGCAGGCGAGCCCAGTCCGCGGTCATCCCATCCTCGCTCTGCACCGCCCGCACCGCGACCACATTGCCATAGGTGCGGTAGTCACCCATGACACCGACGCTCTGCAGCGGTGTCAGGATGGCGAAGGACTGCCAGAGTGCGCGATAAAGGCCGGCGGCCTTGATCTCGTCGACCACGATCCAATCGGCCGCGCGCAAGGTCTCCAGTCGCGGGCGCGTGACCTCCCCCAGGATGCGCACGGCGAGACCGGGCCCCGGGAATGGTTGCCGATGGACCATGTCGTCCGGCAAACCCAGGGCCGATCCAATGGCGCGGACCTCGTCCTTAAAGAGGTAGCGCAATGGTTCGACCAAGCTGAAGCGAAGGTCGGCCGGCAGCCCACCCACGTTGTGATGCGTTTTGATGCGATGGGCGCCAAAGGTGTCGTGGCTGGTGCTCTCGATGACGTCGGGATACAGGGTGCCCTGCGCCAGGAAGCCGATCTGGCGGATCGACGCTGCCTCACGCTCGAACACCTTGATGAAGGTGGCACCCACGCGGCGGCGCTTCTCTTCCGGGTCGACGATCCCACTCAGGGCGTCGAGGAAATCGTTGCTCGCGTCGACGACCCTGAGCTCGATACCCAAATGCCGCGCCATCACCTCCTCCACGCGACGCCGCTCGTCGCGCCGAAGGAGGCCGTTGTCGACAAAGAGGCAGGTGAGTTGACCGGGCAATGCCCGGTGTACGAGGGTCGCGCAGACCGCGGAGTCCACGCCGCCCGAAAGGGCGCAGAGGACGTGGCCATCCTTCACCTGGTCGCGGATGGTTCGCACCGCGTCGTCGATGAAGAGCGCCGCTTTCCAGGTGCCCTGACAGCCGGCCACCTGGTACAGGAAGTTGTGCAGGATCTCGCGACCCTGGCGTGTGTGGATGACCTCGGGATGAAACGCGATCCCGAAGCGCCCAGCGTCGTCACCCATCGCGGCGAAGGGGGAATTGGCCGAATGCGCCAGCCGGCGGAAGCCTGCCGGCGGCTCAAGCACGGTATCGCCGTGGCTCATCCACACCGGTAGGTCCGGCGGAAGGTCATGGAAGAGCCCGCCGTCCTCGTCGACCTGGACGTTGGCCTGGCCGTACTCGCGCCTGGCGCTGGACGCCACCCGGCCGCCCAGCTGGTGGGCGAGCAGCTGCATCCCGTAGCAGATGCCGAGGACCGGGAGCCCCGCCTCGAGCGCCTTCTTGTCACACAGCGGGGCGCCCTCGGCGTACACGCTGGCGGGGCCGCCGGAAAGGATCAACGCGCGTGGGGAGCGGTCGCGGATCGCCTCCCATGGCGTCGTTCCGGGAATGAGCTCGCAGTAGACGCCGGCTTCCCGCACGCGGCGCGCGATCAGCTGGCTGTACTGAGATCCAAAGTCCAGCACCAGCACCAGCTCCTGCGCGACAGGAGCGGCGGTGAGGGTCGAACCGGGGCTGACGGCTATGTCCCCATCCCGACTTGCTGGGCCTGCTGAAAGAGCTTGCCCTCACTCTGGATGGCCGGCGCGATGACCAATTCCGTTTGCTGGAAATCGCGCAGCGTCCGGGCGCCGCAAACCCCCATGGCGGAGCGCAGTGCACCGACCAGGTTCTGGGTGCCGTCGTCCACCCGCGCCGGGCCGGCCAGGACCTCTCGAAGCGTGCCGCGCTGCCCGACCCGAATTCGCGTGCCGCGGGGCAGGTTGGGGTCCGGGGTCGCCATGCCCCAATGGAAGCCGCCACCGGCCGCCTCCACGGTCCCGGCAAAGATCGAGCCGATCATGACCGCGTCCGCGCCCGACGCGAAGGCCTTGGCAACGTCGCCGCCCACGCGCATCCCGCCATCGGTGATGACCTGGACCCGCCGGCCTGTTTCCTGGAGGTAGGTCTCGCGAGCGGCAGCCACGTCGCTGGTTGCCGTCACCTGGGGCACGCCAACACCCAGGACGCCGCGGGTCGTGCACGCCGCACCCGGCCCGACCCCGACGAAGATGCCGGCAATCCCCGTTTGCATCAACTCGAGCGCCGTCTCGTACTCCACGCAGTTGCCCGCCAGCACCGGGATCGACAGGCTGGCACAGAGCTTTTCGAAGGACAGTTGCTCATACGATCGCGAGATATGGCGAGCGGTCAAGACGGTGCCCTGGACAACAAGGCAATCGGCCCCCGCCTCCTGCACGACGGCAGCGCGCCGGCTGGCGTGCGCCGGGACGGTGGACACCGCGATCGGAACCCCGGCTCGCTTGACAGCGGTGATCCGCTCCCCGATGAGGTGTTCTCGGACGGGCGCCTGGTAGAGCTTCTGGAGGAGGCCGTTGATATGTTCGCGGGGTGCTTCGGCAATCTCGCGGAGCACGCTGGTGGGGTCCGGGTAGCGCGTCTGAAGACCGTCGAGGTTGAGCACCGCAATGCCACCCAGGCGTCCGATCTCGACCGCGAATCGCACGTCGACGACCCCATCCATCGCCGCAGCCAGGATCGGCACGGCCAGGCGCAGGTTGCCGAAGGAAACGCTGGTGTCGACCTCCTCCGGGTTGATCGTCACGCGACCGGGGACCAGGGCGACTTCGTCGAACCCGTAAGCCCGTCGAGCTTGCTTGAACCGACCGAGCTCAAACGTCTGGGGCTGGCCCGCCGGCGCTACGACCGGTTTGAGGGGCGCACGCACACTCATATCATCGGTCCGGACGGGCTGCCGAGCTCAAGGGGTATGCGTGTACCTCAGGACGACTTGGTTTCCCGGCATTATAACGGAACGGTTTGCCCATGAACGAACAAATTTCGTCGGTCGAACGGGTCCGCCGGGCATTGGACGAGGCCCACCTCCAGGGGCGGATCGAGGAATTTCCGGCCTCGACGCGGACGACGCAGGATGCGGCGATCGCCATCGGCACCTCGGTCGGCCAGATCGTGAAGTCGCTGGTCTTCCTCGCTGCCGACGGGCCCGTCCTGGCCCTCATGTCAGGAAGCAATCAGCTCGACCTCACACGCCTCTCGGCCCTGACGGGCGCCACCATCCGGAAGGCCGATGCCGACGCGGTACGAGCCGCGACCAGCTACGCCATCGGCGGGGTGCCGCCGATCGGGTTCCCGACAGCCATCCCCACGTTCATCGATCGAGACCTGCTCCAGTACGCCACCGTGTGGGCCGCGGCCGGCACGCCGCGGCATGTGTTTGCGATCTCCGCCCCGAATCTCGTGCGGATAACCGGAGGGACCGTCGCCGAATTGAAAGCGGGGAAACCCTACGGATAGATGCCGCGGATGGTCGTGGCCTGCGCGACCTTGTCGACCGCGAGGACATAGGCCGCGGTGCGCATGTTGACCTTTTTCTCCAGGCTGACACGCAGCACCGCATCGAACGCTTTGAGCATGATCCGCTCCAGCCGCTCATTGATGTCGTGCTCATCCCAGAAGAATTCCTGGAGGTCCTGGACCCACTCGAAGTAGGAGACGGTGACACCCCCGGCGTTCGCCAGGATGTCCGGGATGACAAACTGGCCGTTGTCATAGAGGATCTCATCGGCATCGGGCGAGGTTGGGCCGTTGGCGCCCTCGCAGATCACTTTCGCCTTGATCCGATGCGCGTTCCCACGGTGGATCTGGTTCTCGAGCGCCGCGGGAACCAGGACGGTGACTGGCAACTCGAGCAATTCCGCGTTGGTGATGGTCTCGCAGACCGCCTGCCGAAGCCGACCGTTCAGCTCCTTCTCGCGGACGACTTCATCGAGGATGATCCCGCCGTCGTTGTAGCAGGCGCCGTTGGAATCACTGACCGCGATGACCTTGAGGCCTTGCTCCGCGAGCAGCTTGGCGGTGGTGTAGCCGACGTTTCCGACCCCCTGGATGGCGACGGTCGCGTCCTCGGGGCGAATTCCGAGGTGGCGCAGGGCCGCCATGGTCGTCAGCATGCAGCCCCGGCCGGTCGCTTCCGGCCGGCCTTCGGACCCGCCGATCCCGAGCGGCTTGCCGGTCACGACCGCCGGCACCGAGTGGCCAGCATGCATGCTGATTGTGTCCATCATCCACGCCATGATCTGGGCGTTCGTGTTCACGTCCGGCGCGGGGATGTCACGATCCGGGCCGATCATCATGCTGATCTCGCTCGTGTAGCGGCGGGTCAGGTTCTCCAGCTCGTTGCGGCTGAGCCGCTTGGGATCGAGGACAACGCCGCCTTTCGCGCCGCCGTACGGGATCCCAACCACCGCGCATTTCCAGGTCATCCACATGGCGAGGGCCTTGACCTCTTCGATCGTTACGTCCGGGTGGTACCGGATGCCGCCCTTGGCTGGTCCCCGGTCGATGTTGTGGTGGACTCGAAACCCGGTGAACATCTCGATGGAGTGGTCGTCCATGAGGACGGGAAACGTCACCGTGAGCTGCCGTTTGCATTCGCGGAGCACCCGGGCGATGTTGGGATCCAGCCCGAGGACGCCGGCGGCGATGTCGAATTGTTGCTGAGCGATCTTCCAGGGATCGGCGTGGCCGGGATCCGCCTCGGCGAATCCCTTGCGCGGAGCGGCCTCGAGCTTTTGAGCCATTGTTCCTCCTGCCTTCTGTCGCGCGATCTGCGCGGGACTCGAAATCGGCATTCATTACACTACACGGCATCGTGACGCCGCGGATGACCGTGCTCGCGAGCGTATCGCTCGCCACCTTCCTGGTCGCCGCGGTTGCCGCAACCCAGTTCCGCAGCCAGCCGCTCCCGCCCTCCAACCGCTTTGCCCGCGATGAGGCGCTACGGAAGAGCGTGAACGGGCTCGAAGACCAGAACCGCCTGCTCAAGGCCCGCGTCCAGGGTCTCCAAGCCCAGGTGAAGGCCCGGGAAGACCAGAGTGCCCAGCGCTCCAGCGCCGCCCAGCAGGTGAATGCCCAACTGGACGATCAGAAGGTGGTGGTCGGCCTCGTGGCGCTGCACGGCCCCGGCCTGACCATCTCCGTGCGCGACGGTACCGACCCCAACGACCCGGTCGACCACTCGCTCGGGTGGGTGATCCATTACCAGGATCTCCAGGACATCGTCAACCTGATGTGGGCGAGCGGAGCCGAAGCCGTCGCCGTGAATGGGCAGCGGATCGTCCCCACGACATCCTTCTTTTATGCGGGCGTGAACATCCTGCTGAACAACGCCAGTCGGATCACCGGCCCCTACACCGTGACGGCCCTCGGCGACCCATCGTCCCTGTCTCGGGCGCTTGGTGACCGAAACCAGCTGGCCGAGCTCAAGAGTCGCAGCCGGATCTACGGCCTGGGCCTGGCCTGGCAACGGGGTACCCGGCTTGCCGTACCCCGATATGAAGCCACCTTTCTCTTGAAGTATGCTCAGCCGCTCAGCTGAGCGGACGGCGCGCGTCCAGCGGCTGCTGGTGGTCAGCGTGATCGCCCTGACTCTCGGCTTTCTGATTGTCGTCCAGCTCCGGTCCCAGGCCGTGGTGGCCCGGACCCTTGCCGCCCAGGATGACACCAGCGTGGCACTGCTGATCAATGATCTCAACCGCGCCAACAACCAGCTGATTCAGCAAAGCACGGCCCTGGCGCAGCAGGAGGCCGCGCTCCAGCAGGCCCTCGTCGCCGGCGGCACGGACTCCAAGACCATTGAGAAGGAGTTGACGGCGTTTCGCGAGGTCGCCGGCGAGATCCCGGTGCACGGGCCCGGGATCGAGATCCGCCTGGACGGCACCATCCAGGACTTCGAGTTGCAGGACGCCCTCAACAGCCTGCGCAATGCCGGCGCCGAGGCCTTTTCAATCAACGGGTACCGCATTGTCGGGGACACCCCGATCCAGACCAGGGGCCCGCTGCTGACGATCGGGTCCAACACGGTCCGCTCCCCTTACGTCCTGCTGGCGATCGGGGACCCGGAACAGCTATCTGCCGCCGCCGACGTCGCGGCCAGCAGTCTGCAGACCCGCCTCCAGGTGGCCATCACCCGCAAGCCAGACATCGCGATCACCGAGGTGATCACCCCCCACCCCCTGATCTACGCCCAACTTGGTCAGTAGGATGAGCCGATGACACGGGTGGTCGAGCTGCGTAGCGATACCTTTACGTTGCCGACGGACGAGATGCGGGCCGCTATGGCGGCCGCGGAGGTCGGCGACGACGTCTGGGACGAAGATCCCACCATCCACCGCCTGCAAGAACAGGCGGCTCGCATGGTCGGCAAGGAGGCCTCCCTCTTCGTGCCCAGCGGAACGATGGGCAACCTCTGCGCGCTCCTCGCGCATACCAGCCCTGGCGACGAGGTGCTGGTCGAATCGGAGAGCCACATCTTTATCTCGGAAGTTGCCGGTGCCGCCGTGGTGGGTGGCGTCCAGCTGCGGCCGCTGGCAACTTCGGACGGCCGGCTCCGGCCAGAGCAGGTGCGCGCCGCTATCCGGGAACCGGACATTCACGAGCCGCGGAGCGCCCTCCTCTGCCTCGAAAATACCCATAACCGCCAGGGTGGCATCTGCCTGAGCGTGCGGCAGACGGAGGACGTGGCGGAGGTCGCGCATGCCGCCGGCATGCAGGTGCATCTCGATGGGGCCCGTGTGTTCAATGCGGCGGTGGCGCAGGGCCTTAACGTTCGAGCGCTGACCGATCCGGTCGATTCCGTGATGTTCTGCCTCTCCAAGGGCCTGAGCGCTCCGGTCGGGTCGATGCTGGGCGGCTCTGCCGCCTTTGTGGATCGGGCTCGCTGGCGGCGCAAGATGCTCGGTGGGGGCATGCGCCAGGCCGGGGTGCTGGCCGCGGCCGGCATTCTCGCGCTCGATCAGATGGTGGACCGGCTCGCCGACGACCACGCGAATGCCCGCCGCCTGGGGGATGGTCTCCAGGGGATCCCGGGCATCGACGTCGACCGCTCGCGGATCGAGAGCAACATGGTGTTCGGCGACTGCCGCCCGCCGCTCACGGCCCGCCAGTTCATCGATCGCTGCCGCAAGGAGGGCGTCCTGCTCGACCAGGCGAGCCCCCAGCGCTGGCGCATGGTCACCCATCGGGGCGTCTCGAGCGAGGACGTCGACGCCGCGATCGACGCGGTCCGCCAGGCGCTGGGCGCGACCCCGTTACAGAGGCTCCAGGCCACGGGCTAGGGCTCCGCCGGCGTCACAGCGCCGTCGACATTACGCGCCGCCTTACAACGGGCTCGTCACGAGTCTCGAAAGAATCCCGCAACAGGGCCGCGACGGCGCCGTCACGATGCGGAAGGCCTCTTGGGGTCACGACAGGCTTTGCCATAGGCTGGCGTTGAATTGCAGAGAAGTGCTGCGCTCGCACCTGTTTTGTCATGGTCCGCGCCGACGCGCGGGGGCGATCGTCATTGCTCGCAAAGAGAAGGAATGAGCCAACTGAAGTCGCGTTCCAACCGGAAAAAGGGCCAGGCCCTGGCGGAGATGGCCGTCATGGTGCCCTTCCTCGTCATCTGCATGATGGGGATGCTCGACCTGGGGCGCGCGTTCTACTACCAGATCGCCATCACCAACGCCGTTCGTGAGGCGGCGCGCTATGCCGCGACGCCCCAGTACCTGGGCCTGAACCCGAGTTGCTCGACGGTCCCGCCGGCCCCGGGGGCCAATTGCCCCTCGCCCAGCGATGCCAACATCCGCGACCGAGCACGGCAAGAACTGAACGGCATCGTCATTTCCATGCCGGACAGCAACATCCAGGTCGCCCCCAACGAGAGTGGCCGCGTGGACGATTTTAACTTCGCAACGCCGGTCAGCTCCTACCCGATCACGGTGACCGGCACCTATCAATTCAGTTTCATCACGCCCATCATCGGGGACCTGATCGGGAACCCGCTCACGATCAAATCGAGCGCCACGATGAGGACGGAGTACTAAATGCGCAAGCGCCTTTTCACGCATCATTCCGGCCAGTCGATGGTCGAGTTCGCCGTGCTTGCGCCAATCTTCTTCCTGCTGCTCCTCGGCACCATCGACCTCGGCCGCGCCGTCTACATCTACAACGCGATCTCCGACGCCGCCCGGGAAGGCACTCGTGCCGCCATCCCGTTCGACAATCCGCTGCCCAACAGCAATGCGGTCGTGACCGCGGTCCAGAGCAAGCTGGGTGGCGGCTTCACGCTGACGACGGATCCGTGCTCGGGCGGGCCCGTCACGTCCAGCTGCCCGGCGACACCGACGGCGCCGAACACCGGCTTCATCTGGTACAGCTCGGGCATCGGGGCAACGGGCCGCGGGAAAGTGACCGTCAAGATCTCGTTCCTGTTCCAGCCCTGGATCCCGGTCGTCCGCGATGCGGCGGGCAATGGGGTCGTCATTTCCGCGGAATCCACCATGGTGACGGAGTACTAAAGTGCTGATAAAACTTCGCAAAGGTAAGCGCGCGCAGAGCCTCGTGATCGTGGCCCTTTCGGCCACCGCGCTGTTCGGCATCATCGCGCTTGGGCTCGATGCGGGCCGCCTCTACTTCCAGCGCCGCGACGTGCAGAACGCCGCCGACGCCGGCGCGCTCGCCGGAGCCCAGGAGCTCATTCCGAACGCCGTCACGACGACGCCCACGACAACCATGATTACCGCCGCCGACTGCCAGGCGTCGGTCTACGCGCTCCAGCAGCTCCAGGACAGCCCGGTCGACGGAGGGTGCGCCTCGCCATCGGGAGAATACACGCCGCCATCGCTGGGCGCGGGCATCACCGAACGCGGGAGCCGCCTTTCGGCAACCGTCCAGGTCTGGTCACCCAGTCGCAGCAACAACAACGAGATCCACGTTCGGGTGACCTACAACGTGCCGCTGACCTTCGCGTCGGTGCTCGGCTTTACGACCTCCGCGGTCGTCGCCGACGCCTACGCCCATGCCGGCTTCTATAACAAGACCTATACGGTCTTCGGGTTCGATGCGGGCGGAAACGGCAACAGCGTCAACTACGACCAGAATGGCAACGCCCAGATCGACGACGGCTTCAACGGCACGGGCGACTTCTGCCAGCCGAGCGCGGCCCAGGGCAAGATGGTTTCCAACGCCAAGTGGCACGCGCCGAATCCCGGCGGTGGCTGGCTCGACATGAACGGGCAGTTCTACTACGCGCAAGCCTCCGACACCCATGCGCTGACCCTGTACTGGGCGAGCGGTGTGACAGTCGCGCAGGGTATTGAAGCCTCGCCGAACTATGCCGCCCCGCCAAAGCCCACCACGGCCGGCTCCTTCGGATCGACAACCTACAACGGCAAGACCGTCCACATCATCTACCCGGGTCTCTTCACGCAGAACCTGGACATCCCGGGCTCGCTCGGCACCGCCAGTGACATCTACCGCTTCATGAACGGTGTCTACTACTTCCAGGACGCCAGCCTGAACATCAGCGGCGGGACCGTGGCCAATACCCTGAGCGGTCAGCCGGTCATGGGACCGTTCGGCGGCGTCACGGACCTTCCTGCAGCCAACGATGGCACCAATGGCGCCGAGTTCGTGTTCGATGGCAGCGCGACCTTCAACGCCACGAGCACCCGGACGGCCGCGCCGAGCATCTTCTTCGCCGCCCCGAGCTTCGTCCCGAGCGGGACCGACAGCATCGCGTTCTTCATCACGGCCACCGATACGGTGAGCGGGCCCAACGGGACCCCCTGGGTCGAGCAGATCGACGGCACCCTGCCATCCGCCGGCAACTACCCGTTCCAGGTCTGGGGCACGCTGTATAACGCCGACATGAATGGTTCGCATGGAACCGGCGTCGTGATCCAGGCGGTCAACTACGGACGGTATGCGATTACCGGCGAGGTGGCGTCGCCACAGGTCGACCTGGACGGCGGAAACATTGCCAGCGGTGCCTACACCGCGAATACCAAGAGCACTCCGTCGTGCAAGGCGAGTGACTACCGTCAGCCGGCAGCCGGGTACCTGGTGCAATTCAACTCGCACTATGTCCCGCACTTCCGCGGTCTGGCCTACCTCGTCAAGTAAGCGACGGCGCTGACGTCTACAATGCCGGGAAGTGGCAACTGCCATCTATTGCTTCCTCGACGGCGAGACGATACATGGTGAGCTGCCGAAGCGGGAGCTCGACACACCGGTGGTGGAAACCCGGATCCACAACCTCGGCACCAACAATCGCGGGGCCTTCGTTCCCGTCAACAGCCTGAAGTACGTCCTGCTCGATTCCCGGGCGCCCTCGGGCGAGATCGACATGGCACGCTACCAGCGGATCGCGATCCATTTCGTTGACCACGAGGTGCTGCGCGGATACAGCAACCGCGAGATGCATCCGTCCCGCTACGGGGTTACCCTTTCCCTCGTCTCGCCGGACCAGACCGAGGTCAAAGACCTCGCCATCCCGTTCACGGCCCTCAAGGGGATTTTCTACTTGAAGACGTGGGAGGGTGGCGAGTCGCCAATGCTGGAGTCGGACTGGGTGCCCCGAGTGCTCGAGGAGCGCGAGAAAGAGCAGGTTCGCCGCCAGTTCGGCGGCACCGGCAAGCCCCGGCACCGGATGCCGTTACTCGAACGGATTATTCGTCGCCGCAAGATCGCCGACTAGCGCCTTCCGGGTCCTGACGCTGAATCCCACATTCGGGTTGAAACTCACATTGGTATGTTGAAGCGCGATATGGAGCCCGCCGCGGTACCGCCTTCGGCGGGCGCTCAACACTCCGCGCTCCGTGACCGCTTCCTCGACCCGCGAACCCTGATCTCTTTCGGCATCCTGGCGGTCGTCCTCGTCGTCGTCCTCACCCACGTGCAGCTCGACTACGGCGAGAGCCTGCGGGCCATCGGCCAGACAAACCTGCTGCTCTACGCCGTGGCCTTCATCGCCTTCTACCTGTCGTTCGTGGTCCGGGCGATCCGCTGGGAGATCCTGCTCCGCAACACCGGCGAATCGAACCGCTTCGGCGAGCTGTTTCACATCATCATCCTGGCGTGGTTCGCGAACTGCGTGCTCCCGGCCAAGATGGGGGATTTCTACCGCGCCTACCTCCTCCGCCAGCAGACCGAGGTCTCCGGGTCCAAGGGGTTGGGCACCATCTTCAGCGAGCGTGCCCTCGACTTCCTGGTCCTGATGAGCCTGCTGGTGATCAGCGGGCTGATCAGCTTCCGCGCCAGCGTGCCGTCCCGGTTCGTCCCCGCGTTCGTGGTCGGTCTGGTAATCGCCCTGGTCCTGGTCGCCGGCCTGCTCGCCCTTCGGTTCAGCCATCGTCGCCTCGCGTCGCTCGTTCCGCACCGGTTTCGGGAGCGCGCGACCCGGTTCCGGCACGGCCTTCTCAGCGCCTTTCACGGCCGGGTTCCCTTGCTGCTCTCCCTGACCGTGCTGGTGTGGATGGCGGAGTCCACCCGGCTGTTTCTCGTCGTCCAGGCGCTGCCGCTGCATCTCTCGCTCAACCTCGCCCAGATCATGTTCATCGCCCTGGTGGCATCCTTGCTGACCACCATTCCCGCCCTGCCCGGCGGTCTGGTCCTGGTCGAGGGGGGCATCATCACGGTCTTGCTCTTCTTTGGCCTCAGCTCTTCCCAGGCGCTCTCGGTTGCGATCCTGGATCGGATCATCAGCTACTGGAGCCTGATTGTCGTCGGCTTCGTGGTTTTCCTGCTGAGCCACCGCCGATGAAAGTCCTGGTCACCGGCGGCGCCGGGTTCATCGGCTCGCACATCTGCGATCGCCTGGTCGCCGACGGCCACGAGCTGGTCATCCTGGACGACCTCTCCACCGGCCACGTGGAGCAGGTTCATCCCAAAGCGCGCTTCTACCAGATGGACCTGGGCTCGCACTGGCTGGACGAGCTGTTCCGGATCGAGCAACCGGAGGCGGTGGTCCACCAGGCCGCCCAGGCGAGCGTCCGCCGATCCGTCGACGATCCCGTCTTCGACGCCAGGGTGAATGTGCTCGGCACGGCTGGCCTGCTCCAGGCGAGCGTTCGGCACGGGGTGCGGCGCTTGCTCTTCGCGTCGACCGGGGGGGCCCTCTACGGCGATGCCGAAGTGACGCCGACGCCGGAGGATTACGCCACCTTGCCGGTTTCGCCCTACGGGGCCTCCAAGCTCGCCGGCGAGGTCTATCTTCGAACCTTCCACGCGCTCCACGGACTGTCCTATGCGGCACTCCGCTACGCCAACGTGTACGGGCCGCGCCAGGACCCGCACGGGGAGGCCGGGGTGGTCGCGATCTTCGCGCGCCGTCTCCTCAGCGGGCAACCGGCCCGGATCAACGGCGACGGGAGGCAGACCCGCGACTTCGTCTATGTCGGCGACGTGGCCGACGCCAATGCCCGGGCGCTTGAATCGCCCGCCATCGGGTCGTTCAACGTGGGGACCGGGAAGGAAACCGACATCAACCAGGTCTTTTCGATCCTGAAGCGCCTCACCGGCAGCGATCAGCCGGAGCAACGCGGCCCAGGGCTTGCCGGCGAGCAGAAACGGTCGGTGGTTGACGCCCGCCGGATTGCGGAAACCATGGACTGGAAGCCGAACACCGATCTTGAAACGGGGCTCCAGGCTACGGTGGACTATTTCCGGGCCCAGCCGGCGGCACGAGCGACAGATCCCGCGCGGCGCGGGTAAGCTGCTGGTCGCCGGCATCCATGAGCCGGCGGGCCGCCTCCAGGATCACCGGGTTGCGGGCGCTCGCACTGCCGATCATCCGGCTGGCCCAGTCGTACGCCTCGCAGCCGTGCCCGAGCACCTCGCGAATCGAGACGGCGGCGTCATCCCCGGTGGCGGGTCGCAGGCGGAGCGTCTGATAATAGCCAGTCTGGAAGATCTTGCGAGTCTGGGTCGCCACCTCCTCCAGGCGGGGACCGCCTGCCCCGGCCTCGAGCGCAGCCCGCAGCGATGCGGCGGATCGGCTGACGCTCCTGATGACGTCCTCGAGGACGATCCGGTAGTCAGGCGGCGGTAGGCGGGACGGGGTACCGAGAACCCGGTAGGCCCCCCACAGCCCGAGGGCGGCCGCCACCAGGATCGCGGCGTAGAGGATGACGATGGGGGACATCGTCCCGGAGGACTACTTGTACCGAAAGATGATCCGGCCGCGCGTCAGGTCGTAGGGCGACAGGTCAACGCGAACCCGGTCGCCGATCAGAATGCGGATGTAGAACTTGCGCATCTTGCCCGAGGTGTAGGCGAGGATCGTTTGCCCGGTCTGCAGCTTGACCTTGAACATGGCATTGGGCAGCGGCTCAACCACCTCGGCGTCCATCTCGATGGTTTCCTCTTTGCCTTCAGGAGTCTCCTTCTGCTCGAGGGTGTCGATGCCGGGTCGTGGCGTGGTCGGGCCACCGCGCTTCTTCGGGTAGCTTCGCTTCTTTCGCAAACCGTCGCCATATTACCGGACTTCCTGTGAGAGCATTGGCAACACATGCAGATCAAAGCCGAGTTGGCCGGCAACGTGTGGAAGGTCCTGGTCAAGGACGGCCAGGCGGTGGCCGCCGATGAGACCCTCATCATCCTGGAGTCCATGAAGATGGAGATTCCGCTGAACGCCCCCAAAGCCGGCCGGGTGACGCGGGTGCACGTCAAAGAGGGCGACCCGGTGCAGGAAGATCAGCTCGTCGTGGACCTGGACTAGGCGGGGATCCGGCTAGGCAGCCTGTTGCTGCTGCGTCTGGGCCGGCGCGAAGAAGGCGATCCCTACGACCGACATGCCCAGCTTGCACATCCGGCAGTTCGTGACCGCCACGCTCTCGCGGCTCTCCCAGCGCCTGGTTTCGCGCCGGCCGCAGTGGCGGCAGACCAGGTCGAACATCATGTCAGCCATCTGCACCCGACCGTACCATCGGTGGGAGCCCGTCCAGGAAACGGACCCGCTGCGTCCCTGTAAGGAGATGTAAAAGCCCTACTTGAGGAGCTGGTCGATGGCGGCCTTGACCTCGTCGGCCCCCGTGGGTCCCTCGAACCGGGTCCGGATTGTCCCGGTCGCGTCGATCAAGAAGATCCACGGCTCGGTCTGCAGCCGCCACTCCAGCACCGTCGGCGCTGCTTGCTTCTTCGATGGATCGGGTTTGTAATTTGTGTATATCTCGACGTGAATAAAGGTCAGCCTGTTCCTGTAGACCGGTTCCAGGCTCTGGACGACCTTGACCTCAGGGCCGCATGTTGCGCTGGTGCAGAAGGCAGGTGAGGCGAAAACGACTAGTGTTGGCCTGTGCTCGGCGATCGCCTGGGCAATCGATAACTGGTGCATGTCATCGGGAGGCTGACCGGTGTCGATCAGGCTGACGTCGGATACGGTGGTAGCAGTCGGGTTATTGCTCAGTGGCGCCTGCTGCCCAACCCCCGGCACGATCGGCTTAGCGAGGACGCTGATCGGCAGGTGCAGTACGGAATGCTCGCCGTCAGGGCGTGACGCCGTGATGTCGAGTCGCCAGTTGCCAGGTGTGTCGAACGTTAGATGCCCGGCGTAGGCGCCGACCCCGCCCAGCCCGTCGCCCTTGAAGGGCGCCGCCGACTCGCCCTTATAGGCGGCACCACCGGATCCAAGGTAGAAGGATCGAAGGTGTACCGTCGCGTCGCTAACTGGTGTGTTGTGATCCAAGATGCCGACCGGCACCCGTTGCTCGCCAACAACGAACTCCATCGCGGCGGGCAGCGCACCAAGAGAACTGGTCGGCTCCGGCGCTGCCGAGCCGCCCGGCGTGGCACAAGCGCTCAGGAGCCCCAGCGAGACCAGTGCCAGGACGGCCCGCTTCACCGGGTGTTCTGGACGCGCTGCACCCAGAGCCGCGGGCGCTGCACCTCGGCCAGCGTTGGGAGCCACGGCGGCCCCTCCCAGACACGGCTGAGCAACTCCTTGCCGCCGGCTTCCCGGACCTCGCGACAGAAACGCTCCCCCTGGACATACTGGCGCATCTTCATCTCCATCCCGGTCAGGCGGAGAAAGGCGCGCTCGAGCGGCGTCCGCTGCTCCTGGCGGCGCTGGTAGGCCGTCTCGAGGAGGGCGAAATGGGGCAGCTGCTTGCGGCCGATGTCGTTCATTACCAGGTTGCTATACCCCTCGAGGAGGCTCATCACGGCCTGGATCCTGGTTATGGCCTTCCATTGCTGGCCGACCCCGACCGTCAGGGTCCGGATCAGCTCCAGGGTGGTGGGCCGATGGCCGTCCACCAGGTTGCCGATCAGCACCTCGCTCAGCAGTCCCTCAAGGTAGGCCTGCAGCCAGGGGTGGGCCCGAAACTCCCAGGCGTGGGTCATCTCGTGCATCGCCAGCCAGCGGCGTAGCTCGTCGACCGGGAGGCTGTCCTTGGCGGCCCAGGCCTGGACATTCGGCTCCACCAGGATCAGCGAGTTCGTCTCCAGCGGCTCATGACCCAGCAACGCGGGATCGTACTGGCCGAGCACGCGGCGGGAAAGCAGCCCGAGCATCAGGCCCAGGTAGCGGCTGATGCCGCGGGAGCCGAGGCTGACCGCCAGCGAGCCGGGGATCAACCGCTGGAGCCGTTCCAGGGGCCCGAACATCTGGCGGAAGATCCGGATATTGAAGCGCACCCATTGCCGCCGGCCGACCGCCGCCAGGCCCGGGTACAGGCGGGTACCCGCCAGGGCGGTGCCGGAACCCAGCGCGTCCGTGAGCAGCGGCTCGAGATCGGCGGCGATCGCATTGTAGGCATCCACGACGGTTCGATCGACCGGGAGATCCTGGCCCTCGCCACTGCGCGCCAGGGCGATCTCTTCCACCTTCGCCCAGTCGATCAGCTCGGTCGACTGCTCGCGGGGACGGACCAACTCCCGCAGCATCACGGCTCCGACGCCGATCGCGAGGCCCCAGGCCATGGCGCGGCCGGCGCTTCGTCGCGGTGATTGGGGGTAAGGCATGGTATTCAGGGCGCCTGGCGGGCCTCCGCAGGTCCATTCTAGTGGCCGGTCGGCCGATTGGCGCTCGGGGAGGCCGATTGCTAGCACTCTCTGGCCCGGAGTGCTAAAATACGGAGGCTTACGGCTACCTGGCATGCAACTGCCGCACCAATTACCTAACAGGAAGGAGAACAACGAATGGCGAAACAACTCGCATATGACGCCGACGCGCGCGCGGCGCTGAAGCGCGGCGTCGACAAGGTTGCGGACGCGGTCCGAATTACGATCGGGCCGAAGGGCCGCAACGTCGTACTCGACAAGAAGTTCGGCTCCCCGACGATCACGAATGACGGGGTGACGATCGCCAAGGAGATTGAGCTCGAGGACGCCTTCGAGAACATGGGGGCCCAGCTCGTCAAGGAGGTCGCCAGCAAGACCAATGACATCGCCGGCGACGGGACGACCACCTCGGTCGTGCTGGCCGCCGCGATCATCGGCGACGGGCTTCGCAACGTGACCGCCGGGGCCAACCCGATGCTGCTCAAGGTCGGCATCCAGAAGGCCGTCGACGAGGTCGTCAAGGCGATCAAGGAACAGTCGATCCAGATCTCGGAGCGCGAGAAGATCGCGCAGGTGGCAACGATTTCATCCGGCGATCCGCGCATCGGCGAGATGGTCGCCAACGCGATGGAGAAGGTTGGTAAGGACGGCGTGATCACCGTGGAGGAGTCGAAGGGCATCGAGGATGAGCTCAAGCTCGTGGACGGCATGCAGTTCGACAAGGGCTACATCTCGGCCTACATGGTTACCGACACCACCAGGATGGAGGCGGTCCTTGAGGATCCCTACATCCTGATCACCGAGAAGAAGATCTCGGCCGTTGCCGATTTGCTCCCCGTCCTCGAGAAGGTGGTCCAGAGCGGCCGTCCGCTCGTGGTCATCGCGGAAGACGTGGAGGGCGAGGCGCTGGCCACCTTAATCGTCAACAAGCTGCGCGGCACCTTCACCGCCGTGGCCGTCAAGGCGCCCGGCTTCGGCGACCGGCGCAAGGCCATGCTGCAGGACCTTGCCATCCTGACCGGTGGCCAGGTCATCTCCGACGACCTCGGCCTCAAGCTCGATTCGGTCCAGCTGAACCAGTTGGGCAAGACCCGCCGCGTCACCATCACGAAGGATGACACGACCATCGTCGAGGGTCATGGCAACAAGGACGAGATCAAGGGCCGGATCAACCAGATCAAGGCCGAGATCGACAAGAGCACCTCGGACTGGGACAAGGAGAAGCTGCAGGAGCGGCTGGCCAAGCTTTCCGGCGGTGTTGCCGTGATCAAGGTCGGTGCCGCGACCGAGACCGAGCTCAAGGAAAAAAAGCACCGCATGGAGGATGCCGTCTCGGCGACCCGCGCGGCAGTCGAGGAAGGCATCGTCCCCGGCGGGGGCGCGGTGCTGATCCACTCCATCAAGGCGCTGGAGAGTCTCCGGAACCTGACCGGTGACGAAGCGACTGGCGTCCAGCTCGTCCGCCGCGCCCTCGAGGAGCCCCTTCGCCAGATCGTGAACAACGCCGGCTGGGAAGGGTCCGTGGTGGTCGAAAAGGTCAAGAGCCTGCCCAAGGGCCAGGGCTTCGACGCCGCCAAAGGCGAGTACACGGACATGGTCAAGGCCGGGATCGTCGACCCGACCAAGGTCACCCGGTCCGCGCTGCAGAACGCGGCCAGCATCGCCGCGATGCTGCTGACGACCGAGGCACTGATCTCGGACATTCCGGAGAAGAAGGGGCAGGCGTCGCCCGCGCCGTCGATGCCGGACTACTAGCTCGGAGCGTCGCACCTAAAGAGCCGTCCCCGCGGGGCGGCTCTTTTCTTTGTCGCTAGCATGGCGAGGTGAACTCGCGGAGCGGAATCGTCACGTTGCTGAGCGACTTCGGAACCGAGGACGCCTACGTGGGCGCCATGAAGGGCTCGATGCTGCAGGTCCATCCGCAGGGCTTGATCGTCGACCTGACCCATGGGATCCGACCCTTCGCCGTGCTGCAGGGCGCCTTCCTGCTCGACAGCGCCTGGCGCAGTTTTCCGGTCGGCACGGTCCACGTCGCGGTGGTCGACCCCGGCGTCGGAACCCGGCGCCGGGCGATCGCCTTCCGGGCGGGCGAGCAGTTCCTGGTGGGCCCCGACAATGGGATCTTCACCTTCCTCACCGAGCCCATCACCGAACTGGTCGAGCTGAGGGTGCCACCCGAGGCTTCCCCAACCTTCCACGGACGCGATGTCTTCGGTCCCGCCGGGGCCCGCATCGCCGCCGGACATCCCCTTAAGGAGCTGGGACGATCTTCCTCGACCGCCCCGATGCGGCTGGAGGCGGCATGGGCCACCAAAGTTGGCGAGGCCTGGCGAGCCCAGGTCTTGCACTGCGATCACTTCGGCAACGTCATCAGCAATTTGCCGTTGCGGGCCCTGGCGCGAATCACGGCCGTCAACGGGGCCAAGGTGCGGACGGTCGAAACCTACGAAGACGGACAGCCCAACGAGCTGGTGGCGCTGGTTGGCAGCAGCGGCCGGATCGAATTTGCGCTCCGCGAGAACTCGGCCGCGATGCGATTACACCTCAGTCCCGGCGAGACCCTGCTGGTCGCGTGACCTGGCCGGCGATTCGCTGGTCCGGGACGCCGGTTGCCACGGCCGCCGTGATGCAAGCGATCGACGCCGAGGCGCGCGCCGGCTTCGGCATCGAGCCGCGCCAGCTGATGGAGCTGGCCGGCTTCCAGGTCGCCCGCTTCGTCGATGATTGGCTCGGCGGTGCGGCTGGGAAACGCATCGCGGTCATCGCGGGCGCCGGCAACAATGGAGGCGATGCCCTGGCCGCGGCACGGTTCCTCTCCCAGCGCGGCGGCGAGGTGGTGGCCTGGATCGTCGAGGCGAGGGACCCGGAGAGCCTCGCCGCGAGCCATGCTCGAACGCTCCGCGCCATGGGGATCCCCTGCGCCACTGCCATGGGGACCCTGGATCTCGACGCCGATGTCCTCCTGGACGGCTTGCTGGGCACCGGCATCCGGATACCGCTGCGGGAGCCGGCGGCCGGGCTCATCCGCGCCATCAATGACGCCGGTCGTCCTGTCATCGCGATTGACCTGCCCTCCGGGCTCGATGCCGATACCGGGGCAGGCGACGGCAGCGCCGTGCAGGCGGCGGCGACCGTGACCCTGGGGTTACCCAAGCCCGCCCTGCGGACGGCGCGCTCGGGCGGCCGTCTCTTTCTTGCCGATATCGGGCTGCCCGCGGCGCTCTTCGGGCCTGCCCGACCAGCGGTCCAGGCCCTGTACCGGAGCGGAGATCTCGTCGAACTCGTCGGCGCGACCCAAACGCCGAGTTGACGCCAGCAGCCGGCCTGACTAGACTGCAGGCATCCGCCCTACGTCCCACTGATGGATCAAGTACACGTCCAAGCTCCACGTAGCCGCGCCCGGACCGGGTCCGTCGAACGCGACTTTTATTCTGACTTCCCGCTGCTCGTCAATTACGTGGCCCGCCTGACCGACGACCTGGACGAGGCGACCGGCATCGCCTGCGAGGCGTTTCGGCAGGCGACCCAACTCAAACGAGGTCAGGTCGTGGAGGGGTTGTCGCGAATTGTGGTGTTTCGAACCGCGACCGAGCTCAGCCGCCAGGCGCTGCGCCCGCGACGGTGGTTTCGACGGCGCCGGAGCAACGGGATGACGCTGGAGGGATTTCCCCAACCCGAGGCGCGGCGAGCCCTGCGCCGAGATACGGTGCAACGGGCGCTCACGGCACTGCCGTTCGAGGCCCGCGCCATCATCCTGCTTCGCGATTACGCGAAGCTGTCGTATGACGAGTTGGCCGAGGTCGTCGACATCGCCCCGCGCAAACTGGTGCATGCCGTCGACCGCAGCCGGGCCGAGCTGAAAGAAATCTATGAATACATCAAGTTCTGACCGCTGCACTCGGATCTCGCCGAGCGCCGTGCTGGACGATCGCCTGCATGGCAAGGACCTGGAGTGGGCGCGGGATCACCTCTTACGGTGCGAGTCTTGCCGCGAACGGGTCGAGGACTTTCGAGAAATGATGATGCGGGTCGGACGACTCCCCAGCGCCCCGATCGGCGCGGTCGCGATGGACCAAGCCTTCGCCGCCTCCGTCCCGGAGCGGATCCGAGCCCGCGCGAGCCCGGCGCGCGTCTTCGACCTTCAGCCTCCGCCGGTTGACGCGGGCCCCGAGCCCATCCTCGACCTCCCGCCCCAGCCCGTCCGTTCGGAGGTGACGAACGTTCGCGACCTGCTGAGCGATTTGGAGCGCGAGATCTTCCGCGGCGAGCCGGAGCAAGACCACCCCACGGCGATGACGCCGACCGCCGGGAACGCCAATCCGGCGTCCGAGGCGCCCGTTGAGGTAGCCGCCCCAGCGGACGCGATCCCCGTGGAGCCGATGCTCCTCGCCTCCGTGGTCCCGGAGATCCTCGGATCTGACCTCCATGAAGTGCCGCTGGATTCACGCTCGGCCCCGGCCACGACACCGCAGGAGGATCTCTTCGATGTCGCGCGTATCGACGCGCTCCCATCACCGGAGCGGATTGCGGCGCGCGAGTACGAGGCGCCGACCGTCCCCGCGTTTGTCGCGGCGTCGGGCCCGGTGCCGGATGCGGCCGCGTTCATGGAGGCTCCGGCCTGGTCCGAGGAGGACGGATCGGGCGCCGCCATCGCGGATCCGCCGACCACGCCTCCGCCACCCCACCATCCCGACACGGTCATGCGGCTGGCGGTGGGCCTGGGGGCCGCAGCCTGCGTCCTCCTGGCCGCGTTCCTGTACGAGGGAGGTCTCCTCTCGCGTGGCACCCACAAGACCAGCGCGACCGGACCGGCGGCGACCGGCACGGCGACCGCGCGTAGTCTGCCGGCGGCCAGCGCACCGCCATCGGCGAGCATCTCGCCCTCGCCACCACCGGCCCCCGTGCTCTTCCGACTCGGCAATGGGGCCACCGGGGGGACCGTCTATCGCATCCGCCCCGGTACGGCGGTCGCCGGTTACACCCGGCTGGTCTTCGACATCAAGAACAGCGGCTTGCCCGCGATGGTGATCGCCCGGCCGGATGCCCTGCACATCACGATCACCTTCAGCGGGACGAGCGGGGTCGGCGTGCCGGTCACAGGCATTCGATCCTTCCAGGTGGCCGGTGTCGAGCCGGCCGTCCAGCAGGGGCCGGACCTCGTGATCACGGTGGACATGGCGCGGCCGGACCGGGTGACGGCCTTCACCCTACCGGCAGCGGGCGCGTACTCATCCCGCCTGGTGGTCGACCTGCATACGTCGTAGGGCGCTAGTTGAGGGAGGCGCGCGCCGTCTCGACCGCGCCGGTATGGGTGAGCATCTCCTTCACCAGGGCGATCTCCTTGCGGAGGATACGCAGCTCCAGCGCGAGTCGCTCATCGGTCCGCCGCTGGGCCAGGAGCGTCTGCTTCTCGGGGATCTGCAGGTTCAGCGCCGCCGCGATCAGGTACGAAAGCAGCTCCGGCTCCATCGGCGGCTCCGGGTGCTGCGGCGGCTGGCCGGCGAGCGCCCGCACCAGGTTCGAGTAACGCCGAAACGCCATGGCCGTCGCCTCGGTCAGCCGACCGGTGGCCTCGAGGTCGTCACCGGCTTCGGGGATGATCCGAACCTGGCCGCGCAGGTAGGGTCGGTCGGTCGCGGTCTTGACGATTTCGAAGCGGGAGGCCCCGCTGACGAGGAGATTCATCCGACCGTCATCCAATCGCTCGATCCGGATGATCTTGGCCAGGGTTCCGACGTCGTGCGGCGTGGCCGGGCCGGTTTCCGCGCCCTCCCGGATCGCGACCACCCCGAAGCTGTGGCCCTCCTCCAGACACTCGGCGATCATCTGCCGATAGCGTGGTTCGAAGATGTGCAGCGGCAGCGGCATGTGGGGAAAGAGCACGACGTTGAGCGGGAAAAGCGGCAGCCACTGGGCCATCAATCCAGTATATGGACGACTCCGCGCCGTCAGCGACTGACGGCAGCGGGCTGCGGCACCGCCTGGGCGAAGTTCTTGCGGCGGACGATCATGGTCGTCAGGACGGCGCCGACCAGCAGTACCCCGATCGGCACCGCCAGCGCCGGGCGCATCGCGTTGAGATAGGCGGTGGCAAACACCTCGTGCGCCACCTGCCCGATCTTCGCTAAGGCCTGGGGCGGAATGTTTGGCGGTAATGAGACGCCGGACTGGCCGCGGCCGACCTCCAGCACGCCACTGCCCGCTTGCGCGAAGCCCTGCACGAAGGCGGGTCGGAAGGCGGCCGGCACGTTGCCGGACTGGGCCTGCGCCTGCGTCACCAGCTCGGCGGCAAGCCGAGTCTGGAGGATCGCCCCGACAATCGCGCTCCCGAAGGCCCCGCCCAGCTGCCTGATGGTATTGAGGATGCCGGACGCCGCCCCGGCAAGCCGCGGATCCACGCGGCGCATGGTCACCGTGGTCATCGGCGCGAAGGTGCACCCCAGGCCGATGCCGGCAACCATCAGGGGTAGGACGAACGAGAACTCGGTCGACGATAACGAGGAGAGGGCGATGACCAGCCCCATGCCGATCCCGAACAGCGTCAATCCCAGCATCAAGATGTACTTGCCGCCAAAGCGGTCGGTCAGGCGGCCAGAGATGGGCGCGACCACCATCGAGACCAGCGACATCGGCGCGAAGGTGAGCCCGGCTTTCAACGCGGTGAAGCCGAGCACGGATTGGAGGAAGATGGTCAGGGGCAGGAAGAGGCCGAGCATGCCAAACGACACGACCGCCGAAAGCGTGTTGCCGATGGCGAAGTTTCGATCCTTGAAGAGCGAGAAGGGGACGAGCGGCTCCTCCTGCCGTCGCTCCCAGGCGACGAAGAGCGTGAGCAGGATCGCGCTGGCAACGAACAGCGCGGGAATGCTGATCAGGCCCCAGTGCGCGCCCAAGGCATCGAAGGCGAGCGTGTCGCTGAAGGTTCCCCAGTGATATCGCTGTCCCTCGATCAGGGCGAAGACCAACGCGGCGAGGCCGGCGCTGGCGAGCAGAACCCCGACCGGATCGAGGTTGTGCGCCCGGCCGAACTTGACCGAGGGCAACAGCCAGATGCCGAGCCCGAAGGCGGCAATCCCCACCGGGACGTTGATCCAGAAGATGGCGCGCCAGTCGTAGTTGGTGACGAGGAAGCCGCCCAGCGTCGGACCGGTGACCGAGGCCACACCGGCGACCGCGCCCCAGACCCCGAACGCCGCTCCCCGCCGTTCCGCGGGGAAGATGTTCGTGATCATGCTCAAGGTCTGCGGCGTGAGGATCGCCCCACCGATGCCCTGCACGATCCGGGCGGCGATCAGCTGGCCCGGGCTCTGGGCCAGGCTACAGGCGATCGAGGCCAGCGTGAAGACCGCCAGCCCGATCAGGAAGAGCCGCCTGGCGCCGAACATGTCGCCCAGGCGACCGGCAGTGATCAGCAGGACGGCGTAGGCGAGGATGTACGCATTCAGGACCCAGAGGATGCTGTCGAGGCTGGCGTGCAGGCCGTCGATGATGCTGGGGATGCCGATGTTCACGATCGTGAGGTCCAGCAAGATCATGAAAAAGCCGAGGCAGAGGACGAGCAGGACGACCCACGGGCTGTGCTTCGTGACGTACGCCGGTTGCGACGACATCCTGGCAGTCTAGGGAAGGCTCACCACAGGGTGCCGAGCCGAACTCAGCTCGTTAGCAGGCGGCTGCGATAAAGCGTGAGGCTCGGTGGGCCATGGACATGATCGTGATCATCGGGTTGACGCCCGAGGCGCTGGGGAAGGCGCTGCCGTCCGCGACGAACAGACCCTTGACCGCGTGGCTCTCGTGATCGGGCCCGATCACCGAGGTCTCTGGGTCAACGCCCATCCGGCACGAGCCCATCTGGTGGAAGCTGAGGTAGCTCATCTGGCCAGGGCCATAGCCGCGGCGGTCGACCTCATCCATGAAGCCGGCCAGTCCGCCGCGCTGTCCCGGCCGGTACGAGACGAAGGCTGCCTGGCTGGTGAAAATCTCGAGCGCGCCGCCCGCTTCGAAAATGCGGGCACTGGCCTCAATCCCCTGCCGGACGTCGGCAACATCTTCGCGGGACAAGCGGTAATCGACGCGAGCGCTTCCTTGATGCGCCGTCACCCGCCCGCTATGGTGATCGCGGACGAGAGGAGCGGCCACGGACATGTGTGGCAGCGACCGCATCAGCCGGTTGTAGTGGGCAGGATCCCGCCATGGTGTCGCCAGGGCCAGGATTGCCGGGTGCATCGGGCCGGACTCGATCTTGACGCCATGATGCTGGCCGTCGCGGTTGATGAACTGATCAGAGTAGATCGCCTGCATGGTGCCTTCCCAGGGGTTTAGCCGCTCCTCGAAGATCCCAGCGACGGCCGTGCCCGGGTGAAGCCGGAGATGTGCGCCGAGGGCCTTGCCGCGCACGGCTGAGCGCTGGAGCAATGCCGGAGTCCCGATGGCCCCCGCGGCCGCGACCACCACGCGACTTCGTACCACCAGAGTCCAGGCGGGCATATCTGCCTGTCGGACGGTGGCCCGCACACCCACAGCGCGACCATCCTCGATCAGCACCTGGTCCACCTTGCAGTTGACGACGACCCGGGCGCGGTGCTCGTACGCATCCTGCAAATAGGTCTTGAGGGTGGACTGCTTGGCCCCGGTTTGGCAGCCAAGACCGCAGAAGCCACAGCGCGCGTCCTGGGTGCAGGCCTTGACGTTGCGCGGCATGTAGCCCACGTGCCAACCGAGGCGCTGCAGGCCGCGTTCCAGCACGCGCTCGCGGGCGGAAACTCGCGAATGCTCGAGGTTGACCGCCAGGCGCTCGCACACGGCGTCCATCGAGGCCGTGAACTCCTCGCTGACGAAGGCAGGGAGACCGTAGCGTGTCGCCCACTCTTCCCGCAGCCAGTCCGGGGTGCGAAAGCTCGTGGCGTAATTGACGAGCGTCCCACCGCCGAGACAGCCCCCGGCCACCAGGGCGATGGCTGCATCCGAGGTGGCCGCGAAGCCGCCCTGGAAGTAGAGCTTGCGCATCATGGACAGCTCGAGCTGGTCGAAGTCCGCCTCGTTGTAGTAGCCGCCCTCCTCCAGTAGGATCACGTCTTTTCCCGTTGCCGCCAGTTCGGCGGCCACGACGCTGCCGCCGGCGCCCGACCCGATCACCACGGCATCGCACGTCAGGGTCGTGTCGCCCTCGAGCACCGTGGTCCGGATCCGCTTGGGCATCGGGATCGGTGCCGCAACCGGCCCCGGGTAGCCGATGTCCGGCCAAACGGGGTTGGTGCCGTCGGCTTCCGTCTCACCCAGAAAAGCCAGCAGGGAGAGACGCTTGAAGACCTGGAACAGCTGCCGCCGGAAGGTGAGGCGACTGGTCGACCACCTGGTCATCAGGGCGGTACGCCGCTCGCGCGACCACTGCTGGAAAGGCACCGGCCTGCCGGTCAGGAGAAAGGTGCCGGATCGCCGACCGAGGACCGCCACGATCAAGCGCAACTGGTCCCGATCGGACTTTGACGGCAGCCGGCGCACCGTCTCTTCGATCGCGGCGGCGACCCGGATGGGCGAGCCGGGATGGCCCATGCCACCAATGAAGGTGTCGGCCATGGCGACCAGGACCCGCGAGCGCGTATCCCGGCCGGCTGTGACGGGCGGCGCTTTGACCGCGGTTGACATGGTCCCTTGTCCCCTCTTCACCGACCGGGTCGGTGAAGACCATCATAAGCACGAACGAATGTTTTGACCAGAGGGGTCCTCACGGCCCGTGTCGAACGCGAGACAATTGGCGTCATGTGCTATTCCAATCAGGCCCGACCACCGCTTCCACCGATCCTCGGCGGCTCGACGGACGATCACGACCTGGTTCTGACAGCCAAAGACGGCAACCGTTTTGGCGCGTTCGCGGCCCGTGCGGAAAACCCCACCGGCGCCGGGATCGTGGTCATGCCCGACGTCCGCGGCCTTCACCCGTTCTACAAGGAATTGGCCCGGCAGTTCGCCGGCACCGGCATCGACGCGGTGACGATCGACTATTTCGGCCGCACCGCCGGGATCGGGGAGCGCGCGGACGATTTCGATTACAAGACCCACCTGCCGCAGACGACACCGGCGGGCGTCGCTGCCGATGTCAGCGCCGCCATCGCCTACCTCCAGTCGACCGCGGGCGGAGCGGTCGGGTCCGTCTTCACGGTGGGATTCTGTTTCGGCGGCGCGATGTCGTGGCGGCAGTCCGCCGAACAGCCCGGCTTGAGCGGCGCCATTGGCTTCTACGGCAGGCCATCGATGGTCCGCGACGCGATCCCCCGGATGAAGGCGCCGTTGCTGCTCCTGATCGCCGGCGCGGACCAGGCGACGCCCCAGGACGAATTCGTGCAGTTCGACCAGGAGCTGACAGAGGCCCGCGTTCCGCATCAGAAGGTGGTCTACCAGGGCGCGCCGCACTCCTTCTTCGATCGCAGCTTTGCGCAGCACAAAGAGGCGTGCGATGACGCCTGGCGGCAAATGCTCTCGTTCATCAAGGAGTACACGCGCCAGCCGGCTCGTCGCTGACCTTGGACCTCGGCAAGGCCGGCGTCTTCCTTGGCTCGATGGCCCTGCTGCCCGCGCCGGCCATGCGCCGGGCCGTCGCCGAAATCGAGGCGATGGGATTCGGTGCGATCTGGATCGGCGAGCATGTCGGCCGGGAGCCATTTGCCGCCTGCGCCATCGTGCTGGCTGCGACCGAACGCATCCGGGTCGCCACGGGTATCGCCAACATCTGGGCCCGCGACCCGACCGCGATGGCCAACGGCGCCCGGACCCTGGCGGAAGCCTGGCCGGATCGATTTCTGCTTGGCATCGGCGTCAGTCACGCCAATCTCGTCACCTCGCGCGGGCACCGGTACGATAAGCCGCTCAGCGCGATGCGAGCGTATCTCGACGCCATGGAGCAGGCGCCCTACCGAGCACCCAAGCCCGAGCCGCCCCCACCGACCGTCCTGGCCGCCCTCGGACCCAAAATGCTGGAGCTGGCGAAGGCGCGGACGGCCGGCGCTCATCCCTATTTCGTGCCGGTGGCGCACACGCGGCAGGCACGGGCAATCCTCGGACCGGACCGGCTGCTCGCGCCCGAACACGCGGTCGTCTTTGCGCCTGATCGTCTGACGGCCCGGCGGACGGGCGACACCTATACCCGGACCTACCTCGGACTCCCGAACTATCACCAAAATCTTGAGCGGCTCGGCTGGTCCGCGAACGACCTGGACGGGGCGGGCAGCGACCGGCTCTTCGATGCCGTGGTGGCGTGGGGCGACGAGGCGACCATCGCGGAGAAGGTTCGGGAGCACCTCAAGGCCGGCGCCGACCAGGCGGTGGTGAACGTCATCACGCCAACGCCCGATCGAGCTCCCACCGATGAGCTCAGGCGCCTGGCTCCCTTGCTCCTCGCCTAGGGAGAGGCACCACGGCGGTGCATCCCGGGTCATCGGCTGCCCATTGCCGCCGGCGAAGGATGACCGCATCGTGCTCGGCGAAGACCCAGGTCCGGGTCAGACGCTCACCGGTGAGCCGCGCGGCGAGCATGAGACTGGCCGCACGGGGTTTACCCGGCTCGCCGAACGGAAGCCCGGCTTCTTCCGGGAGCGGCGAGCCCTCGGCATCGTCAACGATCAGCGGATCGAAGCTGCGGGTGACCTGGCCGCCATCAGCAACGAGGACTCGCATGACGGCATTGACATTCCAGAAGACGCTGACCACGCGCCCCAACCGTGATGCGCCAGCCGCCACCCCTGGATAGGAAAACTCGAAGCCGTTCGCCGCCAGGAAAACAAGCCAGGCACCGAGGCGGTCGATCAGGAGGGGTTCCCGGTTGGCGTCAAAGCCACTGACAAGGTGAAGCACCCGATCGATAGTCGACCGCTCGGCCGCCTCCCAATGGTTCCCGCTGGCACCGAAGACGTCGGCGAATGGCCCAGGGTACTGGACGAAGGCAATCGCGATGGCGTCCAGGTCTGGGTCGGGGCCCTCGACCCACGCATACGATTCATCGATCATCCATGGCATTTTCAGCCATCGGACAAAGAAAAACAGGAGCGCGCTGGGGGGAAGCGCGCTCCTGTCGGGAAGGGAGGGTCAGGCGACGTCGCGCCGCCGGACGACAAAGGAGGCGGCCGCGCCGAAGACCAGCCCGTAGAGAACCAGGACGAGCACCGCCTGACCCGCGGAGACGAGCGGCGCCGCCGACCCAGCAGGTGTGAACACCTGGCCGAAGGATTGACGCAAGGCGGTTGCGTTCTGCCCGAGGAAGAACTTCTCGAGCGTGGTGAGCCAGGACGCGTCGAACCCGGCCAGCAGCCGGAACAGGATTCCCTCGATCGCCAGGACGTAGGCAAGGCCGATCCCGATCGCCATCGCCGATTGCCGGAAGAGGTAGCCCAGCGCCATGCCGAACAGGCTCCACGATTCGAAGATGAGCCAGGTGGCGCCGACCGCCTTCAGGATGTCGAGCGCCGGGGGCCAGGTGATGGCCTGACCGTCGCCCAGGGCGATGGCGAGGCTCGCGAGCGCCGCCGCCGCAAAGAAGGCGATCGCGAAGATCGCGACGATAACGCTGACGACGCCGACCTGACCGGCCAGCGCCTGCAACCGGCCCGGCCGCTGTGTATACACCGTTTTTACGGTGCCCCAGCCGAACTCGCTCCCAACCGCGAGCGCGCCGAGGATCAAGGTCAGGATGCTCCCGATAATCCCTACGCCGCCGAGCGAATTCTTGACGAAGTTGATCGGGTAAAGGGTCTGCTTGAGCTGCGCAATCGTCAACCCCGTATCGCTATGAAAGCTTTTCGACGGAAACGACAGCTGGAGCCACGTGAACGCGTAGCCGAAGAGGATGAGGGCCGCGAGCATGATGCCGCCGAGCACCCAGACCGCCGGCCGTTGCCGCAACTTGCGCCATTCCGCTTTGAAACTGTTGATCATGCTGCTTCTCCTGTAAGGGTGAGGAAGACTTCCTCGAGAGTCCGCTCGACCGCGCGCAACTCGCTGACCTTGAGGCCGGCACCGACCAGCGCCTGGTTGATGTCGGCCGCCCTGATCGGGTCGACCGAGAGTCGGAGGGTCCCGTCAACCGCGGTGACGGCCGCCGCGCCCAGCATGCGATCGAGCTGGCGGCGCGCCACATCGACCGGCGCGACCCGGACCACGATCGCGGACTCGCCACGCAGCTCGTGGACGGTGCCCTGGGCCACCAGCTTGCCCTTGCGAATGATGGCGACCCGGTCGCTGATCTGCTGCACCTCGTTGAGGAGGTGGCTCGAGAGCATCACCGTGCGGTTCCCACTGCCCAGCCGGCGGATCAGCGCGCGCATCTCGAC
>DAINCX010000015.1:0-1950 GCA_036732165.1 Candidatus Dormiibacterota bacterium | reverse complement strand
GTCTTGACCGTGGCTTCGCCGACCTTCAGGTCACGGGCGATCTCGGGGTTCGACATACCGCGAGCCAGGAGCCGGATGACCTCGCGCTCGCGCTCCGTCAACGTATCCAGGTCGGTGCCGGCAGCCCGCACCGGTGCCCGCTGTTTCGCAAATTCCTCGATCAGGCGTTTCGTGATCGACGGCGCCAGCAAGGCGTCACCGGCGGCGGCGACCCGGACGCCATGCACCAGCTCCTCCGGGGGCACGTGCTTGAGGAGAAACCCGCAGGCCCCGGCGGCCAGCGCATCGAAGACATACTCGTCCAGGTCATAGGTCGTCAGGATCACGATCCGGCTGGGCACCCCGGCATCCGTCAACCGGCGCGTGGCCGCGATCCCGTCCAGGCCGGGCATCCGGATATCCATCAATACGACGTCTGGGCGAAGTCGCCGGACCTCGTCGACTGCCCGGGCACCGTCGCCCACCTCTCCCACCACCTCGATGTCCGGCTGCGCCTCGAGAATCATTCGGAATCCCGCCCGGACCAGCGCCTGGTCGTCAACGATCAGGACCCGGATCACGAACTCGGACCGATAGGTAAACGTGCGTGGACCGAGAATCCGCCAGCGGGGTCGCGGCCAGTCCGCAGCTCGCCCTTAAAGAGCGCCACGCGCTCGCGCATGCCAATCAATCCGTGACCGGAGGAAGAAGTGGGTCCGTCGCCGTCGCCCGCGCCGTCATCACGGATATCCAGCGCCAGCATCGCCTCGGTATACCGCACGCGAATATCGACACGCCGGGCGCGGGCGTGCTTGAGCACGTTGGTCGTCGCTTCCTGAACGATCCGATAGGCGGACAGGTCAACAGCCGGAGGGAGCGGACGGGCCTCGCCTTCCACCCGGGCGTCGACCTCGAGGCCGGCGGCGCGGAGTTCCTCGACGAGACCTGCTAGCTCGCCCATGCCCGGTTGCGGGCGGCGATCCGGTGTCGCTCCGTTAGTCGAGCGGAGAACGCCTAGGAGCCGGTTGAGCTCGATCAAGGTCTCGCGGGCGGTCGTTTCGATTAAGGCCAGGGCCTGGGTCGCCGCCTCGGGTTTGCTCGCTTGCACGGTGCGCGCCGCACCAGCCTGGATGGCGATGACGCTGACGTCGTGGGCAACCACGTCATGGAGCTCTCGGGCGATTCGGGCGCGCTCCTCGTCCGCGGCCAGCCGCCGGTCCTGGTCCCGATCACGCTCGAGCCGCGACGCCCGCTCCTCGAGCTGGGCGACGTAGGCGCGCCGAGTTCGAAGGTAGTCGCCGATCAGCCAGGCGGCGGCGAAAAAGAGGCTGGGCACCGTGATGGCGATCGCGCGTGGGTTTCCCGTGACGCCGAATGCCACAAAGCCGGCGAGGAAGCCAAGGGCGGCGATGACGAGAAAGACGACCCGACGCGCGCCCGCGTATGCGGCGACGCTGTACATCGCGACCAGCAGGCCGATGCTCGCGGCGCCAGGATTGAGCCCGAATAACACCTTGGCACCAAAGGCGCCGGCCACCAGAAGCAGCACCGTGCTTGGCAGTTGGCGGCGCCAGAGCAGCGGAATCGTCTGTACCAGGATCAGGACTGCGCCGATGACGAGTGCTAGCGCAACGCCGCCGGGGAGGCCGAACGGCGCCAGGATCCCGCGCTCGGCGGAGCGCGGGTCCAGCAGCGTGAGCAGCCCGAAGAAGAGGAGCAGCCCGACCAGGACCCGATCCACGGTGCGCGGCGGAAGCCGCCCGATCCACGCCCACTGGTTGGGCCGTGTCTGCATCGCTACAGCCTAGCCCCGTTGTTCGAGCCGCGAATCCGTCTCGCGAGGGAGCGCCTCCACCGTGCGGGGGACCTGAATCGGAGGACCGGGGCGCGTAGGCTGATGCGCTGTGAGCGCTGCCGCCCAGTGGGCCCGCGACCTCGAACAATGGGCGATCCCGGCCGCGATTCTTGCCC
>DAINCX010000014.1:16463-56021 GCA_036732165.1 Candidatus Dormiibacterota bacterium | reverse complement strand
TCCTGGGCGGTCTCCACCACGTCTATGCGCGGGCGGCCTGAGTTGGATACCCTTTGCCCCCCTTCAGGTGGCGGAGCACCAGCACCTCGATGCGAAGCCTCGCGGCGGAGCCGCCGCGGACGATCAGGATCTCCAGCAGCAGGCGGACAACGGCGTAGGCAAGGGAGTAGAGCACGATCGAGGAGCATCGCAGAGCCGGCTCGGCCCCGAGGCTGCCCGGACGTTGCCCCCAAACGAACTGACGCGGTGGGGGTTAACGGGACAGGTTACCCAGGCACCGCTCGGCTCTGCCGTGCAGGCGGCGGCCAGGACACGACGGGAAGCCCGGGGTCATTTCTCCGTCAGGCTGATCCGGATCCCGATAGATCGCGCCGGTTAAGCGTTCTAAGTAGAGGAGGCGGCCCGAGCGTAGAGAGGGGGGGAAGTGTTCCCAGTCGGCCGCCTCTTTTTACAGCGGCGCTCAGACCCCAGCCAGCGCCCGAATCGATGTCCTCCTACCAGCGACCGTCAGGCCAGTCAACGTACGGCGTTCGTCTGGAGGGCGCTGCATTCCGGATGCAAAAGCCAAACCCCGCAGTGGAGGCAGAGGGGCCACAAGTGCGAGTGGCCGCGTTCAGGGTCCATTTTGTAGGTGGTGCCGAACGGGTCGCCTCGAGCAGGCGCACCATTAACCGCTCCACGTCCGAAAATGGGTGGCCGTGCCCGTCAACCAGGCGCGTCGACTCAATCGGGCCGAAAGCTTGACAACTTAATCCCCGACAGCTATTGTCCTGTCACTCGGCCGTTTACGACCGTTTAAGGGGGTTGGAGAGACAGTGCGTCGACTGATGATTGCTTTCGTATTGTCGATGGCAGCCGTGGCTTTCGCAGCGGGTCCGGTAGCGGCCTCCGACGGCCCCTGCTGCTATTCGAATATGTCAATCCAGCTGGGATAACTTCCCGCGGATCCCATTCTACCTTCCCCCTCCCCGGTTGGGCTGCCTGGCGCCGTGCCAGGTGGGCCTGACCGGGCTCAAAAAACTTTCCAACACACAGGTGTAGAGATTCGTCCGGGCGCGGTTGCCCAGGCGCGTGCTGAAAGTCGTCTGAGCCTCGCTCGGCTTGGTGCGCCTCAGTTGACGCGGGCGGCCATTCACAGGATTGAGAAGGGCCTATCTCGACCCTCCTTGCGAAGTCTCACCCTGATCGCAGAAAGAACCGGAAAGCCTCTTTCCTTCTTCCTTCCGCGCACCGATTCGCGGCCGCGGCCCCCAGCGCTGGAGGTGGAGCGACTCATTGCGGAGGCAAGATTCGACGAGGCTGTCGCGCTCGGGGAGCGGCTGTTGCAAGACCGAAGCCTGCCCGGCCAGGTGGTAGCCGTGGTTCATTATTGGATGGGTGAGGCACACGTTCGGCTCAACCAGCCGGAGGTCGCCCTCAACTTTCTAGCGCTCGCCATCCCGGCTCTTGACGAACACGGTGACCCATGGATGCTCGCCCATGCCCTCCATATGAAGTCGTCCGCCCTCTACCTGATGGACGACCCCGAAACACAGTTCGTCGCAGAGGCGGCTCTGCGGCTTTGTCGCGAGTTGAAGCCAACTCCGCCAATGCTGGAGGCGCGCGTACTCAACCACCTCGCAGCGATCGCTGTAAACCGGCAGGAGTGGCAGCAAGCCATCCACCTGTACAACCGTGCGCTCGCCGCTGCCGAACCATTGCGGAACCTTCGTCAGCTGTCCCTCATGTACGAGGGAATGGGAATGGCCTACGGCAACCTCAACCGGCCCACCCAGGCGCGCGAGTACTATCGCCGGGCTCTCGGGCTGTACGAACTGCAATCCGATATGTCATCCATGGCGCGCGCCGAGGTGAACTTGAGCCTGCTCCTGCTTGCCGAAGGCCAGCTGGGCACGGCTGAGGAACATCTTGAACAGTCACTCCGTTACTGCGATGACTACGGGGTTGACCGTCGCAATCGATCCTACGCGACGGTCGGTTTGGCCAAGGTGCGATTTGAGCAGGGACGCACCGATGAGGTCGAGGATTTGCTCGAGGTCGCGATTCGCCTTGCCGAGGAGCGAGAAGAGCGGCTGAGCCTCGCCACCGCGCGGCAGCTCCTGGGTCGGCTGAGACTCAGGCAGGAGCGCGACGACGAGGGCGATGGCCTTTACGCGCAGGCGATTGATCTGTACGGAAAGCTCAAACTCACCGACCGAGTCAAGGCGGCCCGGATCGAATACGCCGAAGAACTCGATGTCCGGGGCAGATGGATCGAGGCGAAGGAGCAGTGGCGGCTGGCGGCGCTCGCCGATCGTGGATCGCTCGGAAAGGCCTCCTCTGTGATGGCGGGGGCGTAGCGGCAGGCTCGGTGCCGGCGCGATAAGAGTCCCGAACGCCTGGAACGTTCATGACGCGGGATGTCAACGGGTCGGATGTCCCATCTGCGGTCGCTTTGCCACATGGCTGAGCCGATCTCGGACCCATTACTGTGGCCGGGGCGGCCTGTTGCCAGGAAAGAATCCTCCCCTCGGGGGATCCCCCTCTCTATTCCATTGCAGCAGACCGCCTCAAACCCCTGGCATCGATTCCGAGGTCAGACCTCGCCGGAGGCGTTTCCCCCGGATGGCCTTCGCCGCGCTTCGATTGGCGAAGGGGGGCGCCAGACGTCACGAATCGCTACCAGTAAAGGCAGCCCGGAGGGTAGACGTATCTCGCCTCGATGCGCCCGACAGTGCCTCTTTTAAGACTCACCGTAAGAGGCCGGCTGAGCGAAGTCCTGTTCGAGGTGTGCCCTCGGGATTGTAACTCGTAGCGTGGTCCCGACCCCGCTGATCGTCTCGATGCGCAGCCTGGCCCCGAGAAAGACCGCCCGCTCGTTCACTCCCAAAAGCCCCATGCCGATTGGGCCGGTCGCTTCAAGGTCGAGTCCGCGCCCGTCGTCCGAGATGCAAACGGAGAGCTCGCTGTCGGAATCAGGCTGAAGGGTGATCGCGACGGTCTTCGCTCCGCTGTGCTGACGAACGTTGACCAGTGCCTCCTCAATGATTCGGTACAGATTGCGTGATGCGGGTGCTGTGACGCGCGCCGGCCACCCGGGGAGGATGGAGAGCGTAGCGTCGATCTGAGTCTTCTCCTGGAAACGGGCGACCAGCACTGCCAGGGCGTCGAGAAACCGGTCGTCAACGCTAGGGATGCCTCGGAGCTCGTAGAGAAGCTCGCGCAGGCTCGTGAGGACACCTCGCGTGGACTCCTGGATGGTGTTCATCTGACGGAGCACCCCTTCGCGGCCGACCTGCTCAGCCTTGAAATTCTCAAGATCGATCAACATCGATGTGAGAGTCTGGGCCACCCGATCGTGGAGCTCACGAGCGACCAGGTGTTCAATATCCTCGTCCGCCATCCGTGGCCGACCGCGCGGCCTCGAACGCGGCAAGCCGCCAGGCGCCAACGTAGCCGGTGGCACGCCCATACTCAGGGCCATCTATCCTTCCCCCCGAAATCTCCCCTCACGGAACTCTGCCCGGGTTCCGACCCACCGCCCGGTAAGCCACTTCGACTACCGGGAAACGAGGCGCCCGCCCAAGCTTCCGCCTTAACCGTTAACTAGATCTTAACTAGGCCCCGGCGTCAATGGGCAAGATTGACCATTTTAGAGCCCCCGAACTTGTCTCATCCACCCCACGTTCGCCACTTATCCTCCTCTCCCGGCCGCCTCAGGCCGGCGCCTCCCACGGACCAGCCGCAGCCTGCGCCCGATTGCGAACGTTGAGCTTCTTCAATACCCGCTGCACATGCTTGTTCACGGTCGTGATCGATACCCCCAGGGTGGCGGCGATCTCCCGGTTGGTCCGGCCCGCTCGGATCTCCACGAGCACCTGGAGCTCCCTCGTCGAGAGTCGGACAGGATCGCCACGGCGTCGGGAACTCGCACGACGCCGATGGGAAGCCACTTCCCGGATCATGGAGATCATCTCCGGGATCGGCATGTCCTTGCCCAGGAACCCGGCTGCCCCGTGCTCGATGGCCAACCGTGGCGTTTGTGGGCTCAAGGATCCGGACAGGATGATCACCGCTACGTCCGGCCACCTCGTAACGGCGGCCCGGGTCGCGTCCAGGCCGCTGCCGCCCTGGGCAAATTCGATGTCCATCAGTACGACGTCGACCGGACTCCGACTGAAGACCGCTTCCAATCCGTCCACATTCGCCAGCTCCCACTCCACCGCCATGTCCCCATTGCGCTCGAGCACTCGCCTGAGACCAGTCCGGAAGACGGCATGGTCGTCAACGATTCCGATTCGGATCGGCGTATTCAAAGTAGTTCAGACCGGAAAGACACCTCTGCTCCGAGGGGCAGCCTCCGAATAACAGAAACCGCCAAGTGTGTCCAATTTGGTACGCGGTGATGTTCAAACGGAGCCCGCTCCCAAAAGGTTTTGCTAAAAATGGTCAAGACTGCCCATTGACTCGGCAATCCGCCCAGCCTTTGAATTACCACCTGCTTATGCGATAGGGCGGGCAAAGGGACAGTCGTCCTATGTCGGCAAACCCTGGTGAAGAAATCCAGGGGCCATTTGGAGGGGGAGATTTGAGGACACCTGGTCCAGTTATACGTACGCACCTGCCGAGTCGGCCGGTTTCGCAGCGGATTGGGCGAGAAGCCCAGTCAAGTCAGACATGATCACCAGCGTCCGGACAGCCGGCGCCCAAAGCGATGTAGTCGGGACTCGCCTGACGCCGGGATTCGGCCCAACACGGATCCGGGTGATGGTCGCGGACGATCACACCCTCTTTCGCGAGGGCCTGGCGAAGCTCCTGTCGGACGATGGCAGGGTCGAGGTCGTCGCTACGGCCTGCAACGGCCAGGAAGCGGTCCGGGTCGCCCTCGAGGCGCAGCCAGAAGTCATTTTCATGGACCTCAAGATGCCCCTAATGGAGGGCATCGAGGCCACCCGGCAGATCCTCGCACGCCTTCCGGAGACGAAGGTGCTGATACTCACCACCTTCGACGCGGACACCCATGTGCTCCAGGCCTTGAAGGCGGGAGCGCGCGGGTACGTCCTCAAGGACGCGACCCTTGACGCAATCGTCAGGAGTGCTCAATCGGTCATGGCCGGAGACCGGGTCATGGGCGGCCGCGCCGGCGAGGTCATGCTCGATCTGATCACGCACCCTAAGCTTTCGGCAGGGCAGAACGACGGCCTGACGCGCCGCGAGGTGGAGATCCTCCGGTTGATCGCAAGTGGGTTTGCGACCAAGCAGGTCGGGTACCGGCTCCAGATCAGCGACAAGACAGTGCGCAACCATGTCAGCAACATTTACGAGAAGCTCGACATTGGAGATCGCTCGCAAGCTGTTCTTTATGCAGTTCGGAAGGGGTTGGTCGACATCTAGTCGAGGGTCCCGAATCTGGGGCGAGTGTCCCATATCCAGCGAAGCGGCGTTTTCGTAGATTGCGGCCGAGATACATGTGATCGCTGGTGGAAAGTGTCGTTACGCCGCGCCTGGGTTTGCCCGCATTCTGCTCATCAGCGAGCAGCGGTTGGTCGCTGCTGCGATCGAGCGCTTGCTGGCGGACCCCCCGCTCTCTGCTGTCGTAGACATCCGACCCGCACCTCCCCCCCTGGAAGACGTCGAAGGCTATGACCTCGTCGTCTGCCAGGTCCTCGAGCCCGCGATACGGATGCACGTCCGCGCAGCCATCCCAGCCATGGCAGGCCTGGCACCGATCATCGCGCTCGACAACGCTGGTCAGGAGGCTACCCTCGGCGATTTTCTCCAGCGGGGCGCATCCGGGGTACTTACGAATGACAGCTCCTCAGCGGAGCTGCTGGCATGCATCGATGAGACGTTGCGCGGCAGCAGGTGGATCGGCTCGACAGTACAGGATTGGTTGATCCGCTCAGCGAGTGCCGGCGGCCGGGTGAGGGGCAGGCACGCTCACAGACTCGATGAGACGGACGTCGCCTCGACTTTCTACCTGACGGCGGCCGAGCGCCGCGTTCTGGAGGCCATCGCGAGCGGGATGACGCCGGCGCAGGTGGCCAGCGCGAGATCAAACAGCGTCCATACCGTTCGCAACCACCTGGCCAACGCGTACCGCAAGCTTCGAGTCCACTCGCGGACCCAGGCGGTCCTTGCCGTGATGCTCACTGACGGAAGGCACACCGGCGGGATGAACGGGGACGCCCCGATCCTCTGAGCAATGCCCGGGACCACGTCCCGGGACAACCGCCCACCCGGGCGCGGTTGTGCCCATTGATGCAGACGTCCCGGACTGGTCAAATTCCACCCCACGGGCCACTGGCCTGAATTCACGGGGGAAGGAGATCACAGGTTGCAGCGCAGGCTGAGTCGTCGCGTTGTCCGCACCGACGCATCGTTGACACCGATCCGGCTCTCGGTCGTCATCCCGACCAAGAACGAAGCCGACAACATTGCCGCCCTCAGCGAGGCGCTCCATGACGCCCTGCGCGGAATCAGCTTTGAGGTCGTGGTCGTCGACGACAGTAGCGACGACATGACCCGCCCGGTCCTGCGCAGGACCGCTGCGGCGGATGCGCGCTGGCGGGTGTTGGAGCGCGCGCCCGAGGACCAGACAGGTCTGGGGAGCGCCGTTGTCGCCGGCATCGCGGTTTCTCGCGGTGCAGCGATATGCGTGATGGATGGTGACCTCCAGCATCCACCCCGGATCATTCCCAAGCTGTTGGAGGCCATCGAGGCGGGCGCAGGGGTGGCAGTCGCCTCGCGATACATGCCGGGTGGGAGTCGGGCCGGCTTGGGCGGCACGATGCGGGTCTGGGCCAGTCGCCTGTGCACGTGGGCTGCCCAATTCGTGTTCCCGGAGGCGCGCCGAACCTCCGACCCGCTGAGCGGCTTCTTCTGCGCGCGGCGCTCGGCGGTGGCCGGTATCGAGCTGCGACCGATGGGTTTCAAGATCCTGCTCGAGGTTCTCGTCCTTGCTCCTCGGCAGAGGGTGGCCGACGTGCCCTTCATCTTCGGTACCCGACACTCGGGCGAGAGCAAGGCGAGCACGAGGCAGGCGGTCCTCTACCTGCAGCACCTTCTTTCGCTGTTCAGGTTTGTCCCGGGCAGCGCTCGTTCCCTCAAGTTCGTCCTGGTCACGGTGGCGGGCCTTGGAACCTTCTTCGGGGTCATGTCCGCGGTCCTTGCCCTGGGCGTCCGTCCCGAGTTGGCCTGGATCGCCGCCGCGTTGGCGAGCGCCACCACGAGCGTCGCGCTCCATCAGACCACAACCTTCCGCGACCTTCCCACGCACGGCGTGAAGGGAGGCGCGGGCGTCCACTACGCGCTGGCGGTGGCCAGCGCAGCGGCGAGCTTCCTCGCCTTTGTCGCGCTTCTCCAGACCGGCTCACCGCCACCGCTTGCGATGGCGCTCGTCGCACAGTGCCTGGGCGTGCTGCTGATGGCCGGCATCCACATGCGCGGGATCAGAAGGCGAGTGTGGCCGCGACAGGCTGCCGGATTGGACCTGGTGGGACTCGGACACCGCCTGAACGCCCAGGTAGCTTGCTGGGTCGAGCTGACCGACGGCAGGGTCGTCACCCCGAATGGTTGGTCATCGATCGTTTCGGCGGCCGTCGTCGAGCGGGCCGCGGGCGACCGCTATCCCGTCCTCTTCGTCCAGGCCCCATCGCTTCGGCCGCAGAGGCGCGTCAACCTGGAGCGCGCAAGCGCGCTGGTCATTCCCCGGATGGCCGCCGATGGCACCGCCGAGGCGGTTGCCCTCTTTGCGCGCCGGGATCGACGGCCTTTCGAGGAGCGCCACCTCGCGGAGGCGTTGGCCTGGATGGAACAGCGGGGAGGCGCGGCATGAACCTGAAGCACACGCTGCTCAAGCAACTCGTCGTGGGGTGGCGCTTCCTGTCCGTTGGCGTCCTCGGTATCGGGGTGAACCAAGCAGCTCTCGCGGCAATGGTCGAGCTCGGCCATTTCCACTACCTGTTCGGCGCGATCGTCGCCACCGTTGTGTCCAGCACATTCAACTTCGGCTGCTCGGAACTCTGGGTGTTCCGTGGTCGCGGAAGCACAGGAGGGATTGCAGTTGTCCGCAGGTACGTCGGATTCCTCGCTGTGAACTCGAGCACGCTCCTCATCCGGCTGCCGATGCTCTACGTGCTGACGTCGCTGATCGCTCTGCACTACCTGGTTGCAAACCTGCTGGCCATTGGCGCCATGACAGGCATTCGGTTCCTCGTCGCGGACATGCTGATCTGGCCGGGCCGTCCCGTGCCGCAGGAGGTGGAGGCCTGATGGCAGCGATCTTCAACCGCAATGGCCACGTGCTGAGCGAGACCACCGTGGTGGCGCGACCGCAACGGCGATCGAGAGAGCACCTGTACGACATCGACGGGCATATCCGGATCGACTCCGCGATCAAGCTGCCCGAGCTCGAGTTCTTCCGGGTTCAGACCCTCGACGATGTTGACCTCGTAATCCGTATCGGCACGGTCGGCGGATTGCGCCCGCGGGGAAAGATCGACCTCCGGCCCGACTGGGAACGCCTCGTCTATCGGGAGCACCTCGGGGGGCTCTTCGCGAACTTCCAGATCGATCTGCGACACCCTGTCCGGATCGACGCCGGCTTCTTACTCGCCTGCTCGCCGCACGTTCTCTACACGAACGTGGTCGAGCCGCTGCTGCGGTTCCTGCTGGTCTTGAAAGGACGGATGCTTTTGCACGCGGCGTGCGTCCACCTCGATGGGACCACGGTGATGCTCTCGGCCAAGACCGACACGGGTAAGACGAGCACGATCCTCACGCTTCTCCGGCAGGGAGGCGGCACCTTCCTTTCCGACGATATGACGATCGTCAGCGAGGACGGACGGGCGAGTCGATACCCCAAGCCGTTGACGATCAGTGCCCACACGCTGCGGGCGGTTCCGCAAAACCGGCTCCGTTTCAGCCAGCGCGCCTCGCTGGCGATCCAGAGCCGCCTGCATTCGAAGGGAGGCCGATCAGTCGGCAAGAGCCTCGGCAGCAGCAACCTCCCCATCATGTCGATGAACGCCTTCGTCCAGGCGGCGATCCCGCCCCCGAAGTACATGGTGACCGACCTGGTCGCCTGCAAGATCGGCCAGGAGGTTCCGATCGAGCTGCTCTACGTCATCGAACGCGGCCAGTCGCTTGTCGAACGGATCGAGACCGAGCACGTCGTCGACGAGCTTCTTGAGAACACCGACGACGCCTATGGTTTTCCGCCTTACTCCCGGCTGGCTCCGCGGCTGGTCCTCGGCGGGGAGACACACGATGAGCTTCGGCGCCGCGAGCGCCAGATCCTGACACGCGCCCTCAGCGGCGCATACGCGACCCGGTTGCGGGTCGAGAACTTCCAGTGGGCCGAGCATATCCTCACCGACGTGGCCCGAGTGCGTGAGGCGGCCCCAGCCAGCGGGATAGATCGCGAAGGATTGGTGGCCGTCTAATTGAATCTCCCTCGGGCGCTGGCGCGATTCCTGGTGGCAGCGGTCCCTCTCATGACCGCGATCGTGATTCCGGTCTCCAACGCAATTCCGGCATCCGCCACCAGCTCGTGTCTCGCCAGCGCTCCCGCGGGGGCGTCCTACATCGCCACTGTGTGCATCGGGTTGCCTGCGGAAGGCGCGAAGCTGACCGGGGACGCGCAGGTGACCGCAAGCATCAGCTTCTCGGGAACCAGCCCAGGTGTGCAGCGGATGATCTTCAGCCTCGACGGCCAGTACCTGATCACCGACTACGCCGCTCCCTACCAGTTCACCCTCTCGTCGGCGAAATACGTCGACGGCGCGCACGTGCTCACCGTCCAGGCGATGCTCCGGGACACCTTCGTCACCCAGGCGGCAGGTGTCAACCTGACCTTCAACAACGGCATCACCACGCCGCCCGTGAACACGAACACGTTCACCCCGGCCACAGGTACCCCGGCAGCCTCCGGCCAGCCCTTCGTGCTGGCGGCGGCCGGGGACGGCGCCGGCGGGGAGCCATCCGAGTTCTCCACCACCGCTGAGATCGCGTCCTGGAACCCGAACCTGTTCGTGTACCTCGGTGACGTTTATGAGAAGGGCTCGCCGGCTGAGTTCCAGAACTGGTACGGCGCGTCTGCCGGCTATGGTCAGTTCCGCCCCATCACCGACCCCGCGATCGGTAACCACGAGTACACCGCCGGGCAGGCGCCCGGTTACTTCGACTACTGGGACAACGCCCCGCATTACTACAGCGTCAACACGCCCAACGGCTGGCACATCATCAGCCTCGACTCGAACGGCGCCAGCGACTTCGGCCAGACCGCGGTGGGCTCGCCGCAATACAACTGGCTCCAGGCCGATCTCAAGGCGAACGCGGCCAAGTGCACGATCGCCTACTGGCACCACCCGCTGTACAACATCGGGCAGGAGGGGCCGACGACCCGGATGCAGGACATCTGGACGCTGCTCCAGAACAACGGCGTCCACCTGGTCCTCAACGGGCACGACCACACCTACCAGCGGTGGGCGCCGATGGACGCCTTCGGCAACGTCACGTCGAGCGGCATCACCGAGCTGGTCGCCGGCACCGGCGGCCACGCCATCGGCAACTTCGTCACCAGCGACCCGAACGTGCTGGCATCGGCCACCGTGTTCGGGGCTCTCCGGCTCGAGCTCAACACCTCCGGGTCCCAGTGGCAGTTCATCACGACGGACGGCACCGTGCTCGACTCCGGCGCATCCGCCTGCAGCCCGACCAAGGTCGACACCGTGAACCCGAGCGCTCCGACGAACCTGGTCGCCAACCCCGCGCAAAAGAACGAGATTGACCTCGGCTGGAACGAGTCGATCGACAACGTCGGCGTCACCCAGTACGAGGTCTGGCGCGACGGCGCGACGATCGCGACCCTCGGGATCCAGACCACGTACCAGGACACCTCGGTCCAGCCCGGCACGACGCACTCCTACAAGGTCCGCGCCCGCGACGGATCGGGGAACTATTCCGCCTACTCGTCCACCGTGAACGCCACCACGCCCACGATATCGACCCTCTTCTCGGATGGGTTCGAATCGGCTGACTTCTCAAAATGGACATCGACCGCCGGCGGAATGACGCCGGAGCAGCAGCTCCTATTCTCGGGCGCCTGGGCGGCGCGTGCCACCGTCACCAACCAGGCCGCGACGCTGACCAAGAACCTGGCTTCGCCCCTGGGAGAGATCTACGCGGAAACGCGTTTCAACGCCCAGAGCCAGTCGACCAACGTCAACCTGATGCAGCTGCGCAACAGCGTCAGCCCGGCCTTCGGCGCGGTCCTGACCGCGTCCGTGAGTACCACCGGGAAGATCACGCTGCGAGACGAGGTGACCGGGGTTTCGACGACTGAGACGACGCCGAACGGCTCGCCCAGCGCGCCACCTGGCCGGTGGCACACCCTGCAGGTGCACGCCCTCGTGAATGGCGCCTCGAGCCACGCCGACGTATGGGTGGACGGCTCGCCCGTCCCGGGCCTGAGCCTGACGCTGGACCTCGGGACGAACACGGTCGGGAGGTTCGTCCTCGGTGACGCCGGCATCACCAAGTCGTACGACGTCGCATTCGACGACGTCGCCTACGACGGCTCCTTCATCGCCGACCTGACGCCGCCGACCCCACCCTCCGGCCTCACCGCCGCGGGCGGGTTCGGACCCCAGGTGAACCTGGCCTGGACGCCATCGACCGACGACGTCGCGGTGACCGGATACGACGTCATCCGCAACGGCGCCTTCCTGATCACGGTCCCCGCCGCGTCGAGCTATGCCGACACCTCGGTCGCGCCCGGAAGCACTTACAGCTACCAGCTCAAGGCGCGCGACGCCGCGGGCAACCTCTCGGCCGCGAGCAATGTCGCGAGCACGACCACGCCGGCCGTGTTCGCTGACGGCTTCGAGACCGGTGACCTCACCAACTGGACCCTCAATTCGGGCCTAACAACCCAGGGCGCCAACGTCTATTCAGGCGCCTGGGCCGCCGAGGCCAGCAGCAACGGCACGGCGGGGGCCTCCGCCTACCGGCAGCTCGCCGCCGGCCAGAACGACCTCTACTACCGGATCCGCTTCAACGTCCAGAGCCAGGGCGCGAACAGCGTCAACCTCGGACGCTATCGGAGCCCGACCGGGGCAGCCATCGTCAGCCTCTCGCTGACCAGCCAGGACAAGCTCAGCTACCGCAACGAGGTTACCGGCGTGACCACGACGAGCACGACCGCGGTCTCCACCGGGACCTGGCACGAGGTGCAGCTCCGCACCTTCGTCAACGACACCTCGAGCCAGGTACAGATCTGGCTGGACGGCAATCTCGTCGTCAACAACCCGGAATCGCTCGGTATCACGCCGATCGGCCGCGTCGAGCTCGGCGATTCCAGCGCCGGCCGCGCCTTCGACTTCGCTTACGACGACGTCCTCGTCGAGACGTCGTTCATCGAGGACACGATCCCGCCGACCGCCCCCGCCAGCCTGTCCGCCGCGGCGGCGTCCTCTAACGAGGTCGACCTGAACTGGAGCCCGGGCACCGACAACTTCGCCGTCACCGGCTACGAGGTCTTCCGGAACGGAGCCTCGATCGCAACGGTCGGCGCGGTCACGACCTTCCAGGACACGTCGGTCGCGCCGGGCAGCACTTACTCGTACTCGGTCAGGTCGCTCGACGCCAACGGCAACGAGTCCGGACCGAGCCCGTCGGCGTCGGCGACGCCGGCCGACATCGTCGTCTTCGGCGACGACTTCGAGAGCGGGACCCTGGCCGCCTGGACACAGGTCGGCGGCCTCGTCACCCAGCAGCAGGACGTGCACACGGGCGCCTGGTCGGCGCTGGCCCAGAGCTCCGGTACTGGGACCGCGTTCGCCAGCGAGACCCTCGCCGCGCCGAGCAACGACCTCTACCTGCGGGAGTGGTTCGACATCCAGTCGCAGGGCGCCAACCCCGTCAACCTGGGCAGCTTCCGCGACTCCACCGGCGCCGCGATCGCGAGCATCTTCGTCTCCAGCACGCACCGGATCGGCTACCGGAACGACTTCGCCGGTCCATCCACGCTCAGCGCGGCCCAGGTCCCCCAGGGCGAGTGGCACGAGGCGATCTTCCATCTCCACGTCAACGGCTCCGCCAGCCTGGCTGAGATCTGGCTCGACGGCCTCCGCGTCCTGAGCCAGGCCGATACCTTCGGGCCGGCCCAGATCGCTCGTGTGGGGGTGGGCGAAAGCACCACCCTGCGGACGTATACGGTGTCGCTGGACGACGTTCAGGTGGTCACGACGACCTCCGACGTCAGCCCACCGGCGGCGCCTGAGACCCTCAATGCGACGGTGCCAGGAACGCACGAGGTCGACCTCGCCTGGACACCGGCGAGCGACGACTTCGGGGTCATCGGTTACAACGTCGTGCGCGACGGGACGCTCCTCGCGACCACGACCGGCGGCACGACCACTTACGTGGACACCCCTGTGCAGGGGTCGATCTCCTACACCTACACAGTCCAGGCGTTCGATGCCGCGGGCAACGTTTCGGCGCCAAGTCCGGCAGCCGTCGCGACTACGCCGCACCAGGTGCTGTTCAACAGCTCCTTCGAGAGCGGTGACCTTTCGGGCTGGAATTCGGCAACCGGCCTCGCCGTCCAGCAGCATGACGTGTACTCCGGCGCCTGGGCTGCCGAGTCGGCCAGCGCCGGCGGTCCGGGTGCCGCCACCCAGGCGACCCTGGCGGTCCCCGCCGCCGGCGCGTACTACCGGCTTCGGTTCATGATCGTCAGCCAGGGTCCCAGTTCGGTGAACCTGGCCCGCTTCCGCACCGCCGCCGGTGGCGCCGTGATGACGGTCTTCGTGTCGACCACCGGCAAGCTCGGTTACCGGAACGACGTGGCGGGCGTGGCGAACATGAGCACGACAAGCGTCATCCCGGGAGTCTGGCACCTGCTCCAGTTGCATGCCGCAACCGGTCCTTCGGGGGTCGCCGAGCTCTGGCTCGACGACGTCCCGGTGGCCAGTGCGCCCGAGTCCCTTGGCACCAGCCCTCTCGGCCGCATAGAGCTCGGCGAAACGGTCATCGGCCGCACGTTCGACGTGGAGTTCGACGACCCGCTGGCCGACACCTCGTTCATCACCGACGCGACGCCGCCAACCGCGCCGTCTGCGTTGGCCCCCAGCGCCTCTGGCGCTTCGGTGGGCCTGTCCTGGACCGGATCGATCGACGACATTGGCGTGACCGGCTACCAGGTGGTCCGCAACGGCGTGGCCATCGCGACCGTCGGTAGCGACGCGACCGTCTACACGGACAATTCGGTCGCGGCCGCAACGTCCTACTCCTACCGGGTCCGAGGGCTCGACGCCGAGGGCAACCTCTCGGGCGACAGCAACACGGTGACGTTGACCACGCCCGACTTCGCGCCGCCTTCGGCGCCGACCGGCCTCACCGCCACCGCCACCGCGACAGGGACCGAGATCGACCTCGCCTGGACCGCATCCACAGACAACGTCGGGGTGACCGCCTACCAGGTCATGCGGGACGGCTCGTACCTCGACTCGACAGCCGGGACACAGTACGCGGACACAACAGTGGCCCCGGTCACCACCCACACGTACTCGGTGATCGCCCTGGATGCCGCCGGGAACCTCTCCGCGGCGAGCAGCGCAGCGAGCGCCACGACGCCGGACACGATCGCACCGGCCGCGCCCACCAATCTGTCTGGGGTCCCCACCTCGGAGACCAGCGTCAAGCTCACCTGGTTCCCGGCGACCGACAACGTCGCCGTCACGGGCTACGCGGTCGTCCGTGATGGCACCGTCGTGGCGACCATCGGCAACGTGTCGACGTTCACGGACTCCGGCCTTGTCGCGTTTGGGCAATACAGCTACATCGTCCGGGCGTCGGATGCGGCCGGCAACATCTCGGCTGACAGCGCAGCGGTCGTCGTTCAGACACTTGACCTCACCGCACCTTCGACACCGACCAACCTGGTCGTCACCGGAACCACTGCCGCCACGGCTTCGCTAAGTTGGACCGCAGCGGTCGACAACGTTGGCGTGACCAACCATCGGGTGTTCCGCAATGGCATCCTGGTGGCTACGACCGGCAGCGCGACTACATTCACCGACACCGGACTGCTGCAACTGACCGCCTACAGCTACAGCGTGGCCGCACTCGACGCGGCGGGCAACGCCTCCGGGCTCTCGCTCGCGATCACCGCCACGACCAAAGCGGATACGACGCCGCCCAGCGTTCCGACCGGCCTCGTGGGCAACTCGCCCTCGAGCACCGAGGCGGACCTGGTCTGGAACCCATCCACGGATGACGTCGGCGTCACTGGCTACCAGGTCTTCCGGAACGGCAAGCGGATAGCGACCCTCGGGGTCACGACGAGCTTCGCGGACACGACCGCAAGCTCAGGGACGACCTATAACTACACGGTCAAGGCATTCGACGCCGCCGGGAACATTTCGGCAGCCAGCGCGGCCGTCACCGTCTCGACGGCAGACCTCACCCCGCCGACCCAGCCGAGCCGTCTCGGCGCGTCAGCGCAGGGTGCGACCAAGATCGCGCTCACCTGGCGCGCATCGACCGACAACGTGGGCGTCACCGGCTACCAGGTCTTCCGCAATGGCGCCTTCCTGGTGAATATCGGTGCCGTCACCAGCTGGACCGATACCGGCCTGCTCCCGGTAACCAAGTACAGCTACAGCCTGGTCGCGTTCGACGCGGTCGGAAACCTGTCGATCGCTAGCGCAACCGTGTCGGCGACGACCACCACCGACACCACCGCTCCGACGGCGCCGACCGAGCTCGCCGGCGTTGCGAGCAGCGATACCACGGTCAACCTCTCCTGGACCGCCGCGACGGACGATGTCGGGGTCGTCGGCTACCGCGTCCTCCGGAACGGCACCCAGATCGCCTCGATCGGAGCGATCACCACATACACCGACTCGACCGGATCCGTCGGAACCTCCTACAACTACACCCTCAGGGCGCTGGACGCTGCCGGGAACATCTCCGTGGCCAGCAACACGGCGACGGTGAGGACCCTCGATCTCGCGCCGCCGACGGCGCCTTCGGGTCTGGCCGCAACAGTGGTCTCGCCAACCAAGGTCAACCTCACCTGGACCGCCGCGACGGACAACGTCGGTGTGACGGGCTACCGGGTTACACGAGACGGCGCCGTGGTCGCGACCATCGGGGCGGTCACGAGCTATTCCGACACGGCCGCGGTCCCCAACGCGGCGAACAGCTACATCGTCAACGCGCTCGACGCCGACGGCAACGTGTCGGCCTCGAGCAACACCGCCTCGGTCACGACGCCCCCACTGGACGTGACTCCGCCGAGCCAGCCCACCAGCCTGGCTGCGGTGACGGTCTCCGCGAGCCATATCAACCTGACCTGGTCGGCGTCGACCGACAACGTCGGCGTCGCCTCCTACCAGGTGATCAGGAACGGTGCCGTGATCGGCACCACGTCGTCGACCGCCTATGCCGACCTGACGACCAAGTCCAACACCAGCTACACGTACGCGGTCAAGGCCGTCGACACCTCGGGCAACCTTTCGTCCCCGAGCAACTCTGCGACGCCGGCCACCCCGCTCTTCTACGACGGCTTCGAGACGGGAAACTTCTCCAGGTGGACGACCGCCACCGGCATGACGGCGCAGCAGCAGACGGTCTATGCCGAGAGTTGGGCGGCCAGGGCCAGTAACAACCACGCCGCCACCTTCGCTGACCGGGACATCGCGGCCCAGGCCGACCTGTACGCCCGGCTCCACGTCTTCGTCAGCTCCCAGTCGACGGGTGCCGACCTCCTCGGGTTCCGGCTCAGGACCGGCTCGGCGATCTTGACGCTCGGCACTACGACCGCCGGCAACCTCTACTACCGCAACGGCATCAACGCCAATGTCGTCACGAGCTCGACTTCGCTGGGAGCCGGCGGCTGGCACGAGGTCAAGCTGCATGTCAAGGTCAGCGGCACCACGAGCCAGGTCGAGGTCTGGCTCGATGGCGCCCAGGTCACCGACCTGACCCGCACCGACTCCCTTGGCGCCACTGCGATCGACCGGCTGGAGCTGGGCGACCGCAGCACGACCAACAGCTACACCATTGCGTTCGATGAGGTGATCGCCGACACGAAGCCGTGACGGCGACCCGCCGCTCGAGATCGGCACGCCACACAGAGAAACCGGGACATACGCCCAGTTACCCTGGTCTTGCCTCTTACCCGACCATCCCGGGTTCGGGTCAAATGTCCAGCATGCGGCGGATGCCGTCAAACGTCGCGACTCTGGGCTGGCAGGCGCGTACGGCGGCCATCCTCAACTCGCGCTGGCTCCTCGCCGCGGGCGCCTCGGTGGCGATCGCGCTCGCGATCTGGTTCCGCTATTTCGACCTCAGTCATTACGGCTTCAACTCCGACGAGGCTGTTTACTCGGGCCAGGCGGCGGCTCTTGCCGGGCATCAGGACTACGCCAAGATGTTCGGGGTCTTCCGAGCCCATCCGCTGCTCGTGATGTTCATCGTCTCGCTGGGGTTTCGCGTCTGGGGCGTCGATGACGTGATCCCGCGCCTGGTGACGGCCGGCGCGGGGGTCCTGCTGGTAGTGGTTGCCGGCGCCGTGGCACGAGTCGTGCATGGGCGATTCGCGGCTGTCGTCGCCATGTTCCTGATGGCGCTCAGCGCTTACCCGATCACCGTTTCGCGCCAGATGCTCCTCGATGGCCCGATGGCGCTGTGCTTCGGCATCAGCCTATTCTTCATGGCCCGCTACGTCCGTGGCCAGGGCAAGCTCGACCTGGCGGGCGCCGCCGCTGCGGCCGGGCTGGCGTTCCTTTCGAAAGAGACCGCCATCCTGATGGCCCCGGCTGTCATCGTCTTTTTCCTCATCGCCCGAGATCTTCCCTTTCGGATCAATCACGTCGCGCTCTGGTGTGCCGTCTACGCGCTTACCATCCTGCCTTTTCCGCTGTCCCTGATGCTCAGCGGCGGCAGCGGCACCACTCAGCAGTTCTTCATATGGCAGCTCTTCCGCCGCCCCAACCACACGCCCGACTTTTACCTCTCGATCATCCCGGTTGTCGGGATCCCGATCATCGTGCTGGCCGCGGTAGGAGTTGCCCGCGCGCTGGCGCGTCGCGGTGCCATGGACGTCCTGGTGCTCTGCTCGGCGCTCGTGACGATCGCCTTCTTCCAGGCATGGCCGGTCAAGGGGTTCCAGTACCTCCTGCCCGTGATGACGCCGGCGGTGTTGCTCGCGAGTGACGGGCTGATCGGGATCGGTGAGTTCGCCGCGGCGGTGCTTTCGCGGCTGTCGTTCGACGCTCGCCGGCCTTCCATCTGGGCCGCACGCGGCATCGGTGTCGGACTGGCCTGCGCGATGCTCTGGAGCGGCGCCGCCAACGTTCTCGCCGCGCCGGCGCCGCTGCTGCTCGCAACCGACAGCGACGACACGCTGACCAAGCCCGCGATCGGGTTCACGGCAGGCACCGGCGGCCTCGCGGCGAGCCGCCCGACCGGCGACTGGATCGACAAGCACACGCTCCCTGGCGCGCGCTTCATCACGATCGGACCTTCGTTCGCGAATGTCATCCAGTGGTACGGGCACCGGCGCGCGGTCGCGCTCAGCGTCAGCCCAAACCCCCTCCGCCGCAATCCGACCTATGAGCCTGTGATCAACCCCGACCAGCTGCTCAGGACGAACGCAGTGCAGTACCTAGTCTACGACTCTTACACCGCATCCCGAACGGAGTTCTTCACCGCCAAGCTGGTCAGCTATGTGAAGAAGTACCACGGCGTCCAGGTCTTCTCCTACGCGGAGGACGCCCGGCGTCCCGACGGCACGGTCGGCAAAGCTCCTGTCGTCCTCATCTACGAGGTGCATCCTTGATGTCCGCGCGCCTCGTGCTCTCTTCTTTCGTACTCGCGCTTGCCGGCACATTGGTCTCCGGAGGATTGCCCGCGGCTGCCGCGACCTGTACCTATGCGGTCCGTGCGCACGACACGCTCATTTCGATAGCCCGCACCAGTGCTCCCGCCGGCACAGCGTGGCGGGACCTGTACGACCAGAACCAGACGGCGATCGGCGCTGATCCTGCCGTGCTGCATACCGGCCAGGTGCTGCAGATCCCCTGTCCGGGAACCGCTCCGGCCGCGATCCCACTCAGCCTGCCGTCGACTCAGCCGGTGACGGCCCTCACGGCACCCACCGCCTCAACCGCCGGGCCGGTGGAGATCGCGGGCGCTGCCGCGGCGCAGATCAAGCATGTCTTCGTGATCCTCCAGGAGAACCACACCTTCGACAACTATTTCGGCACCTTCCCCGGTGCCGACGGTTTTCCGGCCAACACCGCGGTCCCGGTGGACACGACGTCGCTCGATCAGGGGCTCGTGACGCCCTGGCGACTGGGCGCACCGCGCACCCCGGACCTCGATCACGGCACCGTGAGCGCGCTCGCCGCATATGACGGGGGTAAGATGGACGGCTTCGTCCAGGCGCAGGCCAACCGCGGCCTGCCAGGCGACTTCGCTCTCGGCTACTACGACCAGACCGACCTGCCCCTTTACTGGTTCCTGGCCCACAATTACGTTCTCGGCGACCGCTTCTTCTCCTCCGCGATGGGTGGAAGCCTGGTCAACCACCAGTACTGGGTTGGTGCCCGATCGGCGGGCTTTGGCGAATCGGTTCCGGTCGATGGGATAACCATGCCGACCATCTTCGACCGGCTTGACGAAGCCGGCAAGAGCTGGCACTTCTACGTCAAGAGCTACGACCCAACGCTGACCTTCCACAACCAGACCTCGGAAAGCAGCAAGATCTCTGAGCTGGCCTGGGTCCCGCTGTTGACGATGCCTTCGTTCGTCGACGATCCGGCGAGGTTCTCACACATCGGTGACCTCTCGACACTCTATAAGCAGCTGCCGAAAAGCGATGTCGCCGATATTAACTATATCGTTCAGGGCGGTACCTCCGAACACCCGCCCGGTGATGTGACCAACGGCCAGGACTCGGTCGTCTCGATCATCACGTCGATCATGCGCAGCCCGGTCTGGAAGGACTCGGCGATCGTGCTCAGCTGGGATGACTGGGGCGGTTGGTACGACCACGTGGCGCCGCCCCAAGTCGACGCCGACGGTTACGGATTCAGGGTTCCGATGATGATCATCTCGCCCTATGCGAAACCAGGCTTCATTTTTCACGAGACGACAGATTTCACCTCGATCCTGAAGTTCATCGAACGGCTTTACGGTCTTCGTCCCCTCACGAGCCGCGATGCGATGGCGAATGACCTCCTGGACGCGTTCGACTTCACGCATCCGGCTCGCCCACCCGTGCCCCCGGTTCTGGGCGGAGTGCCCGACCTCAAACCGCGCGGCCCCACACCGGCACGTTTGATTCAGATGTACTCCGGCGTGATCGGAGGGGCCGCACTCCTCTTCGCGCTCGCGGTTCTGCCGCGCATTCGCCCCCGCGGCCTCCGACCATGAGACGCGCTGCGGCGCTGCTCGCGTTGGGCATCGCGATCGGCCTGGTTCCGACGGTCGCCATGGCGGCGACGCCGGCTCTGGCGCCGACCGGCCTTGCGACTCTCACGATCACGACGCCCCAAACCACCAAGGTGGGCCAGGTGGCGGTCATCGTCGCCCATCTGAGTGATGGAGTGCGCCCGATCGTGGGAGCAAGCCTGCAGTTCGCCGTCGATGGAGGCTTTCGGCGGGTGGCGACGGATGCGGGCGGCGAGGCCGACCTGCCGGTCCGCGACCTCAACGCGGGCAGGCACTTCGTGAGCGTCTCCTTTGACGGGCGGCTCGACTCCACCCACGCTTATGTGCCGGCGTATGCAAACGCATCGTTCGACATGGCGCCCCTGCGGCTCCTCATCCGGACGGTGCCCACTGTCGCAGGCGTTGGCTTCACCGTCAGCGGCAGCACCTTCACGGAGGCGATGACAACCGGAGCCGGCGGCACCGTGGCCTTCGACATTCCTGAATCCGGTTTCGCCAACCTGTCGGTTCAACTGCCCCCGAGCGATGACCGTTCGAAGGTGACATTTTCGCGCTGGTCGGACGATGCCTTCATTCCCGACCGTCAGATCCGCCTGCAGGACGACGTCAGTCTCGACTGCGGCCTCCGAATCTCCTATCCCACATCGGTGGAGTTCTTCGGGTTGCAGGGCCGGACCGTGGATCCGGGCCGCGTCAGCGATGTCGAGCTGACGGGACCAAACGCCGAGGTGATCAAGCTGGAGCAGCCCTATCCACCGATCTGGCTCTCAACGCCGCTTCCAACCCGCCGATCCGGGCAGCCTGGGCTCCACATCACCCCGACGCCCTACGCGGTCACCGCGGGCAACTACGATGGGCTCAGCGTCATCAACCGGGGAGAGCAGCGCTTCACGCCGGGGCCGGGTGCCACCTGGCGGATCGAACTGCTCCTCTATGACCTCAGGATCAAGGCTCGCGACGCCGTTTTCGGCACCTCCTACCCTTACCACACCGTCATCGTCACCGATCCCCTCGGCCGCACCAGGCAGCTGGTCCTGGATGGCAAGAGCCAGGCCTCTATGACAGCCGGCCGTGGGATGTACCTGGTGCACGTGATCGCGCCCGGCATCTCACCCGCTGCGCCGGTCGCATTATCGCGAAGTCAGACCGCCACGATGCCCATCATCTCGCCCGGTGACATCGTGCTGTTCTTCGGTTCGGGGATGCTGGCGATGATCGTGCTGTTCATCGTCGCGCGTCGACGGAGATGGCTGTGGCGGGGGATCACCGGCTCGGCCCGACGCCTTCGCACCGGCCCCTTCAATCGCCAAGGCCTGAGCGCGATCGCCGGGGGCGGCATGGGCATTCCGAGTGTCCTGGCCGGTGACCCGGTCGACCGCGAGCCACCGGGCAATTTCGCTTTCGATCTCCAGGCCGCTGCCGACCTTCCCTCTGGGTCCCCGGCGGGCGGCCGGATGGTCGGGTACGGTGCGTTGCTGCCGACATTGCTGATGCCGGCCGGATTCGAGAGGCGCGGCGCTGCCGGGCAAAGCTGGGAGTGCTACATCAACGACCGCGACCGGGCGCCGAGCCCCGCAATCCAGGCTTTGGAGGGCAGCCGGGGCCCCGATCCATTCGGGCATCCGATGCTCGTGGTGCCTTCGTTTGTGGACGAGCTGTCCACTTGCTTCGGACCGCCGGCTCAAAATCGCGTAGCCAACGCCAATTACTTCATGCGGAGCGACACGCTGGCCCAGCCAATCCGGCACCAGCGGACCGCCCAGCAGTCGATCGTCGCGACCATCGTTCGCAGCCCGGCATGGGGCTACTCCGCGAGCCTGCTCAGGGGTTGGCGGGCGGTACGCTTGCACCCATCGGTCAGACCCAGCCTGCCTGCGGGGTACGGCGTCATCAACTTCGCGAAGCAGCGCTTCGCCCCGGCGGCCGTGGGCGCCTGGAGGGTCCATTTGCTCTCTCTACTCTTTCGAAGCTCGACGCGCACCGCGGTTTTTGGGCTTTACGGCCACTCGGTCGAAACGGAGGCGCAAGCGGGTCCTCGACCGTCATCGAGGGGGGTGTACCTGGTGCCCCTGATCGCGCCCGGAATTCTACCGGCCGTACAGAGTCTGCCGTGGCGCGACCAGCCCAGCGCGATCCCCGAGATGTCTCGGCGAGACGACCGCAACTGGATTTGGCGACGGATCGAGGACTCCGCGCGACGCCTCCATCTCAAGCGGGCGTAATCCATGCCGACTCGCAGCATGGGTTACCTCGCGCTTGTGCTGGTCATTCTGAGCTCATGCTCCAGCTCGCCGAACGCGCCGAGGACGGCAGCGAATGTCTCGCGCCCGGCGCCCGCTGCCCAGGAGCCAGCGGCTGAGCCCAAGGTCCTGGTGCCGCCGGCGGAGCCGGCAGCGCCGAACATCGTGTACCTGCACTACTACTTGTGGTGGACGCCGGCGCATTGGAAGCAGAAGCTGGGGCCGTTCTACCCCTACGGCGACCCGTCATTGCCGCTGCCGGGGGCGATCGACCAGAGCGGATGCTCACCGCGCGCGTCCTACAACGGCGCCGCGATCGTCGACGTGCCCGCCGACGGTCTCTATGACCAGGGGGATGCGACCGCCATCGATCGCCAGATCGCCACTGCGGCGGCTGCGGGTGTCACCGGCTTTCTTCTCGACTGGCAGGGCACCGGGCTTTCGAACCAATCCGTGCGGTCGTCGGGCGCGAATGGGCGGCTCGACCTGGTTGTGGGTCGGGTCAATGCCTACGACGCGACGCACGGTCGCAAATTCGCTCTGGGACTGGCCCTCGGGGTGTACGGCGAGTACGACCGATCCAAAGTCCGGATGCTCGCCGATCTCGACTACTTTTCGCGCCGATATGGCTCCAACCCGGCTTTCAGGAACGCCTACTCGCCCAACCCGATCGTGATGCTGATGGCGAGTCGGCGCTACTCGCCCGGCGTCCTTCCCGCCCTTTCGGCGCTGCGGTCGAACCTCTACCTGGTCGGCGACGAAACCTCGGCCAGCTGGCCCCTGGATCAGGCCAACCTGGACGCCGCCTCGTACTACTGGTCCTCGGAGAACCCGTGGAGCAACACCAACGCCGGGACCGAGATCATGAAGCTGGGCACGGCGGTTCACGCCAGTGGCAAGCGCTGGTTCGCACCCTTCATACCCGGATATGACAAGCAGCTGGCGGGCGGCATGTGCGTCCCTCGCAATGGCATCGAGACGATGCACAAGCTGTGGGAGATCAATGGCGCCAGCCGGCCCGAGGCATGGTTTGGCATCAGCTGGAACGAATACGTCGAGAACACCTACCTGGAGCCGAGCCAGGCGTACGGGGCGACCTACCTGAACGAGCTGGCAAGCCTCATCGCGACACCGCGGTAGAGCGACGAACAATCTTCCCGCCGCGAGTCGCATCCCGGGTGCTCTACTCGGCTGCTTGGACCGTCCGTCTCAGTCTTTGGTTCGTCCGAACGGCCTCCTGCGGCGGCCCCCAGAGGCGGACGAGGGTACAGCCGCGGGGACCCCGAGTTGAGGTTCGGACCTTCGGCGACGCCGCGCCATGAGCAGTCCGGCGCCGGCGATCAGCGCGATCAGCGACAGGGGAACGACGAAGGCCAGCACGACAAGCAGCTGACTCATCAGGCGGAAGAGGGACGCCGCCTGCGTCACCAGAGTGCTCGGGTCGACATCATCCTGGGCCTTGCCGTCGTGAAGAGCCTGCAGGTATGCCCCGTATCGTCCGCCGCCCGGCCAGGCCTTCGACCCCTCGACGGCCGTGCCCTCGCCCCATTCGTTGAATGACGTCACGAGCTGCCATGGCTCACGGGATTCGACCATCGCCTGGATATCCGTGTACCAGCGCTTGAGGTCACGGCCCAGGCGGGGGCTCTCGCCGACTTTGGCAAATCCGGGACTGATCGAGAATGACTGCCCGGGCACGTCGTCGGTGGCGTTCGCCGGCGCGTACTGGTGCCAGCCGTCGGGTTGCGACGCGCACTTTCGATAGCCGGGGAAGACGCGCATCATCACATATGCTCCGGCTGCGCGCGCCTGGCTCCAGCGGTCCGTGGTTGCACAGCCATCCTTCGCATCGGTATAGACGAAGATCACGAAGCGTCCGTCGATGTGCAGGTACGAGGGATCGCTCGCATAACGGGCCCGGATGTAGGCGAGATCGGACGCAATGACCGCCGGGGAGGGATCACCCTGGCCCTCCGTCTCGTAGTAAAGCGTCCACAGGAAACCGGTCCCTGCAGCCGCGCCCAGAAGGCCCTTGATCCGCGTATCGGTGGGACTGCCCTGGCCCCACCAGGACGCGATCCCGGCCTGGATCTGGCCATACTGCATAGCGGCGATCTGCTGCTTGATCACTGCCGCATTGCTGGAGTCGTAATAGCCAAGGGACGGCTGGTAATTGCTGTAGGGATGGACGCCCTGTTGGGTCCATGCTTCCGGGTACCAGGGGTAGTAGAAGGCGGCGCGCAGCGGGAGGGGGGCGGATCCTCCGCCGGACTGCGGAGGGGTCGCAACGGTCTGCCCGTTCTTGGTCATCGTGAAGGAGTACAGCACTCTTCCTCCAATGGCCACGAACTCGACCTGCAGGCTGCTCGGCGTGACCGTGAGACGCGTCGCCCCGAAAGCCGTGTCGTTGTGCCAGACGCTGCCGGGGACGCAGGCGTTCACGCAGACCTTGTCGTGGTTCTTACCGCCGGCGCCGGTGACCACGAAGTTCTGGTTGTCGACGACGAGATGCTCCATGTCATGGTCGTGACCGGACAGGAAGAGGTCGATTTGGGGGACGACCGCCCAATGTGTGTAGGTTTGCGTTCCCCACTTTCCCGAACTGTAGAAGGCCTGGTGGTCGGCGCTTATCTTCCAGGTCGCGGTGCTCGCGGCGACGTCGGTGCGATACTGCAGGGCCTGGAGCGAGTTCGCGGAGTCCCCGTCGGGATCACCGCAGTTCATGTCCAGCGCGAACAGGTCGATGAGGTTTCCCCCGAGATGAGCCGTGTAGTGAGGCGGACGGCCGAAGAACTGGGTGCTCGGCGCGATCATCGACGAGTTGCAGGTGTTGCCCCAGTCGTGATTGCCTGTGATCTGGTAGAAGCGTCCCGCCTTGACATCGGCGAGGTAGGGCCGCTGCGCGGCCTCGATCTCGAAGGCGCGCCCGCTCTCATACGTGTTATCCCCCACTGTGACGATGGCATCGGGCGACCAGCCGTGGATGAGATCGGCGACCGCCTGCTCGTTCTGGCACGCGTAGTAGCAGTAGCCGTAGTCCCCGAGCACCGCGATGGTCAGCTTTGGGGCGGCGCCGGCGACGGGTACCGGTCCGAAGGCCGACGGAATTGTCGCGATGAAGGTCGCGACCAGCATGACTCGCGCCAGTCTGACCAGCTGCCCCAGCACCGCACGAGTTTAGGCGTGGTCTGACCAGCCCGGAACACGCAACTTGCCTCGATCTGGGACGAAGGCCCAGTGCGTCTCTACTAGAGCCGGCGATTCAGGATCAGCGAGATCGCGTATGCGACGACCAGGGCGAGGAGCAGCAGGGCTCCAACGACGATGGCAACGCCCGGCGTCCACCAGCTGGCGGCGCCGGCTCCGGCGTCCGTCGAGGTCGCCGGCTCGCTCGACGCAGGGTCGGGCGCGGGGCTTGCCGAGGGGGTGGGCAGCACGTTCTCGCCGCCCGCCGGTGGGCCGGACTCGGTGCCGGCCGAAGGCGATGGTGTCGTAGCTGTGATGGCGGGAGTAGCGCTGGGCGAAACCGGCACTGGAGGAGGAGGCGTCAACAGGGTCACCAGCAGCACCGCGGTTGCCGTGCGCCCACCGCTGCTCGCGGTGACGAGGTGGCTGCCGCTGACGCGCGCTACGCATCGCGCCGCCGAACAGGCTCCCTCCGGTGCGACCGAGAACACGGTCACACCGGTGAGATCGCCTAACAGGTTGCCGTAGGCGTCGGTTCCCGTCGTGGTGTAGGCCTGGCTTCCACCGGCGTCGATTGTCGCCGAGGCCGGAGAGATGGTGAGGGTGTCGACCGGTCCCGCGCTGACGGTGAGGGTGGCGGTCGCCGTCTTTCCGAACCGCGAGGCGGTCACGACGTGGACACCCGGCAGGCTTGCCGAGCAAGCGTTCGCGGTGCAGGTTCCTTCGGGAGCCACCCTGAAGACCGATGTTGACGAAACATCAGAGCCGAGGTTTCCGTACACATCGACCTCACTCACGGTATACGCCTGCGGGGTGCCTGCAGCGACGGTTGCCAGGTCAGGGCTGAGGCGGATGGCGACAGCGGTGCCGGCGACGACGGTCAGGGTCGCCGTCCCCGCTGCCGTGCCGTTGTTGCCGGTGACCATGTGAACGCCGGCGACCGTTGTCCCGCAGGCGCCTGCCGTGCAGGAGCCGTCCGGCCCGATGCTGAAGGTGGTCGAAGCGGTGACGTTGCCCAGGCTGTTGCCGTACTGGTCGAGCCCGGTCGCCGTGTAGACCTGGCTGCTGCCGGCGCCGATGCTCGCCGAGGCGGGGCTGAGCGCCAGGTGGTCGAGGGCGGCCGCCGTCACCGTCAGCGTGGCGGTGCCGGTCTTACCGGCGTCGGTCCCGGTCACGGTGTGGCTGCCGGCGACGGTGGCGGTACAGCCGGCTCCGCTGCAGGACCCGTTGGGTGCGATGCTGAAGACGGTCGCCGCGGTGACGTCGCCCAGGCTGTTCCCGTACTGATCGAGACCGGTCGCCGTGTACGACTGGCTCCCGCCCGCCACGATGCCGGCCGAGGCGGGCGCGATGATGAGCACGGCCACCGCTCCAGCGGTCACCGTGAGATTGGCGGTAGCCGTCTTCCCCGCATGGTTGCCGGTCACCACGTACGCTGTCGCGACCGTCGCGGTGCAGGTGGAGCCGGTGCAGGAACCGCTCGGTGCGATGCTGAAGGTGGTCGACGAGGTGATGTCGCCCAGGCCGTTGCCGTACTGGTCGAATCCGGTCGCCGAATAGGACTGGCCGGCACCGGCGGCGATGCTCGCCGAGCCCGGGCTCAAAACCAGGTGGTCGAACGCTGCTGGATTCACGGTCAGGCTCGCCGTCCCAGTCTTGCCTGCCACTGTGGCGGTCACCGCGTGGACGCCGGTGACAGTCGCGGTGCAGTCGGCGCCCGCGCAGGAACCATTCGGCGAGATGCCGAAGCCGGCCAGCGACGTCAGGTCGCCCAGGCTGTTGCCGTAGGGGTCGAAGCCGGTTGCCGAATACGACTGCGTCGCGCCCGCGATGATGCTCGCTGTCGCTGGGGTCAGACCGAGATGGTCGAGCAGCCCGGCGGTGACGGTCAGGGTGGCGCTCGCTGTATGACCGGAATTGGTCCCGGTCACGGTATGGCTGCCGACCAGGTTCGCGTTGCAGCTCGCGTTGGTGCAGGAGCCGTTGGGCGCGATGCTGAAGGTGGTCGACGAGGTGACGTCGCCGAGGCTGTTCCCGAAGTTGTCGAAGCCGGACGCGGTGTACGACTGGCTGCTGCCGGCGACGATGCTCGCCGTGCTCGGCGCGATCGTGATGACGGCGAGGCCGGCCGGCGACACGACCAGCGAGGCGCTGCCCATCTTGCCTCCGTCAGTGCCGGTGACCGTGTGCGGCCCCGGCAGGGTTGCCGTGCAGCTCGCTGCCGTGCAGGAGCCGTCCGGCCCGATGCTGAAGGTGGTCGCGGCGGTGACGTTGCCCAGGCTGTTGCCGTACTGGTCGAGCCCGGTCGCCGTGTAGACCTGGCTGCTGCCGGCGCCGATGCTCGCCGAGGCGGGGCTGAGCGCCAGGTGGTCGAGGGCGGCCGCCGTCACCGTCAGCGTGGCGGTGCCGGTCTTACCGGCGTCGGTCCCGGTCACGGTGTGGCTGCCGGCGACGGTGGCGGTACAGCCGGCTCCGCTGCAGGACCCGTTGGGTGCGATGCTGAAGACGGTCGCCGCGGTGACGTCGCCCAGGCTGTTCCCGTACTGATCGAGACCGGTCGCCGTGTACGACTGGCTCCCGCCCGCCACGATGCTGGCCGAAACCGGGGCCAGGCCGAGGTGGTCGAGCCCGGCCGCACCGACTGTGAGCGTGGCCGTCGCGGTGTGCCCAGCGTCGCTGGCAGTCACGGTGTGAGTGCCGGCAACCGTGGCGGTGCAGGCGTTGCCCGAGCAGGTGCCATTGGGTGAGATGCTGAAGGTGGTCGACGAGGTGACGTCACCCAGGCTGTTTGCCGAACCGTCGAATCCCGTGGCCGTGAACGCCTGTGAGGCGCCGGCGATGATCGTGGCCGTGGCGGGCGCGACCTGGATCGAGGCGAGTGTGGTGGTCGTTGAGCTATCGGGGTTGTTGTGGAGGATGTCCAGGTAGGCGCCGTATCCCGACGCGGTGTTCCACGAGCACGGGTGTGCCAGGGTCGTGGTGGAGGCGGTGCAATGTGAGTTCACGGCGAGGTTGGGCGGGCTGGCGGACTCAACCGAGTGCCCTTCGCCCCACTCGTTGAAGGTGGTGATAAGGTGCCAGTGATAACTGGTTGTCGAGACCATGCTTCGAACCGCCGCGAAGTACGCGCCGTTGCCGCTGTTGATGTCGTTGACGTCGCGCTCCAGGCGGGGATTAGCCTCGGTGGCCAACCAGAACCCGGGGCTTACGGTGAACCAGTATGGTGATCCGGCGCTGCTGCGTGAATCCGGGTTGTACTGGTGCCAGTCATCGGGTTGCGGGCTGCAACCCGCGTATCCGGAAAAGACCTTCATGACGACGTAGAAGTACGCCGATCCGTTTCCGACCGACGCATCCCGATTGGCGGTGTTCCACACGTTGGTTATGTCGCACGGGTTCGCCGGCTGCAATGTGTTGTAAACGAAGATGACGGGACGGCCTCCGATCTTCAGGTAATTGGGGTCGCTCGTGTAGTTGGCCTTGATGTAGGCCAGGTCGGCCGCGATGGCCGCCGGATCGGTCGTCAACTGGCCCTTCTCGTAATAGATGGCCCAATTGAAGTTGCGCAGCTTCGCCTCACGCAGGAGGAGCGGGAACCGGTAGTCGGTCTTGCTCGAGTTCTGGCCGTTCGGGCCCCACCACGATGCGATGCCCAGATTGATCCCGCCGTACTGCATCGAACGAATGTGGTTGGAGAGAACGACAGGGTCGCTCGAGTCGTAGTACTGGCCGAGGCTGGGACTGTAATAAGAGAACGGGTTGGGCGTGCCGGTCATCGTCTCCGGGAACCAGGGGTAATAGAAGCTGGCGCGAATTGGGAAGTTGAGGCCGGAGGGAGCGGCTGCGGTGCCGATGAACTCTCCCATCGATGTCGCGCCGGCGTCGTTCGCTGTCAACGTTCCGACGCCCATCGCCTGCTCGATCGACCGCAGCAGGGAGTAATGCGTGTAGGTCGCATTCGAGCTGAACTGGGGTGTGGCGGTGGGCGCGACGAACATGGCCGCGACGTGGTTCGCGGATCCACTCCCGCTCTCGTCCCAGTTGATCACGAGAAGCGAGTTGTGTTTGGCGAAGGCGTCGGACCCGAAGATCTTGGGTACCTCCTGCTTCAACCAGGCATCCCCGGTCTGTACCGGGTTGGTGCCCAGGGATGACGAGCAGTCGTCGTGCATGTCATGGCACAGGTTCGGCGTGATGAACGCGAAGGCGGGAGTGGTGGCGTCGCTGGCGAGGTCGCCGCCGCTTCTGCTGCCCAGCGCCGAATAGGGCGCGATATGAGCGCGACACCGCGCGATGTTGGTCTGGACATCGGCGAAGTAGACGAACGGGTTATGCCGAGGCACGTAGGTATTCGGCGTCGAGCCGTTCCCGCTCACGCCGAAGCAGCCCGAGGTCGTGGTCGCCATGCTCTCCTCGTATGCCTTCCAGCTCTTTCCGGCTCCCTCGATCAAATCCCCGATGTTTGGCGTCGTGGTCGAGAGCGGGAACTGGACGGAGCCGCACAATGCGGTCGGATCGCAGTCCGCCGTCACCCCGAACGTGGACCCGCCTCCGAGGGCAAGGTAGTTGGGGAGGCTGGGGTGCCCGACACCGAAGTAGTTGGTCGCGAGGCCGTACTCACCAGCAAGGGCGTTGATGTAGGGGGCGTCAGGATTGCCGATGATCCCACCGCTGCCGGATTCGTTGTGGTTCTCCATGACGATCAGGAAGACGTGGTCGTAAACGGGTAGCGATGAGGACGATGCAGTTGTGGCGACCAGCCGAACGGGCAGCGGGCGGCTGACCGCGGTGACTGATGAAGCGATGATGATCGCCAGCAGGGGAACCATCCGGACGATCAGGACAAGGCGTGTGAGGGGCAGCCTTACTCCTTTGTGAGCCATTTCACGTCGTTATGACGTACCAGTGCCCCATTTCCGGTGCCAACATGAAGCTTCTTACACTGGGCTGTCAATCCTCACGTGATAGCAGTTCTACACCCTTTGCTTTGGCGGGAGATGTTGCTGCATATGCAATCAAGCAGTCGTTGCCTATGCATGTACAGATCACGCTCGCCAGGCGTTGCGCAGGTGCGACATTGCGCTCTGATTCCGGGCCGTCGAAGAAGTTCGGCAAGCGCTGGCTCCCGTTACAGGGGCAGCTCGGAACGGAGAGAGGCTAGGTGACCAGGACGGTACATCCGTACCGGTCTTCGAGGCGCACGACATCGTCGAGTTCGGGCGTTGAGACCTCGAATACGTCGCATTCCTCGATCGCAACCATCCGATGCCGTCTGCCCGGCTCGATGTGGATCGCGTCCCCGGGGCGCATCACATTGACCTGGAGCTGCCCGGCATCATCGTCGAGCTCGAGCCGCATGACACCACTAGATAGGAGGAGCGTCTCGTCCTTGACATTGTGGTACTGGAGGGACAGGGCTTCGCCGGCGTTGATGTGAAGTATCTTGCCGACGTAACGGTCGGTGATCGCCCAGCGCAGCTCATAGCCCCACGGCTTTTCGACTCGATTCTGGTGGTCCACAATCATCCCGCCGCTCACCTCACACGTATTCCGCCATCTGCATTCGGCGCAGGCCATCGACGACCTGCTTGACATCCTGGGCACGGTCTCGGGCGCAGATCAGCAGCGCATCAGGAGTGTCGATCACGACGACGTCGCGCATGCCGATCGCCGCGACCAGCTTGCCGGGCACATCGAAGAGGCAGGACTCGGTATCGATCAGCAGATGGCGGCCGGCCACGGAATTTCCACTGGGGTCGTGGGGCAGGATTGCCAGAAGCTCCGGCCAGGACCCGACATCGACCCAGTCGAACAGAGCGGGCACCAGGAGAAGTCGGTCGGTCTTTTCCATGACCGCGTAATCGACTGCCTGATTAGGTAGCTCGGCATAGCGTTCGGCAGCATGCTCAGCGTGGCCGTCGGTCATCAGGTCGACCACCGCCTGCACTCCCTGGTGGTGCAGCGGAGCAAGCCGTTCAAGCTCGCTGATGAAAGCGCTCGTGCGCCAGCAGAAGAGGGCCAGGTTCCAGTAATAGCGGCCGTCGGCGAGATAGGTCTCGGCTGTCTCGCGGTCCGGCTTCTCAACGAAGCGAGCGACGCGCATCGCGGTGGTCGAGCCGGTCTGCAGGACCGCCCCGGCAAGGATGTATCCGAGGCCGGTGGCGGCATAGGTGGGTCGCAAGCCCATTGTCACGAGCTGATCGGAGGCAGTCGCTACCTCGAGAGCGCGGGAGACTGTCGACTGGAATTTCAAGACATCGCGGACGAGGTGATCCGCCGGCACCGAAACCATCACCGAGTCCGGATCGCGCTTGAGAAGGGTCAGCGCGGCGAGGGCAAGCGCATTCGTCGTCCCCCGCGCTGCGGGTTCGGCAATCAGGTCCTCGTCGGTCAGCTCGGGCAGGATGGCATGAATCGCCTCCGACTGGGCGGCCTCGGTCACCACGAGGACCCGATCCACCATCGGATGGATGCGGTCGTACGTTTCGCGCAGCAGCTCGCGTTGACCGGGGACCAGGGACAGCAGGTGCTTGGGTCGGGAGGATCGAGAGCGAGGCCACAGGCGCGTGCCGGAGCCCCCTGCGAGGATCACTGCGTAGGTGCCCATATTTGACTGAAATGCTAGGTCTCTTCTGGCGCTCGTCCATGAGGAGTCCGGGTCACTCGCTGGGCACCTGTCCCATGCCGAGACTGAACGAAATCAACCTTCGGGACGCGGCACGAGAGGCAAAGCCCGCGGCCGAAACTCGGAGGCCTGGTGGGTCGGTGTCCCGACCGGCTGGGACGCTTTGCCCATTCTCTTCGTGGCGAGAGAGGTGTGACGATTCAGCCTGGCACGACAGGTCTGGTCGCCCGTGGGTGATTTGCACCGAGGTTCGCCGGTGCTCGGCGAAAGTGAAGTGGCGGAGGCGGGTTAGAAAAGGTAGAGAAGTGGGACAGTGGGCAATTCACATCCGGTGGGATCGCAATTGAACGTGACAAATGGGTCGCCGGCCCCGCTCACCTCAGCTGCCATCGGGTCCCACGAGACACCCGCCCTGGCCGAGGTGGAAGTCAGCGACGGACAATGGGTCTCGATACGCCACGCGGCCTCTCTCGGCCGTGTCTCGGTCGACACCATTCGACGGCGGATCAGGGCGGAGCAGATCGCCTGGAAACGTGACATCCGCGGCCACTACCTGGTCAGCTTGCCATCCGACCTGGCATGGCGGTCGTCGCGCGCGCAGGGTGCTGAGGCGACCGCCGGTCTCCTGGTCCGCCTTCGGAATTGCGCCGCACTGCTCACCGAGGTCCGTGCGCAGCGGGACCAACTACTGCGACAGGTTGATGCGCAGCAGCGGCTACTCGAGGCCCACGCTCAGGCAGAGCTCGACTTGCGAAAGCTACTCCTGGCGAGCCGATCGACGCCCGCATAACAGTCGCGATCGGATCGCAGGACCGAACGCTATGGCGTCCGTCCCGCAATGCCGGTCCGGCTGCGCTGGCCGCAAAATGTCACCGGCCATCGCAGCGTCGCTAGAAGCGTGATGCGACCCCTCGCAGGTGGGTCGAAGTTTCGCGCCACCTCAAGCCAGTCGAAGTTTCGTTCCTTGAATTGGCAACGCGAGTTGCCGTTGTTGATAGCGAGATCGAGGTTGCTGCCGGCGCTGAAACGGTAGAAACCGTCAGGTCGTCGAAGATCACGTCGAAGGTTCGCCCGGTATGGTTGTCGCCGATCTGAACGACCCCGAGGGGTTGGCTGCCGAGAGCCATCGCCCCGCTCAAGGTGGTTGCAGGCTGGCCATCGAGCCAAACCTCGAGATAGCTGGCAGTCCCTGATATGACGGCATGCAGTTCAAACCTGTGCCACACGTGCATGGTCACAGGGGTTGGATTGTGCAGGGTCACGCCCGAGACGTCGTCACGCAGTCCGAGATGCCCCGAGGTGCTGACGATCAGGTGAATGACCGAAGCATCCGAGGTCGTGCGGAAGTGGGCCAGGTCGATAGCGTTGCTGCCCCGCGCGTTGAGCTCGAACCAGCCCGTCATGCGTAGATCCGTGTAGCCGCCTCCGAGGTTGGCGCGCACGTAGGCGGGCGCGCTCGAGGATGCGGTCTCCGCGGCGTAGACGCCGGAATGCGCTTGGGCGACCTCCAGGCTCGTCCCGCTCCCGTACCAGCTGCCGAGGGATCCGGATTCGAAGCCCTCCTGCAGGAGAACCCCACCAGTCGGGCTTGGCGTCGGAGTCGGAGTCGGAGTCGGAGTCGGAGTCGGAGTCGGAGTCGGAGTCGGAGTAGGCGTCGGAGTCGGAGTAGGCGTCGGAGTCGGAGTAGGCGTCGGCGTCGCAGTGGGCGTCGGCGTCGGAGTCGGAGTCGGCGTCGGCGTCGCAGTGGGCGTCGGCGTCGGAGTCGGAGTCGGCGTAGCTGTTGGTGTTGGGGTCGGAGTCGGAGTCACGGTTGGAGTCGGGGTCGGTGTCGCCACCACGCCATTGGCGTGAAGCGCGTCCAGGTAAGCGCCTGAAGCGGAGGAGCTTTGCCAAGCCGTCGCACTCTCCACCGACGTTCCCTCCCCCCATTCGTTGAAGGTGGTCACCAGCTGCAGAGGGGCCCTGGAAGCGATCATATTGCGAATGTTCTGGTTCCAGCGGGTGAGGTCTCGCGACAGTCGTGGTGTCGACTCTCCGGACTTCCAAAAGCCGGGACTGATCGAGTAGCTGTGTCCGGCCTGGCTGTCGGCGGCGACGGCGGGTCCGTATTGATGCCATTGATCCGGCTGGCTCGCGCAGGTCGCGTAGCCGGGAAAGACCTTGAGGACGATGTAGGCGGCCCCGTTGATGCTCGCATTCGCCTGGGCCCAGCGATCAGCCATCCCGCACCCGTCCGCCGCGTCTGCGTAGACGAAGACGACGAAGCGTCCGCCGCCGAGAGTCAGGTACGAGGGACTGCTGGCGTACTGGGTACGGAGGTACTGAAGGTCAGAGGCGATCTGGGTGACGGTCGGGTCGCCCTGGCCCTCCGGCTCGTAATAGATGCTCCAGCGGAAGTCGGTACCGGCGGCTGCCTGGAGTAGCGACGGCATCCGCGAGTCGGTCTTGCTTCCCTGCCCCCACCAGGATGCGATGCCGGCGCCGATCCCGGCGTACTGCATCGACTGGACATGGCTTGCGATCACCGAAGCCTGCCCGAGATCGTAATAGCCCAGGGTCGGTTGGTACTGGGTGTACGGGTACACCCCCTGCTGGGTCCAAGCCTCGGGGAACCACGGGTAGTAGAACGCTGCGCGCAGGGGTAGTGAGGCATCACCGGCGGTCGGTGTTGGAGTCGGTGTTGGAGTCGGTGTTGGAGTCGGTGTTGGAGTCGGTGTTGGGGTCGGTGTTGGAGTCGGTGTTGGGGTCGGTGTTGGGGTCGGGGTCGCTGTCGGAGTGGGCGTCGGAGTGGGCGTCGGCCCGCCTACCCACACGGAAGAGATCGGCGTCACGGTGCCGGCTCCGGCGAGCGGCGGCAGCCCATAGGCATCCTCGACGGTCCGCAGGATGCTGTAGTGGGTGACGTGCTCGGCGTATTGGCCCGGGATCACCGCCTGGCCGGCGAGGATGGTGGCGACGTGGTTGCCGTTGCCTCCGCCATCCTCGTCCCAGGTCAGGATGGCGAGGCTGTTGTGCGTCTTGGCCCACTGCACATAGGGGTCCAGGTGCGTCTTCAACCACGCGTCCCCGGTCGCGATCGAGCAGTCGTGCATGTCGTTGCAGAGGTTGGGGACAACCAGCGATACCGTCGGCAGGGTGGTGAAATCCGACGGCCAAGAGGCGTAGGTCCTCATGTGAGTGGCATCGGCGGTGGCCGGAAACATTGCCAGCGGATTGTGCTTCTGGGCATAGCTCCCGCCGCTCGCGCTGCCGGTACAACCGGTGAAGCCGTCGCTCGGCATCGACTCGTTGAAGCCGGTGACAGTCATGCCGGCGGACAGCAGCTGGCCTCCGAGGGAGCCGGTCGCGAAGGTGTGGGGACAACTATCGTCAGTGACTCCCTGGTTGGACCCTGACCAGAGCTCGAGGTAGTTGGGTTCGCTCGGATGGCCGATCGCAAAGGACTGGGTCATAAGGGCATTGGCGTTGGCCAGCCCGTTGATGTACGGCGCCGCACTGCTGCCGATGATCGACTCGTAAGAATGATTCTCCATCACAACGATGACGGTGTGGTCAGGACGCGGTACGGATGCACTGGCGCGGGTGATCCCGAGACCCAACGCCGCCCCCACCACGACCGCGACGACCAGGAGGGCCCGAGCCGACGACTTGACACCAATGCCGGTACGCGATCGCACCGAAGTTGCTTTGAGACGTTGAGTTGGTTGCGACGGCCCGGAACCGCGGTGCGCATCGAGGTCGAATCTCGTCATTCGGTTGCATTGCTCCTCGGCAGGACCAGCGCGGTCCCGGCCGTAATGGTTTCCCAGTATGTGCGGATGTCCCGATCGGCGAAGGTCAAACGCCCGGCGTCGTTCAGAGGGTTACAACGCCCAGCCAGGCCGTTTCACCCTTTTTTGTGGGAACTTCACTCGGCACGCCGAGAGGAGTGCATAAGGCATGCATAGGCACATCGCAATGGATCTCGCAGCAAGGGTGCCGATCTACTGCATAACTCGGCCGGGAGTTACACACTCGCTGGCTCACGAAGCGGCCCTTCGGACACCGTTTGCTCGGGGCTGATTCCTGCAGGCGCGCAGCCACATCGACCCCGAGTTGGCAACTCGATGACGGCTAGCTGTTGGAATAACGGCGGCACCTGACGCTCTCGAGAGTGGAAATGGACCGCCATTTCCCCGCACTCCCGGCTGAGGCTGGCCTTTAAGGGCTGGTCCCGGCGAGAGTTGATTCCAGTTGCAGAGCTCGGATCACAGCCTCAATTCGATTGCGCGCATTGAGTTTGGTCAAGATCTGCTGGACGTGCTTGTTGACGGTGTTGGTGGAGAGGCCGAGGCTTGCCGCAATCTCGCGATTCGAGAGCCCCTGCGCGAGGAAGGACAGCGCCTCTCGCTCCCGTCTCGACAACCTCCACCCACCGTTCATTTCGTTGCAATCCACCTTCGCTTTCAGTGCAACGTCCTTCGTCGGACCGATGGTCGCAGCCCGCGAAGTCATTTCGGGGTCAATTTGTTTGCCCCGAGCTGCGAGCGAGCTGGATGAACCCGCGCGCAACTCCGGGCGGTGGCGTCGAGTTCGCCGTCGGTACTTCGGCGCTCGGTCGGCAGGTCGATGACGGCAACCTGTCGGCGCAATGAAGCCGAGTGCGTCCCGTCAGATAGGGCAAGGAGCGTCTCCGATCAGCACACGATTCAGCACACGAACCAGCACATCCACTGCAACCGCCACGACTCAGCCGATCAACTCGAGCCTGTCGCAGGTCTTGCAGCGTGGGCAGGGGATGGCCGAGTACGCCTTCGTCCTGGTCCTGGTTTCGCTAGTCATCATCGTCATGTTGATCACGACCGGTAGCCAGGTGCGGGCCATGTATTCGGACATCACGTACACCCTCCACAACGAGGCCGGTCTCTGAGGAATGCCGTGCTGAGCCTCCGAATCAACTCCCTTGCGGGAGCGGGGAAATGTTGCGACGGTGACTGCGGATCCAAGCGCCGCATTCCCGGGTGGACTTGAGACGTCCGGCGCCTTTCCCAAGGGTGCTTTAACCCCTGCCCTCGTCACCGCGGCGTATCTGATCCTCGCAGCAGTCCGTGGGGCCGTCCACGGGACTTCCGTTACTGGCGGCCCTAGGCTGACCCCCCGATTGACCGACGACCCTATGGACGGCGGACGGCCGGCAGGCGGCCTGGCTCCTCTGGGAGAGGTGTTCGCCGGACCGGTCACTCTTGCAAACACGCGGTAAGGTCCGCCATCAGGACCGGTCAGGAAGGATTGCGACGGTGGCAGCCGAGCCGAAAGCGTGCCTTGAAGGCGGGACAGTGCTGTCCCGAGCCCCTCATGGGGTGCTTTCCTCTTCTCTCCGAGCCTATCCGGGGACTGGTCTGAGTCGGAGGGCTATCCGCTTGCCCAGGCAGGGGGCGTTGACCCTTCCCGACTCATTTGCCGGTTGTCCGCAGCAGCCTGCATCGGATATCGCCACCGTCGCGCATCCATGCTCGCGGCCCTCCTCGGGGCCGTCCATAGGACTTGTGTCCCTTCTGATCCGGGCTCTGTTAATGTTCTGATACCTGCTCAGCCACCGGGCCCATGGGCTTGGACCACCGCCTGCATCGGCCGCCGCTAGAGAGGAGAGGAAGGGTTTGGCGCGTATTGCGCCGCGATGGGGTCCCCGTTGGCGGGTGACGGCCCGCTGGGTTGTTGTGCTGCTCTTGCTCACGATGGCCGAACTCCTCCCCGGTGCCGTAGGGCCTCCCCCGGTCGAGTCAAGAGCCGCCACGAGCGACCCCGTGATCGCCGCAGCCGGCGATATAGCCTGCGATCCGACCAGCTCCAGCTTCAATGGAGGCAATGGCACCTCCGGCTCGTGTCACGCGATGAAAACGTCCAACATGCTGGTGAACGGCGGCTTCGCGGCGGTCCTGCCCCTCGGTGACAACCAGTACTACTGCGGCGGCTACCAGGGATTCGTGCAGTCCTATGACCCCAGCTGGGGTCGCGTGAAGGGAATAACCCACCCGGCCGTCGGCAACCACGAATACCTCACCTCGGGCGGTACTGACTGCGATCCCACCGGCAAAGGCGCCGGATACTTCCAGTACTTCGGAAGCGCGGCTGGAAACGCATCCCAGGGCTACTACAGCTTCGACGTGGGCAGCTGGCACCTGATCGCACTGAACAGCAACTGCGGCAGTGCGGGTGGGTGCTCGGCAAGCAGCTCCCAGGGAAAGTGGCTGAGCGCGGACCTGGCCGCGCACAGCAACATGTGCACCCTTGCCTACTGGCACATTCCCCTTTACAGCTCAGGGGGCCGCGCGAACGCCAACTCCCAATACTTCTGGCAAGCGCTGTATGCGGCCCACGCCGACGTCGTCTTGAGCAGTCATGACCACACCTACGAGCGCTTCGCTCCCCAGGATCCATACGGTCATCTCGATACCGTCAATGGCATCCGAGAGTTCATCGTCGGCACTGGCGGAGCCAATCACACGTCGTTCACCACGGTTTTCGCCAACAGCGAGGTGCGCAACTCCACAACTTTCGGGATCGAGAAGCTGACGCTGCACTCGAACAGCTACGACTGGAGCTTCGTCCCCGAGCCCGGTGGGACCTTCACCGACTCGGGCACCAATTCCTGCCACAGCGCCGGCCTCGAGACCACGCCGCCGACCGCCCCGAGCAACCTGGCCGCGACCGCTGTCAGTGCGGGAGAGGTGGACCTGGGCTGGACCGCGAGCACCGACAACGTCGGGGTGGCGGGCTACCGCGTCTACCGCAACGGCACCCTGGTCGGGAGCCCGACCGGTACCTCCTACGCCGACACCGGCGTTCAGCCGGCCACCAGCTACAGCTACTACCTGATGGCCTACGACGCCGCCGGCAACACCTCGGCCGCCTCCAACACGGTCAGCGTCACCACTCCCGCCGCGCCAGACACGACTCCGCCGAGCGCGCCCTCGAGCCTGACGGCCACCGCGCCCAGCCCAACCGAGGTCGACCTGGGCTGGACAGCGAGCACCGACAACGTCGGGGTGGCGGGCTACCGCGTCTACCGCAACGGCACCC
>DAINCX010000014.1:0-16363 GCA_036732165.1 Candidatus Dormiibacterota bacterium | reverse complement strand
ACACCGGCGTTCAGCCGGCCACCAGCTACAGCTACTACCTGATGGCCTACGACGCGGCCGGAAACACCTCGGCTGCTTCCAGCCCTGCCGCAGTGACGACTCCGGCTTCCAACGGTGTGCCGCCGGACATCTTCGCCGACGGGTTTGAGAGCGGCACTGTTTCCGCCTGGACCGCCTCGAGCCACCTTGTGCCAGAAGCAGCCACGGTCCATGGCGGCTCCTACGCGGTCGAAGGCAATGTCACCAACGCCGCCGCCTATTCACACAAGACACTGCCCTCGACCTACGGCACGATCTACATCCGCGTCTGGTTCCGCATACATAGCAGCGCAACGAACGTCAGCTTGCTCTCCCCCCGGACCGCCTCGAACTCAACTCTTCTGCACCTCTACGTGGACTACTCGACCGGCAAGTTGGGGCTGCGCAACGATGTCACCCTCACCAACCGCCCGCTTGCGTCAACAGTCAGTGCGAACACCTGGCACTCGGTGGAGATAAAAGTGGTCGTCAGCCCGACCGTCGGCGTGACCCAGGTGTGGCTTGACGGCGTTGATCAAACTTCGCTGGACAGCACCACCGACAACCTGGGCTCGGTGAACGTTGGAGACGTGCTGATCGGCGATGCGAGCAGCAGTCGGACCTTCGACGCCTTCTGGGACGACGCCGCGGCCTCGGACGCCTGGATCACCGGTTAGTACAGGCCGGCATGCGATAGCCGCCGTGATAGGCGAAGTGGTCCTATTGTGGCTTCTTTGTGCCGCCCATGTTCGCCCCCCCTGCCCTCAAGGCCTCTCTCCAGTCGCGGCCCGATGAGCCGACCGTTTCCTCGCGGAGGGACCAGGGCGCTGGTCACCGCGCTGATGTTGCTGGCGGCATTCGCGGTCGGCTTTGGCGTCGGGCGTTTGACGGTTCAGAGGGGCCCCGGATCGCCCGGCGGAGCCGACTACGCGGGTCTGTCCGAGCTCGGAGCGACCGAGCTCCAGTGGAGGGCCCAGCACGCACCGGATCCAGGAGATGCCACATCAACCTTCCTGCCGCGCAACCTCGATGGGATGGATCGGTTCATAAACGTTTCCTTCGAGGGTGGGCGCGTGTCCGGATTCATCATGAGCTTCGATGCGCGGATGCTGGACGAACGGGCAGCCAAAGTCATCGCTCGAGCGGAGCTGCCGCCGGATGCCGGTCTCGTATTCGACAGCCGAATGTACCTTGATGCGACGGACCTGGACGAACAATGCGACCTGCTCCAATACCAGAGCGCAACGATTGGATCGCTTTTCGCTCAGGACAGGGCGGGCATCGTCAGCATCGTGTTGTGGAGCCCAAGCCAGCAGGGGCTCCTGAGCCGGTACGATCCGGCGAGCATCACTTCAATCAACCTGCTGGCAACAGGCAAGCTTGGCGAGATCCCGGTGGAGTGCTGATGCCGAGGGCTGCCAACCATAAGAAAGGCAATCAATTTCCCTATTGCCAAAGAGGGGAGGTCAGCTGCCGATGCGGGCGTCGGCCACCGCCACATCGTCCCAGGAGGCGTGAAAGGTCCGGGTGTTGTTTGTGTCGCCGATCAGCACGTCTCCAACGTTCACCGAGCCCAGATTGTCCGTCGTACTGTCGAGTGAGGTTTGGTCAACACCGTCAAGCCACACCTGGGTCACGCCGCCGGTTGGGTTGACGACCACCTTTATCTCCACCGAGTGCCAGGTGTTCGGACTGACTGTCGAGGCCAGCGCGCGGTTGGTGAGGGTGACATCGTTGCGCAGCCCAAGCTTGCCTGTCGCATGGTCCACGTACAGGTGCAGGATGGCGGAGTTCGAGGCGGTCCGCGGCGAGAGCAAGCTCACGTTGGTACTGCTACTGGCGAGGCGGAACCAGGCGCGCATGTAGATCGTGCCGTAGGTCGATGGCAGACTCTTGTGCGCAGAAGCCGCGGCGTTGCTGACATCGGCCTCGGCGGCATCGCCACCGCTGTGCACGGTGGTCGTCTCCACACTCGTGTTGATGGCCGAGCCGCCATTCCAGGCGCTGACGCTGCCGCTCTCGAAGCCGTCCGAGAAGATATCGTTCACCGAGCTCGCCATGGCGACGGGCGCCGGCTGCCATCCGACCGCAATGAGCGCCGCGATCAGGGCGGCTGGAATCAGTGCCCGCGGCCCTTTCATCCGCGAAACCACCTCACTCGCTCCCCGTTCGCGTCAACCGACCGTTCCGTAAACCGACCATTGTGGGGTGCTCCATTCGTCCAGAGGTGCAGCGTGGGCGCTCCGAATTGGGAGCGGCAACAGGGCAACGTTCCCAAATGGGGGCTACGCCGTCCTCCGGAACGAAGGCCGGCGAGACGGAAGCCATGCGATGTTCGGTGCTGATCGACTTTCAGACGTGCTGCCGGCGGACGGGCGAGCTGAACGCGGGAAAGAGGTTCGCAATCTCGGGTGGCGTCGGCAAGCCCATCACAGGAAGCCGGTCGAGTATCCGCGGACGAAGCCCGCTTGGCTCGAACTGGCCTTGAATTGCGCCGGTCGGTGTGATGCCCGCGGTGCGTAACCGAAAAACGCTCTGAGTGGAGATCGTGTCCTCCTCCATCCCGGTGATCTCGCTGATCTCCACGATCCGCCGCGATCCATCGCGCAGGCGTTCGAGGTGGACGAGGATGTTGAACGCACTCGCGATCTGCTGCCGGATGGCTTTGATCGGGAGATCTATCCCAGCCATGAGCACCATCGTCTCGAGGCGGCTCATGGCATCCCGCGGCTTGTTTGCGTGGAGCGTCGTCATCGACCCCTCATGACCGGTGTTCATCGCCTGAAGCATGTCGAGAGCCTCGGGCCCGCGGACCTCGCCAACCACGATCCGGTCGGGGCGCATCCGCAACGATGTGGTCACGAGATCGCGGATCGTCACCTGCTTCCGACCATCGGCGTCGGGCGGTCGGGCCTCGAGCCGCGCGACATGGCGCTGATGCAGCTGAAGCTCGGCAGCGTCTTCGATGGTCACGATCCGGGCATCCGGCGGTATGTAGCCGGAGAGGACATTGAGCAGCGTGGTCTTGCCGGTGCCGGTCCCACCGCTGATCAGGATATTGGCGCGAGCCAGCACGCACGTCATCAGGAAGCCGAATCCCGCTGCGGTACAGGTGCCGAACCCGATCAGGTCGCCCTCCCCGAAGGGATCGCGGGCGAACTTGCGGATCGTCAGCATGGGTCCGTCGACAGCTATGGGAGGAATCACAGCATGAACACGCGAGCCGTCCGCCAGGCGGGCGTCGCAGAGGGGGCTGTCATCGTCGATCCGCCTGCCCACGGACTCGACGATGAACCGCATCATGTGTATCACCTCGTCGGCGCTATTGAACCGGACGTTGGTCAACTGGATGTGGCCGCCGATCTCCACGTATACGGCGTCAGGGCCCATGACCATGACCTCGGTCACGTTGGCGTCGGCAAGAAGAGGCGCGATCGGGCCCAGCATCCGGTAATCCGAAAGGGGCCCGGAGCCGGGCTGTCTCGGGTTCATTGCGTGAGGCGGACGGCTGATGGCCATGTCCGCAGGCTCGGGTCCACCGAGATCGAGACTCCGCCGTTTCCTCTGATCGTGGCGGTATAGGAGATGACGCCACCTGCGATGGTCGCCAGGTACTGGCTGTTGCCGGTGATCGCGACGTCCGCGGCGGGGGCGTAATAGATGCCGATAAGGCTGGTGAGGCCATGGCCGGCGACGTTGTTCGGACAGGTGTTGGCCGGCGGCTGCTGCTCCGGGCCCGGCTCGTACACCAGGATTCGTTGGTACTGAAAGCCGCTGAAGACGTAGATGTCGCCGCCGCCCTGCAGGTTCAGGCACACCGTGTTGGTGCCGGGGCCGGGGATGAAGAACACCACGGCACCCGGCGTCACCGCCCCGGGACAGGCGACATTGTTCCCCGTGGCCGGGTCGGCGCAATGGGCTTCGTTGGCTAGGTCGCCGTGCGGAGGCGTACCGGCCGCAGGGTTTGCGTTGGGCAACCCGCTGGAAACCGGCGGTCCTTGCAGATCCGGCGGGGGCGCGCCGCTGGTGTCCAGCGCGGCCGATGCAGTCGGCGCCCATCCGGCAGGCAGCGTGCTGCCGTTGATCGTCATCCCGTAGCTGCCGCTGTTGGCGAACTGCGCCGCGTAGCCGAACGGACCCTGGCAGGATCCGCTCGGGGCCAGGTAGACGTTGAAGAACTGCGCACCGAGATCCGGCGGGCTGCTGCTGACCGAGACCTTCAGCACCTGGCTGCTGACGACCGTCAGGGACTTGCACATGGATGGCGCGCTCTCCCGGAGAAAGCAGCTCGGCGACGCCGGCCCGGTGCAGCTGGGGACGCCGTTGGGAGACCACCGAACCGCGGTCACCTCGACCGCCCACGTTTGCGCGTTGACGGGCGGATCACTCCCGGATCCCGTGCTCGCGACCGTGAGGGTGGTGCCGCAGCTGAGCCCGTTCGAGTCCCAGAACTGAGGCAGCGCGCGGACTGTCAACCAGGAACCGCTTGCAATGGTCCCAGCCACAGGCGATTGGTTGGGGACCGGGATCGACCTGTCGCCAGCCGCAGCGCCTGGCCGGTCGACCGTGAAAGTCTGGCCCCCGACGGAGACGAGCGAACCCTCCGGAACAGCGCCGGCCAGAGCATTGACTGAAATGGAGTTGATCAGCCCGGTCAGCGCTGAGGTGGTCGTCGTCATGTTGGGCTGGTTCGCCGCCACCATGCTCGGTTCGTCCGGCGGGCGCAGCTCATTGCTGATGAGGCCACCGTTGAGCTTGAGGCCGCCCTGAAGGTTGTAGACACCGCCCGCCAGGAAGTAACAGTTCGCGCTGGTCAGGTTCGGGTTGGCCGCGTAGGTGCCGGGTTGCTGGACGCTGCCGTTGGCGGAGTTCCAGGACACCGGGCTTGCGTTCAGCGTCGGCTGTGCGAACCCGGGATCGGGCATCGACCAGCCGTTGGCCTGGGCGCCAGACACCGTGAAGTTGGGAACGGGCGACGGCGGCATCGTCGGGCAGATGTCGATGACGTTGCCGTTGACAGAGCCGCTCGCCTGACCGTTGTCGGTGATGCTGCCGTTGGACCATACGTCGCCGGTGACGATGGTGGTGGAGGTGCCGGTGAAGCTGAGGGAGTTGGCTCCGACGCCCCCCGTGCAGCCGGCGGGGCTGAGGGTCTGGATCGCGGCACCGTTCGTACCGGACCTTCGCGCGACTGCGGTCGCGGTCGCGGACACCAGCACGGTCGGCCCGGCGCCGAGCACCTGCATCATCGCGACCCGGATGCGGTGGCTCTCGCTCGCGGTGAAGGTGACGCCTGCGATCGAGTGGCTTGCGACCGCCACCACGAGCGAGTGGCTGGAGGGATCACCAAAGCTGCAGGTCGCTGACGTGGTCCCGTAGCCGGCGCAGGACGGCGTCGTGTAGACGCGCTCATTCTTCGCATAGACCGTCATTGCGGCCTGCTGGGACTGGGCGTAGTCAAGGCTGTTCATGTACTTATAGGCGGCGGCCAGCGCGGCGGCGTCCACCGCTGCCTGCGACTCACGGCGCTCGAGGTAGGCGTGGCCGCTGTCGACCGCCAGGCCCACGAACCCGAAAAGGACGACCAGGCTGAACGCGACCAGGACGATGGCCTGGCCGCGTTGGTGGCGATGACGGCGATGCTTCATCTCAGTACTCGACGTGGTAGGTCGCGGCCGAGCTGATGATGATGTGGTTGGCCGTGACCTGGCGTAGGAGAGGGGTGAAGGGGACGAAGTTGTAATAGATGGTCACCTGGAGTGGCGCGTGGTCGTGCGCCGGACTGGTGGCGCTGCACGAACCGCTGGCGGTCGCCCAGGTTTGGCCGCCGGGCGCGTTCTCGAGCGTCGGGGAGAGGGCCTCTGGAGTCGTGGGAGGGTCGGGCTCGGTGACATAGATCCAGCCCTGGTTGGGCGGCGGGGTCGCCGCGGTGATCGGACCGTTCGGGCAGGGGTTGGCCAGGAAGACGTCAACGGCGTGGGCCCTAACAGCAGTCTCCACGTCGACATTGCTCGGGAGCAGTGGCGAGTCACGGATCGCGACTCGTGCTCCCTCGTTGACGGCTTGGCTGAGCGTGACATAGGTGTAGATGACACGCCCGAAGTCGACGATTCCGAAGAGAAGCAGCAGGAGAAGAGGGGCTACCAGGGCAAACTCGACCATCGACTGCGAGCGCTGATTTCGGGCTGGGGGAACCAACCCGCTGCGCACCTCAGTAACCCCCTACTGTCATGTGGGTATTGGCAACCATGTGCAGGGAATTGCCCAGAGTGCCCTGCATGAAGCCGGTCGCGAACCCGAAGCTCATGAGGAGGATCACGTTCACGTCGGAGCCGCTGTAGCTGTTATCGCCCGGTGGGGCCGCGAGATCGAGGCCGGGAGAGTTGCCATAGCAGATGTAGAGGAGCGGCTGATTCACCCCTACCGCCGTATAGGCCGAATCGACGTAGGGCGGGTTGTGGCTGGTATTGCCGTCGGACGGCGCTGGACAGGTTTCGGCGGGGTTGGCCAGCACTGATGCGGAAAGGCCGGACTTGACCAGGAAGGCGTCGACGGCGCTCTTGATGGCGGCATCGGAGAGATATGGGTTGCTGCTCGTCGAGGGATCGAACCAGCTCGCCTGCCGAGCCCCCTCCCGGGTGGCGCCGCGAATTCCGACCGCGAAGTAGAAGGCGCGTCCGAGGTCGACAAGGCCGAGCAGAAGTAGCAGCAGGACGATCGCCGAGACGCCGAACTCGACTGTCGCCTGGCCGTGTGATCCCCGCCGGCTGCGGTTCATCTCTTGGTGACCGCCTCGCTCACGATCACCGCCGCCGGTCCCAGCAGGATCACCCAGATGCTCGGGAAGATGCACCCCACCATTGGGAGCAGCATTTTCAGCGAGGCCTGCGCTCCCTTTTCCTGTGCCTTCGTGAGTCGCTTGCGCCGGATCTCGTCCGACTGGAGGTGAAGTATCTTCACGATGCTCGATCCCATCTGCTCGGACTGGATCACGGCCTGGACGAAGTTGTGGAGGTCCTCGACGCCGCAGCGCCTCCCCATGTCGTCGAGGGCCTCCAGCCGCGGGCGGCCCAAGCGGGCTTCCTGGAGAAAGCGCGAAAACTCGACCGCGAGCGGGTTGTCGTACTTCTCCGCCACCCTCGCCATAGCGGCTTCGAGCCCGAGGCCCGCTTCGACGGCGACTGTCAACAGGTCCATCGCATCGGGCAGCGCGCTCAGCAGCTCACGCCTGCGGGCGCGGACGAGTCCGCTGAGCCATAGAAGTGGCAGGTAGAGCCCGAGAACGGTTCCCAGCGCAGCCCCCGATGCGGTTGCGATCGTGTTCCGGGTCGCCGCCCCGATGGCGAGGCCGACGAGGCCGAGGACGATCGTCATCACCCATCTGATCGCAGTGAAGTCATTGGCTGAGAGGCCCATCGGCCGACTCGCCAACGTCAGCTTGCGCTGGATGTCCTCCTGGACGTTGGCCGGCGTCGTTCGTGCCATCCACCGGCCCACGCGGTGGAGGATCGGCATGACCACGCGTTGCGAGAAGGGCACCGCCAGCTCCAGCTCGGCGAGCGAGATCGGCTCAGCGCCGCCGTAGGCTCGAAGGCGATTCTCGACAATGTCGGCGTCGGTCGGCGGCGCCGGAATCAGGCCAAACATCATGGCGACAACTCCGAGCGCGGCGCAGACCGCGAACGCGATCGCAAGGCTGATGCCGAACAGCGAGCTCATACTCGCCTCACAGCCGGACCCGCGCGATGCGGCGCGTGAAGTTGTTGCCGAGCGCGACCATCACCCCTGCAAGGACCAGCAGGCCGGCGCCCATCCGGGTGTGGGTCATCACACCGAAGTAGTCCGGAGTGAGCACGTAGAGAAGGCCCGCGAGCCCGATCGGAAGGAGGGTGATGATCCAGGTGGAGGCGCGTCCCTGGGCGGTCATCGCGCTGATCTGCCCCTTGACGCGGACGCGCTCGCGGATCGTGTCCGAGATGTTGTCGAGGACCCGAGCGAGGTTGCCGCCGACCTGGCTCTGGATGATCGCCGCGGTGACGATCAGATCAAGGTCGTCGTTCCCCGCACGCCGGACGAGGTTGTTCAGTGACTGCTCGATTGAGCCGCCGAGGTTCAGCTCGCGCACCACCCGCGCGAACTCATCCGAGATCGGCGGACTGGCGTTGTTGGCAACCGTATCGATCGCCTGGGGGAAGGAATAGCCGGCCTTCAGCGCGTTCGAGAGCAGTGAGATGGTGTCGGGCAACTGTCCGCTGAGCGCCCGCTGTCGGCGCCGCTGCCGGAAGCGAACAAACCGCATCGGGATGAAGTAGCCGCCTATGCCGGCGATCACGAACTGGGGTGCGAACCCGAAGCGGATCAGCCCGATCAGCGCCGCGCCGAGCATGAACGCGACCTCGATCATCACGAACTCCGCCGTCCGCAGCTTCAGGTCGGCCCGGCCGAGCTCCTCGGCCAGCGTCAGCCGCCCGCGACGCACGTTGCGCTGGCTCAACTGGTCGGCGACGTACTGGAACGGCTGGTTGAGCCGCTCCTTCGTCGTCAGCTCGGTCGCCACCGTCATCGGGCCGAAACGGACGCTCTCCGGGTTTCCAAGCGGCCGGTCCGACTTGGCCGGCGTGACCAGCATCAGCGAGGCAAATATTGCGAACACGCCGACCGCGCCGACGATGCAGAGGACGAGTATCGGGATGCTCATGGCTTCCCCTGGTCAGGCGGTTCGTTCGAAACGAAGAGTGAGCCGGGCAGCGATTCGCCGACCGACGCAAACCGCTCGAGATACATCGTCGGCACGCCCGTGGCCGTGTGATGGCCGACCGCCGATCCGTCGTCGTCAAGCCCGACCTGCCGGTAGCGGAACACCTCCTGGTGCTGGAACTCACCGTCGGCGAGGCCGGTGATCTCGGTGATGCTGGTGATCTTCCGCGACCCGCCACGCACCCGCTGGGTCTGGACGATGACGTCGATTGCCGACGCGATCTGCTTCTGGATTGCGCGCGCGGGAAGATCGGTCCCGGCCATGAGGACCATGGTCTCGAGGCGGGTCAACGCATCAGCCGGCGAATTCGCATGGATCGTGCTGAGCGACCCCTCGTGGCCGGTGTTCATCGCCTGCAGCATGTCGAGTGCCTCGCCGCCGCGGCACTCGCCCACGACGATGCGGTCAGGACGCATCCGGAGAGAGTTGCGGACGAGGTCGCGGATCTCGACCGTGCCCTTGCCCTCAACGTTCGGGGGCCGGGACTCCATCCGGATCACATGGACCTGGCGGAGCTGGAGCTCGGCGGCGTCCTCGATGGTGATCACCCTCTCCTCATCGGGGATGAACCCGGACAGGATGTTGAGCAATGTCGTCTTCCCGGAGGAGGTGCCGCCTGCGACGAGGACATTCAGCTTGCTGCGGACAGCCACCTCGAGGTAGTGCAGCATCGCCGGGCTGGCGGCGCCACTGACTACAAGGTCCGCGGGCTCGAGCCGGTCCCTGGTGAACTTGCGGATGGTCAGGCACGGACCCTCGATGGCCAGGGGCGGAATCACGGCATTGACCCGCGACCCATCCTTGAGCCTCGCATCGCACATGGGCGAGCTCTCGTCGATGCGGCGACCCACCGTGCTGACGATCCGGTCGATCACCTGCTTGAGCTGCCGGTCACTGTCGAAGGTGACGGCGCTCAAAGTCACTCGGCCGCGGCGCTCGACAAAGACTTGCCCGGGATGGTTGATCATGATCTCGGTGATCGTGTCGTCCTCCAGCAAGGGCTGGAGGGGGCCGAGCCCGCAAACCTCGTCGAACACCGCGTCAACGACCTTCTGGAAGTCGCTCCCGGTGATCGACAGCGCGCCCTCCCGGAAATACGCCTCGGTCAGCGAGGCGATAAGTCGCCGAACACTTTCGCGGTCGGTGATATCGATCTCATCCGCGTGGCGGTCGACGAGCCGGCCGTGGATCTCGATGCGGGCCTCGGTGAGCTCAGCCGACAGTGGCCCGCGCGCCGGGTCGCCGCCACTGGCTCCGGCGGCGGCCGACGGGCCGGCCGTTGCCGCCACGATGGCCTGGCCGCTCGCGCGGACGGGTAAAAGGGGCGGTCCCGGGTCGTCGGCGCCCTGGTTTCCGGCCGGCAGGCCCTCCACTGGCACCTGGGCCGCGCGTCGAACGGCGAGCCGGTCGATCAGCGCCATCTCGGCACTCCCGGAGCCCGTGGCAGCATTCTCCGCCGCCGGCTAAGCGCCTCCTCGGCCGCTCTTCGAACTCTCGCGTTGCGATCCAGCAGACTGAAGCTGAGGTCTTCCTCCCCAACTCCGACCAACCGGCCGAGCGCCTTGGCGGCCGAGTTTCTGACTTGCCATTCCGGATCGCTCAGCGCGTAGGTGAGAGCTGCGCCGGTATCCGAGGATCCGATCCAGCCGATCGCTCGTGCGCTCACCGTGCGCTCGGTCCGGCTCCCCGTCTCGAGAAGATCCAGCAAGGCTGGGAGGCTCGCCCGGCGGCGGCGGAGGCCGGCAGCGAGCGCGAGCGATGTCCGAATGCGGCGAAGGCCTGGGTCGACCAGCTTGCCCTCGAGATAGTGGTCGGGCGCGGCGCGAGCGAGCTCCAGGACAAGTCGTGTGGTCGAGCCGCGTCGCCAACCCAGGCCGCGGAGGATCGCGTTGGCCGCTCGGACGCCACGGATCCGGCCGAGGGCTCGGGCCGCACCCGCGCGTAGCGGCGCGGCCGATGCGGCGAGCAAAGGTTCCAGGAAAGGGACCACCGGCTCGAGCCGCAGCGCTCCTGCGAGCGACACCGATCGAAGCTGGCTTTCGAGGTCGCGGATGGCGATGCCGTCGATGATGGGGTCGAGAGAGCCGGCGCGCTCGAGCCCTTCGACCAACCGCTGGAGATTCGGCGATCCGACAGCGAGCCGCCGGCACTCCGCTACGACGATTGACGCCCCATCGTCGGCGCTCGAGCCGAGGTCGAGAGCGAGCATTCGAGCCCGGCCCTCGGCCACGTTGTGGAGACGCCTCCGGAAGGCGGCGCGATCCACCGCGCGCCTCACGGGCCCTAGCAGGCCGGCGGCGGGCAGCTGCGACTGGCCGACCTTCGTCACGGCAATGGCTCCGAATTCGGCGCCGTCGCCACCGCCGTCGCCATTTCAGAAAGCAGCTGCGGCTCGTCGGCGGCGTGGCGGGCTTCGATCGCAGTCGCCATCGCTTCGACCCCGCGTGCGATTTCACTCTTCGGGTTCGTAACGGCCAGGATGCTGCCGTGGACGGCGGCCTCGTCGGGCCGCGCCCCGTCATAGGGGATCTCGTGGGCAACCTTGAGGCCGGCGCCGCGCTCGACCGCGTTGCGACTCAGCCCGCCCGCCGGGGCACGGTGATTGAGTACCAGGCTTAGGCGGTCCGAAGGGATGCCGAGCAATTCGAGGATCACCGAGGCGTCCGCTGCGCCCTTGACGGCCGTGATCTCTGGCGTCACGACCATGAACACGTGCTGGCTCTGGTCGATGGCCGCCAGGGTGACGTCGGTCATGGCGACTCCGAGGTCGACCACGATGTAGCGAAACGTCCGCCGAAGCACCTCGATCGCGCGGCCCACCAGCTCACCCGTCACGAGGTCGGCCTCCTCCGGGTGCAGCGCGCCGGGAAGCACCATGAGTCCTGTCGGGTGGTAGAGGACGGAGCTCAAGAGAGCGTCCTCGAAGAGCTCGGACTCGGTCTCGCGGAGCCGCGCCAGGCACGCGCTGGGAACCAGGTTCGCCATCAGGGCGGCATGGGGATAGGGAAACGCGAGGTCGACAAGAACGATTTCCCTTGGCCACCGCTGTGCCAGCCGTCCAACCAGGTTGAGGGCGATCGTGGTGCGGCCGGTTCCGCCCTTCGGTGAGTAGACGGAAAGGACCGTCCCGGTGTGGGTGAGCTGGTCCCACTCCGCCTGGACGGACATGACCGAGAATGTCGCTCTCCGCTGCTCGGCAAACTGGCTGAGCCCGTGGTGGGCGGGGGCACCCGCAGGGATGACCGCGTAAAGGCTCGAACGGTCGATCGCCATCAGGTGCAGCTCGTCGGCAGCTACCGCGGACACGCGACTACCTTCACCAGAGACGAAGGAGTCCTCTCCGAAGACGTCGCCGGGCCCGAGCGCCGCGACCACGACCGAGTGGCCGGGGGAGCTCTCGAGGCGCATCAGACAGTGGCCACGCTCGATGAGGAACAAGGAGTCGCCGGTCTCGCCCTGGGCGATGACAAGGGTGCCCGCGCCGACCACGACCGAGCGCCCGCGGCGGGCCAGGCTCCGAAGAGTCGTCGTATCTTCGGTGAAGAACAGAGCGTTACTCTCAAGCACCGCCAGGCGGCGGATCACCTCGGCGGGAGCGACTGTCGCCAAAGTGGTGCGCGCCTTGCGCGGCGATGGAGGCAGCGTTGCCAGGTGCCCGCGGGCGAGCCTGAGCACCCTCCCCATCGGTACCGATTCGTTCGAGTCCATCAAGTCTGCGTTTTCCCTGGCTGCGCGATCCATGGTCTTGGCTAGCTCTTCGTGAACTGGAATAGAGCATCGATGTGGGGCGGGCTCACGACTCCTGATGGGGCGCACGTCGACGCGACCGCAGCGTCGGCCGGCTTGTAGTCCTTGTACGACTCGAGCAGGTAGCGCAGGCTCGCGTTCGCGATCAACCAGTCGAGCACCTTGGCATCGCACTCGGTGCTGACAATGGTCAAGCTCGACGCGACCCCTTGCTGCTGGCCTCCTTTCTTGGCGTCGAGCGAGGGGCCGACGCGGATCACGTGCACGTGGTGGAATACCGTCGCGGTGACGACCCTCGGGGTGGCCGCGTTCAGGACCGAGGTGTTGACCGTCGCGATGATGTCGATGTAATCGCCGGCCGCAATGTAGCCGCCGACTCCCTGCTGCTCGTTCGTCGGGAGGGTGAACGCGATGTCCCCCTGGGGGATCGGCAGGAACGCCGGCGCCGGGTCGGTTATCTGATCGGGCGAGCTCGTGATGAAGTTCGCCGTTATCGCCTGGCCGCGCAGGATCCTGATCTGGGCCGTGCTGCCGGCGACATCGGAAACTTTGGTGAGGAACCCCGGCGTTGCCGCTGTCGCCGGAATCCGATTCAGCGTCAGCGCGGTGCGATCGATGACCTCCCTCGGCTCGATGTCCCTCGCAGCCGTGACGACGACAACGGTCGCCGCACCCGCGGTCGAAGCGACCCTGCCGAGGGCGAACACGCCGACGAAGGCGACGAGAGCGAGTATGAACCCGAGAGCGAACAGTGGAAGCCGGCTGTTCACGCGGACGCCGGGGAACGTTCGGGGTTCGGAACCGATCACCATTGCATAAACCTCACAACAGAGCTCTTGCGCCGTCCATTACCGGGGGCGCTGTCTCGACCTTTGGCTCGAATATCTCGAGCGGACACTGCACGCCGTAGAAGCTCAACTTGGCGAGGCATTCCGGGCGCGTGCCCGTCGCGCTGAATCTCCCTTCGCGGGCGTCGTAGCGGAAGATGTCGCGGAGCATCGGAATGCCCCCCTCGTAACCGACGAGCTCGGAGATCTGCGTCATCTTGCGATCGCCCTCCGGGCGCCGGACCTGGTGAATCACGAGGTCGAGGGCGGATCCGATCTGGGCCCGGACTGCGTCGAGTGGAAGGTCGATGGACGCGGAGAGGACCATCGTCTCAAGCCTCGCCAGCGCATCGCGGCAGGAGTTGGCGTGGATAGTCGACATGCTGCCGTCGTGGCCGGTGTTCATCGCCTGCAGGATCTCGAGCGCCTCTGACCCACGGGCCTCGCCGACGATGATCCGGTCGGGCCGCATGCGGAGGCTGTTGCGGAGCAACTGCTTGATGTTGAGCTCGCCCCTGCCCTCCACGTTCGGCGGCCGGTATTCCAGCCGCACCACGTGCGGGTGCTGGAGCTGGAGCTCGGCTGTGTCCTCGATCGTCACAATCCGCTGGAACTCCGGGATCAGCGACCCGAGGACGTTCAGCGTCGTGGTCTTACCGGAGCCGGTACCGCCCGAGATCAGGAGGTTGGCCCGGCCCAGAACGGCGTGCTGCAGGAAGACCGCCATATCCAGGCTGAGGCTCCCCTGGTTGACGAGCTCGCGGAGACTGTTTAGGAGCGATGTGAACTTGCGAATCGTGAGTGTCGGGGCATCGACGGCTGCCGGCGGTATGACCGCGTTGATGCGGCTGCCATCGCTCAGGCGGCCGTCGACCATGGGCGTCGACTCGTCGATCCGGCGGCCCATGGAGGCGACCATCTTCCGGATGACATCGAGGAGCTGCTCATTGCTGCGGAACGACTGCTTCGCCTTTTGGAGCTTGCCCTCGCGCTCGACGTAGACGTCGTGCGCGCCGTTGACCATGATCTCGGTCACGGAATTGTCGAGAAGCAAGCCGTCGAGTGGCCCGTAGCCGAAGGCATTGCGCAGGATGAGGTCGTTGAGACGCTGGTGCTCTTCAACCGACAACGTCCTGCCGTCCTCCATCAGGAGTCGAACGGTGTTTTGGCGGACCGCCGTTGCGAACTCGGCCGGGTCTCCGCTCACCAGCTTGATGTCGCGGATTCTCGCCAGGCGCGCTCGGTATTCGCGAGCCAGCGCCGGGAGCTCGTCATCGGGCCCGTTACTCGGGTGCACAACCTCGAGGCTCGGCTGAGGTCCGTGGCCGTTGGTCGCTGCGTTCGGCCGATGTTGGAGAACTTCGTCCCCCGTGCGGGAGTCCCACTCCTTGACGAAGAAGATGCCTTTGACCGAATGAAGGGAGACCAAAGCCGGGGTGAGCCGGCGCAGCTTCGCATCCCAGATGCGAAGCCTGAAACCCTCTCCCTCCTGTCCCCAGTTGTCGTCGCGGTAGGTGCGGATCACCTCTCCGTCGTGGAACCGGATCACAACCTTCGGAAGGCCGTAGGCGGCTCTTGGGTCGCCCTCATCTCCCATCTGGAGGTTGCCGGCGTGCACGAGGATGTACTTGATCGCCGTGAGAGAGACCCACGCGAGTTCGTTGTTACCGGCGTCTGGCACGATCGGAAAGCCGATCTTGCTCAGGGTCATCGCCTCGGATGCGCCGTCCATCCGTTCTCCGTCCACGAAGTGCACAGTGACTCTCACGTCCAGCCGGTCTTCCCCCCAACTTTTGTCTCTGCGAATACCGCAGCCGGCCGTATCACGGTCCGTCGGCCCATTTGATCAGAGGGACTAGTTGAACCGCCAGTTACATGCGACCCAGACGGGAGTGGGCGATTGTCACGATCGTGCGTAAGGCTCCACCAACCTTCGCTTGGCGAATGCCTTCTGATTCGTGGCGGTCAGACGAACGCGAGAGCCACCATGCGAACCGAACGCCAGCTCGGATCCGGATCGTAATTGACGGACGAATTACCCCTCCGGATGTCGCAAGATAGTCGCCGCGGCCTCGTCATTGCTACCTAGACGGAAGGCCGCGATTGGTTCGGCAGGTCGGATCCGCTGAATCCTTCGATCTCTTGATGGCTACGGTTTGGCCGGCGGCGGGTGTGGGTTGAAGGGACTCCTTCACGGCCTTCAACCGCAGGACAGCCGGCGAGGAGTAGGTGTGGACGAGCGCGCTGACACGGTTCGACGCCGATTCGAGAACATGCTGATCGACGCAAGGGCCGCGATCAGAAGCGCAACGCCGGATCCATCGGGGCCCGGCAGCCGGGAAACCTCGTGGCTGGCGGCGGCCAAAGCCTTGAACCGTGCCGGCGGATTCCTCGAGGCAGTCGCCATCACATTCCCCGACCTGGGACTCGAGCTCATCGTCAGGTTCGAGGAGTTCGCCCAGGAGGTCGAGAAAATCTATGGCATGCCGGCCGGACCATGGGTCCCACGCACGACGGGAGACCGCCGCTCCCGCACTGAGCGGCGGCAGCCTGGCCATCAGCGACCGGGCGATGGCCCACGCCCGGAGACAGAGCGCAGGATTGCCGACAGACGTCTGGTCGCTGACCGGAGGTTTGGGACCAAAGCCGGCGGCTGAGCCCATACTCCCCGTAGCTCACAACCTGGGTGCCTAGGGCCGGCGGCTCTTGCCTCTTCGTGCCCCACCCCGGATTTGAGCTGACGCCGCCCGGCAGCAGCGCTCTGTCTATAACGACGATATAGACGCCGTCGACCTCATGGTTGGGCCGTAGGGCGGCAATAGGTCAAGCATTCCCCGGAGGGTCGCCGATCGTGCCGGATGGAGTTTTGCCCTCCTACAGCAGCTCAGCGATCGCCCCAATGGTCTAGTGGCGTGGTCTTGGAGGTCCAGAAGCGGGCCGTCCCCGTACCGGCCTTAAGGCGGCAATAGTCCGTCCAGTTCAAGCGGCGCGCCCGTAGGCGTGGTGCAGACCG
>DAINCX010000013.1:0-56244 GCA_036732165.1 Candidatus Dormiibacterota bacterium | reverse complement strand
TGATCCGGCCATGCTTTCATCCTGACGCACGCCTGTGACAGCTGTCTGTCACAACCCGAAAACTCAAGTCAAAAAATTGCCGACTACCGACGGACCCGAAAACTCAAGTCAAAAAAACCGACTGCCGACTGACCCGAAACCCCCTATCCGTTCGCCGCCGTTGAGCCCATTACATCCGCCCCAACATTGGTTGCGCGGCACGCACCCTTCTTTGCCCTTGAGCGGCGGGCCCTGAGCCCTAGTCTTCGACCGGGACGTGACCAGGATTGACGGTGCGCTTGCGCTCCAGGTAGGCGATCAGGCCGAAGAGCAGCGTCAGCCCCAGCAGCAGGCCGCCGAGGGTATCCGAGAACCAGTGCCAGCCGAGGTAGATCACGGCGTACCCCATCAGCGCGATCAGGACCACGAGCACCGGGCTGAGGCGAGAGCTATCGCGACCGAAGAGCTCCCAGCGCTCGGCGAGGTACAAGACCAGACCGTACGTGACGGTGGCCCGCAGGACGTGACCGCTCGGGTAGGAGTAGGGCGCGACCTTGTGACTCAGGCTTGGCAGGAAGTCCGGGAACCGCTGAAGCGCGAGGCCGGGCCCGTGGCTGACGATCGCCTTCTTGCCCAGGTACTCCAGTCCCGAGGCGAACAGGATCACCGCGGCGGGGAGCACCGCCAGTAGGCGCAGCCCACGAAAGAGCGCCACCCCCAAAAAGATCCCGACCACGAGCGTGACCTCGATGCTGCCGAGGTAAGCGAAGATTCCCAGCGCAATGTCCTGGCCGGTGCTCCCGCGAGCCTGGAGGGCGTGGGTCAGGCGTAGGTTCAGCGTCCCAAAGGCGCCAGCCTTGAGCAGCAGCGTCATGACAATGAACCCGGCCAAAAACACGCCGGCCGTGATCAGGAGGCGCCGGCTCAGCTTCGGCCAGCTCGGATGGATCAGCGCTGGCATCGGCGGCAATATACGGTGCCGCGGCCGGCCAGGCGCGTTCCCCGCAAGGGCGTCCCGCATGTCAGGCAGGGCTGGCCGGCTCGCCCATAGACGAGCAGCCGCTCCTGGTTACCTCCCCGCGAACCAAAGGCGTCGACGTAATTGATGATCGACGAGCCTCGTGCCGCAATGCTGTTCTCCAGAACCTCCTGGATGGCCGAATACAGACCCCGCCGCTCGCGCGCGGTTAGACGATGGGTCCAACGGCTAGGACGAATTCCGGCCCGAAAACATGCCTCGTCGGCATAGATATTGCCCACCCCAGCCAGGAAGGACTGGTCCAGCAGGGCTGATTTGACCGGGCGCCGCCGAGCCCGGATCAGCACCCCGAACCCCGCCTCGGTGAGATCGCCCTGGATCGGCTCGGGGCCGAGGCGGGCGGGAAAGGCCCGGGCCGCGACGATCTCGTCCTGCGTGCCGGCCAGGAGCCGGCCGAACTGGCGGGGGTCGTCGTAGCGCAGTTCGGCCCCGCTGTCCAGCCGAGCGCGGAAATGCGTGTGCTTGACCGGCGTTTCCTCCGGCTCCCAGACCCGCAGGTGGCCGGTCATCCCAAGATGGACGATCAACCGTTGCTCGGGTGCCTCGAGCGGCATCACGATGTACTTGCCGCGCCGTTCTACTCCCTGGATGGCCTGGCCCACCAGCCGCTCGACGAACTGGTCCGGCAACGGGTACCGGATCACGCGCGCCCGCGCCGCCGCATCGCTGGTGAGGTCGACCGACTCGATCCGGCGTCCGCTCAGCTGCGGACGGAGGTCCCGAACGACCGTCTCGACCTCGGGGAGCTCGGGCACGCGCCGCTATGCCCGGGCGGCGACGACCCGGACCCGCTCCATGTCCTGCCAGTTGGGTCCAACTTTCAGGTCGACCTGGAGCGGCACGCTGAGGGGGTACACGGCGGCCATCAGGTCGGGGACCACGTCGATCAGCCGCTCGCGTTCGGACGGCGCGACCTCGAAGACCAGCTCGTCGTGGACAGTCAGGATCATCCGGCTCGTCAGCTGCTGCTCACGCAAGTAATTGTCCAGGCGAATCATCGACAGCTTCATGATGTCCGCCGCCGATCCCTGCACCGGCATGTTGATCGCGATGCGCTCCGCGCCCTGGCGCAGCATCCGGTTGGGCGAGCGGATGTCCTGGATATAGCGGCGTCGATGCAGGATCGTCTCGACATAGCCCTGCTCGCGCGCCTGCATCTTGATGCCTTCGAGGAACTCGCGCACCCGGCTGTAGGCGCGGAAATACGCGTCGATGAAGACTCGCGCTTCCTCCGTCGACATGCCGGTGTCTCGGGCCAGGCCGAAATCGCTCAGGCCATAGAAGAGTCCGAAGTTGACGACCTTCGCCAGCCGGCGCTGGTTCGGCGTCACCTCGGCCTGCGGGATGGCGAAGACCTCGGCCGCGGTGCGCGCGTGGATGTCCTCGCCGCGCGCAAAGGCGTCCACCAGCACGGGATCGTCAGTCATGTGCGCCAGCACGCGCAACTCGATCTGGGAGTAGTCCGCCGAAAGGAGCACGTCGCCGGCGCGGCTGGGCACGAAGGCCCGGCGCACCTTCTGGCCGACCTCCGTCCGAATCGGGATGTTCTGCAGGTTGGGATCGGACGACGAGAGCCGGCCCGTGGCCGCGATGGTCTGATTGAACGAGGTATGGACCCGATGAGTCCGCTCGTCTACCAGCAGCGGCAGCGCGTCGACGTAGGTGCCCTTGAGCTTGCTCAACTGGCGGAACTCCAGGATCTTTGGAATGACCGGGTGCTGGTCGCGCAACCCCTCGAGCACATTGGCATCCGTTGAGTAGCCGCTCTTCGTCCGGCGTCCGCCTGGCAGTTCGAGATCCTCGAATAGAAACCGGGCGAGCTGCTGCGGGGAGTTGACGTTGATCGGCCCGTGCGCCACGTCCGCGATCTCCTGATCGAGCCGCTGCAGTTGCTCGTACAGCTCGCGCGAGACCTGCTGCAGGTAAGGCGTGTTGACGGAAACGCCGGCGATCTCCAACTCGGCCAGCACCGGAACCAGCGGCATCTCGAGCTCGCGGAATAGCTTCCCGTTGCCAAGGCGGTCCAGCTCGCTCAGCAGACGTGGGGCCAGTTCGAGCACGACGCGCATCCGCGTGCCGTAGAAGGCCGCTGCCCGCGCGATTTCCACCTGGTCGCAGGTGAGCGCGGTCTTGCCACTGCCAAAGAGGGATTCCGGCCCCTCGATCACCCGGTGGAGGACGTCCGATGCCAGCGCCTCAAGGCTGGGCGAGCGGATGCCGGAGTTGAGCAGGTAGGCTCCGATCAGCAGGTCACAATCAAGGCCCCGTGGCTGGATCTCGTGCGCCCGCAACGCCAGGTAGTCGGCTTTCTGGTTGAAGCCGATCTTGGAGGGGGTCGGACTCTCGAGACTCCGGGCAAACCGTTGCAGCACGTTCCGCATTTCCAGGCAGGGTTCCTGCTCGTGCGCCACCGGGATGTAGAAGACCTGGTGCTCGTCGAGGCCGATGACGAGGGCGGCGATCCGGCCTCGGCGTGGTGTCTCGTCCAGGGTAACGACCTGAAAGCCCACCCGCTCGGCGGCTTCAACCGCGGCGACGACCCTCTCCAATTCCGCCGGCTGCCGTACGACCGTCACAGCCTCGCCCGGCGTGCTCTCGAACGCCAGCGTCTCTTGAGCAGGGCGCCCATTCCCCGCCGGCGCCGGCGCCAGGATCGGCGGAGCGGACATCGCACTCCCGTCGCGCCAGCTGTCCGGAACCCGCGCGGCGAGACTGCGGAACCCGAGATCAGCCAGCAGGGTCCGCGCCGCCTGCGGCCGGTAGTCCTTGGCCGACCCATGGGTGATGTCGAGGGTGATATCGACGTCGCGCACGATGGTCGCCATCTTCTTGCTCAGCAGCGCCTGCTCCCGATGCTCCTCGATGAGCTTCTTGACCTTGAGGGGCGTGACCCGCTCCCAGTTTTCGACCAGGGCCTCGACGGAGCCGAACTCCTGGATCAGCTTGATCGCGGTTTTCTCGCCGATGCCCCGAATGCCGGGGATATTGTCCGAGACGTCGCCGACGAGCCCCTTGAGGTCGACAGTCTGGATTGGCTCCAGGCCATACCGTTCGCGGACCCGCTCCGGTGTATAGAGGATCGTCTCCGAGACGCCACGCTTGCTGGTCAGCACATCGACGTCCTCGTTGACCAGTTGCAGGGCGTCCAGGTCCCCGGTCACGATCGTGCTGTGCAGGCCGCGGGCCCGCGCCTGAGTCGAGAGCGTCCCGATCACGTCATCCGCCTCGACGCCTTTGACCTCGTAGATCGGGATCCCGAAGGCGCGCACGATGTCCCGCGTCAGCGGGAACTGGGGGCTCAGCTCCGGCGGGGTCGGCCGGCGGGTCGCCTTGTATTGCGCGAGCGCCTTGTGCCGGAAGGTGACCCCACCTAGATCGAACGACGCCAGGACATAATCCGGATGCTCCTGCAGAGCCAGCAATAGCATCGAGGTAAAGCCGTAGGCGGCGTTCACCATCCGGCCGTCCCGGTCCGTGAGCGAGGGGAGGGCAAAGAAGGCCCGGTACACGAGGGAATGGCCGTCGATGAGGACGAGCCGCTCCTTCCTTAGGGGTTCCGCCACCACCAAAGTTTAGTCAGCCCCCGGAAAACCCGATGGTAGGATAAATTGGAATTGCACGATGGCTAAATTCGTCGAAATGCAGGTCGACTCCATCCGGGTCCATATGCCCAGTGGCCAGCACGTCGTGATTCTGAAAGAGAAGGAGACCGACCGCTATCTGCCGATCTGGATCGGCATCTACGAGGCCAATGCGATCGCCCTCAAGATCACCGGCATCACCCCCGAGCGGCCGATCACGCACGACCTTCTCGCGAACATCCTGCAGAGCGCCGAACTGCGGCTGAAGAAGATCCAGGTGACGTCGCTGACGAACGAAGTCTTCTTCGCCCGCCTGTTCCTGGGTGTCAATGGCAAGGAGGTCGAGATCGACTCGCGACCGAGCGATGCCATCGCCCTGGCGGTCCGGATGACCTGCCCGATCCTGGTCTCGCAGGACGTCCTGGAGAAGGCGGGCGTCTTCCCGGAAAAAGAAGAGGATGACGACGACAAGCTCTCGATCTTCAAGGAGCTGATCAACAGCATGGACCTCCCCGATCTCGAAGGACCCCCGCCCGACAAGAGCTAAGGCGTGATCGCGATCGGGAGCTGGGCGACCAGCGACGAACCGCTGGCCAGATCGACGGTCACCTGCAGCGAATAGGACCCGTCCCGCGGCGTCGGTAACGGCATCCCCGCGATCGAATAGCTGGCCTCGAAGGCTGTCGGGAAGCCCGCCTGGTTCGTTGGGGCTCCCAGCCGAACGGCGTACCCGCCGCGCGTTAAGAGGAGCCTGACCGTCGACGCCTCAGCGCGGGTCAGTCCCCGCTGATCAATTCGCACGGTCAGGACCCCGGTTGCCGCGTAGGTTTTGGCGTCCGTCGAAACCGTGAGGCTCTGACTCGAGGCGCCTGGAGCGGTGACCGTGCCCTGCTGACCCGCCAGGACGTCGTTGTTGAGGACCGAGGAGGCGTGATCTGGCGCGAACGCGCCGTTGGAAGGCTGGGGGATCGGCGCGGCGGCCAGCGCGGCCGCGCGGCTCGCCGCGCCGGCCCCGGCACTTACGTTGGAACGGCTCGCCGTGCTCGCACCGGCGGGAAACCCGTGGAATTGCGAGATGCCGAACGCCACCACCAGGAGAGCCGCCGCCGCGCCCCCCAGCCATCCAACCGGCGCCCAGTTTCGGGTCACCGACTGCCGACGCTGCGCTGGCACGGTGAAGGCCCGTGGCGGGGACTCCATCGGCAACGCCCGCAGCGCGCTGACCGTCTGTCGCAGGGCGTCGAGCCGCGATCGGCAGGTCGAACAGGTCACGAGGTGCGCCTCCAGCTGGCTCCGCTCCGAGCTCTGAAGCTCACCGTCCACGTAGGCCGAAAGCTGATCCGGCGTCGGCTCAGTCGCCATGGGCATCCTCGCGTCGGGTTGGAAACAGGTCGGGATTGCGCTGGAGGGACTCCTGCACCTGGGCCCGCGCCCGCGCAATGCGCGATTTCACCGTGCCCAGCGGGACCCCCAGGATGCCGGCGATCTCGTCATAGGTCATCCCGTTGATATCGCGGAGCACCAGCGCGGTGCGCATGTCATGGTCGAGGGCCTCGATGCTGTCCCGGACCACCCGGGCGCGCTCGTTCGCTTCGGCCCGCTCCTGCGGGTCCGGCAGGGCGATCCCCAGGCCGACGATCTTGCCGCCCTGCTCCTCGTCCGGCATGACCCCGTAGCGGCGACCCCGGCGGAAATGGTCGTAGCAGAGGTTGACCGTGATCTGAAAGATCCACGATTTGAAGGGCGCGTCGCGCAGCGTCCGGATCTTCTCCCAGGCGCGCAGGAAGCCTTCCTGCGTGATATCGGCGGCATCCTCGCGGGAGCCGACCATCCGCAGCGCCATGTTGTACAGCGGGACCTGGTATTGCATGATCAATTGGCTGAACGCCTCCCGATCGCCCTGGCGGGCACGAACCACCAGGTCTCGATCGTCCACTAGTCGTTCCTGCCTTTAGACGCAACCATCGTTAATAAGTTCCAACGAGCGTACTCGGATATACTCGCCGGAACGTCGCCCGCGACCGTTAAACGACTCGGCGCCGGAGTGTCGGAATGGTAGACGAGGACGCCTCAAAAGCGTCTGGGCGTAAGTCCGTGTGGGTTCGAGTCCCTCCTCCGGCATCGACCACGGCAAACCGTGGAACACGAAACCGTACCACCCTGAGTCCAATTCAGTTGAAACTCGGGGTGAGGACCCCCATACTTCGCCCGAAGCTGGTTTGAAGTGGAACCTTTCCCCTCCTGCCGGCGTCTTAGAAGATATGCCAGCCCACAGCCGGCGCCTGCCCGCGCGGATCGCCCTGGCGGGCCTCCTTGTGGCGCTGCTCCTCCCGGCCACCGGCGTCGTCGCCGCGGCCGCCGCCAGCCCCCTCACGCTGGCCGTCAAGGTCGGCTACCAGGGCATTTACAAGGCCCAGGAGTGGATGCCGGTTACGATCGACGTCAAGAACTCCGGTGCGGACCTGGAGGGCTTGATCCAGCTCGAGTCGGTGTTCACGTCCCAGCCCGGCCTGCCGAGTCCGGCCCTGTACCAGGTGCCCCTCAGCCTCGCCTCCGGGGCATCCAAGCACCTCCGGACCTACGCGATGGTGAACCCCGCCGCCGGCCTGACCCTGTCCGTCCGCGTCGTCGCGAACGGCCGCGTCCTCGCCAGCCAGACGGCCACGGGCGGCACCAACACGGGCACCCTGATCGGCGTGCTATCGGATGACCCCACCGCCCTCGACGACTTTGCCGCGGTCCACCCGGCCGCCATCGCGGCCCACGTCGCCCACCTGCGGATCGAGGACATCGGCGAGTCGGCCATCGTGCTTCGCGCCTTCGATCTGATCGTGATTGATGACTTCGCCACGGACACCCTGACATCCGGGCAGCGCACTGCCCTGGGCGATTTTGCGCGCGACGGCGGTTCGCTGCTGATCGGCACCGGGGCATCCTGGCGAAAGACACTGGCGGGGATCCCGGCAGACCTGCTGCCCGTCCAGGTGACGAGCACGGTCACCATTCCCAACAGCCACGCGCTCGGCGACGCCGCGAACGTCGAGGTCGCCACCGGGGGCGCCCGCAGCGGCGTCACGACCTGGCTGGCGGAGGGGGTCCAACCCCTGCTGGTCGACGCCCAGCCGGGGAGCGGCACCGTCACCATGGCGACGTTTGATTGGAACCAGCCGGCCGTGTCAGCGGGTAGCGGCACCAAGACGCTCCTCCGCCAGCTGATGGTTCGAGACCTCTTCGGATCCGCGTCGCAACAGAACTTCCCCACGGGGATCGGCGGCGGTGGGGCCATCATGCCCTTTGGCACCTCCGGCACATCAATCAGCGAGCGTAGCAACGCCTTGAGCGCGGTCCTTGGGGACCTGCCCGCCCTCGATCTTCCGTCGCTGCAACTGACGGGGCTGCTGGTCCTCGTCTACGTGCTCCTCGTGGGGCCGATCAACTTTCTCGTGCTGGGCCGGATGCATCGCCGTGAGCTGTCCTGGGTCACGATTCCGCTGATCGCGGTGGTCGTGGCCACGGCCGCCTACGGGATCGGGATCGGATTGAAGGGGCATTCGGTGCAGAGCAACCAGGTGGCGATCGTGCACCTGGCAGCGGGCTCCGACCACGCCTACCAGGAAATCTACACCGGCATCCTGGCGCCGACCCGCGGCGACTACCAGGTCAGCGTGCCCGGGGACCACCTCTTCATCAGCCCGCTCAGCTCGAATGGCAACTTCGGCTCGCCCACCGGCGTGACGAGCATCGACGCGGCAACCAACGCGGTCACGCTCCAGGGCATCACCGCCTTCACCCTGCGCGGGTTCGCGACCGAAAGCCTGACCGCCGCTCCCCAGTTGACCGGCCATCTCCAGATGGTCAACGGACAACTCACCGTGCGGGTCGAGAACCACTCGACGATGACCTTCAGCGATGCCGTGCTGATGGCGGGGGACAGCTTCCAGAAGATCGGACGGCTGGCACCGGGCGCCAGCGCCACGATCTCGCTCGCCGTGAAGCCAGCCAACCCCTTCGGGGGTTCGCCGCTGTACACCCGGATCTACAGCAACACCACGTTCGGGCCGCCACCGAGCAACCCGACGCCGGCCGACCGCGAGGGTCAGGCGAGGACCCAGATCCTCTCCCTGCTCCAGCCTGGCCTCGGGTTCAAGGGCACCGCCTCGGCGACGATCCAGCCCCTCATCGTGGCCTGGTCTCACCAGTCACTGCAGGACATCAGGGTCAATGGCAGCCAGCCACGGGCAACCACGGAGACCGCGGTCGTGCTCTCGCTGTCGATCGACCAATTGGGCGCGGGATCCCTGCCGGCCGGCGTCGTGACCGGACGCCTCGTGGATGTCGTCGGGGAAACGCAACCCGCCGGCCCGCCCGGTTTCTACCTCCTGACCAACGGGAGCGCGACCTACGATTTCACGCCTGCCCTGGTGCCCGGCAGCCACCTGCGGGCCGCCTCCCTGACCGCGTCCAACCCGTTCGGCGCCAAAATCGCGGGACCGAATGGATCCCCGACATCGACCGCACACGCCGACGTGTGGGATTGGACCCATCAGGCCTGGACGAGCGTCGCCTACCAGGACAACGGCACCACCGCGATCCCCGATGCGGGCATCGATCATTCGTCGGGGGCCGTCCGCCTGAAGATCAGCGGCGCCAATGCGACCTTCATGACGAGCGGGATCTCACTGACCGGGAGTATCCAGTGATCAGCGTCAGGGATCTGACCAAGACCTACGGAAGCCGGATCGCGCTCGATCGGGTCTCCTTCGAGGTGCCGAAAGGCGAGATCTTCGGCTTCGTCGGCCCGAACGGCGCCGGCAAGACGACGACCATTCGCATCCTGGCCGCGTTACTGGAACCTACCGACGGCCGGGCGCTGATCGATGGCGCCGACGTCATGCGGGAGCCGGACCTGGTCCACGAACGGCTCGGCTACATGCCCGACTTCTTCGGTGTCTACGACCAGCTCACGGTCTCCGAGTACCTGCATTTCTATGCCGCCTGCTACCGACAGCCGAAGGCCCGCCGCCAGAAGATCGTGGACGACTTGCTCGAGCTCGTCGGGCTCCCGGAACGCCGCGCGCAGGCCGTGGACACGCTCTCTCGCGGCCTCAAGCAGCGGTTGTGTCTCGCCCGGGCGCTGGTGCACGACCCAGCGGTCCTCCTGTTGGACGAGCCCGCCTCCGGCCTCGACCCGCGAGCCCGGGTGGAGATGCGCGAGATCCTCAAGACGCTGCAGGGCATGGGGAAGACGATCGTCATCTCGAGCCACATCCTCCCCGAGCTCACCGAGCTCTGCACCATGGTCGGCATCATCGACCATGGCAAGATGCGCGCGACCGGACCCGTCCACGAGGTCATCCAGCACCTCACCGCCGGGCGCCGCCTTCGGATCACGGTGCTGGGCCGGCGCGAAGAGGCCGAAGCGTTGCTCAAGACGCTGGCTGCCGTGCGCCAGGTCGATGCCGTCGACGGCGCGATCGAGGTCCGCTATGAGGGCGACGAGTCGACGGCCGCCTCCATCCTGCAGACGATGATGGCGGCCGCCATCAAGGTGTCGGCCTTCAGCCAGCTCGACGGCGGCCTCGAGGATGCGTTCCTCAAGGCCACCTCGGAGGACGTCGGGTGACCAACGTGCTCAACGTGTTCTGGAACCCCATCGTGGCCAAGGAGTACCGATCCCGGATGCGCACCTGGCGGTCGCCGCTGGCGATGACGGTGTACATCCTGCTGATCGGCGGCCTCGGGTGGGCGATCTTCTCCGCCATGGCCTTCTCGGCGCGGAGCGGCTACAACGGCGGGGGCGTGGCCAACTACGGCCAGGGCCTCTTCCTGTACTTGCTGATCTTCCAGATGGTGCTGCTGACCTTCATCACGCCGGCCCTGACCGCAGGGGCGATCAGCAGCGAGCGCGAGCACCAGACGATCGACCTGCTCTTCGTGACGCGGATCCCCGCGTTCTCCATCCTGTGGGGCAAGCTGGTGGCCTCGATGTCGTTCGTCCTGCTCCTGCTCTTGCTCTCGGTGCCGATTTTCAGTCTGGTGTTCTTGTTCGGCGGTATCGAGTTGGACCAGGTGCTGGTCGCGTTCCTGGTCACCGCCGTCAGCGCCCTGACCCTGGGCATCATCGGCATCGCGTGTTCCACCGCGTTTCGCCGCACCCTGCCGGCGACCGTCGCCGCGTACGGCGCGGCGTTCGTGCTGCTGGCGGGCAGCCTGCTCTACGGGCTGCTGTTTCCCACTACGGTGGATCCGCAGTCGACCACAGTCCCGGCTCCCCCCGCCCTCACGTACCTGAGCCCGATCATTCCCCTGGTGACGATCGCGACCAACGCCCCGATCAGCGGCTATGGGGTCCGCAACTCCCAGGGAGGCGGTGGCTTCTCCGGAGGTGGCGGGACCGTAACCTGCTCGACCTCCGCCTACGGCGGCGCTCAGACGTGCTACAGCGTCCCCGTGGGCGCTGGCAAAGGCGTCGCGATCAACCAGGGGTTCAGTAACCAGCAACCCAGTGGCACGGCGATCCCGAGCGGCGTCTTCCGTGGCTGGCAATTCTGGCAGGCGACCATCGCGATGCAGCTCGTGCTTTCCCTGGTGGCGCTGGCCATCAGCGCCCTGCTCCTGCCGCCGGTCCGCCGCTTCCCCTGGCAGCGGGCGCGGGTACACGCATGACCCAGTTCGACGGCATCATCCGCGAGCTGGGTTGGGCGGCTAATCGCGCTCGCGCCATGACCTATCTCCTGCACGCGCTCCTCGGCTCGGCGGCCTGGGTGATGCTGGTGCTCCTGCTGACGCGACTCGTGCCGATCGAGCGTCCCGCGCCGCTCCTTCTCGCCGGCGTTCCGGCGGCCTTCCTGGTGGCCGCGATTGCCTGGATCGTGACCCGTCCGCAACCACCAGCGCTGCTGCGTCTCGCCGATCTCAGGCTCGGCTTGAAGGAACGCCTCTCGACCGCTTGGGAGCGGCGAGCGACGGGCGGCCCGCTCGACGACCGGCTCCGCGAGGATGCGCTCGAGCACGCCGCCGGGGCACGCTTGGCCGCGGCCTTTCCGGTCCGGCTCGACCGGCGGGAGGCGGCGGTCATCGCCGCGCTCGCCGCCATCGCCCTGGCGGTCGCGATCTTCCCGAACCCGATGGACCGCGTCCTCGCCCAGCGCCAGGCCGACCGGACCAGCCAGGCCCGGGCCGCCGCCACCCTGCAGACGGCGCAGAAGAAGGTCACGGCACAGGCCAGCCCGTCCCCGGCGAACCCGCAGGTGGTCAAGATCCTCCAGGACGCCCAGGCGAAAATCCAGCAGGCAGACAGCCCGAGAAAGGCACTCGAAACCATCACCCCCGCGGAGCAGAAGCTCCAGCAACTGACGGACCCGCAAACGCCGGCGCGAAATAGCACGACGCAGAACCTGGCCAACGCGCTCAGCGCGACCAGCGCCGGGAAGAGCGCCGGCCAGGCGCTCAGCGCCAGCCCGAAACAGGGGGCGCAATCGATCCGCGACCTCGCCTCGCAACTGCAGAGCCTCTCCCCGAAGGACCAGCATGAACTGTCGAAGGCGCTCGCCAGCGCGGCCCAAAAGGCCCAGGATCCCGCGATGGGCAAGTCGCTGCAGCGCGCCTCGGACTCGCTCGCACGCGGCGACACCGCCTCCGCGTCCCAGGCCCTGAATGACACGGCGAACCAGCTCGACTCGCTCCAGCAACAGGACAATACCGACCAGGCGGTCGCCTCGGCGATCAACGGCCTGGAGGCGGCCCGGCAGCAGCTCGCGACGCAGGCGGATCGCGACGCCACGGCGCAGGCGAGTGCCGGAGCCAGCGCGTCGGCGCAGGCAAGCGGAAGCGCCAGTGGCTCTGGCACCGGTAGCGGCAGCGGGTCGGGGAGTGGATCCGGATCGGGAAGCGGCTCGGGGTCAGGGTCCGGCAGCGGCACCGGAAGTGGGTCGGGCTCCGGAAACGGCAACGGGGGCACCGGGAGTGGCAGCGGCAACGGGAGCGGAACCGGAAGCGGGTCCGCGGCCGCCAGCACGGAACGCGTGTACGTCCCAGGCCAGCCGGTGCCGGGACAATCGGAGGACCAACCAACCCCGCTGGGGCCCGGTCAGGACGTGCCGACAAGTCCATACAGCCAGGTCATCACCGCCTACCAGCAGGCGGCGCTCGATGCCGCGGACCAGAGCCTGATCCCCGGCAGCGAACGCGACCTCGTCCGTCAATACTTCTCGCAATTGGGCGAAAAATAGCGCCGCAGGGAGGATCATGATCGCCGAACAACCACGCGTCGATCCCACAAAGGTCACGGACCTCGCGCAATCACTGGAGACCGAGCTTGCCCGCCTGATCGTGGGTCAGAAGGAATTGCTTCGCAACACTGTCATCGCCCTGATCGGCGGTGGCCACGTCCTGCTCGAGGGCGTGCCCGGCCTCGGCAAGACGGTGCTGGTGCGATCGCTCGGGCAGGCCCTGACGTTGAGTTTTGCCCGGATCCAGTTCACCCCGGACCTGATGCCGGCGGACATCGTCGGGACCAACGTGATCCGTGAGGACAACGGCCGCCGCGAGTTCCAGTATCAGGCGGGTCCCGTCTTTGCCAACCTCATCCTGGCGGACGAGATCAACCGCGCAACGCCAAAGACCCAGAGCGCCCTGCTGGAGGCGATGCAGGAACGCACCGTCACAGTCGGCACCGAGACCCGAACACTGCCGGTGCCCTTCTTCGTCCTGGCGACCCAGAACCCGATCGAGCTGGAGGGCACCTATCCCCTGCCCGAGGCCCAGTTGGACCGGTTCTTCTTCAAGATCCTGGTGCCCTTCCCCAGCGAGAACGAGCTGCTCGAGATCGCCCGGCGCACCACCGGCGAGTCGACGCCCCAGTTGAAGCCCGTAGCGGATGCCGCCACCATCCTGGCCGCCCAGCGGGTCGCGCGCGAGGTGCCGGTCGCGGAGCACGTGCTGCGCTACGCGGGTCGACTGATCAGCGCCAGCCACCCGGACCGCACGGAAATCGACAGCGTCAAGAAGTACATTCGGTACGGCGCGAGCCCGCGCGGGATGCAGACCCTGATCCTCGCCAGCAAGGTCCGGGCCCTGCTCGAAGGGCGCTACAACGTCGCCTTCGAAGACCTGGCCGCGGTCGCGTTGCCCGCGCTGCGCCACCGCATCTTCCTCCAATTCGAGGCTGAGGCCGACGGGGTCACCGCGGATCGGGTCATCGGCGAGATCCTGGAGCACACCGTCAAGGATTCGGTCCGCGGCTAGTGCCGCCGGCAATGGCCACACCCCTGTTGGAGTCGGCGACCCTTCGGCGCCTGGAGGCGCTGGCGTTGCAGGTCCGGCGCGCGGTCAGCGGCCAGCTGGGCGGCGAGCGCCGCTCGCGGCGGCACGGCCGGTCGGTCGAGTTCGCCGATTTCCGCACCTACACCCCGGGTGACGATTTTCGGCTCATCGATTGGAATGCGTACGCCCGCCTCGACCGGTTCATGCTCCGCCTCTTCGTCGCCGAAGAAGAACTGCCGCTCAGCGTCTTCGTCGACCTCAGCGGCTCGATGGACTGGGGGACGCCGAACAAGGCGCTGGTCGCGCGGCAACTGGCGGGCGCGATTGCTTACGTAGCGCTCGCCGCGCTCGACCGGGTCCGGCTCACCATCTTCGCCGACGGCCCGACGTCAGGTGGCGCGCCCTACCGCGGCCGGCGCGCCGCCGCCGAACTGTTCGCACGCCTGCAGTCCTTTCCCGTCGGGGGAGTCACCGACTACGCGCGCCTTACCTGGCCGATCGCGCACCAGCGTCCGGGCATGAGCGTGCTCATCAGTGATGGCCTCGGACAGGCGTCGATGGAGCCGGCGATCGCCGCCCTGCAGCGCGCCAAACAGGAAGGGGCCGTGCTGCAACTGCTCGCGCCGCAGGAAACCGCGCCCGACTGGTCGGGCGACGCCCGGCTGAAGGATGCCGAGTCGGGCCTCGAGCGGGAGTTCACCTCGACGCCGGTGACCCAGGCCGCCTACCTGAAAGCCCTCGCGCGTCGCAGCGAGGAGATCGAGCTCGCCGCCCACCGACGCGGTCTCCGTTTCGCTCGGCTTTCCACGAGCCAGCCTCTGGAAGACATGGTCTCGACGACGCTCCGACAGGTCGGGCTGCTGGGATGAGCGTCCTCGTGCCGGCGGCCGCCTTCCTCGGGCTCACCATCCCCGCGATCCTGGCGCTGTACTTCCTGCGGATCCGCCGCCCGACGCGGGTGGTGCCGGCACTGCACCTGTGGCCCGACCAGATCCGCGACCGGCAGGCGAATGTGCCCTGGCAGCGGCTGCGGCCGAGCTGGCTGCTTTTCCTCCAACTGCTCGCCGCCGCGGTGCTGGTTGCCGCGGCCATCCAGCCGGCGCTGCCGGCGAGCGCGACCCTGGCCCGCCATAGCCTGGTCTTGCTCGACGCGTCCGCGTCGATGCAGGCGACCGACGTCGCACCCTCCCGGCTGGAGGAGGCGAAACGCCAGGTGGCGGCCATCATCGATCAGCTGGGCCCAGATGACCGGATGACGCTGATCGCGGTCTCCCCGACCTCACGCATCGCCGCCTCGGCGGTGGGCGATCGGGATACCCTGCATCGGGCCCTGAAGGCGATCACGGCGAGCAACGGGTCGGCGGATCTCTCCGGCGCGCTGGCGCTGGCGGCCGGCCTGGTTCGCCCCGGCGATGACGCGCGCGCCTACCTCTTCAGCGACGGCATCGTCGATCCATTGCGAGCCAGCTTCGGCGATGGCCTCCCCTTCCCCGTCGAATACCACCGCATCGGGGTTTCCGGAGAGAACGTCGGCCTGACCGCGCTGACCGTCCGGACCAGCGCGCAGAGCCGAGCGGCCACGCTGCATGTGCAGAACTTCGGCCAGCAGGCGCATACCATCAGCATCGAGTGGCGCGCCGACGGCCGCCTTCTCGACGTTCGCCCGATCACCCTCGCAGCGGGACAGGCGCAGGACCTCGCGCTGCTAGTCCCCGCCGATGCCACGGGGGTCAGCGCCCACATCCAGGGCGCCGACATCTTCGCGCTGGATGACAGCGCGACGGCGGTGGCCCGCACCCCACGCGCCTTCCGGGTCCTCCTGGTGACCCCCGGCAATGTGTTTCTCGAGCAGGCGCTGCGGCTCCGCGCGGACCTCCAGGTCGACGTCGTGGCGCCGGCCGCCTACCGCCCGGGCTCGGCGTACGCGATGACCGTTTTCGATCGGTTCCTCCCCCCGGCGCTTCCGGCGACCCCGCTGATCATCATCGACCCCCCCGCCGGCAGCGCGGTCGCGGGGGGCTCCGCGGTCGGCATCGGCAAGGTCCGGGCGGCCGACGCCGGCGACCCGCTGCTCGCCAATGTCGATCTCCAGGATGTGCACGTGGCGCGAAGCGAGGACCTCCGGGCCTCGGCCTTTGGTCGCGTCCTGCTGACGAGCCTGCAGACCCCCCTGGTGCTGGTTCGCGACGAGCCGTTCCGGCAGATCCTCGTCGGCTTCGACCTGCACGAGTCGGACCTGCCGCTGCGTATCGCGTTCCCGATCCTGACGCAAAACCTCAGCGAATGGATGCTGCCCTCCAGCGTGCCCAGCCATAGCTTCCATCCCAACGAGGCGGTCACCATCGTCCCCGAGGCGGGGGCGACCTCGGTGACGGTCACGCGCCCTGACGGAAGCCACCGGGCGCTGGCCACCGGGAGCGTCGCCACCTTCGGCGACACCGACCTGACCGGGATCTACACGGTCGACCAGGTGGTGGCCGGCAAGACCAACCGGTCGTGGTTCAGCGTCAACCTCTTTTCCACCTCGATCTCGCAGCTCAAGCCACCCGCGCGGCTGACCCTCCCCCCAACGCGGACCACCGGGACAATCCAGGCGGCGCACCACGGCCAGCTCGAGATCTGGCCCTGGATCGCGCTGGCCGCGTTGGGCCTGGTCGCCGCCGAATGGCTGGCCTTCCACCGTGGGCTTTGAGCTGACCCGTCCCCTCTTTGTGGGGGCGGGTGTCCTGGCGCTGGCGATCATCGTCGTGACCTGGCTGCGGCTTCCCCCGCCCCTGCCGCCCCGGCGCGCCAGGATTTCGCTCGCCCTTCGCGTGCTGATCGTGCTCCTGCTGACGGCGGCCCTGGCGGGAACGCAATTGCAGACGACCCCCACCGCCCAGTCGGTGATGATCGCCGCCGACCTCTCAGCCAGTGTCCAGAGCGCGCTCGACAAAGAGGCCTCCCTGGTTCGGGGCGTTCTCGCCACTCGGCGCGGCCAGGACCAGGCCGGCGTGCTCAGCTACGGCCGCGATCCACAGGTCGAGGTCGGGGTGAGCGCCGACCCGCAATTCCGCGAATTCCAGAGCCAGCCCAATCCGCAGTTCACCGATATTGCGGCAGCGCTCCGGCTGGCGGGGTCGATCCTGCCTGTGGATCGCCGCCGCCACGTGGTGCTCGTCTCAGACGGGCGCGCAAACCTTGGCGACGCCGTGGCCGAGGCTCGGCTGCTCCGCTCCGAAGGTGTGCGGGTGGACGCGTTGCCGCTCCAAGTTCCCACCGGGGTGGAGGCCTACGTCGACCGGCTCGGCGCGCCGCGATCGCTGGCACAGGGTGAGCAGACGACCGTCAGCGCCACTCTCGTCAGCAATAGCGTCACCCCGGCCACCGTCCGCTGGTACCTCGACCGCACCCTGATCAGCACGGTCAAACTCGATCTCCCGGTGGGCGAGACGACGGTGAGCCAGCTGGTGAAGCCCAGCGATCCCGGATTCCACGCCGTCCGGGTCGTGATCGACCCGGTCCGCGACACCTACGCGGAGAACAACCTGGGGGAGGCCTTGATCCAGGTCGTCGGCCCCCCGCGCGTCCTCCTCGTCGAGGCGACGCCGGGCGACGCCCGCAGCCTCGAGGCGGCGCTCCATTCGACTGGGATCGCCAGCACGACGATCGCGCCGACGGCCCTGCCCCGGACCGCCGCGGACCTCGCCGCCTACCAGTCGGTCGTGCTCGTCAACCTGCCCGCCTCCAGCCTGGGGCCCGATGCCATGACGCTCCTGCAGGCCTCGGTCCGCGACCTCGGCATGGGCCTGGTTGTCATTGGCGGCAGCGAAAGCTACGGGCCGGGCGGCTACGCGGGCACGCCACTGGAGACCACGCTCCCGGTGCAGATCGAGCTTCCCCAGGACATGCAGAAGCCGCCGGTCGCGGTCGTGCTGGTGCTCGAGTCCAGTGAGAGCGGCGCCGGGGACCAGGTGGTGCGCGGGGCGGCCGACGCCGTCATCGACCAGCTGACCCCCAGGGACAAAGTGGGCGTGACCAATGGCGCGATGGGCAACGTGGTCGTCCCCCTCGGCCCCCTGACGGACAAGGCGAAGGTCAAGGCGCAGATCGACGCGATGAACCTCGGGGATCCACCGACCTACACGCCGGACCTGAATGCCGCCGACCAGGCGCTGAGCCATACGACCGCGGCGATCAAGCACGTGATCCTGCTGGCCGACGGCGACGCGCCCGATGCCTACGAGCCCGTGATCGCCCGGCTCCACGCGCACGGCATCACGGTGTCCACCGTCGCCATCGGGGCGAATGGCGCCGACGCTGCCGGCCTGGAGGCGATCGCCGGCTGGGGCCACGGCCGCTTCTACCAGAGCAACAGCATCTCGGACGTGCCCCAGATCTTTCTGAAGGAGACGCGCGAGGCCCTGAAGCCCTGGATCGTCGAAGGGACGATTACGCCACGGCTGAGCTCGCTCGCGGATGCCCTGCCGGGCGTGCCGCTGTCGGGATTCCCGGCCCTGACCGGCTACGTCGCGACCACCCCGCGGTCGGCGGCCGACATCGTGCTGAAGAGCCCGACGGGCGACCCCCTGCTGGGCACCTGGCAATACGGCCTCGGCCGCGTCGTCGCCTGGACCAGCGATGCCCAGGGGCGGTGGACGGCGGACCTGCTTCGCTGGTCGTCGGCCAACCGGTTCTTTGGCGACATCGTCCACGACAGCCTGCCGCAGGCCGGAGACCCGGCCCTGCAGGTCGAAACCCAGGTCCAGGGGGATCACACCCACGTGCTCGTGACCACCCCAGCGGTGTCCGGCGCCTCGGTCACGGTCAGCGCCGTCACCCCCGACCTGGCAGACCGCCAGCTGGCGCTGGCGCCGACCGGCACCGGCCGGTTCGAGGGCGACCTGCCCACCGACCAGGTGGGCAGCTACCTGCTGCACGTGACCGAGTCCGCCGGCGGCGTCGCGATCCATACGAACACGATTGGCCTCGTGGTGCCGTATTCGCCGGAGTACCGCAACCTCGGCACCGACCTCGCGACCCTGCGAGCCATCGCCCGGGCGGGCGGTGGCGTGGTCCTCACCGACCCCGCCCAGGTCTTCGCCTTGCCGGTTCCGGCTGTCCAGGCGGCCCAGCCCATCGCGGAGATCCTGCTGGTGCTGGCGATCCTGCTGTTCCCGGTCGACGTGGCGCTCCGACGCCTGATCTTCCGGCTGGAGGATGTCCCAGCGTGGCGGGCGGCGGTCCGGCCTGCCGTAAAACCCGTGGGGGCCATGCCGGTGGAGGCGACGGTCACCCGCCTGCGGGAACGGGTCGCCGATGTCCGGGCCTCGCGCGCGGCGCGACCGCCGGTGCCGCCGAAGCCTCCGGACGATCCGACCGGCGACCTGCTGGCTCGCCGGCGGCGGCGCTGATTCTTAGCCGGGCCTTATGAAGAACCCCGTAGACTAGCGACCGATGTTCCCCGGGGCTCAACTCGTCGCCACGATCATCTACCTCTTCATCCTGGCGATCATCGTGCGTGTCGTGCTCTCCTACTTTCCCGGGATGCTCTACAGCGAGTTCGGGCGCATCCTCAGCCGGGGCACCGACTGGTTCCTGGACCCGATCCGGCGCATTCTGCCGCCGCTGGGCGGGATGGACTTCTCCCCCTTTGTCGGCATCCTGCTGCTCTACGCGCTGCGGGCACTCATCATCTCCGGGGACATCGTCGGCGCCATCTACGGCATCGTCGAGAGCGTCCTCCAGCTCCTCATCCTGATCCTGCTGGTCCGTATCCTGTTCGGGTTCTTCCGGATGGATCCCTGGCACCCCCTGGTGCAGATGGTCGTGCGGCTGTCCGAACCCTTCGCCCGGCCCTTTCGGAACTGGCTGCCGAAGCGCTCAGGCCAGTTCGACTGGGCCCCGGTGGCAGCGGGCGTCGCCCTGCTGATCGTGCTGATCGTGATCTACCAGCTGCAGTCGTTCACGCCCCGCGTCGGAATCGGCTAGACGGAGGACCCGGCCAGCACCCGGACGGGACGGCCGCTGGGCTGCCGTTCGGGGGCGCGACGGCGGATGACCTCCAGGCGCCAGACCGGCCGGCCGAAGAGCGCGTCGATCTCGTGCTGGGCCCGATCGCCGTTGGCCCCCCCCGCCTGCACCTTGAATTTTTCACCGAGGTCCATGTCTACGATCTGGTCCTCGCGTTGCAGGTGTAGCACGACGCGATCCGGTCCGTCGCAGCCGCCCAGGATCTCCTGCAACGCGGCCATCTGCTCCGGCGTCGCCTCGGCCGGCAGGTCGAGGTGGACGACCTGGTTTCGCACCCAACTCTCGTGGCCGGCATCATCGAAGGCCAGGATGTCGTCGGCGATCACTTTGGCCGCCTCGGCGCGCTCCTCGTCGTCGCCACCCATGGTGCGGGCGTCGACCTTGCCGCGAACGATCACGATCGCGTCAGACACCAGGAGTTGCCGTCGTTCCTCGAAGAGCCGAGGAAAGACGATCACCTCGATGGTGGCGGTCAGGTCCTCCAGCTGGACGAAGGCCATCGCCTTCCCTGCCCGCGTGATGATCGGCCGGACCGACTTGATCACGCCGCCGATGCGGACCTCGAAGTCCTCCATGTCGGGCGTGACCTGGTTGGCGTAGGTGTCCACCTTGGCATGCATCTCCTGCTCGATCCGGCGCAACGGATGATCGGAGAGATAGAGGCCGAGCAATTCCTTTTCACCACGGAGCCGTTCCTCCTGCGGCATCGGGGGTAGCTCGGAGACTAAGCCGGCCGAGACGCCATCGAGCTCATCCGCGTCCGGCAGCATGCCGAACAGGTTGGTCTGGCCGCTTTCGCGCTCGCTGATGATCTGGGAGGCGCGGTCGACCACCCGGTCGATGCTGGCCAGCAGCCGGCCGCGCTCGCCGAGCGCGTCGCAGGCGCCCGACTGGATCAGGCTTTCCAGCACCCGCTTGTTCAGCTCGCGGGGGTCGACTCGGACGCACAGGTCGAGCAGCGATTTGAAGGGGCCCCGCTCGCGGCGCTCGTTGAGAAGGATCTCGACGCCGCGGCCCCCCACATTCTTGATGACGGCCAGCCCGTAGCTGATCTTCCCGTCCTGCACGGAGAAGCCCGCATCGGAGCGGTTCACGTCCGGCGGCAGCACATCGATGCCACGGGCATGGCAGTCAAGAACCGCCGCCGCGACCCTGTCGTAGTTTCCCGCCTCATTGTTGAGCAGGGCGGCCAGGTATTCGAGCGGGTAATTCGCCTTCAGGTACGCGGTCTGATATGAGATCACGGCGTAGGCGGCACTGTGGGATTTGTTGAAGCCATAGCCCGCGAAGAAGGCCATCAGGTCGAAGATCTCGGTCGCCTTCGCCTCGCTCACCCCGCGGTCGACGGCGCCGGTGATGAACTTGACCCGCATCTTCGCCATCTCGTCCTTCTTTTTCTTGCCCATTGCGGAGCGAAGCACGTCCGCTTCGCCCAGTGAGAAGCCGGCGAGCTGGGAGGCGATCCGCATCACCTGTTCCTGGTAGACGATGACGCCGTAGGTCTCCTTGAGGATCGGTTCCAGCTCGGGCAACGGGTAGACGATCTCCTGCTCACCGTGTTTGCACTTCACGAACTGGTCGACCAGGCCACCCTCCAGCGGTCCCGGCCTGAAGAGCGCATTGGCGGCGATGATGTCCTCGAAGCTGGTCGGGCGCATGTCCTGCAGCAGCCGGCGCAAGCCTGCCGACTCCAGCTGGAAGACGCCATTGGTATCGCCCGCCTGTAACAGCTTGAAGGTGGCGGGATCGTCCCAGGGGATGGTGGCCAAATCAAGCGTCAGTCCCCGGGTTTGCTTCAGGTTCTTCAGGCAGTCCTCGATGATCGAGAGGTTGCGCAGGCCGAGGAAGTCCATCTTGAGGAGCCCGATCTTCTGAACGGCATTCATCTCGTACTGGGTCATCACGGCCCGCTTCTCCTGGCCGTTCTTGTCCCCCCGGGTGATGCTGGCCTGGAGCGGCACATAGCGCTGCAGCGGCTCAGGCGTGATGACGATGCCGGCCGCGTGGGTCGACGCGTGGCGGGCGAGCCCTTCGAGCTTGCGCGCGTTCTTCAGCAGGGGTGCGAAGGCCGGGTCCTGCTCCGCCGCGGCAAGCTCGGGCACCATGCGGATCGCTTTTTCGATCGTCATTCCGAGCGAGGGCGGCACCAGCTTGGCCAGCCGGTCGACATCGCGCAGCGGCACGTCCAGCGCCCGCCCCACATCGCGGATGACGGCTCGCGCCTTCATGGTGCCGAAGGTGATGATCTGGGCAACGTGGTCCTGGCCGTAGCGGCGGCCAACGTAGTCGATGACGCGGTCGCGGTTCCGGTCGTCGAAGTCGACATCGATGTCTGGCATCGAGATGCGCTCGCGGTTGAGGAAGCGCTCGAAGATCAGGCCGTGCTGCAGAGGATCGAGGCTCGTGATGCCGAGCGCGTAGGAAACCATACTGCCGGCAGCCGAGCCGCGGCCAGGCCCGACCGCGACGCCATTGGCTCGCGCATAGTTGATGAAATCGCTGACGATCAGGAAATAGGCCGCGTAGCCCATCGGCTCGATCACCCCCATCTCCATCTCGAAGCGATCGCGCACCGCGGCGGTCAGTTCCGGGTAGCGCTCGCGCAGCCCGCGCTCGGCCAGTGTCCGCAGATAGCTCTCAGCGCTCTCGCCGGCCGGCACGTCGAATTTCGGCAGCAGCGGCCGCATCTCGAGCTTGAGGTCGCAGCGCGCCGCGATCTTGACCGTGTTGGCCACCGCCTCGGGAAAGTCCTTGAAGCGCTCCGCCATCTCCGCCGGCGTCTTCAAATAGAACTCGTCGTTGTGGAACTTCATCCGCTTGGTGTCCGACACGACCGTTCCGGTCTGCAAGCAGAGCAAGATGTCGTGGGCCTCGGCATCGTCCCGGCGGGTGTAATGGGAGTCATTCGTCGCGACCAGCGGGATCCCGGTGCGCTGGGAGAGCCGGGCCAGCCCCTCATTGACGCGCGCCTGCTCCGGCATGCCGTGATCCTGGATCTCGAGGAAGTAATCCTCGCCAAAGATGCGCTGGTAATCGCGGGCTGCCTGTTCGGCCGCCGCGTCCTCGCCGTTGAGCAGGCGGCTCGCCACCTCGCCACCGAGGCAGCCCGAGAGCGCGATCAGCCCCTCCGCATGCTCGGCCAGCAACTCGCGGTCGATCCGAGGCTTGTAGTAGTACCCCTCCAGGTGCGCCCGGCTGGAAAGCTCGATCAAATTCTGATATCCGGCGACGTTCTTGACCAGCAGGATCAGGTGGTAGGGATCTCGGTCGGCCCGGCCTTCTTTCTGCAGCCGTGACCTGGTGGCGACATAGACCTCCTGGCCGATGATCGGGTTGATCCCGGCCGCCCGGCACTGGAGGTAGAAGTCGATCGCCCCGTAGAGCACGCCATGATCCGTCAGCGCGATCGCCGGCATGCCGGTGTCGGCCGCATGCCGGACCATCTCGGAGATCCGGCTCTCCCCGTCGAGCAGGCTGTATTCCGAATGCGTGTGCAGGTGGACGAAGCTCATGCGGTGCGTTCCAGCCGGGCCACGGTCTCCATGTGGTAGGTCTGCGGGAACATGTCGACCAGCGTCACATCGCTCAGGGTATAGCGTCCGCCGGCACACAGACGTTCCATGTCGCGGGCCAGCGTCGACGGCTCGCAGGACACATAGATGATGCGGGCGGGGGCCGCGGCGGCCATCGCCTCGACGGCGGCCTCGAGGCATCCGGCGCGCGGGGGATCGAGGACGAGCACGTCGACCGGCTGCTCCACCTGGCCGACGGTGTCTTCCACCCGGCCTCGCCGGTAGCGGACTCGCGAGCAGCCGTTCAGCTGCATGTTCAGCTCGCCCAGCCGCACCGCGTAGGGGCTCTCCTCCAGGCAGATCACCTCGGCGCCACCCGCCGCCAGCCGGGCGCTCAGCATGCCGATGCCGGCGTACGCATCGATGACCCGGTCGCCGGTGGCCGGGGCGGCGTACTCCACGGCGCGCTGGTACAGGGCATCCCGCTGGCGGGCGTTGACCTGCACGAATGCCTCCGGGCGCACGCGAAAATGGCGCCCGTCATCCTCGATCCCGATGGAGTCGTCGTTGAGGTCGAGCTCCGGGACCCATCCGGCAGCCCGCGGGCCAAATCCCGGATCGGCCGACCCGGGCGGGTAGGGCGCCCACAGGAGGTCGTTTGTGCCCGGGGCCCAGGTGAATTGCACCGCGCTGACTTTCGCCGCGTCCGGATGCTCGGCCGCTCGCGCGAAGGCCGGCAGGGCCCGCTCGATCGCCTCGACATGGATCAGGCAGGCGTCAATCGGCAGTGTCTGGTAGGTGTGCTTGCGATAGAAGCCGAGGCTCACCGCGCCCCCGCGCCGGAGCACGTGGAATTCGCCGCGAAGGCGATACCGCCAGGGATCCGCCATCCCCAGGACCTGGATCCGCTCCAGCGGGAAATCGAAGTGGGCGCGGCTGAGCTGGCGCGCCAGCACCTGGCTCTTCTGGATGAGCTGCTCCGGGTAGTCCACGTGCTGCAGCTGGCAGCCGCCGCAGCCGGCCTTGACATACGGGCAGGGCGGATCAACACGCGCCGCGTTCGCCTCGAGTACGGTGGTCGCCTGCGCCCGCCAGAAATCCTTGCGGCGATGGGTGACCTCCGCCTCGACCGTCTCGCCCGGGAGCGCGCCCTCGACAAAGACGACGCGGCCATCGATGCGGGCGACCGCCGCCCCGCCATGGGCGAGCTCGCCGACGGTGATCTGCACTACTGGATTTTCGCGCGCAACAGGGCGTTCAAGCGCTCGGGGTTCGCCCGACCCTTGGAGAGCTTCATCGCCTGGCCAACCAGGAACCCCAGCGCCTGCTGCTTGCCGCCCTTGAAGTCGGCGACCGACTTCTCGTTCTGGGCGATCACCTGGTCGACGATGGCTTCCAGCTCGGCGTCGCCGCTGATCTGGCGCGACCGTTTGGCGGCGTCGAGGGCGGGGCCCGGATCCGCGGCGCGATACATCTCGTCGAAGGTCTGCTTCGCCATCTTGCCGCTGATCGCGCTGGTCTCGACCAGGGCGATTAGCTGCTGGAGGTGAGCCGGCTGAATGGCCGAGTCCTGGATCTCCTTGTGATCGGCATTGAGGAAGCGGCTGAAGTCGCCCAGGATCCAGTTCGCCGCGGTCTTGGCCGGCGCGCCCAGGCGCACGGTCTCCTCGAAGTACTCGGCCATCGGCTTCGAGGACGTGAGGACCGAGGCGTCGTAGGCGGAGAGGCCGAAGTCGGCGACGAGCCGGTCGCGACGTGCCGCCGGCAGCTCCGGGAGGCCGGCCTTGATCTGCCCGACCCAGGCGCGGCTGACCTCCAGCGGCGGGAGATCGGGCTCCGGAAAATACCGATAGTCCTCCGCAAGCTCCTTGCTCCGCTGCGAGACCGTCAGGCCCCGGGCATCGTTCCAGCCGCGTGTTTCCTGCGCCAGCCGGCCGGCCGCATCCAGGACCTCGGTCTGCCGGACGATCTCGTACAAGATGGCGCGATGGATGGCGCGGAACGAGTTCATGTTCTTCACCTCGACCTTGGTCCCGAGCTCCTTGGCGCCCACCGGACGAAGCGACACGTTTGCATCGCAGCGCAACTGCCCTGACTCCATGTTGCCGTCGTTGACCCCGATGTATTGCAGGATCGCGCGCAGACGCATGACGTACTCCCGCGCCTCATCGGCGGTCCGCAGATCGGGTTCGGAGACGATTTCCATCAGGGGCACGCCGGCCCGGTTGAGGTTGATCAGCGACGACTGCGCCTGCTCGATCGCGCCGGCATGCAGCAGCTTGCCGGTGTCCTCCTCCAGGTGGACCCGCGTGATGCCGCAGCGCCCGGGCTCGCCCTTGACGTCGAACTCCAGATAGCCGTTGCGGCTGAAGGGCAGATCGTATTGCGAGATCTGGTAGCCCTTGGGGAGGTCGGGATAGAAGTAATTCTTCCGGTCGAACTTGGAGAACTCCGGGATCTCGCAGTGGAGCGCGAGCGCGGTCCGGATGGTTGCCTCGACCGCCTTGCGGTTGATGACCGGCAAGGACCCCGGCAGCCCGAGGCACACGGGGCACGTGTTCGCGTTGGGAGCCGCGGCAAGATAATCCGTCGAGCACCCACAGAACATCTTGCTCTCGGTCTTGATCTGGGCATGGACCTCCAGCCCGACGACGACTTCGTACTTGGTGGCAATCACGCGGCCGACCCCACTAGCGGGGACCGGGCCCGGTTGAACTCGGTCGCCGATTCGAAGGCCTGCGCGACCCGCAGCGCGACGTCTTCGCGATAGCCCGGGGCGAGCACCTGCAGGCCGATGGGCAGCCCGTTGGCAAGCCCGCAGGGCACCGAGATGCCGCACACGTTGCCCAGGTTCGCCGGGATCGTAATGATGTCGTTCAGGTACATGGCGACCGGGTCCTGGGTCTTGGCGCCGAGCGGAAAGGCGACGGTCGGCGAGGTGGCCCCGAGCAGGGCGTCGACCTGCTCGAAAGCCCGCTGGAAGTCCTCGATGATCAGCGTGCGCACCTTCTGCGCCTTGAGGTAAAAGGCGTCGTAGTAACCCGAGCTCAAGGCATAGGTGCCCAGCATGATCCGGCGCTTGACCTCGGCGCCGAACCCCTGCTGGCGGGTCAACTCGTACTCCTCGATGACATTGCGCCCGCCGCCCGCTTGCACGCCGTAGCGCGCGCCATCGTAGCGCGCGAGGTTGGAGCTGGCCTCCGCCGGCGCGATGATGTAGTAGGCCGGCAGGGCCACGTCGCTATGCGGCAGGCTGACCTCCTCGATGGTCGCCCCCAACCGCTGGTAGACCTCGATCGCCGAGCGGACCGCCCGCTCGACCTCCGGCTCCATGCCGCTCACGAAATACTCTTTGGGCACCCCCAGGCGCATCCCGTGGACGCCACCGTCCAGGCCGGCGAGGTAATCGGGCACCGGGCGGGGTGAGCTGGTCGAGTCGCGGGCGTCGTGGCCCGCAATCGCCTGCAACAGGACGGCGCAATCCGCGACGTCGCGCGTGATCGGACCGACCTGGTCGAGCGAGGAGGCGAAGGCGATCAGGCCGTAGCGGCTGACCCGGCCGTAGGTCGGCTTCATGCCGACGGTGCCCGTGAGCGCGGCCGGCTGGCGGATCGACCCGCCCGTGTCGCTACCGAGGGCGGCGACGGCCTCGCCCGATGCCACCGCGGCCGCTGACCCGCCGCTCGAGCCGCCCGGGACACGATCAAGGTCCCACGGGTTGTGCACGGGGCGGTAACCCGAGTTTTCGTTGGACGACCCCATCGCGAACTCGTCGCAGTTCGTCTTTCCCAGGAAGACCGCGCCCTCGGTGGCGAGGCGTTCCACCACGGTCGCGCTGTAGGGCGGGACGAAGCCCTCCAGGATCCTGGATCCCGCGGTGGCCGGCACCCCCTCCACGCAGAGGACATCCTTGATCGCGATCGGGATGCCGGTGAGGGGACGGACCCGGTCACCTTCGCGGATGCGCGCGTCGGCCGCGCGGGCCTGGTGCAGCGCCAGATCCCGGGTGACGGCCAGGTACGCATGGGTCTCCCGTCCCACAGCGTCGATCTGGCCGAGGACGGATTCCGTCAATTCCACGGACGAGATCTCCCGGTCGACCAGCATCTGGTGCAGCGCGCGGATGGTCCCCTGGAAGAGCTTCATTCCTGGATCGCCTTCACCTTGAAATAGCCGTCCTCCACGCTCGGCGCATTCTGCAGCGCCGCCTCGATCGAAAGCGACGGCTGGCGCTCGTCCTCCCGCATCACGTTGCGTTGCTCGAGCGGATGGGCCGTCGCGGGGACGCGCGAGGTATCGGCCCGGTTCAGCGCCTCGATCGCATGCAGGATGTTGCGGAGCTGGTCGCGGAAGCGGGTGACCTCCTCCGGCGTGATGCCCAGGCGCGCCAGTCGCGCGACATGGCGCACTTCGTCGGAGGAGAGCTCGGGCTCGTTTTCAGGCAAGGTGAATAGATTATCGCGGGGGCAGGGCGGTGGGCCTACGCCGTCAGGGCGCTGGGGCCGCTTAAGATCGAGACCGACTTGAGCTGGCCGGCCCGGGCGCGAAGCCAGGGACCCAGGGGCGCGGCCGCTACCGGTCTGCTGATGTGGTAGCCCTGGATGTAGTCGCAGCCGTACTCGCGGAGAAGGGCCGCGGTGGGCTCGTCCTCCACCCCCTCGGCGACCACCTTGAGGCCGAGGTTGTGGCCGAGGTCGATGGTCGAGCGCACGATGGCCGCACCGTCCCAGTTGGTGACCATGTCCTGCACGAACGACTTGTCAATCTTGATCTCGTTGACCGGCAGGCGCTTCAGGTACGCGAGCGACGAATAACCGGTCCCGAAATCGTCGACCGAGATCTGGACCCCGAGGTTGTGCAGCCGGGCCAGCGTGTCCTCGGCCTCGCTCGCGATGATGCTCCGCTCGGTGATCTCCAGGCTCAACTTCTCCGGGGCAACCTGCCAGGTCCGCAGCAGCTCCTCGACGGCGTCGGGCAGTTCGTGGTCGAGCAGGTTTCGCGCCGAGAGGTTGACCGAGACCCCGGTCTCGATGCCGGCCTTCGCCCATGCGTGGACCTGGCCGAGGGCCTCGTTGAGGACCCAGGCCGTCAACGGCTTGATCAGATCGCTCTGCTCCGCCGATGGAATGAAATCGTCCGGGGGCAGCAGGCCGTGGCTCGGGTGGCCCCAGCGGACCAGCGCCTCGACCTTGTTCGTCCTGCCGTCCACGGTAGAGACGATCGGCTGGTAGTGCAGGAGCAGCTCAAACTGGTCGATCGCGTAGCGGAGCTTGCCGATCAGCGGAACGCCGGCCGGGGTGTCGTCCTCCTGGCCGGCTGCGTAGATGCTGTACCCGCTCTTGGCCCGCTTGGCGGCGTACATCGCGACGTCCGCGCGTCGCATCAGGGCGTCGCCGTCCTCGGCGTGCTGCGGGTAGACCGCGATCCCCACGCTGAGGCTGACGCTGACGGGCGCTCCCCCGATGGTGAACGGCTGGTCGACCGCCTGCAGGATTTTTTCCGCGATCAGCACCGCCCGCGGGACGTCGGTCGCCCCCCAGGGAACCACGGCGAACTCGTCGCCGCCATAGCGGGCGACCATGTCGGCTTTGCGCAGGACGCCGCGCATGCGCGCCCCGACCTGCTGCAACAATTGGTCACCGGCCTGGTGGCCGAGCGAGTCGTTGACCCCCTTGAAGCCGTCCATGTCCATCAGGAGGACGGCGCACGGCTTCAGCTCGCGCTCGCCGGCACGGACCGCTTCCTCGAGGCGCTCGCGGAGGAAGGTTCGGTTGGGAAGGCCGGTCAGGGCATCATGAAGCGCCCGGTATTGCAAGGCCTCGGTCTCGGCCTTGCGTTCCGAGACGTCGCGCAGGCTTCCGATCAGCAGGCGCCCTGCCCCGAGCCGTCCAACGCTGAACTCCATCGGGAACGTCGCGCCGTCCTTTCGCTGGCCGTCGGCCTCGTGCGTGCCGAGGAGGACTTCCTGCTTGCGCGGCTTCAGGTAGCTCCGCAACTGCGGCTTGAGCTCCGCCCGGTAGGGCTCGGCCATCAGCTGGCCGAACTCCTTGCCGATCACCTCCTCCGCGCTGTAGCCGAAGAGGCGCTCGGCGGCCGGGTTGCAAGACCGGATCATGAGGCGCTCGTCGACGGTGACGATGCCGTCGGCGACATTGTCCAGGACGGCCCGGATCCGCTCCCCACTCTTGCGCAGCTCGTCCTCGGCGCGGCGGCGCTCGATGAAGTGCCCGATCTGGCTGCCGACATCGGCCATCACCCGCAGCGTGGCACGGTCGGGCGCCTGGCCCTGGCTGCTGAAGAGGGCGACGACCCCTGTTACCTTTCGACCATTCGTGATCGCGAAGGCGAATTTTCCACGGAGGCCGGCCCGGACTGCGGCTTCCGCCCGGGACGAGTCGCGGTCGCTGCCGACGTCCTGGATCGAGCTCGCCCGACCCGTCGCCCAGACCCGTCCGAGCAGGCCCACCCCGCGGGCAAAGGTCACCTCGCGACTGATGGCTTCGAACGCGTCCAGATCGCGGCCGGGCTTATGCCAGCCGTACTCCCAGCGCAGGACATTGGGCTCGCGGTCGACCGCCCAGATCTCCCCCAGGCTCCAGCCGAGGTTTTCACAAATGCCCTGCAGGATCTGCGGGGCCGCCTCCGACCAGGTGGCGGCGGTCGCGAGGGGCCGCGTCACCGCGAACTGGGTGTTCCGAAGGCGCTCGACCATCCGGCGTTCGCTGATATCGGTGACGAAGGCGACCACCTGGATCTGGTTTCCAACTCGCGCGGTGACCGACACCGAGACCTCGATGGGAAACTCGTGGCCATCGCGGTGCAACCCGACCAGGGCGACGGTCTTGCCGATGATCCGACCCTCCCCGGTGTCGGCCAGTCGGGTCAGGCCTCGCTCGTGGGCCTCGCGATACTTTCTTGGGATGATCGTGCCGGATAGCGTGCGGCCGATCGCCTCATCGTGGGACCAACCGAAGACGGCCTCGGCCTTCTTGTTCCAGCCGGAGATGACCCCACCCTGATCCGCACTGATGACCGCGCTGGGCGACGTATCGATGATCACCTGCAGCCGCTGCTGGGACTCCTTGAAGTGCGTCATGAGTCCCTGCTGGATGTCCGCTTCTCGCTTGGCCGCGGCATAGAGTCCGAGCACGCCGGCGAGCAGGGCGGCGTCAGGCAGGACTACCAGGGCGTGCCCCAGGTACCAGAAGCCGTCGTACTGAAAACGCATGAACAGGAACGTCAGGGTCTCGACGGTGACGAGGATGATGGCGGCGGTGACGCTGGACTCGATCCAGCGATCGGGGTAGCGGCCGCGCCGATAGATGGCGGCGGCCAGCGCGACCGGGAGGAAGGGCACGATCTGAAGCATGGTGTTGAAGGTGGTGAACTGGCCCCCCACGATGACGGGCGGCAGCATTCGCGCGAGCGCCACGGTCACGACCACGCAGGTGAGGCTGATGGCGAGCGCGATCCCGATGGCCCGCGCGAGGGCCGCCTCCGGCCGCTGCAGCGGGCCCGCGCGCTGCACCAGGATCCAGGTCAGGAGGATCGGCGTCCCGATATGCGCGACGTGAAAGAAGAATCCGGAGGTCTGCGCGGTGACGTACGGAAGCTGAAATGGCACGACCCCGGGAAACGTGACCATATGGGCCAGCCAGAGGCAGATCAGGATCACGCTGGCCGAGACGATCGGCAGCGCACGGCCATGGCGGCGGATGACCACGTCGGTGGCGCAAAGAAAGAGCGCCACCGCCATGATGACGGCGGTGGCCACGTCCCAGACGGGGGCGTACCAGGTCAGGGGCAGCGTGGTGCCCGGCAGGGTGCTCCCGAGGATGAAGATCAGGGTCAGCACCGCCACGACGATCGACCCGGCCAGGCCACGCCGGCCCATCGAGCGCAAACGGCTGGACACGGCGTGCCCGGACGTCCCCAACCGAGGCGGGCTCGACATGACGGCAATATGCGTCGCATGCCATTAAATGGAAGTTAAGGAGCTGTCACAATTCGTTACAAATCCTGATAGTGGTGACGGAGCGTTATCTTTTAGCGGCTCTATCGCCGCCGTTGGACTGGCCGGGACCAGGTCAGACCGGCTGGCCGATCAGTTCGAGGAAGGCGGCCTCGTCGAGCACCGCCACCTTCAGCCGGCGCGCCTTCTCGAGCTTGGAGCCCGGATCGGCGCCCACCACCAGGTAGTCGGTCTTTTTCGAAACGGTCGACCCTGCCGAGCCACCCACCGCCTTGATCCGTTCCTCCGCCTCGCCCCGAGTCATCGAGAGCAGCGTTCCAGTGATGACGAAGCTCTTGCCCAACAGCGGTCCCTCCCGGCGCTCCGGCGGGCGTGGTTTCACGCCGGCGGCCAACAGGCGCCTGATCAACCGGCGGGACACGGGGAGTTGGAAGTAGTCGTGCACCGCCTCGGCGACGGCGGGCCCGACGCCGCCGATCGCCCGTAAATCGTCGACGCTGGCCTCCTGCAACCTCTGGATGGTTCCAAAGTGATCCGCGAGCAAGCCGGCCATGGTCCATCCCACGTGGCCGATTCCGAGCCCGGACAGAAACCGGAGCAGGGTCGTGTCCTTGCTTACCTCGATCCGGTCGAGCAGGTTCTGCGCCGACTTCTCGGCAAAGCCCTCGAGCGTCAACAGTTGCTCCTTGGTGAGGTGATACAGGTCGGCGGGATCCTTGACGAGATTTCGTTCGATCAGCTGCTGGAGGGTGGCGTATCCGAACCCCTCGATGTCGAGCGATCCGACGAAGTGGCGCAGATGCTCGAGCACCTGGGCGGGGCAAAGCGGATTGATGCAGCGGGTGACGGCCGCGCCAGGCTCGCGGACGAGGGCCGTGCCGCACTCCGGGCATTGCTTCGGCATGTGCCAGGGCCGGCTCGATTTGGACCGCTTCTCCCGCAGCACCCGGACCACCTCCGGGATCACGTCGCCGGCCCGTTGGATGATCACCGTGTCCTGCGGACGGACATCCTTCCGGGCGACCTCGTCCTCGTTGTGCAGCGTGGCCCGGCTCACCGTGGTCCCCCCGACCACCACCGGGCTGAGCCAGGCGACCGGGGTGATCGCGCCGGTGCGCCCCACGTAAACCTTGATCGCCTCGACGGTTGTTTCGGCCTGTTCCGGCGGGAACTTGAACGCCAACGCCCACCGGGGACTTCGCGACACAAACCCGAGCTCCGCCTGTTGCGCCAGGTCATTCACCTTGATGACGATGCCGTCGATCTGATAGTCGAGCTCGTGCCGCTTCGCCTGCCACTCGTCCAGGAACTCGATGACGGCCTCGATGGACCCGTGGGTGCGATGGGTCTCATTGACATGGAATCCGACGGCGTCGAGGCCGGTGAGGATCTGCTCCTGGCTGCGCGCGCGGCCCGGTGGGTCGAGCGCATACATGAAGGTGTCGAGCCGGCGGCTGGCGGTGATCCTGGGGTCGAGCTGCCGGACCGCGCCGGCGGCGGCATTGCGCGGGTTGGCGAAGAGCGGCTTGCCCTGCGCCGCCAGGTCCGCGTTCAGCCGCTGGAAGCTCCGCTTGGGCATGTACACTTCGCCCCGCACCTCGAAGGTGGGAGGGAAATCCGGCGGGAGCTTCACCGACAGCGGCACGCTGGGAATGGTCTTGACGTTGGGCGTCACGTCTTCGCCGACGTACCCGTCGCCGCGGGTCGCGCCCACCGAATAGCGCCCGTTCTCATAGAGCAGGCTCATCGCCAGGCCGTCGATCTTGAGTTCCGTGATGTACTCGAGCGTCACGCCCCCGAGCGTGCGCCGGGCTCGCCTGTCGAACTCGCGGACCTCCTCCCGATCGAAGGCGTTGCCCAGGCTGAGCATCGGCACCCGGTGCGTGACCTTGGCGAACGCATCCGAGGGCGGCCCGCCAACGCGCTGGGTCGGCGAGTCTGGCGTAACCAGCACCGGGTACTGCGTTTCGAGGTCGACCAGCTCGCGGAACAGGGCATCGTACTCGGGATCGGTGATCTCGGGCTGGTCGAAGACGTAGTACTGGCGGTTCGCGCGGTCGATCAGCAGCCGCAGCTCGAGAACGCGGGCCTGCGCCTCCTCGAGGTTGCCGGCCGCGCTCACTCCTTGACGATCGGCGCCAGGCTCACGGCGAGAATTTTTACGCCCACCTTGTCGAACTTGACGATGACCTCTTCATCCGTACGGGTCATCGTGCTCTTGAGGATGGTGCCGCGACCCCAGGAGCGGTGTTCCACCTGGTCACCGGGCGCGTAGCGCTGCACCAGGACCACCGGGACAGCGGGCCTCGCTGCCTCGATGACCCGGGCGGGCGCCATGCCCTGGACCGGCACGCCGGGTGGGATCCCCGCCGAGCCGTCGACCAGCTCCGGAGGAATGTCGGCGAGAAACCGCGAGGGGAGGTTCAGATTCGCGCTGCCCCAGAGGTGCCGGCGGAACGTGTGGAAGAGATAGAGCCGGTCCTTGGCGCGGGTCATGCCCACGTAAGCCAGCCGCCGCTCTTCCTCGAGGCCGGCCGGTGAGTCGAGGCTGCGGCTGTGCGGAAAGAGGCCTTCCTCCATGCCGAGCATGAACACCACGGGAAACTCCAGCCCCTTGACCATGTGCAACGTGATCAGGGTCATGCCCTGAGCCTGGTCATCCATGCTGTCCACGTCGCTCATCAGCGCCACGTCTTCGAGGAAGGCCTGGAGTCCCTCGCCGGGAGGCAGGCCATCGTACTCCGAGGCGAGGCCGCGGAGCTCCAGCACGTTCGCCCAGCGATCGTCGCCCTCGGGACTCCCGTCCTTGAGGTAGCGCTCGTAGGCGCTGCGTAGCAAGAGCAGGTCGAGCACCTCAACGACACGGCGCTCCTGGCTTGCCGCCCGCAGCTCGCGCACGAGATCGCGAAATTCGCCGAGCGCCTTGACCGCCGCGGGCGTCAGCTCCGTCATCTCCGAAAGCCGGTCGAGCGCGTCCCAGGGCGAGAGGCCGTGCGCATCCGCCCAGTACCCGAGCTGCGAAAGCGACTTCTCCCCCAGCTTGCGGCGCGGCACGTTGACCACCCGCGAGAAGCTCAGCGTGTCCTGCGGGTTGGCGATCAGCCGCAGATAGGCCAGCACGTCCTTGACCTCCCGGCGCTCGTAGAAGCGAAGACCGCCGATCAGGCGATAGGGGATCCCCCGACGGAGGAGGACTTCCTCCAGGGCCCGCGACTGGGCGTTCGTTCGATAGAGAACGGCGAGATCGCCGAGGCGATAGTCGCCCTCCGCCACCAGGCGCAGCGCTTCGCGGGCGACCGTCTGCGCTTCCTCCTGCTCGTCGTAGGTCTGGGAGACAACCACCTTCGGGCCCCCGGGACGATCGGTCCACAGGCGCTTCTCCGCGCGGTTCGGATTGGCCTTGATGACGTGATAGGCGGCGTCCAGGATCACCTGGGTCGACCGGTAATTCTGTTCCAGCTTCACCACCTGGGCGTCCGGATAGTCGCGCTCGAAGGACAGGATGTTGCGCACGTCCGCGCCGCGGAACCCGTAGATGGACTGGTCGTCGTCGCCTACCACGCAGAGATTGCGATGCCGGCTGGCGAGATGGCGCACCATCAGGTACTGGGCCCGATTCGTGTCCTGGTACTCATCGACCATGACGTACTTGAAGCGACGCTGGTAGCGCTCCAGGACCTCCGGGTGCCGGTCGAAGAGCCACACGGTGCGCAGCAGCAGATCATCGAAGTCGAGCGCGTGGTTCCGTTCGAGGAACGCCTCATACCCCTGCCGGACCCTCGCGGCGAGCTCCTCGGTGTGGGTCCCGGCCGCCTTGAGCTGCTCCTCCGGCGTCATCAGCTCGTCCTTGGCGCGGGAGATCAGCCCGACCATCCCGCCCGGCGGGTAGCGCTTCTCGTCGAGCCGATGCTCGGTCATGATCCGCTTCACGACGGCGAGGCGATCGCCCTCGTCATAGATCGCGAAATGCCGGTCGACGCCATCGGCCGCCCCATCCCGGCGCAGGATGCGCACGCCAATCGCGTGGAAGGTCCCCATCCAGATGCCCCCCGCGGCGAGGTTCAAGAGATGCTCCACCCGGCTGCGCATCTCGCGCGCCGCCTTGTTGGTGAAGGTGACCGCCAGCAGCTCGCCGGGCTCGGCCCGCCCCTGCTGGATCAACCAGGCGATGCGATGGGTGAGCACGCGCGTCTTGCCGCTGCCGGCCCCGGCAAAGATGAGCAGGGGGCCGTCAGCGGCCGTCACCGCCGCGCGCTGTGGCGGATTCAGCCCTTTAAGGAGGTCGACGCCGCGGTCCGCGGCGGGCGTGCTCACACTCAAGACGCAGCCCAGTCTACCGGGCGCGGGCGTTCGTTCAGCCCGTGCCTGCTCCGTAGAATTTCGAGCAATGTCAACGCTCGACGCAGCCTCTGGGGCGTATCTCTATCAACAGAAGTTCACGGGGCTCGCGCTGAAGGGCGTGACACTCGAGGGCAAAGAATTCGAGGCGTGCGCGTTTCGCCGCTGCACCTTTCAAGAGACGACGTTCCAGGGCTGCGTCTTCCGAGACTCGTCCTTTCTGGAGTGCGATCTCTCGCTGGCCCAGGTCCGCGACAGCAGCTTCGTCAAGGTTGCCTTCACCAAGTGCCGGCTGACCGGCATCAACTGGGCGAATGCCAGGTGGCCGTCGGTGGCCCTCCATACGCCGGTCACCTTTGACGAGTGCCTGCTCAGCTATTCAGTCTTTCAGGGCGTCGCCCTGAAGAAGGCCGCCTTTCTCAACTGCGTGGCGCACGAAACCGAATTCTCGGATGCTGATCTGTCCGGGTGCGACTTCGCCGGGACCGACCTGGCCGGCGCGATCTTCAATAACACGAACCTATCCGGAGCTCACCTGGAGCGCGCCCACAACTACACCATCGACCTCAGGGCAAACAAGGTGTCGGGCGCCCTGTTCTCGTTTCCCGAAGCCGCCGCCCTGCTGCGCGCAGCAGGAATCGTCATCGTGGACTAGCGCTTCCGGCCGCGGCCGCGCATCCGGCCGGCGGCCATCTGGTCGACGTCGTCGTCCGCGATGGTCGCTTTCGGGCGCGACTTGAACGACTCCGAAAAGGCGCCGATGAACTGGTCGCGCAGCTCCATGGTCGAAACCTCGAAGGCATCCTTCAGCGTCCAGTGGTCGTCGGGCGAGTATTTCCGCTCGCAGGCCCAGAGCAGGAAGGTGATCAGGCGGACGTCGAGAGCGGCGCGGAGCTTCGACTTGCCTTTCTTCGGCTTGTCGGCAGTCACGCTTTGACCCCGCTTGCCCTTGGTCGGCGGGGGCGCGGTGGCGGCGCCGCCCTCGCCACTGCGGACACCCCAGGCGGGGGCCGCCGGCGCTTGCCTCCCGGCCGGCGCCTCGGCGACGAGGCTGGCGCGTAACGATTGGAGGTCGTCCTTCTTGGGTGGCGTGGGCTGAGCCGGTTTGAGCGCCTCATGCACCGGCGGAATTGCCGACGCAGGGGCGACCGGAGCCTGGTAGACCTGCGCCGGTGCCTTGCGCTTCGGGATGGCCATCGGCGGGACGGAGAAGCTCGGGGGCGTTGCCTGGCGGCTCGGCGCGGCAGGAGCCGCGGCGGGCGGTGCGAGCGGCGCCGCTTGCGGCTGTTGCGGCAGGGGCGCCTGCACCGGCGGCGTCATCTGCTGGGCCGGGTAGGGGCCCGGGAACACCGGCGGCGTCATCTGCTGGGCCGGGTAAGGGCCCGGGAACACCGGCGGCTGCGGAGCGCTCGGGTAGGGTTGCGCATATGGCTGGGGCGGCGCGCCCTGGCCCTGGCCGTAGGGCCCATTCGGGTAGGGGATCGGGTATCCGGCGGGCGGCGGCGGATAGCCGCCGTTCCCCCAGGCGGGCTGGCCGGGCTGGCCGGGCTGCGCCGGAGGCTGCCAGGTCGGGATCTGCCCGGGTGCGGGCGGCGAATACGGCTGCGGGACCTGCTGGATCGGTCGCTGCTGGTCGGGCGCAATGTAGGGCGAGGCGGGGCCCTGGAGCACCGCCTGGCTGCGACGCAGCAGGTCGAGAAGGCGACTCTTGTCGATGTAGAGGTTTCCGGCCAGCGCCGGGTCAACCCCCGGCGTGAACTGGAATTCCCCGCTCTGGAACTCCCAGAGGAGGTCAAAGGCCTGCCGCGCGCCGCGAACCCGGCCACCGCTGGCGTGGGTCAGCGCACCCGCCTGGAAGGCGTATACCCAGGTGCCGCGAGGCTCGCGCAGCTCCAGGACGCCGCTCTGCCCGCCGTTGACCACCTGGTCCAGCAAGCCGAGCAGGCCACCTCGGTCGATGGGTTGGAAGCTTGGCGCCTGGGGCGCCGCGTCGGCACCGTCCTTCTTCCCCTTGGCGAAGAGCCTCATGCGGGCACCAATATATCGCGGAGCGTCCAGAATTGATCTCTAAATCCCGTCACACCTCTGTAACCGGGAGGGGGTGGCCGACCTTGCCTGCGCGAACAGGCCGCTACATCCTGTTACCGGGCGGGAGCAGGGCTCGAACTTGATCGTCAGTCACCTGCGGCCAATCCTCAAAGAAGTGGCCGACGGCGCGGAAAGGATCCGGGGTCTCCAGGCAGATCCACTCGTCGACCCGGGTCCGGAGCCAGTGAGCGGTATCCGCCGGGGCGACCGGTACCGCGAGGGTCACATGCTCGGCGCCATGCCGCCGGACGGCCGCGACGGCGACCAGCGCCGTGTAGCCGGTCGCCACCCCGTCGTCGACCAGGATGACGGCGCGACCCGACACGGGGCGGTCCAGGCCGCCAGGCATGCCGCTGAGCCACTGGCGCAGGTGGGCGCGCTCCTCGGCGGCCGCCGCCTCGAGTCGGCCGGGCGAGACCCCCAGGCGCCAGGCAAGCTGGCTATCAAGCACCTGCCCCGCCTCGTCGTCGACGGCCCCAATCGCGAGCTCGGGATTTCCCGGCGCCCCCACTTTTCGCACCGGCGCGATCCCGAGCGGGAGCCGCAGCGTCGACGCGATCTCGGCCGCCACCACCATGCCGCCGCGGGGGATACCGAGGACGATCGTGGCCGCCGCGTCGCGATAGGCCGCGAGCCGGCGGGCGAGGCGCTCGGCCGCATCAGCCCGATCTCGGAACGTCATCGAGCCGACTATAGTGGGGGCGATGCCAGAGCAGATGCCGAATGTCGGTGACCTGGCGCCCGAGTTCTCACTTCCGGCTACCCCCGACGGCGACCCGATCGCGCTGTCCGCGTACCGGGGGAACCGCCACGTGCTGCTGGCTTTTTACGTTTTCGATTTCAGCCCCGGTTGAACCAACGAGCTCACCTCCTTGCGAGGTGATCACGCCCAGTTCGTCAAGGGCGAGACGGAGGTCCTCGGCATCAGCGTCGACCACATCTGGGCGCACAAGGCGTACAGCAAGAGCCTCGGCGACCTTCCCTTCCCACTCCTGGCCGACTGGGACAAGTCCGTCAGCCGCCGCTACGGGGTGCTGATGGAGGAGAAGGGGTTCGCGCAGCGATCGCTCTTCCTGATCGATTACCGCGGCTATGTTCGATGGCGCAACCCGCACTACGATTGGCGCAACCCCGATCAATACGCCGAGATGACCGAAGCGATGCTGGGCCTGCCCCGCATCCCCACGACAAAAAAAGCCAGCCCCTAGAGGCTGGCTTCTTCAGTACGGTCTTTAGCTCTTGCCGTTGGCAACGACGGCGAGGATGTCCTTCTCCGAGAGGATCAGGTACTCGGTCTCATCGAGCTTGATCTCGCTGCCGGCGTACTTCGCGTAGACGACGCGGTCGCCGATCTTGACGTCCAGCGGCTCGCGCTTGCCGGTGGCCTCGATGAAGCGGCCGTTGCCGATGGCTTCGATCATGCCTTCCTGCGGCTTCTCCTTGGCGGTGTCGGGGAGGACGATCCCGCTCTTGGTCTTCTCCTCACGCTCGACCGGCTTGATGACGACACGATCGCCGAGTGGTCTCAATTTCATAGTCAAACCCTCCTTTAATGGGGTGCTTGAATGGGGTGCTTAGCACTCAGTTAGCCCGAGTGCTAATCATAGCTGATCGGCGGGTAGCTTTCAACCCTCCCGCGCCCTTGCTATGACACCGGCGAAGGACTAGGCTCCAAGGATCTGGATCACCTGAGGAGGGGATGAGTCTGATGAACAGAGGGATGCGCCTAGCCACGCTTGCCCTGGCCGCCGCGCTCGCACTCGCCGCGATACCGGCCTCCGCCAAGGAGAGCTCAACCTACCTGGCCCTCGGCGACTCGTACGCCTTTGGCTTTAACCCCATCGTGCTTGCGTCCGGCGGCGGTTCGAACCCCGCCAACTTCCCCGGCTACACGGATGCCGTGGCCGGTACGCTCGGCCTCAACCTGACCAACGCCGCCTGTCCAGGCGAAAGCAGCGGCAGCATGATCAGCGGCATGCGGCCGGACAACGGATGCCAGGACTACCGAGCCGCCTTCCCGTTGCATACGCAGTACGGCGGCGCCCAACTCGCCTTTGCCGTCAACTACCTTCGTTCCCACCACCACACTGACCTCGTGACCATCCAGATTGGTGGAAACGACCTCCTGATCCTCCAGGCGCTCTGCAAGGGCAATTCGGCCTGCATCCTGAACGGGCTGGGTCCCGTTGAGGCGCAGATGATGGCCAATCTCAATCGGATCTATTCGGCGATCCGGAACCGCGGCCACTATCGCGGCACCATCGTGGCCGTCGCCTATTTCGCCTTCAACTACAACGACCCGGCTGGCGTAGCCATCGCGCTTTCCCTCGATGGCGCGATAGCATCAGTCGCGATTCGATACCATGCCCGAGCGGCGGACGTCTTTGGGGCCTTCTTTAGCGCGTCGGCGAATTCGCCGTTTCTTGCTCATGTCCCCTGCTTCGCAGGCCTGCAGGTCGTTCTTGACCCGGGCCCACCGCCGACCTGCGACATCCATCCCTCTGCGGCCGGGCATGCCGTCTTCGCAAAGGCGATTCTGGCCGTGCTGCCGCGTCACGAGGGGAGCTAGCTAAAACCCAAGGCTCGGGTCCGCGTCGAATGGCACCGGATCCGGGCCTCGGCGGTCCCATTCAACGAGCGCGGCGGCCCCGATCATGGCGGCGTTGTCGGTGCACAGCTCGGGGGCGGGGATGACCAGGCGCGCGAGGCTGCCGAGCCGGGCCTGCGCCGCCTCGCGCAGCCGGCGATTCCGGGCCACCCCACCCCCCAGGATGATGGTCGGGGCCGCTTCCACCCTGAAGGCCGCCTCGACCCGGGTGAGCAGGGCGTCAACGATCGCCTCCTGGTAGCTCGCCGCGAGATCGGCGCGGGTCACCTCGGAGAGTGGGCCGCGTTTGCGCACGTCGTAGAGCAGCGCGGTCTTGACGCCGCTGAAACTGAAGTCGAGGCCGGGAGCCCGGGGGCGCGGAAAGGCAACGGCCCTCGGGTTCCCCTGCACGGCCAGGCGGTCGATCGCCGGCCCACCGGGAAACGGTAGTCCCAGGATCCGGGCCCCCTTGTCGAACGCCTCCCCGGCGGCATCGTCCACGGTCCGGCCGATCACCTCGATGGCGCCGCGCTCACGCCAGCGAATCAGATCGCTGTGTCCCCCGGAGACGATCAGGGCCAGGGCTGGCGGCCGCAGAGCGGGATCCTCCAGCTGGGCCGCGTAGAGGTGGCCGGCGAGGTGGCTCACCCCCACCACGGGGCGCGTCCGCGCCCAGCCGATCGCCTGGGCGATGTTGACGCCGACCAGCAGGCAGCCGATCAAGCCCGGGCCGCGCGTGACCGCCAGGGCATCGATCTCCTCCCACCGGGTGCCGGCCACGTCGAGGGCCCGTTCGATCACCGGTACGATCGTTTGCAGGTGGGCGCGCGCGGCCAGCTCCGGCACCACGCCACCATACGGGGCGTGGAGCGCGTCCTGCGACCGCACGATATTCGAGAGGCAGCGTGGGCCGGTGGCCACCACGGCGGCCGCGGTCTCGTCACACGAGGTTTCGATCGCGAGGAACTGCAGGGGCTCGGCCCGCGTTACTCGGGTGGGGAGCCGGCGATCCCTTCAATCTCGAGCGACTGGAGGATCTCGGCGAAATGCCGCTTGAAACTGGGCGCCTGGATGGAGTCGGACCACATCACGATCGCGTCTTCATTGTTGTCCGTGTAGTAGCCACGACGCCGGCCGATCACCTTGAACCCGAACTTCTCGTACAGGCGGACCGCCACATCGTTGGAGGGCCGCACCTCGAGCGTGAGCCAGCGAGACCCGAGCTGGTAGGCGCGCTGGATGAGGGCGGCCATCAAGGCATGGCCGTACCCCTTCCCCTGCTCCCCGGCGCGCACGCCCACGGTGGTGATGTGCGCCTCGTCACTCATCTTCCAGAGACCCGCATAGCCGACGACATCCTCGTCGCGCCGAAGCACCAGGTAATAGGCGGACCGGTTGTGATGCAGCTCGCGGTAATAGGCGTTGCGCGGCCAGGGGGTGGGAAAGATCTCCCGCTCGATCCCCTGCACCTGGGGAATGTCTTCCTCGCGCATGGCGTCGACGAGCACCCGCGACTTGAGCTGCATCATGGTGGGGCCTTCCTTTTGCGCTCCTCGGCCGCGGCGGGCTGAACATAGAGCGCCTGGACTTCATCATATCGCACCGGTTTTTGAGAATCGAGGGCCTCGTTCGCCCCGTCGCCGAGCGCCCGGCTGGCTGGCGAGCGCTGGTCCGCCGGGATCTCGAGGCCGGCGTGGACCGGCGACCAGAGGGCCAGCTTCCCGGCCGGCTCAACCACGATCCGGCCACTGGCCGGAAGCCAGCCAGGCAGTGCCTGGACGGCAAGCCGGCGCACCCCCTCGCCTTCCTGCCAGGCATAGACCTCGGCATGACCCGCGTCGCGAATCGCGTACGGCGCCGGGTCCGGCAGGCTTCGGCGGGCCAGCAGCGGCAGGCTGTCGAGTAAATACAGGGGGAGGTGCCGGGCGTAGGCCAGGCCCGCGGCCAGGGAAAGGCCGACCCGGAGCCCGGTGAAGGAACCCGGTCCGCGGGCCGCCACCACCGCCTCCAGCGTATCGGGCCCGGCCCCGGCATCGCGCAGCAGCGCCTGGAGCCGCTGGAGGACGGGCGGGTCGGACGGTGCCCGCACCCAATCCGCGCCGCCGACGAGGCGCGTCCCGTCGAGGAGCGCCAGCGCCTGCTCGACCCCCGAGGTGTCAATCGCCAGCCGCATTGAAGACCCTCTGTATGCGCTCCGGGCCCCGGCGTAGGACCAGGCGGCGCGCGCTCTCGCCAAGCACGGTGAGATCGATCTGGATCGTTGCCCACTCGTCGAGCGGGGCGGCCCGGGCCGGCCACTCGATGACGGCAATCGCGCCGGCGGCGGGTTCGTCCAGGCCCGCGTCGACCCAGCTGGCACCGTCGAGCCGGTACAGGTCGTAGTGCTCCAGCGGGATGCGCCCGGGATAGTGATGGTGCAGGACGAAGGTCGGGCTGTGCACGGGCGCGGTCACCCCGAGGCCGTTGGCCAGTCCCTTGACCAGCTCCGTCTTTCCACTGCCAAGCTCGCCGTCCAGCGCGATCACGTCCCCCGCCTCCAGCGCCGCGGCGACGCGCACGCCGAGGGCACGGGTCTCCTCGGGCGAGTGGGTATCAACGGAAGTGCGCATAGCCCACTTTCGCGCTTCGCACCGGCCGGCCGCCGTCCCGCAACCGGACGCCGGGCTCCGCCTCGATCACGCCGACCACGGTGAGCGCCGTGCCGATCCGGCCCAGCGCCGCCGTCGCCGCCTGCATCGGTGCCGGGGGGGCCGCACAGACGAGCTCGAAATCCTCCGAGTCCTCCAGGGCCAGCGCCCACTGGTCGGGGCGCAAGCCCACGGCAAGCGGCAGCCGGTCGACGTCGAGACGGGCACCGAGACCGTGGGGCCCGGTCAGCTTCTCGACCTCACGGGAAAGGCCGTCCGAGATATCGCCCGCGACGGTGACCCCGGTCCGCACCAGGGCCCGACCCGCCTCGATTCGTGGCTCCGGATCCAGTTGCGCCTTTACCCACTGGCGCTCGGCCCGCGTCCGCGGCGGGCGGCGCGACTCGAGCAGACGGAGACCGGCTGATGCGCCACCCAGGGTGCCGGTCACCGCGATCTGCCAGCCGGCCTTCGCGCCGCTCCGCTTCAGGAGCCGCCGGCCCGAGGCCACCCGGCCGATCAGGGTCGCGGTCGCGGTCAGCGGCCCCTCGGTCGCGCTCAGGTCTCCCCCCGCAATCGAGCACTGAAAACGCCGCGCCTGCTCGGCCAGGCCTTGATAGAGCCGGTCGACATCGGCCGCCAACATCTCCCGGCGCAGGCAGAGGGAGACCAGCGCGTGGCGTGGCTCGGCTCCCATCGCCGCCAGGTCGCTCAGGTTGATCGACATCAAGCGGCGTCCCAGGGTCCGGAAGGAAAACCCGGGCCAATCAACGCGGAAGTCGACCCCCTCCACCATGGTGTCGACCGTCGCCACCACGAATCGATCGCCACGCCAGACGGCCGCGTCGTCGGCCGGCGCCGGTACGAGCAGGTCGGAGGACTTGCCATCGACGTACCGGCTCACCATCCGCAGCAGACCTGCCTCGCCGATGTCGGCGAGCGTGCGGGAAGATCGAGGCGACTGGACTATACGGGGACGCCCTCGACCGGGCTGCTGGCGACGGCCTTGAGGCCGATGTGGGCGCGGCCGGCCAGAAAGGCGCGCCGTCCGGCGACCACCGCCTCGGCAAAGGCGCGCGCCATCTCCGGCGGGTCCTGGGCTCTGGCGATGGCCGTGTTCACCAGCACCGCGGCGGCGCCCAGCTCCAGGCAACGCGCCGCCTCGGACGGGACGCCCAGCCCGGCATCGACGATGACGGGGACCTGGACTTTCCTGACGATCAGTTCCAGGTTGAGCAGGTTCTGGATCCCCAGCGTGGTGCCGATGGGCGCCGCGCCCGGCATGACCGCGGCCGCCCCAGCTTCGGCGAGCCGGATCGCCTGCACGACGTCATCGCTGGTGTAGGGCATCACGATAAAGCCTTCCTTGACCAGCTGGCGGGTTGCATCCAGGGTCGCTTCCGGGTCTGGGAGGAGGGTGTCGTCGTCCCCAATGACTTCAACCTTAATGAAGTCAGAGAACCCGGCCGCACGTGCCATCCGTGCCAGCCTGACCGCGGCCTCCGCGGTCTTCGCACCGGCCGTATTCGGCAGGAGCGTGTATCGGCGAAGATCGATTCCCTCGAGCTCCGATCGTCGGCCCTCAAGATTCAACCGGCGAACCGCGACCGTGATCATGTCGGGCTGCGCCGCGTCCAAGCACTGCGCGAGGAGCTCGTTGGAGTCGAACCTGGCCGTGCCGTGGATGAGTCGCGAACGCAACGTCCGTCCGCCGACGACGAACGGATCCCGTCCGTCCGGGGCCCCACCACCGACGAAGTAGACCAGCTCCAGCTCGTCGCCGGCATGCACGTTCGTCGTCTCGAAATCCTCGCGGCGGCGGATCTCCCGGTTATGTTCGACGACGACCCGCGCCGGCTGGACCTCGAGCCGGCGCAGCAGCTCGAGGAGGCTGAGGCCGTCCTCCACCTGGCGTGGCTTGCCGTTGAGCGTGACGGTCACCTCGCTCATGCCGGCACCGCCGGCGCGCCGGCCTCGACCAGGCGCCGCAGCTCCCGGGCCGCGCTGGATGGATCCGGGGCGTCGTAGACAGCCCGCACCACCGCGATCGCGCGAGCCCCGGCCGCGATCACCGCTGGAGCCGTCGTGGCATCGATCCCGCCGACAGCGACGAACGGGCGGTCGAGCCCGTCCGCGACCTGGCGCACGAGCCCGGTGCCGACCGCGGCCCGGCCCGCCTTGGTCGGCGTCTCGTACACCGGCCCGACCCCGAGGTAATCGACGCTGTCGGCATCGGCGCCTTGCGCCTGCTCCAGCGAATGCGTGCTGCGGCCCAAGAGGCGGCCCTGGAAGCCGGCCAACGATCGAATCAACGCCGGCGGAAAATCGTCCTGGCCCAGGTGCACGCCGTCGGCATCCGCGGCGATCGCCAGGTCGGGATGGTCATTGATGATCAAGAGTGCCCCTTGCGCCCGGGTCAGCCCGCGCAGCCGGACCGCGAGGTGGTACTGCGCATCCTTCGGCATGGATTTCTTTCGCAGCTGGATGACGTCGGCGCCGCCCGCGAGCGCCGCCTCCACGATGGCGGCCGTCTCGTGCTCGTCGCCACCGTCGCCGGTGATCACATAGAGGCGCATGCGCGCCAGGCGCTCGAGACGGTCCTCAGGCAGTGCTCCCATATGCAGCATCCCGGGCGGTCGCGGAATGCTCGAGCCCCTTCGCTCCGCAGGTATGACCCTGATCAGCTCTCTTAGGGTTAGCCGGCCAAGCCGGCTTTCTCAGCATTCCGCTCCCCTAGGGACAGGATGAATTATATCTCACGTGTGCTGGCGCAGGACCCGCGAGGAGATGGCGCATAAGACCTCGTACGGGATCGTCCCTGCCGCCTCCGCCAGATCGTGGGCCGTCATGGTCGCCTGGCCGTCGGTGCCGATCAGGGTGACCACGTCGCCAACCTCGACCTGCGGGAGGGCCGTCACGTCGAGGGCGGCCTGGTCCATGCTGATGGTGCCGGCGATGGGGGCTGCCTGGCCGCGCACCAGGGCGCGCCCACGATTGGATAGCTGCCGATGCAGGCCATCCGCGTAGCCCACGGCAATCGTCGCGATCCGCGCCGGCTTGTTCGCCGTGAAGCGCCGGCCGTAGCCGACCGTTCCCCCAGAGGGGACAGTTTGCACGTTGGTCACGATGGTCTGCCAGCGCAGCACGGGCCGCAAGCCGGGCAGGTCGTCCCAGTCACGAACCGGGCGCACGCCATAAAGAATCAGTCCCGCTCGGACCAGGTCCAGCCGCGCTTCCGGGAAGCGCAGCAGGGCGGCGGAGTTGGCGGCGTGACTGTGGAAACCCGAGACCCCCGCCCCGGCCAGCGCTGACCGCGCCTCGAGGTACCGGCGCAGCTGCTCCCGGGTGAAGACGGCGTCCTCCTCGGCGCTGGCAAGGTGGGTCCAGAAGCCCTCCAGCCGGAGTCGTGGGTCCTGGTGAACCGCGGTCGCCAGCGCGATCGCCTCGTCCGGCTCGGCCCCGAGGCGATTCATCCCGCTGTTCAGCTTGACGTGCACGCCGATCGCGGTCGCTGCCGCCTTGAAGCGCACCAGGCTGTCGGCATCAAAAAGCGTCAACGAGAGATTCGCGGCGATCGCCGCGGACAGCGCCACCGGGGGCGTGTATCCGAGATTCAGGATCGGCGCCGTCAGCCCGGCCTTTCGCAGCTCGATGCCCTCCTGCACGGAGGAGACGCCGAGCCAGCTGGCCCCGCCGGCCAGGGCGGCCTGCGCCGCCGGGACGGCCCCATGCCCGTAAGCGTTCGCTTTGACGACGGCCATGACGGCCGTCTTGTCCCCGACGAGGGCCCTCACCAGGCTCGTGTTGTGCGCGATGGCGGCGGTGTCCACCTCCGCCCACTTGGTCGCCTGGGTCAGCGCAGTCGCTCCATCACGCGCGGGATCTGGAGGAGCAGGTCCGACGCGAGCACGCCGGCCAGGCCAAGCTCCGCTTCCAGGTCCAGGCCGGCCAGGCTGTGGACGTGGACTCCCGTGACCGCCGCCTCGAAGACGGGCAGACCCTGGGCGAGAAAGCCGCCGATCACGCCCGCGAGGACATCGCCCGTGCCGCCGGAGGCGAGCGCCGGCGTCGCGATGGGATTGTCGGTCACGCGACCGTCGGGGGCCGCGATCACGGTGCCAGCGCCCTTCAGCACGACCACCTTGTTCCAGGCTTTGGCGAAGCGCGAGGCGATGCCGCGCCGGTCGGCCTGGATGGCCGGCGTCTCGAGCCCGGACAGCCGGCTGAACTCCGCCGGGTGCGGCGTCAGGATGATGCGGTCGGACAGGCGCGGCAGCATGGTGCGGTGCTCGGCGAGCAGGTTCAACGCGTCGGCGTCGAGAACCAGCGGGGCCTGGATCCGCGGCACGAGGTCCTCGATCAGCCGCCGGGTCGAGGTATCGCGGCCGATCCCCGGCCCGATCACCCCGGCATCCGCACCGGCGAAGCCGCGAAGCACGCCGCTCAGCGAGGCATGGCCGACGACGCCAGGCGAGATCTCGGGCACCGGGCCGACGATTACCTCGGTGCATTTCTGCGCCAGGATGGGATAGATCGATTGGGCGACGAGCAGGCGGACGATGCCGGCCCCGGCGCGGGCCGCCCCCATGCTCGCCAGGTAGGCGGCGCCCGTGTAGCCCTGGGACCCGGCGAGGACCGCCACGGTGCCGAATGTCCCCTTGTGCGCGTCGCGCGAGCGCTCGGGCAACTGAAAGCCGGCGGGCAGCCCGCCTGGCGCGTGTGAACCATGGCTCTCGGGAATGACCGCCACGGCAACCGCCACGTGCCCATCGTGCGCGATGCTGACGTCGACCGTGCGTCCGGTGAGGGTCGTCCTGGGCGCCACCTCGACGCGCGGCCGGCCGTCCTCGCTGGCCAGGATCTCGACATCGCGCATCCGCGGGCGGGGCACGCCGGCCGGCATCGCCTTGCCGATCGCCTCCTTCGCCGCCCACCGACCGGCCCACCGCTCGGGGCTGTCGGCGCAGTACGCGATCTCCCGCTCGCTCAGGAACTTGCGCAGGAAGCGCGGGCCGAACTGCTTATAGGCCGCCGCAACCCGCTCGACCGCCGCGACGTCAACTCCGACTCGCGGCGTCATCGCCCTACTCGACGGTGACGCTCTTCGCCAGATTCCTCGGCTGGTCGACGTTGCAGCCGCGCTCGGTCGCGACGAAGTAGGCAAACAGCTGCATTGCCACCCCGTTGGTCACCGGGGACAGGAACTCCGACACGGCAGGCATGTCAATCTTGTCGCTCACGATCCCATCCAGCGTGTGGTCGCCGTCACTCACGAGGGCGAGCACGGGCGCATCCCGCGCAACCACCTCCTGGACGTTGCTCGCGACCTTCTCGGCCGTAGCGGACTCGGTGACGATCGCGAAGACCGGAAAACTCTTGTCGAGCAGCGCGATGGGCCCGTGCTTCAGCTCCCCCGCAGCATAGCCTTCGGCGTGGAGGTAGGAGATCTCCTTCAGCTTCAGGGCCCCCTCCAGCGCGATCGGGTAGTTGATGCCGCGGCCGATATACATGAAGTTGCGGTAGCCGCTGTACTTGCGGGCCAGAGCCTGGATGGCTTCGGCGCGCGCGAGCACCTTCTCGACCGCCGCCGGGAGGTTCTTCAGCTCCAGTGTGAGCTGCTCAAGGCGTTCCGGCGCCAGGCGGTGCCGCACCGCCGCCAGCCTGATGCCGAGCAGGTACAGACACGTCAGATGGGCGATGAACGTCTTGGTCGAGGCGACCCCGATCTCGGGCCCCGAGTGCAAATAGATCACGCCATCGCTCTCCAGCGCCATCGAGCTGCCGACGACGTTCGTGATCGAGACGACCCGAGCTTTAAGACGATGTGCCTCCCGGATGGCGGCGAGCGTGTCCGCGGTCTCGCCCGACTGCGAGATGCCGACGACCAGGGTGTCGGCGTCGAGAATCGGTTGCCGGTAGCGGAACTCCGATGCGGCTTCCACCTCGACCGGGATGCGGGCGAGGTCCTCGATGATGTACTTGCCGACCAGCGCGGCATAGTAAGACGTTCCCGCCGCCACCATCTTGATGTCGTGCACCTTGAGCAGCTGGCGATCGGTGAAGCCGAATTCCTCGAAGGTGACCTCGCCCGAGTCGGCGAGACGGCCGCGAAGGGCGTTCGAGACCGCTTCGGGGGCCTCGTTGATCTCCTTGGCCATGAAATGCGGGTAGCCGCCCTTCTGGGCCTGGCTGATGTCCCATTTGACCTCGATGATCTTCGGCTTGACCGCGGCGCCGCTCAGCGTGCTGACCTCGGGACCAAGCGGGGTGATGGAGACCATCTCGCCCTCGCCAAGTAAGAGCACTTTCTTGGTGTAGGGAATCACGGCCGTGATGTCCGAGGCGATGAACCATTCTTTCTCGCCGATTCCGACCACGAGTGGGGCGTTCAGCCGGGCGCCGATCAGGAGATCAGGGTCATGCTGCGAGAAGATGGCCATGGCGTAAGCGCCCCGCAACTTGACGAGGGCTTCCCGGACGGCGGCCACCAGGTCGCCTTTGAAGTTCTCCTCGATCAGGTGGGGGACCACCTCGGTGTCGGTCTCCGAGATGAAGACATGACCCCGGGCCTGCAGGTCACGCCGGAGCTCGGCAAAGTTTTCGATGATCCCGTTGTGGATGACCATGATTTGCCGGGTGCAGTCTGTATGCGGGTGGGCGTTGATGACCGTGGGACGGCCGTGGGTCGCCCAGCGGGTGTGGCCGATGCCGAGGTGGCCGACCGGCATTTCTTCCGAAACGCGCTCGATCAGGGTGTCGACCTTGGCGGCGCTCTTTACCAGGGATGTTTTCCCGTCCTGGTCGTTGAAGATCGCGATGCCCGCCGAGTCGTACCCACGGTACTCGAGCCGCTTCAGGCTCTCGACGATGATGGGCGCGGCCTCGCGCTCGCCCAGGTACCCGATGATCCCGCACATATCGCCTCCTATCTTCCCATCGACGGTCGCGTCAAACGAACGAATTGAATTCGTGCTTTTGAGCTAACGTCAGGCCGGGGAGAAGGGTTACGGGCCAGGCGAAGGCGAGACCTGGGCGCTCCTGGAGATAAAAACGTGAATCTGGACCGTCTTCTGGCTGACCTCCACCCCGGCCGGCGGCCGGATGCTCACCGTCCGGACCACGTCAGTGGTGGCGTTCGTGACGTCCACCGGGTCAGTGAGGAGAAGCACCGTCACGGCAAGGGTGTTCAGGAGCCCGGTCGCGTTCACCTGCAGGGGAGAGAGTTGCACATTACTCACGCGGTAGCCTGCGGCCGGCTGGCCCACCAGCGTCCAGCCGACAGGCTTGGTCTCGGTGACCGCGTCCGCCTGGATGGTCATCTTGATCGAAACCTGGGGAGGGGTGATCACGATCCCCTTCAGGACGACGCCCTTCGCGTCACGGACTACGACCGTGTAGGTGCTCTCGAAAGGTCCCTGCTGGCCGCTGAGATCCACCTGCACGACCGCCTGGATGCCGGCGAGCTCGCTTTTTGGCCCGTCGATCCGTACCGAGGCAGGGGTCACGGTGGTGCTGCCCGTCAGTTCGTGGAAGCCTGCCGTAAGCGTGTGCACCCGCTCGATCGTCACGGGCTGGGTGGTGCTGGCCTTCTGGTCGACCGCGACCGAGACGAAGGTGGGGGCGTCGATCTGGATATTGGGGTTCGGGTTATCGACACGGATCGGGATCCGGTTGTTGCCGACCTTCGCGCTGGTGAAGTTGCCGGACGCGTGCAGGGTTCGTACGTCGAACCCGCGCAAGTTGTCGGCGGTCCCGATGACGGTGACGGGCACCGGCGGCGGGTCGCCCACGATCATCAGCCCCGACGGTAACGTCGGATGGTCCAGCGCCAGGCTGTATCGGTGACTCTGCGTGGGGTTCTGGGTGTAGGCAACCACGCTCCAGAGCGCGATGGCGAAACCGAGCGCCAGTAGCTTGACTCGAAGGTTCCCGAACAGGATGGCTAGTTTAGACCGTGGGCGCTCAGGTACGCCACCAGGGAATCAGCGGCGTGTGGGGCTGCGGCCGCGGCTGGAGGAGCGATCCGAGAACTTGCCGAAGCCGGTCCGGGTCGAGGTTCCGGAGTAGCTTGCCCTCATGCGCGACGGCGATCTGTCCCAGCTCCTCGCTCAGGATCAGCACGACGGCGTCCGTCTGCATCGAGAGGCCAAGCCCGGCTCGGTGGCGAGTGCCCATCCGCTCACGCACGGTGCCCTCCTCGGCCAGGGGCAGCACGCAACCCGCCGCCAGGATCTGGTTACCACGGACGATCACGGCGCCATCATGGAGCGGCGAGTTCGGAAAGAAGATGGCTTCCAGGAACTCGGCGGTCAGCTCGCCGTTGATCCGGATGCCGCTGTTGGCGTAGTTCTCGAGCCCGGTCTCCTTCTCGAAGACGATCAGCGCGCCGGTGAAGCGCTGGGTCAGCTTGGTGGTGGCACGGATCACCTCGTCGATCATGCGGTTGAAGATCTGGAGGTTGTAATGCGCGAGTGGGCGGCCGATGAAACCGATCCGGCCGACCTGGTCGAGGGCCCGCCGGATCTCGGGCTGAAAGAGGACGATGATGCCGATCAGGATCGCCGGCGCCGCGTTGCGGAAGATCCAGGACAGGAGCCGGAGGTCGAGCAAGTTGGCGAGCAGGCCAACCAGGCCGAGCAGCAGGACGCCAACCATCAGTTGCGCGGCCTGCGTGCCCCGGATCAGCAGGAACATCCGGTAGAGGAAGAAGGCAACCAGCCCGATGTCGACCAGGTCGCGGATGTGCCGCCAGATACTCCCGCTGGTGACGAACACCAGAATGTCTCGGAGAACGACGTCCACTCGGGGTAGTATCGCACCGCCTTGCGCGGGCTAAGCCAACCCGTTGACCTCGGAGCAGGCTGGGAGCCAGCGAATTCTGGAGGTCTGTGGCGCCGGAGCGACGATGGAGCACGGCGCTCTGTTTGTTCTTGACGAAACTACAGTGTTGTGACAGACAGCTGTCACAGCCGTGGCCCACGATGGCGGCAATGGCCGCGTCAGGCGCCCGCGACGACTTGGCGATCTCGGAGGTGTTCGCGGCCGCCGACAACCTGCAGCGCGCCGTGGAGCGCATGCGGGCCGCCCTCGGCCGGTCGGAGGGGACCGCGTTGGGGGAAGGGCTGATCAAGATTCGAGAGGCCGGCATCGATGCCCTGGAAGCCGTCTTCGCCGAGGGGCTGCGGCGCTTTGACCAGTCCGGTGAGTACGCCGCCGACGGCGCCGTGGACCTGGTCGCCTGGCTGCGCTGGAAGTGCAGGCTCTCCGGGGCAGCGGCCGCCGAGCGGGTGACGATCAGCCGCCAGCTGGAGCAGCTGCCCGAAACCCAGCAGGCCTTTGCCAACGGTGATCTCGGCTACCAGCACGTGTCCTTCATGGCCCGCACCGCGGATCACGTCGGCGTCGCCGCGGTACGCAAATCCGAGGGGAAGCTGCTCAAGGCCGCCAAGCGCCTGGATCCGGGCCGGTTCACCGGCGTGCTCAAGGATTTCGAACACCAGGTGGACGCGGCGGGCGCGCTGGCCGAGGCCAACCGAGCCTTCGAGCGGCGTTATTTCCATGTCAGCGAGCCGCTCGACGGGCTGGTGCGGCTGGACGGGCTGCTCGATGCCGAGGGGGGCGCGATCATCACGACGGCGCTCAATGCCCTGATTGGGCCCCCGGCCAAGGACGACTCCCGGACGGCGGGGCAACGGCGGGCCGATGCGCTGCGTGAACTGGCTCAGCGGAAATCAGGCGGGTCAGGCGACGGGGCCGGGCCGCGGCCGCACCTGGTCATTCGGACCAGCCTTGAGACGCTCGCAGGGACGCCCGGCGCGGGCGCCGGTGAGCTGGAATGGGGCGGCAGCGTCCCGTCCGAGACCGTCCGCCGGCTGGCCTGCGACGCCGCCCTGACCCGGATCACGGGCAAGGGCGAGCTGGATGGCGAAATCAGCCGCGCCACGCGCACCATTCCGCCGGCGACCCGGCGGGCGCTGGCCGCGCGCGACCAGGGCTGCGTCGCGGCAGGCTGCGGCCGGCCGCCGCAGTGGACCGACGCGCATCACGTCAAACACTGGGTCCACGGCGGCGAGACCACCATGTCGAACCTGGTCCTGTTGTGCCGCCGGCATCACCGGATGCTCCACGAGGGCGGCTTCGAGCTCGAGCACCGCGGCGACGGCCGCTGGACGCTTAAGCCAGCGAAAGACCGCCCGATCGCTCGATCACGCTCAGCCTAATGCCGTCAGGCTGGGTCGTGGGGCGTCGCGGTCGAACTCGTTAGCGCTTGGTGTACTGGGGCGCTTTGCGAGCGCGCTTGAGGCCGGCTTTCTTACGTTCCTTCATGCGCGGATCGCGGCGCAGGAGGCCGTGCTTCTTGAGTACCGGCCGCATCGCCAGGTCGGCGACACAGAGGGCCCGGGCGATCCCGTGCTGGACGGCGCCCGCCTGGCCCGACATGCCGCCACCGTTGACCTTGGCGCTGATGTTGAATTTCTTCTGACTTTCCGTCAGCTTGAGGGGCTCCACGACCACCATCTCGAGCATCCGGCGACCGAAGTACTGGAGCGGCGACTTGTCGTTGACGGTGATCGTCCCGTCGCCGGGATAGAGGCGCACCCGCGCGACGGCATTCTTCCGCCGCCCGGTTCCGTAATAGTAGGTTCCGCTATCCGCCAAGGACTTCGATCTCCCCTTTTTCTCCAAACTTTATCGGCACCGGCCGCTGCGCCACGTGCGGGTGGGCCTCGCCGGCGTAGACCTTCAGGCGGCTCAACTGGGCCTTACCCAGCGTGCCGTGTTGCAGCATCCCGGCGACCGCGTGCTCAAAGGGAAACGTCGGGCGCTTGACGAGCGCGTCCCCGTACGCCACCTTGCGAAGGCCACCCGGATAGCCGGTATAGGACGTATAGATCTTGTCTTTGATTTTCTTGCCGGTGACGCGGATCCCCTTGGCGTTGACCACGATCACGTGATCGCCGGAGTTCAGATGCGGCGTGTAGGTCGGCTTGTGCTTGCCACGCAGGACCTTGGCGACGTTGGCGGCGAGGCGCCCGAGCGTCTGGCCGTTGGCGTCGATCAGGTACCAGTCGGCTTTCAGGTCCGATGGGCGCGCGCTAAATGTCTTGGACTTTCCCATCAGTACTCCACGGCGACCTGGACCAGGCCGACCGCCGGGGCCGGTCGCAGACCCAGGGTCGAGCCATTGAGCAGCTCATCGATCCACTCCAGCGGGCGCCGGCGCCGCCCGACCTCGACCAGTGCGCCGCTCATCCGGCGGACCATGCCATACAGAAATGCATCTGCGGCAACGACGATCGTCACCCACTCCCCCTGGCCATTCACGTTGAGGTCGTGAACGCGACGTACGGTGTGACCGCCCGGTCGCGGGCTGCGACCGAAGGCGCGGAAGTCGTGCCGGCCCTCGAGCTTAACCCCAGCGGCCTGCATTCCCGCCAGGTCCAGCGTGTCGCGCAGGCCCCAGGCGTATTGCCGCTGGTAGGCGCCTTTTGGCAGCGCCTGGCGGATCCGGTAGGCGTAACGACGCACCTGGGCGGAGTAGCGCGCATTGAACGAGTCGTCGACGACCTCAGCGTGCCGGACCGCGATGTCGGCGGCCAGCCGGCTGTTGAGGGCGCCCGGCAGTTGCTCCACGGGAAACGGTCCCGCGAGCCGGAAATTCACACATTGGCCGAGGGCGTGGACGCCGGCATCGGTCCGGCCGGCGGCGGTCAGCTCCGGGCGTTCGCCACAGAGCGCATGGATGGCGGTTTTCAAGGCGCCTTCGACGGTGGCTTTGCCGGCCTGCTCCTGCCACCCGTGGTAGCGGGTCCCTTCGTACTCGACGATCAGCTTGACGTTGCGCACGCTAGTCGACCAGCTCGACGAGAACCATCTCGGCGCCATCGCCAAGCCGCGGGCCGATCTTGAGCACCCGCGTGTAGCCGCCTGGGCGGTCCTTCATCCGGGGCAGCAGCTTGCTGAAGAGCTTCTCGGTGACGGCGGGGTCTTCGACAAAGGCATCAACGGCCCGCCGAGCGGTAACGTCGTTCGCGCCCTTGGCGGTCGTGATGATCTTCTCCACCCAACGTCGAAGTTCTTTGCCCTTGGCTTCCGTCGTCTGGATGCGGCCATGATCAAGCAGGGACGTGACCAGGTTCCGGCTCATCGCCTTGCGATGAGCCGTACTCCGGCTGAATTTGCGCCCTGCTTTTTGATGCCGCATCGGGACCCGGCTTAGACCAGGACCTTCGTCAGCTCTTCCTGCGTGAGGAAGCCGCGCTGAACCAGTTTCTCCTTGATCTCGTCGAGCGACTTCCGGCCGAAGTTCCGCAGGCTGAGCAGGTCCTCTTCGCGAAGGGCGACGAGCTGCCCGACCTTGGTGATCTCGTTGGCCTTAAGACAGTTCAAGGCCCGGACCGAAAGATCGAGGTCCTCGATCGGCACGTCCGCCAGCCGCGAGGACACGTCATTCCCCTTGGCGGTCGGGAGGTCGGCAATCTTGATGCTGTCGGTGAAGTGCGTGAAGAGGCCGAGGTGCGTGGTGAACTGCTTGGCCGCCTCGCTGATCGCCTCGTCGGGCTTGATCGTGCCGTCGGTCCAGACTTCGAGAATGAGCTTGTCCCAATCGGTCTCCTGGCCGACGCGGGTCTTCTCGATCAGGAAGTTGGCCTTGACGACCGGACTAAAGATCGCGTCGATCGGGATGACACCGATCGGCTGCCCCTCTTTCTTGTTGCGGTCCGCGGGGACGTAGCCCTTGCCGCGCTCGACGGTCAGCTCCATCCGGAGGCGACCCTTGTTGCTGTCGAGGGTGCAGATGTAGAGATCCTGGTTCACGACGTCGACATCACTCGGCGCCTGGATGTCGGCAGCGGTGACCTCCTTGGGCCCGGTGACGTCGAGCGTGAGGCGAACCGGCTCGTCGGTGTAGGACGTGAGATTCAGGCCCTTGAGATTCAAAATGATCTCAGTGACGTCTTCCTTGACATACGGGATCGAGGAAAACTCGTGCGCGACGCCTTCGATCGAGACCGACGTGACGGCGGCGCCTCGCAGCGTCGACAGCAGCACCCGGCGAAGCGAGTTGCCGAGCGTGGTGCCGAATCCGGGCTCCAACGGCTCGATCTCGAACTTCCCGTAGCTGGTCGAATTTTCGATGCTCTTGACTTGCGGCTGAGCGATATCGAACATGGTCCTCCCTGTGAATAAAAACTATCGTGAATAAAACTCGACGATCAACTGCTCCTGGATCGTCTGGTCGAT
>DAINCX010000012.1:0-57667 GCA_036732165.1 Candidatus Dormiibacterota bacterium | reverse complement strand
TGAACGCGGCCTACGACGCGGGCGTGCGATACGTCGATGCGGCGCGCTCGTACGGATTCGCGGAACAGTTCCTCGCATCCTGGCTTGATACGCGAAAGCCCGAGGACCTCATGGTAGGGTCGAAGTGGGGCTACAGATACGTGGCGGACTGGCGGATGGACGCCGAGGTCAACGAGGTAAAAGACCACTCGCTGGCGGCGCTCCAGCGACAGATCCGCGAGAGCCGAGCGCTGCTCGGCAACCGGCTCGACCTGTACCAGGTGCACTCGGCCACCCTGGAGAGCGGCATCCTCGACGACCAGAAGGTGCTCGCGGAACTGGCGCGCCTTCGAGCGGATGGGCTCGCCATCGGGCTCACGGTCAGCGGCCCGGCGCAGGCTGCCGTCATCCGTCGCGCCCTCGACGTCACGGTCGACGGCGTGAACCCGTTCCAGACCGTGCAGGCGACCTGGAACGTGCTCGAGCCGTCGGCCGGGCCAGCGCTCGCCGAGGCGCACGCCGCCGGCTGGGGCGTGATCATCAAGGAAGCCCTCGCTAACGGCCGCCTCACGCCCGGGAATCCGGAGCCCGGAGTCGGGGTGTTGAGGGATGTTGCCGAAACTATTGGAACGACGATCGATGCAGTCGCTGTTGCTGCTGCCCTGGCGAACCCATGGGTGGATGTCGTCCTTTCCGGAGCCGCCACGATCGAGCAACTTCACAGCAACCTCCGCGCTGTCGACCTCGATCCGTCGCCCGGTGACCTCGATAGGCTCGCCGCGCTGGGCGAGCCGGCGGATTCTTACTGGACCCGCCGCCGATCGCTTCCCTGGGTGTAGCTCGTTGTGGCCTCAATTGGAGCGGACTCAGCGATTGCAATAATTGTTGCGTTCGGCCGAAGGCCCCATTTGCAGACATCTTGCCCGAACTTGTGAGAGATTCGTTTCTGTGCCTCGAAACGGCTGCCGCCGAATGGTCGCTGGGAAGAGTCACGGGACCACGCGGTGGCAATGATTCTGATCGTCGACGACGAACCGGATATCCGGTTCATGATGCGGATGATCTTCGAGCTCGCCGGCCACGAGGTCATCGAGGCGCGCCACGGCGGGATTGGCTTGCAGTCGGTCAAGGACTCGCGCCCGGATCTGGTGATCACGGATGTCATGATGCCGATGATGGGCGGGCTGGAGTTCATCACGCGACTGCGGTCGGATCCAGAAACCGCGGCGATCCCGATCCTGGTGGTGAGCGGCAACTCGGAACTGGCGACCGCCGCCGATGTCCGTTTACGCAAACCATTCCTGGCGCCGGAGCTCCTGAGGGTCGCAAGCCTCCTTATCCGAGAAGATGGACGGTGACATGGCGCGGATGAAAACGGGCATTCGCGACCTCGATCTCGTCCTCGGGGGCGGGCTGGAGCCGGGTTCGCTGGTGGTCCTCGCCGGGGCCCCGGGCACGGGCAAGACCATCCTCGCCCAGCAGATCTGCTTCGCCAACGCCACCCCGGAGCACAAAGCCCTCTACTACACCACCCTGTCCGAACCGCATTCCAAGCTCGTCCGCCACCTGGAGCCATTCGATTTCTTCAAGCCGGAGGCGCTGGGCAAGAGTGTGGACTTCATCCACCTTGGCGAGCTGGTGGCGGAAGCGGGAAGTGCCGGCCTCGAGCCGATTGTCACCGAGGTGGTCCAACGGTGCTTTGAGACCAGGCCGGCCGTGGTCGTCATCGATAGTGCGAAAGCCCTGCGCGACTACGTCAGCGACCACGAGCTTCGGACCGCTCTCTACAACCTGGCGAGCCGGGTGGCGCACACCGACGCACTCCTCCTGATGCTTGGCGAGTACACGCCGTCGGAAATCGAGGGCGGGGTCGAGTTCTCCCTGGCGGACGGCATTGTCCAGCTCGCCTACGAGCCCCATGAACCGGTGGACCGCCGCTGGCTGCGCGTGGTGAAGCTGCGCGGGGGCGACCACCTGGTCGGCAAGCATTCTTTTCGCATCGGGCAGACGGGCTTCGAGGTCTTCCCCCGATTGGAGACCCTGGCGCCAAAGCACACCGTCGAGGCCACGGGAACGGTTTCCAGCGGCATCCCCAGGCTCGACGACTTGATGGGAGGCGGGATGACCGCCGGGCAGTCAACCGTCGTCCTCGGACCGTCGGGCGCCGGCAAGACGATCCTCGGCCTTCGCTTCATCGCCCAGGGCTTGGAATCAGGCGAGCGCTGCCTTTACGTGTCCTTCCAGGAAACCGGCGAGCAACTCGTCAGGAAGGCCACCAGCTTCGGGTGGAACATGGAGGGCGCCTGGAAGTCAGGGCAGCTGGCCATCCATTTCGTCCCCATTGGCGAGCTGGACCTCGATACCATTGCGGCGGCCGTGCGCCGGGAGCTCGGCAAGGGCGCAGTGCGCCGGGTGGTGATCGACAGCCTGGCGGAGCTGGTGTTTGCGGCCCGGGAGGCGGAACGGTTCCCCGCCTATTCCCGCAGCCTGGTCGGATGGATCCGGGCGGCCGGCGCCTCGGTCGTGATCACCAGTGAGACGACCACCCTGGGGCCCATGACCGAGCCGATCGGCGGCTTGTCGTTCCTGTTTCACAACGTGATCATGCTTCGCTACCTCGAGATCGGTTCCGAACTCCGTCGGGCCTTGAACATCATCAAGATGCGGACCAGCAACCATGACAAGGGCGTATTCGAGTACGTGATCGACAAGGATGGCCTCACGATCAGGGACCGGCTGGAAGGGGTCACAGGTGTCCTCGGCTGGAGTGCCCTTCGCACGCAAAAGTGACCTGGAAAGGCGTGGAGCTACCGTGCGGCGTCGGAGTGCGCTGATCTTGGAGAATCCACTGCTCCGCCAGCAGCTCCGCCTCGACGGTGCTTCGTCAAAAGAATTGTTTCGGAGGCTCCCTGGAGAAAAAGGCTGTAGCCTCGCCCCTTTTCGGTCACGAGCTGGCACCAGGCTTTAAACGGTGAGAGCTTGTGTCGCATTCGGGTGACGTACGTCCTCAATTGTTCTGTCGAGGCCTCCGTTCCCCATGTTTGGGCGAGGATTTCTTCGGCGGTGAAATACGACTGGGGACTGGCCAGAAGAAATGACAAAACTTCCCATTCGCGTTTCGTGAACTTGACTTCGGCGTCGTCTCTCAGAATGACACGGCGCTTCAAATCGAACACGAGCCCGCCGAGCTCAATTTTCGTGGCAAGCGGCACCACTGAGCTTGGGCCTGCGGCTCGAAACTCCACCCTTATCGCGCCCACCAACGCATCGGGCACGAAGGGCTTGGGAAGGATTTGCTCCGCCCCAGCTTCAAAAGTCTGCAGCGCCCCGTTATAGGTTTCGTCGAGCATGATGATGGGCGCCAGAGCGCGCATTTCGATCAAAACCTCTGGGTCAACCCGGGATTGCGCATCGACCCCAATGATGACCAAGTCAAATTTCCGGCTTCCGGCCAAGAGCTTTCTGCCGGGGCCAATTTCTGACACGCTCTCCCATTCGCCGCCCGCCAGTTCGACCACGTGGCCGATGACGGACCGGTAGCTCGAATTAATCTCGACGATCAAAACCCGGGGGAGTCTCGCCTGTCCAGGTTTGACGTCCTTTCTATTCATCGGATGCAACCCTCCTCCATTTGTCACGGCCGCCGAAGCCCCGGGCCAGAAAGCGGATCTTCACCGGGTTCGGAGGCTAAGCAATAGTGTGGACTACCTCGATGACCTGAGGTATTGCAACATTTGTTGCCCAAAGGCTGAGCCGGCTCTTGCTGAAATCTTGCTCAGTTGTGTGAGAGATTCAGCCGTGGAGCGGAGGGGAACCACCGCTGGGCGCCGGAGAGTGAGTAGTCCAAACAGGGGCAGAAGGACCTCCGGAGCGCTAGGTTGCGTTTCACGGCTCAGACTGCCCAAACCCACGCTCCACGCGCCAGCCAGCAGAGCGCTATCGGCCCGACACCCTGGATGCTAGTGGCACTAACTAAAAACCGAGCGACTTGAGGTCCGGCTCGAGCCAGGCTGCACGAGCATCCGGACTCATCATCGTGTCCCGGTTCCAGTGGCGGAAGGGGAGCGTCTTGTCGAGAACCAACGGGAAGGCAGCGACGAATTCCTCGAAGGATGCGACATCAGGCCGGGCTCGCCTCGCATGGTCGACGAGACGGATCCAGAACTGGGTCATCGTCTCCTGGTACCGGGAAGCCTGACCGTGACCGGCGGCAAAGTGCCGGATGCCGTCCGCTAACATCCGGCTGCCCAGCCCGCGACCGTGCCGTCTCAGGGTCAACCACGTCAGCCGCAGGTGATCCCGGTGGTGAAACTGCTCATTCGGCAGCGTGCCCGAAAAGAACGCATCGAGGAACTCCTGATCGGTCATCTTGAGCGTTCGACGTCGGGATTCTTCCCCATCGTTGGAGTGTAACCCGAGTCGGCGAGGACGTATCCTTCGCTTGAGATGGAAGCTGGCGAGCATCTGCGGGAGACCATTGAGAGCCAGGCAGCCCTGGTTGAACGGCTGCTGGGAGATGAGCAGGCTGCCAGCGCGGTCGCCCCGAGGATCGCCGCGGCGCGACGGATTTTCCTGGTTGGCACCGGGACCAGCTTCCACGGGGCGATGGTCGGCGAATTTCTATTCCGAACCGCCGGACGCGATGCTTGGGCGGTTCCAGCCTTCGAGTTCGTGCACTACGGGCCGGATCTGCGGGCAGACGACGCGCTCGTCCTGATCAGCCATCGCGGCAGCAAGCGGTTCAGCAACGAGGCGCTCGAGAGGTTCGCCAGTAAGAGTGACGCGTGGGTCGTCGTGACGGGCGAGGGCTCGGCCTTCGAGGGAGCAGGCGCGATCCGAACGTGTCCGCAAGAAAAGTCGTCGGTGCACACGGCCAGCCATACCGGCGCGATGGTTCGCCTCGCCCAACTCGCCCGCGCGCTATCGGTCGGCGGCCTGTCCGACTGGGACTCCAGCTTGCGCGACCTGCCGGCCGGCCTCGCGTCGGCTAGCCAGTTGCGGCGGACGGTTGCGGCGTTTGCCGGAGACCTCGACCTGAGCCGGCCGGTCCATTTCGTCGGCGCCGGCCCTGCCTGGGCGACCGCGATGGAAGGCGCGCTCAAGCTGGGCGAGGCCTCCTATGTGTCGACCGTCGCCCACGAACTCGAAGGTGTTCTCCACGGCCCGCTCTTGAGCATCGGGTCGGGCCAGGCGGTCGTTGTCATCAGTCCCGCCGGCCCCAGCCTGCCAAGAGCACGCGAGGTGATTGCCGCGCTTAAGGCGATCGGGGCGGTCGTGGTCGCCGTGGGGTCCGCCGCAAAGGGCCTCGGAGGGACAGCATGGTCACTCCAGACGCCCACGTTCCCAGAGGCGCTCGCCCCCATCATCAATGTCATTCCGCTTCAGTGGCTCTCGTACGAGGTGGCGCGCCGTGTTGGTGTCGATCCAGATACGTTCCGAAGCACCGATGCCGCGTACGCAGCCGCGCAAGAAGCGGCGCACCTGTAGGCCCCCTCCCCAACCCTCCCCCGCGAGCGAGGGAGGGAGAAATCTGGTCAGCCGCGGGCGGCGACGGTGCCTTCGCGCTGGTTCTCGATCCGCGCGACGTCCGATTTGGGCGCGACGCGCCAGAAGCGGGTGAGCGCGTGATGCCAGTCGTCCAAAATGGCGCGGGCGATCGGCGACTCGGTGTACGCCGCATGGCGCTCCACCAACTCCCGTAGGCGAAGCCCCTGCTCCGCCAGGAGCTGGTGCTCGCCGCTCAGCCGGTGGGCGTCGACCAGTTCCGCATTGACCATGGCGGGCAAGCGGATCCCGGCGTCGTAGACGAAGACCTCGCCGCCGGTCATGCCGGCTCCCAGATTGTGGCCGACCGACCCCAGGACTACGAGGGTGCCGCCCGTCATGTACTCGGCCGCATGCTCGCCGACACCTTCAACCACGGCGCTGGCTCCGCTGTTGCGAACGGCGAAGCGTTCGCCCGCTTTCCCGGCGCAGAACAGCTCGCCGCCGGTCGCGCCGTAGAGCACGGTGTTGCCGAGCAGATGCGGGTCACCGGCGTCGTCCTCTGGTGGCCGGATGATGATGCGACCGCCGCCCATGCCCTTGCCGACGTAGTCGTTGGCTTCGCCGACGAGCACGCATTCGACACCGTCGGTCAGAAAGGCGCCGAAACTCTGTCCGGCGGAGCCTGTGAAGGTGAGGCTTGCCGAACCTGGGGGCGCCGAGGCGCCGAACTCCATGGCGAGCATGCCGCCCAGCCGCGCGCCCACGGCCCGGTCGCCATTTTCGATCGCGTACCCGAGCTGCGCGGCCTCGCCTGTCCGAATCGGGCCAACCGCCTCGCGGCACACGCGGTCTCCCAGGGCGGACGAAGGCCGCTGCAGCGGCAGCGCGCGGACGAAGCGGCGAGGCTCCGTGCCGGCATCGACGAGCAACGGCGATAGGTCGACGCGATCGGCTCGGGCGTCCCCGACCGGACGCTGGGAGAGGAGTGCGGTTTGGCCGATCGCCTCGTCGAGGCTGTGCAACCCGAGGCTGGCCAGGATCTCGCGGATTTCGTGCGCCACGTGGGTCAGGTACGCCTCGAGCATCTCGGGCGTCCCGGCGAACTTCGCCCGCAGTTCGGGCCGTTGGGTCGCGATGCCGACGGGACAGGTGTCCAGGTGGCAGGTGCGCACCATGATGCAACCCTCGGCGAGCAGTGCCGCGGTGCCAAAGCTGTACTCGTCGGCCCCCAGGAGCGCGGCGATCACGACGTCGCGCCCAGACTTGAAGCCGCCGTCGACGCGGAGCCGGACCCGGCCGCGTAAGCCGTTGCGTCGGAGGGTCTGCTGGGTCTCGGCCAGCCCGATCTCCCACGGCATGCCGGCGTTCTTGATCGAGGAGAGCGGGCTGGCCCCGGTGCCGCCGTCGGCGCCCGAGAGGTGGACGATGTCCGCCAGGCCTTTGACGACGCCCGCGGCCACGGTGCCCACGCCAGCCTCGGCGACCAGCTTGACCGAGACGGCCGCGAGCGGATTCACCTGCTTGAGGTCGTAGATCAACTGGGCCAGGTCTTCGATGGAATAGATGTCGTGATGCGGTGGCGGCGAGATCAAGGCGATCCCCGCCTGCGTGTGCCGAAGGCGCGCGATCTCCTCGGTCGCCTTGTGCCCGGGCAATTGGCCGCCCTCGCCCGGCTTGGAGCCCTGCGCAATCTTGATCTGGAGCTCATCGGCGAACACGCAGTATTCGGGCGTCACGCCGAATCGCCCGGACGCGATTTGCTTGATCCGGGAGTTGCGATCGATCGGCTGGCCCCGTGTGCGGTAGCGGGCCGGATCCTCGCCACCCTCCCCGGTGTTGCTCTTACCGCCGAGCCGGTTCATCGCGATCGCGATCGTCTCATGGGCTTCAGCGGCGATCGAGCCGTGCGACATGGCGCCGGTCGAGAACCGCGTCAGGATGGCGCTGACCGGCTCGACCTGGTGCACCGGCAGCGGCGGTCCGGCAGGTCGCATGACAAGCAGATCCCGTGGATAGGTGGCCGGCCGGTCGTTGATGAGCCGCGCGAACCGCTCATACGATGCGTATCCGTTGCCGTCCGGCCCGGCGGCCACGGCGCGCTGCAGCGCATGGGCCGCCGCGAGCATCTTCGCCGGGGCTGCCTCATGCAGGGCGTCGACCACGTCGGGGTTCGTCGCGTGGTACTCCGTGCCCTGCTTGTGATGCTTGAAGAATCCGGGGCTCTGGAGCACGGGCGCGGCGGCGAGAACGCCGGCGGCATGACGCCCCAACGTCTCCTCGGCCAGGTCCTCGAAGGTCGCACCCCCGACGGCCGAGGGCGTTCCGGTGAAGCAGCCCTCGACGACCTCGGCGTCGAGGCCGAGGATCTCGAAGATCTGCGCGCCCTGGTAGCTGTCGACGGTCGAGATGCCCATCTTGGCGAGCACCTTGAGCGTGCCATCCTCGATCGCCTGTCGGAAGCGCTGCTGGGCCCCCGCGGGGTCGATGCCGTCGCCCTTGAGATGCCCGGCGGAGGCGATCGCGGCGATGGATTGAAAAGCGAGGCGCAGGCAGATCGCCTGCGCCCCGTGGGAGAGGAGGGAGACCACGTGATGCACGTCGCGGGCCTCATCCGTTTCGACGACCAGGCTGACCCGGCTTCGCAGGCCGGCCCGCATCAGGTGATGGTGGACGGTTCCGATGGCGAGCAAAGCCGGGATGGGCGCGCGGTCCCGATCGACGCCGCAATCCGAGACGATCAGGATCGCCGTCCCAGCCCGAACCGCCCGCTCGGCCTGCTGGGCGAGCCGGTCACAGGCAGACCGTAGGCTGGACGCGCCATCCCCGATGGGAAAGGTGGCATCGAGGCTGCGCGCGGCGAACGGCGCGCCCAGCTCGCGGAGCGCCTGAAGGGCCGAGGGATAGAGGAGGAAGGAGTCGAACTGCAGCAGCCGCGCGGCGGCCGGGTCCTGCGTGAGCAACGGGGCCGCAGGTCCGAGCGTGGTCCGCAGCGACATCACGAGCCGCTCGCGCAGATGATCGATGGGGGGGTTCGTGACCTGGGCAAAGCGCTGTTTGAAGTAGGAATAGAGGAGGCGCGGCTGGCCGGCGAAGACCGAGGGCGCCGTATCGTCACCCATGGAGAAGATCGGTTCCTTGCCCTGGGTCGCCATCGGGCGAAGGACAAAGGTGAACTCCTCCTTGGTGTAGCCATAGGTGGCCTGGCGGGTGACGAGATCCGCAGGAATCTCAGCGGACGGCTCACCGGTGGGCATCGATTCCAGATGCTGGTCCAACCAGTCCCCATAGGGCCGTGTCGCGGCGAGCCCGGCCTTGAGGGTCTCATCTTCCTCGAGCCCGCCACGGTCGGGATCAATGCACAGCATCTGGCCAGGCCCGAGCTTGCCACGCCGCACACGGCCGTGCCCGCGAACATCCACCGCCCCGGCTTCAGAGGCGCAGCCGACGAGGCCGTCCTCACAGACCGCGTAGCGGAGCGGCCGCAAGCCGTTGCGGTCGAGGGCGGCGCCCACCCGGGTTCCGTCCGTGAAGATCAGGCCGGCAGGACCATCCCATGGCTCCATCAGGCCGGCGTGATATCGATAGAAGTCGCGGACGGCGGGGTCGACGTCGAAGCCTTCCCAAGCCTCGGGGACCAGCATCGCCAGCGCGTGGCGAACGTCGCGGCCGCCCCGGACGAGGAGCTCGAGCGCATTGTCGAGCATGGCCGAGTCGGAGCCGTCCTCATTGATGACCGGAACCAGCAAGTCCTCGGGCGCGAGGTGCGCCGAACCGAGCCGTCCCTGGCGGGCGCGCATCCGGTTGACGTTGCCCTGGATGGTGTTGATCTCGCCGTTGTGGCAGAGCATCCGGAACGGCTGGGCCCGCTCCCATGACGGCGCGGTGTTCGTGCTGTAGCGCTGATGGAAGATCGCGAAGGGGGCAGTGAATCCTTCGTCGCGAAGATCCGGGTAAAAGGTGGCTAGCTGGTCGGCCGCGCACATCGCCTTGTAGGTCAGCGTCCGAAATGACAGGGACGCGATGTAGCAGGGCAGCCGGGCCACTTCGAGGGCACGCTCGGCGCGCTTCCGCGCCCGGAAACAGCGAGCTTCCAGGTCAGATGGGGTCAGCGCGGATGAGGCGCCAACGATCACCTGCTCGATTCGCGGTGCCGTCGAGCGTGCCGCGACGCCCAGCGCGTCGGGGTCGACCGGGACCGGCCGCCAATCGACGAGGTCGAGCTGCTCCGCCTGGCACGCCTCACCGACCAGCCGGCGTGTGAGCCTCCGCTGATCCTCGCCGCCCGCGCCGGGGGTGTTGGGTAGGAAGATGACGCCAACACCGAGCCGGACCGTGGGGCCAACGTTGATGGCGGCTCGTCCGGACCAGTTGCGAAAGAATGCCTCCGGAAGCGGGAGCAGAAGGCCGGCGCCGTCGCCTGACCGTTGGTCCGCGGAGACGGCCCCCCGATGGCGGACGCGGTACAGCGCTGCGAGCGCGGCGTCGATAATACCTCGGCTGGCTCGCCCTCCAGCGTCAGCGACGAAACCGATCCCGCAGGCGTCGTGCTCGTATTTCGAGTCGTACAGGCCCGCGTGACGCAAAGTCACTCGCTACCGTATCGAGGACTGCCGCCGAGTGAAATAGACCATTGGACCGAAACGCGGGGTGAATGCTCGTACGGTCAACACAAGGGGCGACACGGGCTCGGATCGGCCTCGCCGTCGATAAGGATCCGCGCGGCTTCGACCTCAGCCTCGGAGCGGAAGACGTGGACGGCCGCGTATCCCTCGAGCTCGAGGTCCGCCTCAAGGTGTCGCAGGTCGGCCACCTGCTGCCGGATCACGCGAGTTGGCACCGGGCGAGCCCGGGCGGCATTGCGTTGCAGGCAGGTCTCGACGGGCAGGCTCAGCGCGATCGCGACAAGCGGCCGATTGTGCCGGTGCGCATGCCAGCCGAGCTCCGACCGGGCCGGCCCACGCGTATTGGTCGCGTCGACCACGGCGAGCAGGCCTGCCGCGGCGCGCTCCTCGACGAGTTGGTGCATGCGCTCGAAGACCGCGTCGTTGGCCCCCTGATCCGACTCATCGCCGGCAATGAGGCCTCGATGGCGGTCGGAGGAGATGACCGCCTCCGCCGGAAAGTGCCGCGCGGCAAACGTTGACTTGCCCGAGCCGGAGGCGCCGATGAGAAGCAGCACCGCGTTGGCAGCGAGGTGGATCGTTTTGGGTTCAGGGGCGTCAGCCATGTGCTCAGATGGTGGCATTTCGCGACAATATGACCGTGTTTTCGGGGGTGAGGCTGTCGCGGGAGGACCGGATCATGATGGCCCTCCTCGTGTTCGTGCCGGCGACGATTGCCTCGGCGGGTGTAGGGGCCCCGGGCTGGCTCCAGTTCGTGCTCTCCGTGGCGTCAGTGATCCCGATCGCGGCGCTGATCTCGTCTGCAACCGATGCCCTGGCTCAGCGCCTGGGTGGCAAGGTTGGTGGGTTGCTGAACGCGACCTTCGGGAATCTTCCAGACCTGCTGATCGGCATCTTCGGCGTCCAGAAAGGGCTGATTCCCCTCGTCAAGGCAACCCTCGTGGGAGCGCTCATCAGTAACTCCGCGCTCATCATGGGATTGTGCTTCGTCGCGGCTGGGCTGGCGCACCGCCGGCCCCGGTTCGATCGCGGCGAGGCCGGCCATCACAGTGTCCTGATGATGCTGACCGTGGCCGCCATTCTTTTCCCCACGGTGGGCGCCTTCGTCATCTGCGGCCACACCTGCACGGGGACATCCAGCGCATCCACGATCCAGGGCATTAGCGTCGGGATTGCCATCGCGTTGCTGATCGCCTATGTCGCCTACGTCGCGTACGGCATCTTCGGGTTCGAGTCCCTCGGTGGCCGGCCAACCGAGGGTCGGGAGACGCGCGTCTTTCAGGCGCAGCCGGGTCGACCGCAGGCATGGCCGGTCGCCTTCAGCCTTGGGCTCCTCATCGTGATGGGACTGGCGCTCATCCCGGTGACGGACATCCTCACGTCGGGCGTTGCCTCCGTCACCAAGGTATTGGGATGGTCGGAGGTCTTCGTGGGCATGATCATCGTGGCCAATGCCGGGAACGTGGCGGAGGGCTACGCCGCCCTCAAATTCGCGATCCGTAAGCCGGGAACCCCGGATGCAGTGACCGGCGATTCCGGCCTCGACCTGGCGTTGGGGATCGCCTCAGCCTCATCGATCCAGATCGCAACCTTTGTCCTGCCAGTCGTGGTGCTGATCAGCCTCTTCTTCAAGCCGATGAACCTGGTCTTCACCTTCGTCGAAGTCTCGATCCTGGCCCTGCTGGTGATCGTCTTCACCCACACTGCCCAGGACGGCGAGAGCAACTGGCTCGAAGGCGCCCAGCTTCTCGTTCTCTACGCGATGGCCGCCATCGTCTTCTTTGCCTTGCCTGCCTCGGCCTTCGGCGGTTAGAGGTGGTCTTCTGACGTGAATGCACCAGTCGCGATTACCAGGCACTGGAGCAAGCCACTGATAGTGCTCCTGCTTCTCGGATTACTCGGGTGCAATGAGCCAACATCGAACGACGTTGCGGGTTCGTGGATTATGACGGCTTCGTCAAGCCGATACCTGCCTGCTGGCCTGAAGGGCGTGTCGCCGAGTCTACTTCTGCACTCCGACGGGAGTTTCAGCGCGTCGGATCTCCCTGGGCGCTTTCACGGGTCTGTCGGAGTGGTGGATCGGAATAGCGGAAACGGGAGATGGCAACTCGTTAAGCGCGAGGGCCGACAGCAGGTGCAAATCACGTTTGATGGGGGATACGGCACTCAGCTTGAGGTCTCGGGGACGCCCCGGTCGCCGCGGCTCTTCTACTTCGTGGGCGATCCAGATCAAGGCCGAAAAATTGAGTTGACCAAGCGCTAGCCCCCTGGATATTCGGATGAAAGCGTCAAAGCCAGTCGGCGACGACAGGTTCAATGCGATCGGTGGCGGCAAGCTTCCAGACGGCCATGGCGGTTACATATATGCCAGCTGGCCTTTCGTGCGATTACGCTTAAGCGCGTCGAGGGTTCGATTCGAGCCCGCACTCTGGAGCAACTGGATCACATACAAGTTACCCACCTGGGAAGCAAGCTGGGACGACCTAAAGGCTGTCACCGCCGACGGCAGCCGCGTTCGGTTTATCCCGAAGGCTGGCCCCGTCTGGACGTACTCCACGCTTGGCGGAACAGACGGCATAATGGCGCACGTACCACTGGGCTTGCGCGAGGTGCCAGGGCCAAGCTAGGTTACGCCCATGCCACTTAAAGATCTGGCGGTCATTCCCTTGTTGCGGTTGTCCGATATCCTGACCCGGAGGGATAATCAGTGCTCCCAGATAGATACAGACGCGACGATGCTTCGGCGAGCGTTGCCCTAGGAGTCAAAGACGCCTACCTGGCGATGTATTACTTTGTGCGAGCCTATTGGGAGCGCGGCGGGAGGCGCGACGGCAGCGTGACTCAACTCTGCAACGACATAGGCCCCTTAGCGGACCCCGATAATGCCGGGGGCATGATGACTACAGATCCTGCCTTTTGGGGCGACTGGCTGAGCGCCGTGGAGCGAGCCCGACAGGAAGGGATCCCGACAGCACTCTAGCAACCACTTTGATCTACCTACGGGCAAGATTTAGGTTGGATTGGGAGCTAGCCTAACCTCGGACCATATGCACTGGCAAGGCTGAATCAGTGCTGGCACGCGAGAGTCGGTCAGGCGATCGGGGCGACGTCGAGATCTAACTCGTCCGCTAGGATCTCTTCGCCGGTGTAGGCCGAGGCCTGGAGGCGGAAGAGGCGGGCGTAGCGGCCATTGAGGCGCATCAACTCCTCGTGGGTGCCTTCCTCGACCAGCCGGCCGTGGGCGAGGAAGAGGATGCGGTCGGCCCGGCGCACCGTCGAGAACCGGTGCGAGATATAGACGGCGGTGCGGCCTTCGGTCAGGGACCGCAGCCGCTCGAACAGCTCGTACTCCGCCTGGGCGTCCAGCGCCGAGGTCGGCTCGTCGAGGAGGAGGATGCGGGCATCGCGCATGAAGGCCCGTGCCAGCGCAACCTTCTGCCACTCCCCACCGGACAGGTTGACGCCGGCATCGAACCATTTCCCAAGCGCCGTGTCATAGCGCTGGGGCAGGGTGTCGATGAGCTCGTTCGAACCCGCTTGCCGGCTGGCCCGCTCGATTGCCTGGCGGTCGCCGATCGTTTCCAGGTTACCCAGGCCGATGTTCTCGGCGGCGGTCGCCTGGTAGGTGACGTAATCCTGGAACATGCCCCCGATCTGGGCACGCAATTCGGCCGGGTCGTAGTCGCGGATGTCCACGCCATCGATCAGGATCCGGCCGCCGCTCGGGTCATAGAGACGGCAGATCAGCTTGAACAAGGTCGTCTTGCCGGCCCCGTTGCGGCCGACAATGGCGATCGTTTCACCCGGGGCCACCGTGAAGCTGAGGTTGGTGAGCGCCGGCGTGGTCACGCCGGGGTAGCTGAAGGTGACGTTGTCGAAGCGGATCTCCCCCCTCAGCGGCTTGGGCACGGGCACCGGCTTGTCGGGGACCGGCATCACGGTTTCCATCGCCATCAGTTCAAAGAGGTTGTTCAGGTAGAGGTTGTGCTCGTACATTCCGGAGAAGCCGCCCAGGATCCCCTGGATGGAACTCTGCACGGACTGCGCCGCTGTGGTGTAAAGGGTCAGGTCCCCGAGGGTCAGCGGGCCCATGACTGCCTTCAGGGCAACATACAGGTAGGTCAGCGAGGTGGCAATGGTGCTGAGGTTGCCCCAGGCGAAGCCGGTCAGGTACCGGCGGACCACCTGGGTCCGCTGGCTGCCGTAGTAGGTGTCGGCGAGCAAGCGGTATCGCCGGATGAAGTAGCGGCCGAGTCCGAAGAGTTTGACCTCCTTCGCATAGCTGTCGGTCGTGACCAGGGTCACGAGGTAGTTCATCCGGCGGAGCAGCCGCGATCCCCAGCGGGCAATGTTGTAGCCGCGCCAGCCGTAACGGGTGTCGGCAATGAAGGCCGGGATCGGCGAGACCAGCGCAATCAGGGCGAGAAGGGGGCTGACCACCACCAGCAACGCGATCATGGTCACGAAGGTGAGCGCCGTCTGCACCAGCCCGAAGGCCGTCGAGATCATCAGCACGGGACGGTTGATCGAGTCGGTCTGCGCCCGGCGAAGCAGGTCGTAAGAGGCCGGGTCTTCGTAAAACGCCAGGTCGAGGCCGGCGGCCTTCTCCATCACCATCAGCTGGATCCGCATCGACACCGAGTTCTGCAGGAGTTGCTGGGTGATGTTGCGGACCGTCCCCAGGAACGCTGTCAACGCAAAGAGAAGCAGTTGCAGGACGGCGAGAAAGATGATGCCGTTGATCGTGGTGAACACGGGCGTATGCCAGGGTCCGAGATCGAACTGGAGGCGGTCCGCAAGGTACCCGCGGTGTACGGCGATCCCCTGGACGACGGCGTTGATCAAGAGCTTGGCCAGGTAAGCGGAGATTGCCGGAATCACGCCGGCCACCACGGTGACGGCGAAGAGCAGGATCGTGACCCCGCGGTCCGCTTCCCAGACCAGGCCGATGACCCTCGGAAGGGCAGCGGCCGTGCCCCGGACTGACTCCTGCAAGTTGCGCCAGCGGCCGCGCAGGTCTTTCGGGCCGGCCTGCTCGGGTGGTCCCTCGATGATCGGATCGCCGGTCAGGCCGCTATTTGCCGGCTCGGTGTCCGGGCGTTTCGCCCGCGACCGAGACCACATGCCGAACATAGGAGGGCCGCCGTGGCCGGGAGGCATCATGCCGACGGGCCTACCCAATTCGATCGCCGGGCAACCTGCCCAACTCGCATCATCCGCAGCTTAGCGCCGAAGCAGGGCACGCTCAGCGGCCGGCGAGGCGCTCGACGATGGGCGCAAACTCCTGGATTTCGTCGCCAATGAAGATGTAGGAAATGCCGAAGCGCTCCCGCAGCCCCTGGCACTTTTCGACCAGGGTATCCACCGAGCCAATGAAGACGTGGGGCGAATCGAGGAGCTCGCCTTCCGAGAGATCGACGCCAAATCGCTGCTGCAATCGTTCGCCAAGCTGGCGAGCCACCGGGCGAGGCGCGTCGGTGATCGTGACGGGGTGGAGCGACGGATAGGTGTTGATCTCGAGCTGGGGCCAGCGTGCGCCGGCCGCGGCCTTGACCCAGCCGAGTTTCTCGGCCGTGCCTTCGGCGAGGCAGCTTCGGACATCGAGCACGCCGGGCCGCACCGCGCGCGGTGCGAGCCCGATGATGTCGGCCTCGCGTGCGGCGAAGGTCAGCGTCTTCTGCCCGCCTCCGCCGATCATCAACGGCGGATGCGGCCGCTGGATTGGCCTGGGTAGGTCGGCGAAGCCCTTGACGTGGTAGTGACGCCCCTCGAAGGTAGCCGGGCCCTCCGCGGAGAGGGCTTTGAGGATGGCCACCGCCTCGCCCATCCGCTCGATGCGCGTTCCCGAGGGGTCGAATGCCATCCCCGCACTGTCGTACTCAGGGCGGTTCCATCCCGCGCCGAGGCCGATCTCGACCCGGCCGTCACTCAATTGATCCAGCGTCGCCAGTTCCTGCGCGAGGACCGCCGGGTGACGCAGATCGTTGTTCAGCACGAACGTCCCGAGGCGCAAGGTCGTCGTGACCCCCGCCGCAACCCCGAGCGCCGAGAACGGGGCGAACTGGTCGACGAGGTGGTCGGAGAGCAGCAGTGTCGAGTAGCCGAGGCGTTCGGTCTCCCGCACGGTATCGATGAAGGTTTGCCGCGGAAGGATACCTGGGATGCCTGCGCCAAACCGGAATGGCTTCTTGAGGACCGCCTCCGGCACGGACGACGCTGGCCTAAGCAGGCGGGGGCGTCGGCGCGGGCGTCGGCGTTGGCGTCGCGCCAGCAGCGGGCGGATGCGCGGCGTTCGGATTGGCCGGGCGCGCGTACGGAGACCGGGTGGGGCTCTCCTTGCTGGTCAGCCGAGCGACGTCAACCTCGTCACCGACGTACTTGGTGACGCGTTCGAGATGCTCAAGCGGGACGAAGACGCGGTCTCCGCTGGCGTAATCAAGCTGCAGATACTGGCCGTCGGCGTCGCCCATGGCGCGCATTCCCGAGAAGCGACCCAAGCCATGCGTTGCGTGCATCACGAGTTCACCGGGCTTAAACGGCATTGCCGAATTCGATTTAGTCATGGCATCTTTGTCCAGTGTGTTGCTCCTTTACGCATCGCTCGCAGCGTCCGGCCGCCGTTCGGTCGGACCGGGGCCCAGGTGACTCCACCTCTATAACGTTCGGCGGACTGAAACAGTTCGCTCAACCGGGCTTAGTGATCGTACCCTTTTGGCTGCGTTTGAAACGGAAATGAACTCGGCGCGTGCCCCGAGGGACGGAGTCTAAGAAAACCTTGAGAAGCTCGGTCGAAGTCTCCAGGCCCAGCTCGAAAAACACGGCATCGATGCGGTTTCTGGACCGGTGTCCGGCGGCGCGTTGCTCGCCGAGATGATGGCCCGCAACCTAGCTGCTCTGGGCCACGGCCAGCTGCCAACAATGCGCATTCGGTGCGCCCCGCGACCGAACCGAACCGCTTGCTTTCTAAGCCAGGTGCCAATATAATATGATAGTCGCGTTAGCAAATTACTTGGAGGTCTAATATGTCGCTTACGCACCTGTTGGTTCTGCTGATCGTCGGTGCGCTCGCGGGTCTCATCGGGGAGCGCCTGGTCGGTAGTGGGCTCCCATTCGGCCTGGTCGGCGCCATCGTGGCCGGTCTGGTCGGCGCCTGGTTGATGGTCGACGTCCTGCATGTCGTGATCGTGCCCGAGCTGTCGCTCGGCGGCATTCCGATCATCTCGGCCATCCTCGGGGCAGCCATCGTCGTTCTGATCGTCAGCTTCGCCATGGGTCGTGGCCGCTTCGGCGCCCGGAGCGCTCGCCGCTTCTAAGCCTCCGTTCCGCAGCCAAAGATGCCCGGTTCCCGTTGGGGGGCCGGGCTTTTTCTTTGCTAATTGACATCGACTGGTCGATATCGTATAGTCGGCTTCGACCATGAAGGCCTTCCCCCGGTTGCCCCGGGCGCCATTGGCGCTGGCGATCATGAACCTGCTGCTGGAACGGCCGATGCACCCTTACGAGATGAAGATCCTGATGAAGCAGCGGGGTCACGACGAAGTGATCAAGCTGAAGGGTGGATCGATCTACGACACGGTCGAGCGGCTCGAACGCGGAGGGTTCATCGAGTCCCAGGAGACGAGCCGCGAGGGCCGGCGCCCGGAGCGAACCGTCTATGCGCTGACGGAGTCTGGCCGGGACGAGCTGCGGACCTGGATGCGCGAGATCGTGTCCGAGCCGGCGAGGGAGTTCCCCCAGTTCGCGGCCGCGCTCGCGTTCATCGCCGGACTGGACCAGGCGGAGGTGGTCGAGCTGTTTCAGCGACGAATCCTCGCGCGGGAAGCTGAGCTGGCGGCCGCCACGACCAAACTGCAGGGCACACTCGACTACGGGATCCCCCGGCTGTTCACCATCGAGGCGGAGTACCTGATCGCGATGCGCCGCGCCGAGATCGAATGGGTCCGGCAGGTCGCCGCCGATATCCAGGCAGGGAACGTGTGGTTGACCCATGAGGAAATGAAGGCGGTCGCGGATACCGTCCACAAACGACAGGGAACTGATTCAAGGAGGGATGACTCGAACTAATGGTGAGGCAGGACACACGCCATACCTCGCGGCCCTGGATTGCGCTCGCGGTCCTCGCACTCGGTCTCTTCATGACCCTGCTCGACCTCACGATCGTGAACATCGCGATCCCCAGCATCCTGCATGACCTGCAGGCCTCGCTCGACCAGGTTCTCTGGGTCCTGAACGCGTACAGCCTGCTCTACGCGGTGCTGCTGATCACATCCGGCCGGCTGGGTGACATCTTCGGCCCGCGCAATCTGTTCGCGCTCGGCGTCGTGCTCTTCACGGTGGCCTCGGCGCTGAGCGGACTGGCCCAGGATCCGACGCAACTGATCCTCGCCCGGGCGGGCCAGGGATTCGGCGCCGCGCTGCTGGCGCCGCAAGGCCTGCCGATCATGACCACGATCTTTCCGCCCGAGCGGCGCGCCGGCGTGTTCGCGATCTATGGCGCCCTTGCCGGCATCGCGGTCCTCGCCGGACCAACGCTGGGCGGCTTCATCGTGACCCACTTCGGCTGGCGCTGGATCTTCTACGTGAACCTCCCCGTCGGTCTGGTGACTGTCGCGCTGGCGTTCTTGTTCGTGCCGGACATCCGGCCCGGGAAGCGGCACCGCCTCGACATCGCCGGCGTCGGCCTCGCCACGGTCGGGTTGCTGGGCGTCATCTTCGGCCTGATCGAAGGGCAGCGATACAACTGGGGAACGGTCACCGGCTTCATCACGATCCCGGAGATCATCGCGGCGGGGATCCTGGTGCTCGGGCTCTTCATATTCATCCAGGCCCGGCGGCAGAACCACGAACCCTTGCTTCCCTTTGCCGTGTTCAAGGATCGGAACTACACGCTGATGACGCTGGTCCTGATGGCGATGGGATTCGCCATGGTCGGGGTGTTCCTCCCGATCACGATCTACTTCCAGTCGGTCCTGGGGTTGAGTGCACTGGACGCGGGTATCGCGACCGCGCCCATGCCGCTGGCGATGATGTTGGTGTCGGGGATCGCCGCCTCGCTGGCGAACCGATATAGCCCTAAGTACCTCCTGATGGGTGGCCTGACCGGCTTTGCGCTTGGCATGGCCTTTATCGCCTGGACCGCGGAGACGACATCAAGCCGCTGGGCCTTTCTCCCCGGGCTAGTCGTCGCCGGCGCCGGGATGGGCTTTGTCTGGACCCCCGTCTACAGCATGGCCACGCGTGACCTTCGGCCGGAGCTTGCCGGGGTCGCCTCGGGTGTTCTGAACACGCTCCAGGAATTGGGGGCGGTCATTGCGAGCGCGTCGATTGGGGCGATCCTGCAGAACCGGCTCGCAACGGGCCTGCACAACCAGGCGGTGAGCTACGCGAGCCAGCTGCCGCCGGCGTTTCGGAGTCAGTTCGTCGCTGGCTTCAGCCAGGCCGCGAGTAGCGGGCTCGAGGTCGGCCGCGGTCAGACCGGTGGGACCGTTCATCTCCCGCCCGGTGTGCCTACGCAAGCGGCGCAGCAGGTCCAGCAGATCGCAGAAGCGGTGTTCACGCATGCCTTTGTTGATGCCATGCGGCCCGCGATGGTCGTGCCGGTGATCATCATCATCGCGGCGGCGCTCGGTTGCTTTGCCATCCGGTCGCGCGGTGGACTCGCATCCCACGCCGACGCCCCGCAGGAAGAACCAGCTTCGGTCGCCTGACCGTGTAACCCTGGGGCGAAAGGACTGAGGTAAGTCTTTTCGCCCCAGGAGGCCCCATGAAACGCATCGTCCTCATTCCCCTGACCGCGCTTGCTCTCACCGCCTGCGGGCAGGCGACCTCGGCGAGCAGCCCGGTGGCCGCCACTCCTTCGAGTGCCGCCGTCCGCGTCGCCTCGAACCCCTCACTGGGATCGGTGCTGACGACGGTGGACGGGCGCACGCTCTACTACTTCACGCCGGAGCGGGGCGGCACAATCGCCTGCACGGCGCAATGCACGCAGACCTGGCCGCCGTTCATCACGCCGTCCGGTCTGCTGACCGCGAACACCGCGTTACCCGGGACCCTGACGGTCCTGCGACGGACCGAAGGTGCGCAGGTGACATATAGCGAGTGGCCGCTGTACACGTTCGCGGGCGACAAAGTCGCCGGCGACACGAACGGACAGGGTGTACTCGGTCAGTGGTTCGCGGCGACGCCGAGCTTGACCGATGCGCCGATCGCCACCCCAACCCCGAGCCCCACCGTGGCTGCGGCCACCCCGCCACCCGCGGTGCACACGCCGGTTCCCTATCATCCGGCTCCCGCGCCGACCAGTTGCATCCCCGGGATGAATGGCGGCGACCACGATGGCGACAACAACGGCGGGCCGAGTGATCTCGATGGATGTAAGTGATTACCCCCTCCCCAACCCTCCCCGCAAGGGGGAGGGAGAGGTTCTGACTCAGGCTTAGCCGCGGCAGCTGGCGGGGGGCTGCAGCGCGGCAATGCCCGTGTTGTCACCGAGGTAGGCTCCGGCCGAATCAGCGACAAGCGTTTCCACCAGGCTTTGGTTGGACGTGGCGCGCGCAGCTCCGGTGGTTGGGTCGGCGCAGGTGACCTGCTGGGCCATGATGTCAACCAGCCATACCGCGCCTCCGCCCACCATGACGTGGATCCCGTTTGAGCCGCGGATCGTGGTTCCACTGCCATTCTGGGACGGCGCGATAGGCAGAGCCGAGAGGTTGGACGCACTCCGGTGCTCGGCCGCACCCATCGTGCCGGTCGCATAGCTGACCCAGACACCGTCTGAGGCGGCCGCGACATGTGGGCCGCCAAGTGACCGGCCGCCTGTTTCCGCCGAGGCCACGGTTGCGCCGGTGGAGGCATCGAGCTCGACGACCCCGTCCTGCCCTGTCGACGACGACGGAACCTCAATGCCGACATAGATGCGTTGCCCTGATGGATCGAGCGAGATGCTGGTCGCCATTCCCGGCAGGCTCTGGCTGAGGAGTGTGCTGCCGGTGCTTGGGTCCAGGCGATAAACACGGTTCCCGTATCCCAGCCACAGGAGGTTGGCGCTCCCCGTGAGCTGCGGGCCGGCCGGGGTCTCGGAGCCAGGCTGCCCGGGGAGGGGGAGCTGCCGCTTGACCTTCAGCGTGGTGGGGTCAACCAGCGTGAGCAGCTGCGTGGTCGTCGGAGCCGGCGCAAGGGTGGGTCCAGCGGCGATCCAGACCCCGCCTGTCACGCTGGCAATCCCCGTCGCATTGGGGAACGTGTCTCCCGTGGTGATCGCGCCGGAGCTGCGGTCGATGCGGCCGATCCTGGTCTTGCTGGGGTCCACCGCACCACTGACTGGGGTCGGTGCATACAGTGCGAACACTCCCGAGGGGTCGAGCAACAGCGTGCTGACTGCGCCGAGAGGAAAGCGCTGGGTCACCCAATTGACGGCCGGTGACGGGGAGGGAGTGGCCGAGGGCGTGGCGGTCGGCGTCGACAATGGCGACGCGCTGACGGTCGGGGTCGTCGCGACGCGCACCTGCGCGGCACGGTCGCGGCCCACTTTGATGGCGAATCCAGCGGAGAGGACCACGACGGCCAGGGCGACACTGACCAGCACCGGCTGGAGCCAGCGGCCATTCCGCTGCCCGGGCGGGGTCCAGACGGGCGGCGTCGCCGGAATCTCGAGTTTCGCCTCTCGATAGAAGCGGTTCAGGCGCTCGACGATCTGCTCTTGCTCGTTCATCAGGACTTCTCCATTGCCGGAGTTGGCCGGCCGCCAATCTCGCGCTCAAGACGATCGAGGGCGCGGTGAACCCAGGTCTTGACGGTCGGCTCGGGACGGCCGAAAATCTGGCCGATCTCCGGGAAGCTGAGGCCCTGCTCGAATCGAAGGGCGAGCAGCGCCCGCTCGCGACGCGGCAGGTGACGGAGCGCGCGGCGCATCTCCTCACGCTCGAGGTGGTCGATCGCGGTCGTGGCGGGATCTGGCATCGGCGGCTCCGCCTGGCGGTGGCGTAGCGCCGTGAGCAGTGAGCGGCGGTGGTCGAGGGCGAGATTAACGGCCACGCGCATCAGCCACGCCTTCTCGTTGGGATGCTCGCCCAGTCGTTGCCGGTTCTGCCACAAGCGGAGGAATGCTTCATGCGTAATCTCCTGCGCGATATCTCGATCCAGGACCACGAGATAGACGGTGCGGATGACGAGCGGAAACAAGCCCACGTAGAGCGCTTCGAACGCCCGGCTGTCGCCGCCGACTTCTACCACGGCATCTCCTGGTCCCGAGAACTACCTACACAACGGCCGTGGTGGCAATCCGTTTCAGACTGGAACTGACAGTCAGTACCCCCTCCCCAACCCTCCCCGCCAAGGGGGAGGGAGGATCAGGGATGGATCCTCCCCGGAACTGGGAGGGAGATTAAGGCGTTAGGGGGCGGTGGGGGCTGGGAGCACGCCAAGAACCTCGAAGCCGTAGTCGAGCACCTGCGTCATCTCGTGGTAGACCGAGGGCGAGCCGAAGACCACCGCGAGCACGCGGTGACCCCCGCGCGTCGCGGTCGTGATCAGGCATCCCCCGGCGAGTTCTGTCCAACCAGTCTTGAGGCCGGTCGCACCCGGGTACGTCTGGAGCATCTTGTTGATGTTGACCATCGTGAAGGTCTTGTGGGTCGCGGTCGCGGCGAGCGTGATCCCGTGGGTGGCAGCGATCGCGGTCAGCGCGGGATAGTGATACTCGAGATAGGTCGCGGCCATGGCCAGGTCATATGCGGTCGTCGTGTAGCCGGCCGCATCGAGGCCGGTCGGGTTCACGAAGTGGGTGTTGTGCAGGCCGAGCCTGATGGCCTTCGCGTTCATGTCCGCGACGAAGGCGGCCCGCGTGGTCACGGCAGAGGCGAGCGTTTCGGCGGCATCGTTGCCGGATCGCAGGAAGACGCCGTAGAGCAGCTCGCGCACGGTGAGCCGCTCGCCCGGCGTCAGGCCCATCACGGTCGAATCCCAGGGCAGTTGCTGGATCGAGGCCGGCACCGTCACCTGGGTGTCAAGGCGCATCAGGTCGCTGGCGACCATCGCGGTGAAGATCTTCGCCAGGCTGGCGGGGGCCCAGGGCTGGGCGGAGTGGGCCTGCCAGAGGAACCGGCCGGTATCGAGGTTCAGCAGGGCGACTTCCTGCGCGCTGATCACGGGGAGCGGAATGATAGGCGCCGGCGCGTGGTGAACCGGCGTTGGGCGCACAGCCACGGTGACGACAGGAGTCGCGGTTGGGCTCGGACTCGGCTCGGCGATCGGGCGGCGCGACCGCATCTCGAGATCGCTCGCCGTGATATTGGCGGCGTTCGCCTGGACGTTGGCCCCGAGCAGGGCTCCGGTGGTCACCCTGGGGCCTGAGCGCTGGGTCAGGACAAAGCCGAGGGTGGCGGTCAGGAGGGAGGCGGCCAGGACCACGGGGCCCAGGCGCCGTAGCCAGGGGCTCATCAGTGGCTAGACGATAGCAGCCCCCAATCGTTTCGTTTTGGGCCCACGGTGTTGCTTATCGGAGCTCGCCAGGGTGGCACTTCCTGACAACGCGATTGCTGAACCCACTGCGCTCTCAGCGACACTAGAATGGGCTCGCGCCGGGGTGACGGAATAGGTAGACGTTGGCGACTTAAAATCGCTTGCCCGTAAGGGCGTCAGGGTTCGAGTCCCTGTCCCGGCACCAGCCGTCACGTGGCGGCTACAGTAGGGAGCCATGCTGGAGATCGTCGAGTACCTGGTTGGGCTCGCCCTGGTTGTCTTCTTCCTCAACGACCTCTTCCAGAGCGTGGTGGTCCCGCGGCCGACGCCTGCGCGCTACCGGCTCTCGCGCTGGGTCGTGGTCCCCGGGTGGCGGCTGTGGCGCTACCTCGGGCTTCGCAACGCGGTCGCCGCGCGGCGCGAGCGGATGCTCGGGACCTACGCGCCGGCGATCGTGGTCGTGCTCCTCATCCTCTGGATCACCGGGCTGATCGTCGGCTATGGGCTGCAGTTCTGGGCGTTGCGCATGCAGCTCCATCCAATCCCTAACAACATCGGCAGCGCCTTGTACTTCGCGGGGACCTCGGTCCTCACGATTGGATTCGGTGACATCGTCGCGACGTCGGGACTGGCCCGCCTGGATGCGCTGGCGGCCGGGGCGTCGGGCCTCGGCACCATCGCCCTGGCGATCAGTTTCCTGTTCTCCCTGTACGGGTCCTTTCAACGGCGGGAGGTGCTCGTGGTAACGCTCGATGCGCGGGCCGGCGCGCCGCCCTCGGGCGTCAGCCTGCTGGAGGCGTACGCGAGGCTGGGGATGCGCGACAGCCTGCCGGCCGTCTTTGCCGACTGGGAGAAGTGGTCGGCCGAGGTTCTGGACAGCCACGTGGCCTACCCGCTGCTGGCATATTTTCGGTCGAGCCACGACAACGAATCGTGGATCAGCGCGCTCGGCGCCGTGCTTGATGCGGCGACCCTGGTGCTGACCACGGTGGTCGATGGGCCCCGGGGCCCGGCCCAGCTGATGTTCTCCATCGGCCGGCATGCCGTCGAGGACCTGGGGCGGCTATTCCGCGTGGACGGCGGAACCGAGCCGGGCGTTGAGCGCTATGAGTTCGACCAGGCGCGTGAGCGGCTGGCCGCGGCCGGCTACATCTTGCTCGGGCCCGAGGAATCGTGGGTTGCCTTCTCCAAGATCCGTGCGCAGTACGCCGGTTCACTCAATGGGATGGCGAGGTGGTGGGCGGCGCCGCCCACGCAGTGGATCGGCGACCGGTCATATGTCCGCTTCGGCCAGGGCCGGCACCAGGCGGCCTGAGCTAGGCGGCGAAGGCGGTCGGCGGCTCGCCCTGCAGCCGCAGATAGAACGCCGTCGCCAGCGTGTAGGGGACGAGCAGGGTCATGTCCATGTCCGCCGGTCGCCTCGCGATGCCGGCAAACAGGTCGGGGAGGATTCGCCGCCGCATCGGCTCCGCGATGCGCTGGATGGTAAAGGCGTCGGAGGCCCGCACCTGCGCCGTTTTGCCATCCCAGGCGGTCTTGCCATCTTCGAGCTGGCGCCACTCGGCGAGCAGGACGCCCTGCGCGGCACACAGCGCCAGCGCCTGGGTGAGCCGATGGACGCCATCGGGGAGAAGCTCGACCTGGCGGGCTGCCAGCAGCGCGAGCGATTTGTTGACGGCTGATTCGACCCGCGGCCACGACTCGGCGTCGGCGGCCGCGTGGCTCAGCAGATCGGGGGCCTCGAGGATGCGTTTTGCGCGGCCGAGCGCGTAGCCGTCGAGTTGGCCACGCAGGCCGGCGCTGAGCGGCAGGTGGACGAGGGGTGGCGCCTGACTGGCGAACTGCTCGACCTGGGGCTCCGCCCAGGGGATCACGGGATCCTCGCTCGGCGGAGGAAGCTCCGTGTGCTGGACAGACGGGCGCCAGCTTGTGGTCGGCCGGGACTGAGCGGGGGTCTTGCGCCGGTACCGGCCAGGCACGATGACCGCCGCCATCACCCCCAGCGCAAGCACCAGGATGGTGGCTAGCACGCCGAAGCGCACCAGAGCCACGAAGCCTAAGAGGACGGTCGCGGCCAGGATCGCCGGACGGGTGGTCAGCCGGGACACGCCTGTATAACGGTTGAGTATGCCGTCTCTCGCAGTCTCCGCCGTCCTTGTTGAAGGGGTCAGCGACCAGCTCGCGCTCGAGGCGCTCGCGAGGCGCCGCGGTCGGGATCTCGAGGCGGAGCGGATTTCGATCGTCCCGATTGGCGGTGCCACGAACATCGGGAGATTCCTGGCTCTGTATGGCCCCCAGGGGTCTGATGCCAGGCTGGCGGGCCTTTGCGATGCCGCCGAGGAGGGCGACTTCCGGCGTGGTCTCGAGCGGGTCGGGTTCGGCTCAAACCTGACTCGGGCGGACATGGAACGACTCGGGTTCTACGTGTGTGTGGCAGACCTGGAGGATGAGTTGATTCGATCCCTCGGTGCGGCCGCAGTGGAGCGAGTCATCGAGGCCCAGGGGGAGCTCGAAATGTACCGCATCTTTCAGAACCAGCCTCAATGGCGGGAACGGACCCATGAGCAGCAGCTGCGCCGCTTCTTTGGCACACACCGGGGCCGGAAGATCCAATCAGCCGCCTCGCTCGTCGACGCGCTGGATCTGACCAACGTGCCCCGGCCGCTGGACCGTGTCCTGGCGCATGTCCAACGGCTGGACTAACCGCAGAGGTTGACGTGCCGCGAGGCCAGGACGGCGGCGTCGGCGTCGATGAGCCGCGAGCGGGCGAGCGTACCGTTGGCCACAGCCGAGACGATGGCCGCGCGGATCGCGAAGGTCTGGGAAACCGTTTCTGTGGTGGTTGCCGGCAGGCCGAACATCACCATGTCAGCTCCCGCTTTCAGGGACTGTACCGCGGCTGACGGCATGCTGTAGCCCGCGGCCGAGATGGCACCGGCGGATAGGGAGTCGGTCATGACGAGACCGTGGAACTGAAGCGTGACTCGAAGCTCCTGCATGACGGCCGGCGAGAGGCTCGCGGGCAGGGTGGTCAGGCCGGGAACGGTCGCGTTCGACACCATGATTGCCTGCGCACCGCCATTGATGGCGGCAGCGAACGGCGGGATCGCGACCTGCTGCAGGGTCGACCAGGGCAGGGTCTGTGCCAACCCGTTGTCCGTGTTGCCGGTCGACCCGCCGAGACCGGGGAAGTGCTTGAGCACCGCGATGACGCCGGATGACTGCAGGCCGTTCATGAACGCGATGCCGTCCCGCGTCACCACGGCGGTGTTGCCACTGAACGAGCGCCAGCCGTCCGGGTTCGTCGCGCCGGGCGGCACGTTCCGGCCATCCACATCAATGACCGGCGCCAGGTCCATGTTCACGCCGTCGGCGGCCATGTTCCGGCCGACTCCCGTCACGGCGCTCTGGATCTGTGCCGGCGACCAGTTGTAGCCCATCCACGCCGGCCAGGGCAACGATCCCACCAGGTTGGACATCCGCTGGATGCCGCCGCCCTCCTCGTCGGTCATCACGAGCAGACCGATCCGGCCCGGCACCTGCGTCTCGACCGACGCGAGCTGCGCGCCCAGGTTCGCGGGCGCGGCCGACCCGAACAGGAGCAAGCCGCCCGCCCCCGCCTGGACCTCCGGCAGCGCAGCGCCCGGAGCCGTCTCCGAGACCGGCACCGCGATCGTCAGCATGGCGAGCCGTGAGTTATCCCAGCCGCCGAGCTGCGAGACGTTGGTGCAGGCAATCGGCTCCGGCGTGGGTGCCGGTGTCGGCGTTGGGGTGGCCGTTGCCGTCGGAGCCGCCGTGGCGGTCGGTTGAAGGGAAGGGGCGTTGGACGGGGGATTAAAAGGCGCGGGCGATGACCGGAGGCTGAGGACCGGCGACGATGACGGTGCGCTGGCAAGCACGGCGGTCGCACAGCCGGTCCCAATCAAAGCGACCAGCACAAGAATCGTTGCGCTCGGCCTTCCCCGCACAACAACACAACGAGTGACCAGATGCCTTCGTTGAAGGCGGGGGGTAACGGTTTGACGCCGCGACGAATCGCGCCGGTGACTCCTGCGTTACGCGGTGGTCGCCAGCCGCGTCGCCGGGGCGCTAGTTGAGGTTGCGATAGAGGGTGGCGATGCCCTGGCCGCCGCCGATGCACATCGTCACGATGCCCCACTCCTTCTGCTGGCGCTTCAGCTCGTAGGCGAGCTTGACAGTGAGGATGGCACCGGTGGCGCCGACCGGGTGGCCGAGCGCGATCGCGCCGCCATTCGGATTGACCTTCTCCGGATCGATCTCCAGCTCGCGGATGACGGCAACCGCCTGGGCGGCGAAGGCTTCGTTGAGCTCCATCAGGTCGATGTCGTTGATGGTCATCCCGACCTTCTTCAGGAGATTCTGGACAGCGAAGATAGGCGCCACGCCCATGATCTCGGGACTGATGGCCGCGACCGCATCGGCGACCCACTCCAGCTGGGCCTGGATACCGAGTGCATCAGCTTTTGCCTTTCGCATGACCACCACGGCGGCACCGGCATCGTTGATCCCCGAGGAGTTGCCCGCCGTCACGCTCCCGCCCTCGCGAAAGGCGGGCTTGAGGCGCGCCAGTGACTCGGCGGTGGTGCCCGCTCGTGGATGCTCATCAGTTTTCGCTACAACGGGCTCACCCTTTTTTTGAGGAATCTCCACCGGGGTGATCTGCTCCGCAAACCGGCCCTCCGCGATGGCCGCTGCGGCACGACGCTGGCTTTCCGCCGCAAAGGCATCCTGGGATTCGCGTGAGACCCCGTAGCGGTCTGCGACTTTCTCGGCCGTGCATCCCATCTGGTAGCGGCCGAAGGGGTCCGTCACCAGCGAAAGCGTGCCGTCGATCAGGGTCGCTTCGCCGAGGCGCCAGCCGACCTGGTTGCGGGGGAGGAGGTAGGGCTGGATCGACATGTTCTCGTTGCCGCCGGCCACCACGACCTGCGCCTCGCCCTGGCGAATCTCGTGCACGGCGCTGTTGATCGCCTGGAGGCCGGAGCCGCAGAGGCGGTTAACGTTGTACGCCGTCGTGCTTTCCGGCAGCCCTGCCTTGAGGGTCGCGAGCCGGGCGTTGAACGCGTCCTCGCCAACCTGGCCGACGCAGCCCAGGATGACCTCGTCGACCGCGTTCGGCTCGATGCCGGCGCGGGTCACGGCCGCCCGAATGGCTGCGGCACCGAGGTCCGACGTGGGCAGATCCTTGAACGAGCCGGCGAACTTGCCGATGGCTGTGCGCGTCCCACCGGCAACGATGACTGCCTCCGCGTTCAGGGCCACGGCGTCATTTTATCGGTCGCCGCCGCGGGTCCTTTTGTCGGGGTGTTAGACGCCGGGACCCGGGACGCCGCCGCTGCCGACGCTCGCCGGCCCGGCATAGGACGATCCCGATGCGTTGCCGTCGCGCCGCGTAATCTTCGAGGCCTGCTGCTGCGCCTTCGAAATACCCCGCTCAACCTGCGGGCGGGCGGACTCCACGACACCCTGCGCCTGATCGATGACGGGCTGCATCTGTCCCCGCATCTGGTCGAGCCGGTCGCTCAAATCTGACCGCATCTGGCGACCGGGCTTGGGCGCGTACATCAGCGCAACCGCCCCGCCGATCACCAACCCGTGCATGACTCCTCTCAGATATCCCATCGCTTCCTCCTGGAACTGGCGGCGGACGGCCGCCGATGACCTACCGGGCGTATCCTATCATGCTTCATGCCTTCTTTGTGATATTCCCGATATCACGTATAGGATTCCGGCAGGCGGCGCGGCCTCAGGCTGGTGCGGGTTCGAGGACCGGTTCGGGCGAGGGCGCCAGGACCAAGGCGCGGACCAGCCTGCGGCCGCCCCGGAACGACAGGTCGAGCGCGGCATGCATGAAGACGGCGCTGATGCAGCAGACGCTATAGAGAAGGACTTCGGCGATCCGCTCCTTAAGGAAGGGGAGGCCGGCGAGCATGCCGCCGATGAGCAGGCTGACCGCGAAGAGCGAGGCAAGCAGCTCGACAATTCGCACCTCAGCCCATTCACGCGCACTCATGTTTGCTGGAATCGATATAGGGCAAGTGTCAAGAAAAGTCAACACAAACCCGAATGTTGTTAAAACTCGGCCCGGCTACAGGGCGACGTTCTCGCCGACGCCACGGTCTCGGGCCCGGTCCAGGACGACGGACCCCAGGGCGACGTCCTCGAGCGCGAGGCCGACCGACTTGAACAGGGTCACGTCGTCGGGCTGGCTTCGAGCCACGGTTCCCGCGATCACCTCACGAAGGGAATGGACTCCACCCCAGCCCAGCGTCCCCTCCTGCTCGGCCATCAGGAGGTCGCCGGCCTCGAGCCGGGCTGCCTCCACGTCGTCGACCACCACGAGGTCGGCCCGCCCGACCGCCCGGGCGTCGAGCTCGCGGCGGGTGGGGTAGTTCGAGCCGGCCGCGTTCAGGTGCTGACCGGACTCGATCCAGCTGCCCGGGAAGAGCGGTGTGCCGGTCGAGGTGATGGTCGTAATGACATCCGCGCCGTGAAGGCCGTCGCGGGTCGACTCGGCCTCGATGACCCGCAGCTGGGGGAGTTGCCCGCTGAGCTCGGTCTTGAACCGCGCCCGGTGCTCCGGGTTTCGGTTCAGCAACCGGATCTCGGTGAGGGGCCGGACTGCCGCCACCGCCAGGGCCTGGGTGAGAGCCTGATGACCAGCGCCGACGATGGCCAGGATCGACGCCTTCGGTCGGGCGAGCGCGCGAGTGGCGAGTCCCGAGACAGCGCCGGTCCGGAGGGCGCCCAGCCAGTCCGCCTCGATGATGGCCAGGAGGTGGCCGTCCGAAGCATCGAAGAGATGGACCCAGAAGCTCGCGCCGGATTTTCCGGCGGTGTAGGCCTTGTAACCGATCAGATTTCGGGCCGGCAGTGCCGCCGACATGGTCGCCAGGGTGGTGCTGCCGCCGGTCACGCGCCGGCGCGGCTGGTTCTGGGCGCGGCCCCCCGCCCACTCCGCGAACGCGAAGTCCAGGGCGTCGAGCGCATCGCGAATGTCGACCAGTCCCCGGACGTCGGCTTCGCGCAGCAGGAGCGCCATCTAGAGGATTATGTCCGCATCGTGATCATTGACGCCGCCGTGCGACGGAAGCTCACCCACGCCCGGGTCGGGCACTTCGCCACCAGCGACGGTCCACGGCCGTCGGTGATCCCGGTCTGCTTCGTCTTGACCGCGGAGACCGTGTATCAGGCCATCGATGCCAAGCCCAAGCAGGCTGAGCCATTGGCTCTGCGTCGCGTTCGAAACGTGGTGGCGAACCCGGACTCGGTGCTGCTCGTTGATCATTACGAGGAGGACTGGCGTCGCCTGTGGTGGGTCATCCTGCGGGGCCCGTCGCGGCTACTGGAGGACGGCCCGGAGCACCGGCGCGCGCTGGCGGCGCTGGCGCGGAAGTACCCGCAGTACCTGGAGGGCTGGCGGCTCGAGCCCGAAGCCCTGGTTATCGCGCTAGATGTACAGCGGCTGCAGCATTGGCGATCCAGCTCACCCGCCCGATCCCCCGGGTCCCACCGGGCTCCTGGGGCATGAAGGTGCGGATCGAGAGGATGCCGGTGGACGGCTCGCCGTAGCGGTCACTGAAATTGAGGGTGTCAGCGAACCAGGGGTCATTGATGATGAGGCCCCCCTCGGTGGAATAGCCGGTCAGGAGGACGAAGTGCTGGTTGCCGCTAAGGCTGACCTCGGCGACGACCGGCCGCCCAGCGTCGAGTTCGCCGCGGATGGCGTCCATGTCCGGGCCGAGCCAGCCGGAGAACGCCACCCGGCCATTGGTGTACGCGGTCACCGCGTTCCAGGTGAGCTGGTCAGTGCTGACATAGCCCCCGTTGCCGTTCAGCCAGCTGTTGAAGGCGCCAGGATCGGTGTTGATGCCGTAGTAGCGGAGCATCATGGTCACGGCGGTAATGGCGCAGCCGGCGGAGGCGATCGTATCCGTCGGGGAGAACCCGAGCGGGGCGGCGCCCCAGGCGCCATCCTGCTGGGCCATCACCGGCACGTTCATGCTGCTGTCCGCCGAGGCGGCCACCTGGCCGGCGACGAGGGTCCCGACCGCCAGGCTCAAGGCCATCAGCCCCGGGCGAACCCCCCGCGCGATTCCGGCTAGTTTCACTTTCCGCCACCTTCCTTGGACAAATTGCTAAGTTCGGCCATCTTCGCCATATACCCGGGCGCAAACAACCCGCCCGGATGGGTGAAGGTGCGCGATCAACTCAGGGAGAGAAGGGGTCCCTGCCGATGGGTAGGAAAGGGCGAGAGAATCTGGTCGCTCGAAAGGCCCCGTAACAATTTGTGGACGCAGGGTGAGCAGGGTAGCGGTGAGGCGTAAAGATCCCGGAAACGGTGGCGCGAAAAGCGCCCAGCGCTGATGGGCAGTTTTCGAGCCTGGTCTATCGCCCTTAGCTGCCCGAGGGCGTTATCGGGCCAAAGGGCAGTTCAGCCGGGGGGGCGGTCGTAACCGAGTTGTTACCCGGCAGGAGGTTAGGCCGCTTGCTTTTTGGGGGCAGCCGCGCGGGCCCGGGCACGCTCGATGCGCTTCTCTTTGGCGACGCGACCGCGACGAACGTGGGGCTTCATCGCCGGTACAACTGCAAAACGTGAGGCGGCTTGCGCCCGGCAGCCCGCCGCGCAGCGGTACGGCCATCGCCCGATTGCCGGATCGAGGTTCCCTAGCGTTGAATAGGAATAGGCCTTGTTAACATGGGCAACGGATGAGTGACCCGCGGCCCATCGGCGTCTTTGACTCTGGGGTGGGCGGGCTCACCGTTCTCCGCGAGCTGCAGCGGCAGCTTCCGGACGAGTCGACGATCTATTTTGCCGATCTCGGCCACTTTCCCTACGGCCCGCGCTACCAGGCACAGGTTCGCGAATTCTCCCTCAACATCATTCGCTTCCTCCAGGAGCTTGACGTCAAGCTGGTGGTGATCGCCTGCAACACGGCGACCGCCGCGGCGCTCAACGCGGCCCGGGAGGTCTTCGACATCCCGATCATCGGGGTGATCACACCCGGCGCCCAGGCGGCCGTGGAGGCGACCCACAACAAGCGGGTCGGTGTCATCTCGACCGAGGGCACCCTGCAGAGCCAGGCCTACCTCCACGCCATCAAGGAGGCAAACCCAACCATCGGCGTCCTGCCGAAGGCCGCGCCTGACCTGGTCGAGCTGGTCGAGGCCGGCAAGTCGGACTCCCCGGAGGCGGAGCGCGCGCTCCGGGATGTCCTGCAGGAGATCCAGGAGTACGAGGCGGACACCCTGATCCTGGGGTGCACCCATTACCCATTGCTGCGACCCCTGATCCGCAAGATCACCGGAGACCGTATGACGATCGTGGACTCAGCCGAGACGACAGCGGCCAAAACGAAGCGCAGCCTGGCCGCCAATGGGCTGCAGTCGGCGGAGCATGAGACGGCCCGGCACCAGATCTACGTGACCGGGTCGCCGGAGCGGTTCCTGGAGACGGCCCGGATCCTTTTCGGCCAGGACCTCCCGCCGGTCAGATCGGTGCGCCTCGAGATCGTCGAAGGGCTGAGCGGCAAGCAAGGCGCGGCATGACAGCCACCATGACGGGCACGGACTTCATCCAGCCGATCAAAGAGGAGCTGGCCGACTTCGAGATCCGGCTTCGGGCAACGGTTCATGCTGACCTGGGGCCGCTGGCGGAGGCGATGGAGCACGTCCTTGACGCGGGCGGCAAGCGGCTTCGCCCGGCGCTGGTCTTCCTGGCGGCGAATCTCGGCCAACCCAAAAACATCGATGACGTGCACCGGGCAGCGATGGCGCTGGAATTCATTCATAACGCGACCCTGGTCCACGATGACCTGATCGATCGGGCGCCGACGCGGCGGGGGCTGCGGACGATCCACGAGACCCTGGGTCCGAACCCCGCGATCATCATTGGCGATTACTACTTCGCCAAGGGCGCCAACCTGATGTCGCAGATCGGCATCACCAGTATCGACGCCCTCCTCTCGCAGACGGTCATGACGATCTGTTTTGGGGAGATGCTGCAGCTCACCAGCCAGCGTCGCTACGACCAGTCGGTCGAGGAGTATTACGAGAAGATCGAACGGAAGACCGCCGCGTTGCTGGCGGCCTCGACCTTTTGCGGAGCCACGCTGGCCTACCTGCCTGCGTCGCAGGTGGAGGCGATGCGGCGCTTCGGGCACTTCCTCGGCATGTCGTTCCAGATTGCGGATGACGTGCTCGATTACCTCGCGACCGAGGAGGAGGTGGGCAAGCCGGTCGGCAACGACCTCAAGCAGGGCACGGTGACGCTGCCGCTGATGATCGCGCTCGACGACCCGGCCGTGGGGGCCGATCTCAAGCGGATCCTCGCGAAGCCGGTCATCACCGACGCGGACTATGCCGAAGTCGTGACGCTTGTCCGACGCTCCCGGGGGATCGAGGAGTCCTACGAGCACGCGCTGCGCTTCGGGGAAAAGGCGCGCGCGGAGTTGGCCGGACTGCCACCGTCGCCCGCGAAAGACGCGCTCGAGACGCTCACCGCCTATGTCGTCAGCCGCCGAAGCTAACCCGCGGAGGCCACGGCTGTGAGATTCCGGGTGGCCACCCGCGGGAGCAAGCTCGCGATGGCCCAGTCCCGGCTCGCGCTCGAGGCGCTGTCCCGCCGGCAGCCCGCGCATGACTTCGTGCTGCAGGCGGTAGAGACCCTGGGGGATCGGCGCCAGTCGCTTCCGCTCACGGACGCGCCGCAGGAGGGCGTGTTCGTCAAGGAGCTAGAGCAGGCGCTCCTCGATGGTCGGGCTGAGCTGGCCGTCCACTCGACCAAGGATTTGCCCACCGTGGAGACGCCCGGCCTCACGCTGGCGGCCTTCCTGACGCGGGCTGATGCGCGCGATGTCCTGATCAGCCGGGACGGCCAGACGCTCGCGGGGTTACCGCCCGGAGCCCGGGTCGGGACCGGGAGTCCGCGCCGCGTCGCGCAGCTGCTGGCGCAACGGCCCGACGTTCAGCCGGTCCCCATCCGGGGCAACGTCGACACCAGGCTGACGCGCGTGCGCGACGGTAGCGTCGATGCCGTGATCCTGGCGGCGGCGGGGGTCGAACGGCTGGGCCGCCTCGGTGAGGTGCATGAGTTCCTCGCGTACGAGGCGATGCTGCCGGCCCCTGGGCAGGGGGCGCTCGCGCTCCAGGCGCAGGCGGGCAGCCAGGCGGAGGCTGTGGCGCGGACGGTTGACGACCTGGGGACCCGGCGGGCGGTCGAGGCGGAGCGTGCGGTGCTTCGCGGCCTGGGCGGTGGGTGCCTCTCGGCGATTGGCGCCCACGGAATGGTCGACGGGAACGCGCTCAGCCTCCAGGCGGTCGTCCTGACCGAGGACGGGACGCGGGTCGTCCGCGCCAGCGCCAGGGGGGAGGGGGACGCGGCCGTGGTGGCGGATGTCCTGGCGTTGCTGCGCGCGCAGGGGGCGATCGCGCTGCTGGGGGATGATCGCGACGGAACCGGGGAGCTCAACGGCGTGCGCGTGATGGTGACCCGCGCCGACGAGCAGGCCGCCGGGCTGACCCAGATGCTGGAAGCGCGGGGCGCGCAGGTCGTGCTCTGCCCGGTGATCGTGATCGAGCCATTGCCGGTCCTAGCAGGCCAGGTGGAGGACCTGGAGGCGTTCGACTGGGTGATCTTCACCAGTGCCAACGGCGTCGACCGATTCTTTCAGATCCTGGGGGAGGCCGGCCGCGAGTTTCCGCGTCGAGCGAAGGTGGCGGCGATCGGGCCCGAGACGGCCGCGCGACTGCGGCAGCATCACGTCGAGGCGGCCCTCGTGCCGGAGCGCTTTGTCGCGGAAGCGCTGGCGGACGCGATGCCGGCCGGGGTGGGCCCTGGGACGCGTGTCCTGCTGCCGCGGGCGGCGGGGAGCCGGGACGCCCTGCCTGACCGGTTGCGGGCGCAGGGGGCCCGGGTCGACATCATTGAGACGTACCGGGCGGCGCCGCCCCCCGGCCTCTCGGGGCGGCTGCCGGCGACACTGGCGGAGGTCGACGTTGTCACCTTCACCAGTTCATCGACGGTTCGCAATTTCGTGGCGGCATTGGCACCGGCCGCCATCCCGGTGCGATGCCAGGTCGCGTGCATCGGTCCGATCACCGCCGCCACCGCGCGCGAGCATGGACTGCGGGTTGATATCATCGCGCAGGAGTACACGGCGCGCGGGCTGGTCGACGCCCTGGCGCGCTACCGGACTTCCATTCGAACATGAGTTTTCCCACGGAACGGCCCCGGCGACTGCGGTCGCGACCGACGCTCCGGCGCCTCACGCGCGAGACGCGGATCGCCCCGGATGACCTCATCTATCCGCTCTTCGTGCGCGAGGGGATCGAGCGGGCTGAGCCGCTCAAGGCGATGCCCGGCCAGTTTCAGCACAGCCTCGACTCGCTGACCCGCGAGGTCGAGTCGGCGATCCGAGTCGGGGTCCGCGGGTTTGTCCTCTTCGGCATTCCGGCGCACAAGGATGCCGAGGGCTCGGGTGCCTGGGACGATGACGGCATCGTCCAGCAGGCGCTCCGGCAGCTGCGCGACGCCTTCGGCCCCGAAGCCCTGCTGATCGCCGACCTCTGCCTCTGCGAGTACACCGATCACGGGCACTGCGGGGTGCTTGAGGGCGAAACCGTGGCCAACGATCCGACGCTCGCCATCTATCGGCGCATCGCGCAGTCGCAGGCGGCGGCGGGGGCGGATGTCATCGCCCCCTCGGGCATGATGGACGGCCAGGTGCAGGCGATCCGCTCGGCGCTCGATGAGGGCGGCTTCGACGATCGAGCCATCCTGGCCTACGCGGCCAAGTACGCCTCGGCGTTTTACGGGCCTTTTCGCGAGGCGGCCGGATCGGCGCCGCGCCACGGGGATCGGCGCGGATACCAGATGGACCCGGGGAACTCGCGGGAGGCGGTCCGCGAGGCGCGACTGGACATCGCGGAGGGCGCGGACATCGTCATGGTCAAGCCGGCGCTGTCCTGCCTCGATGTGATCCGCGCCGTGGTCGAGTCGACCGACGTCCCGGTCGCCGCCTACAACGTGAGCGGGGAGTACGCCATGGTGAAGGCGGCCGCCGCCAACGGCTGGATCGACGAACGGCGCGTTATTCGGGAGATCCTGCTTGGGATCCGCCGCGCCGGCGCGCAGATGATCCTGACCTATCACGCGCGCGAGGCCGCCGCCGACATGCCCTGCTGGGAGGAGCTCGGGTGAGTCAGCGTCCGCGGCCGCCGGTCCCGGCGATGCTGGCCACGCTCGGGGTGGTCCTGGTGTTTATACTCGGCCTGGGTTTCTATGTCCAACGAACAGCGGGGGGCGGACCAACCAGCAGCACGGGCGGTTCGCCGTCCGGCGCAGCCAGCGCAACGGCGGGCACGAGCGTGAGCGCAGCGGCCTCGAGCGCCAGCTGCGGCGGGCTCCATTTTGGTCCGGCGCTGACGGCGGTGGCGGGGGATGCGGGGAAGCGAGCATATAGTGCCCCGCCTCTGGTGACGATCAATCCCGCGCATCATTACCTGGTGACCATGAAGACGACCCAGGGCGACATCACGCTGTGCCTGGATCCGCAGCTAGCCCCCAACACCGTCAACAACTTTGTCTTCCTCACGCGCAACGGGTTTTATGACGGCCTCACCTTCCACCGGGTGGTCGCAGACTTCGTCATCCAGGGCGGCGACCCGCAGGGCACCGGCTCGGGTGGTCCCGGCTACAAGTTCAACGACGAGCCGGTCAAGGGGCAGTACACGGCGGGTGCGCTGGCGATGGCGAACTCGGGCCCCAATACCAACGGGAGCCAGTTCTTCATCTGCACCGTCGATGACACGGCCAAGCTCCAGAAGCTGTACAACCTCTTCGGGTATGTCCAGACCGGCATGGACGCCGTCCTGAAGATCAAGCAAGGCGACAAGATGACCTCTGTCACGGTCCAGGAAGAGATCAGCTAGGACGCCTGGCGACTCTCAGTTCGATCTCAGGAGTCCTGCGGAAGCGCGGGTATAATCAGAACCAAAGGAGCTATTACAATGCCTGGACTCGGTCACTGGCCCGCCCTGCTCCTGATTCTCATCGTGGTGTTGATCGTGTGGGGCCCGGGCAAGCTCCCTGAGATCGGTAGCGCGGTGGGGAAGGCGATGCACGAGTTTCGCAAGCAGTCGTCGGAATTCCAGGACGAGATCCGGCGTAGCGCCGGAACCAGCCAGCCCGAGACCGGGAACCGCTACGCGCCGGATGTCACGCCCGCGCCGGGCGCCGACATCAGGCCGAACCCCGCCGCGGACATCAAGCCCTCCTCGAGTGCCGACATCCCCCCGCCGCCCAGTTCAGACGTCAAGCCGACGCCCTCCCCCGATATCCAGTCCTGACCTTCCCGCCCTGGCGGGCGGGGGAGGAGAGTAATGGCCAAGCCCACGCTAGTCACCCCGGAAGACGAGCGGCGGATGACGGTCATCGAGCACCTCGAGGAGTTGCGGCGCGTGCTCATCATTTCGCTGATTGCCTGGGCGGTCGCCACGGTCGTGGGGTTCCTCATCTCGGGCTTCATCCTGGACATCGTCCTGGGCCCGGTCAAGCACGTGCTGGGTCCGGGGAAGCCGCTCTATTTCACGGCGCCGATCGATAAGTTCTTTCTCTACTTCAAGGTCGGCATCTTCACCGGCTTCATCCTGGCGAGCCCGGTGATCCTCTGGCAGGTCTGGACCTTCGTGGCCCCGGGCCTGCATCGCAACGAGCGACGGTTCGCGGTTGGATTCGTCGCCTCGGCGGTGGCCCTGTTCGCGATTGGGATCGGGTTCGCGTTCTTCGCGATGCCGATCGCGCTGCGATTCCTGGTGAGTTTCGGGACCAGCGACATCCAATACCTGGCGATCGCCTCGAGCTACATCAACTTTGCCCTCTTGCTGATTGTCATCTTCGGCATCACCTTTGAGCTGCCGCTGGCGATGACGATGCTCGGAATCGCCGGGATCGTGAGTGCCAAGTTCTTGTCGCGCAACCGGTTCAAGTTCTGGCTCGGGATTTTTGCCGGCGCGAACATGGTGACTCCCGGGGTTGACCCGTTTACGCCGACGCTGCTGACCGCGCCGCTCATCATCCTGTTCGAGATCAGCATCCTGGTTATCCGCGCTCTGCGAAGATAGACGGCGTTGGCTCAAACACGACCCGACGGCCGGGCGCCCGATCAGCTCCGGCCGGTGACGATCGAAACCGGCGTAAACCTGTATGCCGAAGGCTCGGCCCTGATCAACATGGGCGATACGCGGGTGTTGTGCACCGCGAGCTGGGACGACAAGCCGCCCCCGCACAAGAAGGGGACCGGCGAGGGTTGGGTCACCGCCGAGTATTCGATGCTGCCGCGTGCCACGCAGCAGCGGACGGCACGCGAGGCCAGGACCGGGCGGGTGGACGGCCGCACCCAGGAGATCCAGCGGCTGATCGGCCGGGCCTTGCGGGCGGCGATCGACATGCCGCTGATGGGGGAGAAGACGATCATGGTGGACTGCGACGTGCTGCAGGCCGATGGGGGAACGCGGACCGCCTCGATCACTGGCGGGTTCGTCGCCCTGTACCTCGCGCTGCAGAAGGCGATCGAGCGCAAGCAGCTGCGGGTCTTGCCGATCCGGCATTTTGTGTCCGCGATCAGTGTGGGCATCGTCCAAGGACAGCCACGCCTCGACCTGAACTACCTCGAGGACTTTGCGGCGCAGACCGACATGAACTGCGTGGTGGCGGAGGATGGGCGATTCATCGAGATCCAGGGCACCGCCGAGCAGGAACCCTTCGCGCCCTCGGAGATGGATCAGATGCTGAAGCTGGCAATCAAGGGGACACTCGAGCTGGTCGAGGCGCAACGCAAGGCGCTGAAACTGCGCTGAAGCAACTGCTGCTCGCCACGAATAATGCGGGGAAGCTGGCGGAGTTGCGCGCCCTGCTGGCCGAGTTGCCGATGGAACTACTGAGCCCGGTCGAGGCCGGGATCGTGCTCGAGGTCGAGGAGGACGGTTCGACCTACGCGGAGAATGCCCGAAAGAAGGCAGAGGCGGGCGCGCGGCTGAGCCAGTTGCCGGCACTGGGTGATGACTCGGGGATGGAGGTCGTGGCGCTGGACGGCAAGCCTGGGGTGCACTCGGCACGGTTTGCCGGCGCTGCGAAGAAGGGCGATAGCGAGGCGCTGATCGCGGCCGTGCTCGCGGCGCTGGGGGATCGTGCCGCGAGCGCGCCGGCGGCGACCTATCGCTGTGTCGCGGTGATGGTCCTGCCCGACCGGCGGAGCTTCGAAGGGGAGGGCGTGCTGGCGGGGACGATTGCGCCGGAGCCCCGCGGACGGCGCGGGTTCGGGTTTGACCCGATCTTTCAGCTGGCGGACGGCCGCCGCATGGCGGAGCTCACGATCGAGGAAAAGAACCTGCTGAGCCATCGCGCGCGCGCCGTGAACGCGCTCGAGGTGCATGGTGCGTTCGATGCCGCGATGACGTGCTGAGGGCGTCCTTCAGCTATCTGTCGCGTCGGCGAGGGCTGCAGCGGTTTGTAACGCGCCAGCCGTTGACGGCGTCGCTCGCTTATCGATTTGTCGCCGGGGACCGGCTCGATGACGCGGTGCGCGTGGTCCAGGCGATCAATGCGCGGGGTTCGACGGCGAGCCTGGACCACCTGGGGGAGAACGTCAGCGAAGAACGAGCCGCGCGCGCGGCGACGGAGGATTACCTCGCCGCCTTCGAGCGGATAGCCGCCGAGCGGCTGGACGCGAATGTCTCGGTCAAGCTGACGCAGCTGGGACTCGATATCTCGCCGGGGTTGTGCCGCGAACTGCTGGGGCGCGTACTGGAGCGCGCGCGGGAGCTCGATAACTTCGTGCGAATCGACATGGAGGGGTCGGCTTATACGCAACGGACTTTGGACATCGTGCTGGAGATGCATCAGCGCTACCCGAACTGTGGGGTGGTTTTGCAGAGCTACCTGTATCGCACGATGGGCGATGTCGCGCGCGCGAATGCGGCGGCGGTACGCGTGCGGCTGGTGAAGGGAGCATACGACGAGCCGGAGACGGTTGCCTACCCGAAGAAGGCTGACGTCGACGCGAAGTATGAGGAGGCGATGCGCGCGCTTTTGGCGGGAGGTGTTTACCCGGCCATCGCGACGCACGATGACCGCCTGATCGAGGCCACGATACGGGTGGCTCGCGAGCGGGAGCTTGCGCCGGATCGGTTCGAGTTCCAGCTGCTGTATGGAATCCGGCGTGACCTACAGGAGCGGTTGTTGCGGGAGGGCTACCGGGTCAGGATTTATGTTCCGTATGGGACGGAGTGGTATCCGTACTTGATGCGGCGGCTCGCGGAGCGGCCGGCCAACCTATTGTTTATCGTCAGGAGTGTCCTGCGGGAGCGGCGGGCCGCCTGAGGCGGTCGGCTCGGTTGGGGGGTCGGCCACCGCGCGGCCGGAGGCGAACTCGACCTTGGCCTGGGGCGGCGGTGGTGCGCGGTGGCCGAAGATACCCCCGAACCACATCAGCATGCCGAAGGCGGCCCCGCGAAACTCACTCCTGCGCCAAGCCTCGGTGTATCGATACCGGTGAAACCAGCGAAAGGCGAGGAGGGCGGCGGCGGTGACCAGGATGATGGCGGCGATGACGATGGGCATGACGCAATGGTCGCACGTAGAATGCTCGCTGCGGGGCGTAGCGTAGCCTGGCTTAACGCGCGCGCTTTGGGAGCGCGAGAACTCGGGTTCGAATCCCGACGCCCCGATCCTCCCCCTTACCCGGCGGGCTTTCCCATCCGGTTCGGAATCTCCGCCCACCCCGAGGGCGACTCCACCCCACGCACCCAGCCGCCCCCCAGGCATCCCGCCGCCAATCTCGGATAGGCGGCGCGCGCCATGGTCGATCCCTGGCGCGTTACCATGTCCGCCGCGCGCCCCTGCGCGATCCATGTGTGCCGGCATGGCCCGTTGCAGGTGTAGACTCCTGGATCCTCTACCGGCTCCCCTGGGCGAAATGCCTGCGCCACGCTCGCAAGCATAAACCCCCGCCAGCCAGCCCGTCGCCCGCGCGATCCCTCCGCAATCAACCCCCGCGCGTCCGCCCGGGACTGGCCACCCCCTGGGTCGCCCGCACCAGTGCCCGAAACCGATGAAGCAGCTCCCCATAGCGCGCCGCGCGCCCCGCGTCCGGCTCGATGACCTCGCCCGTTCGCACCGTCCGATCGCACGCCTCGGTCACAGCCCGATACTCACCCACCGCAACCCCCGCCACCAGCGCCGCGCCAACCGCCGGTCCTTCTTCGGAAGCCATCGTCTCCACCGGCAGGCCAAACACATCCGCCAGCATCTGCCGCCACACGTGGCTCCGCGCTCCGCCGCCACTAACGCGAACCCGCTCAATCGCGACCCCCATCTCTCGCATCGCATCGAGCCCGTCGCGCAGACTGAAAACAACCCCTTCCATCACCGCGCGCGTCAGGTCACCTTGATCATGGTGCGCCCCAAGCCCAACGAAGGCGCCCCGGCCCACCCCATCTGGATCGTGGGGCGGCCACCCACCATTGAGATAGGGGAGAAAAAACAAACCACGCGCTCCGACCGCCGAGCTCTCCGCAAGCCTCCCCAACCTCTCGTAATCAACATCTCCGCCAAGCAGGTCGCGCCACCACCGCCACGCCGCACCGGCCGCCAGCGTCAGTGACACCACGAGATATCGCCCCGGCACCGCCGAACACATCGCGCCCACTCGGCCACTGCCGTCAACGCCGAACCCATCTCGATGCGCCACCAACATGCCACACGATCCAATCGCCACACTGATGAGTCCGCTTCGCACAATCCCGGTGGCGATCGCCGCGGCCGCCGCATCCCCTGCCCCCGCGGCGACCGGCAACCCCGCCGGCAGCCCCAGGCTCGCCGCCACCGACGGCCGCAACCCACCTGCGATCACACAACTCTCGCTGACCGACGGCAGCCACGCCGCCGGAATCCCCAGCGCGTCGAGCACCTCCGCCGACCATGCGCGCCGTCGCGAGTCAAGCAGCAACGACCCCGAGGCATCGGCCACATCCGTCGCCAGCTCACCCGTGAGCCGCAGGCGGATGTAGTCCTTCGGCAGCAACACGCGCCTGACATGCCGGTACTGCACCGGCTCGACATCTCGAAGCCACAGGATTTTCGGCGCCTGCATCGCGGTCCATGCCGGATTGCCGGTGAGCTCGATCAGCCGCTCCGCCCCGACGCGCTCCGTGATCTCCGCGCACTGCGGCCCGGTTCGCTGGTCATTCCAGAGCAGGGCAGGGCGTATCACCTCGCCGGCCGCATTCAGGAACACCGACCCCGACATCTGTCCGCTGAGGCCGATCGCGGTCACCTCCCCGCCGACCAGGCCGACCCCGCCGACCTCCCCGGCCACCCGCGCAAGCGCCTCCTGCGCGGCCGCCCACCACTCGAGCGGGTCCTGCTCCGTCCATCCTGGTCGCGGCCGGTGAATGCCGTATCCAACAAACGCCGAGGCGCGCACCGTTCCCGATTCGTCGATGGCGAGAGCCCGCGTGCCGGTGATGCCCACGTCGAGCCCGAGCAGCATTAGCCCGGCGACTGCTCGGTGACCGACAGCTGTGGCGACCAATGGGCACCGCCGTCGAACGTCGCCTCGATCATGTAATTGCCTGACCCACTCCGGGTCAGCACCCATCCGGTCGAGGTCGTGAGGAAGGCCGCATCAAACGTCTCGGTGGCCTCGACCCCGGTCGATCGGCGCAGCGTGGCTCCGCCGTTACTGGCAACCACGACCTCCGCCCGGTCCGCCGCCGCGGTATCGCCAACGAACACCGCGTCGCTCGGATCGATCACGCTGAAGCTCCCTGGATAACTCCCCGATCCCTGTGGCGTGGGCGGCGTCGTCTGGATCAACCCCGACATCACCGCGCGCCAATCGACGCCATTAGCCGTCGCGTACACGACATAAGGCGAGGACCCGGCCGCGGCGCCTCCTGGCGCGTACATGGCCCAGAGCGCCGACGGCGCGGCGCATTCGATCAATGTCCGCCCCGGGAGCCCCGGCTGCTCGCCCGGCATCTGGACCGAGCGCGTCCATGACCGGCCACCATCGCTGCTGGCATACACGGTTCCCGCCGTCGTGCCAAGCCATCCATGTCCGGCGTCACTGAAACACACCGTCTGCGCATCTACCGGACTGTTCATGTTGCTCCACGAGTGCCCGCCGTCATTGGTCGTCACCAGCGTACCCGCTGAGTCCGGCACCAGCCGTCCATGAAAGGCCTGGACGTCCAACCCGCCGCTAATCCCCCAGCCCTGCGATGCGTTGATGAAATGCACCGACCGGATCGGCGCGGCCGCCTCACCCAGCTGGTGCCAGGTGTGGCCACCATCGACCGTGCCCAGCAACTCGTGCAGGCCGACGACCCACCCCGTCGTGGTGCTGATGAAATCGACGCCGGCGTAATCATTCGTCGACTGATACTGCGACGCCCAGTGGCTACCGTCGCTCGTGGCATAAATATTGTGTGACCCGGCCGCCCAGCCGAGCCGCGCGGTGACCATCTGGATGGACGCCAGCGCCGGCATGTAGCCCGGGTCGTTGGTTGACCCGCTGGAGGCAGGCGCGGGCGATGACGTCGTCGTGGGCACCACCGTCGCCGATGGCCACACCGATACCGATGGCTCCGCCGAAGGCGAGTCAGTGCTCGCCGCTGTACTCCGACTCGACAGGCTCGGCCGTGTCGCTGCACCCGCCGAGCCGCAGGCCGACAGCACCAGCACGAGCCCGAAAACCGCGATCGCCGCGCTCAGCCGCTTCATGGCTCCACCGACAACCCGGCCTGGCAGGCATACAGCACCAGGCCCGCGTTGCGGGCGTTCGAGACCGGCGCAATCGTTCCAACCGGTTGCAGCCCGCGCGTGTAGTAAAACTCGCCGCTCGTCATGCCCTTGCCGGCGTTGAAGTCGCCGTCCTCTCGCGCGATGAACTGCAAAAAGCAGGCGAGGTTGTCCCGCGTCCGCTCGAGATAATAGTCGTCACCGGTGTGCCGCGCCAGCCTGATCATCTCCGGCAGGCAGATCAACGCCTGCGCGCTGAGGCGCTGGTTGCGCGGCGAAACGACGTCCGCCCCGCGGCTTCGAAACTCGTATGTATCAAGGACCGTATGCGCCGGAAAGTCGACGTTATAGGCGAAGCGAAAGGTCATCATCCAATCGGCCGCGCGCTGCGCGACCCGCAGCCATTCCGGCGCTCCCGTGGCCTCGAACAGGGCGACATACGCCACGACAGCGCGGGCCGCGTCCATCGAAGACGGCGCACCGCGATCGTCATCCAGATCCCTGGTGAAGTCATCCTCGATCAGGCTGGCGTAGTGCCCGCCGGCGAGTTCTGCCGCCCCCACCACATCAACGCCCTCGAGATAGGCCGCAGCCGCCAGCAAAGCCGGGATCCAGAGCAGGTCACCGGCTCCATCCTCATCACACTGACCCGCCACCTCAGTGAGGACCGACACGATGGCCGCCTCCCATAACGGATGGTCGTGGCCCAGTGCCTCATCGAACACCAGCGCCCGCGTGAGGAACAGGGTCGCCTCGGCCCCGCCCGCCGCCGCCTCGCCCGCGATCCTGTCGAGCACGGCTACCGCCGCCTCAGCGCAGGCCCAGTTCTCCTGCGCCCGACCGTAGGTCAGCAAGGCGTATGCCGCCGCGGCACAGTCTGAACATTCTCCGTCCGCGCCGTGAGACCCCGCGTCAAACGCAATCGTCTCAGTCAGTGCGTCCGCATCCGGCTGATAATGCCAGCGGTACAGCCCGTGTGCAGTGAGCGCCGCCGCGGCCTCGGTCGACATCCATGGCTGCAGGCTATGCCGTTCCTGCGCCTCGGCGTACAACCGCCGCACCAGCCCATCGTAGTGGTGCGGATCAGATCCCCCGACAAATACCTGGAAGCTGATGGTCGCGATCTCGCCCGCCTGCCAATGATGGAGGACGACCTCGGGCGGGGCCGGCGCATCACGGCCGACATAGGTCACCGGCTCCTCGCGTGCCGGGAAATTGAGGAGCAGCCCGGCGCCGCTCGCGTTCCCATGAAAGCCCAGCCCGCTTGGTCCAAGCACCGACCGGTCGTCGGTCGCGAGCGCGACACACTCGGTCTCGGTCCAGCCGATGACCAGCGGGTGCGACGCGCGGTCGGCGCGAAATGCCCAGTGATCGGCGGTCAGCGCGTCGCGCGCGTCGAGGTGGTCACTGAAGCATGGATATCGGGCGCGACCTGCCGCCACTCGATCACCACCGTAAAAGATCCCCGGAATCATGAATCGCCGCGCCGGTGCATCCAGGCTGATCGCAATCTGGATCCCAGCACCCTCGGGCCGTTCATCGTGGGAGATCAGCGAGACCTCGACCACCCGCGCGTGCGCGAAGCCGTGAGGCGCCGCCACGTCATGCCACCGCGCGCTGGCGGTAAATCCCGCGGTGCGCTGATTCAGCGGCAGGCTCACCAGTCGCCCGGCGCCGTTGATCAGGCGGACATCGACGCGAGTGGGGAGGTCCAGGACCTCCGGCTCGAGGTCACGGAAAGTGGTCTCCGGCAAGGTCACAGGCAACTCTCGCACAGAGTGGACGAACTCGCGATCACCACACCGTAACGGCTCAGTACAGCGTATCCCACCAACTCAGGCCCAATCTCTGCTATCATGCGCTCCAAGCAAATGTCGTACGCTCACAGCGAAACCCCCCAGGCGGTCCGGATCGCCGTTGGCGGTGCCGTCCGTCGCCGGCGCGAAGAGGCCCAGCGGACCCTCACCGACCTGGCCGACGCGGCCGGCATGTCCGCGGCGTACGTCTCCGAGGTCGAGCGTGGCCTGAAGGACGTCTCGACCGACAAATTGGTCGCCATCGCCCGGGCCCTCGACCTGTCAGTCGCCGAGCTGTACCTCGACGTTGCCCGCGAGCTGGGCAGCCGCGAGGCGCGCCAACAGCATGGCAGCTGGCCGGCCGATCCCCGCGCCCAACTGCGTGTGGCGACCGCCAGCCTCCGGCCCAATGCGCTTCGCAGCGTCGCCGATTTCAGTCTCTACATGGCCGCCACCCAGGCCACCCCCGCAAAACGTCGGATCGGATTCATCGTGGACCGCTAGTTCAGGAGGACCTTCACATGCTCGTTCCCCACGTCGTCGAAAGCACCGCCCGCGGCGAGCGCGCCTACGACATCTATTCGCGTCTGCTCCGCGATCGCATCATCTTTCTGGGCACGCCCATCGATGACGACGTCGCCAATGTCGTGATCGCCCAGCTCCTCTTCCTCGACAGCGAGGACCGCGACAAGGAAATCAGCATCTACATCAACAGCCCCGGCGGCTCGCTCAGCGCCGGCCTGGCCATCTACGACACCATGCGCTACGTCCACCCGACCGTGAGCACCCTGTGCACCGGCATGGCCGCGAGCGCCGCGTCCCTCATCCTCGCTGGCGGCGCCCCCGGCCGGCGCACCTCGCTGCCGCACTGCCAGATCGTCCTCCACCAGCCGAGCGGTGGGATGCAGACCGCGCAGGCGACCGATATCGAGATCCATGCCCGCGAGATCCTGCGCATGCGCGAAATCGTGGTGGAGATTTATGCGAAGCACACCGGCCGCTCAGCCGAGCAGGTCGCGCGCGACATCGAGCGCGACTTCTTCATGACCCCCGAGCAGGCCAAGGAGTACGGCCTGATCGACGAAATCATCCAGCCCTCCGTTAAGACCGCCGCCACCGGCTACTCCCCCAACGGCCACGGCTCCCTCACAAAGGGCTAATCAAAGCCTGCTAAAACTCCCACCTCGTTAAAAAACTCCCTCCGCCCACCTCCTTAGAAAAACTCCCTCCCCCCAATTTTTGGCGGGAGGGTCGGGGTGGGGGGCAGTAATCAACCTCGGGGTGGGGGGTTAACTAACCCCTCGTCAGCGGCGCGAACGTCTCGCGGACACCGCGCTCACCATCCTCCCCGCTCGCGGTGATCGAAAGGCGAATCCCGTCGGGCGAGTCCGTAATCGCGAAGGCCATCCAGGCGCAGCACGCCGCCTCTAACCGCACGAGCTCAGCCAACGAGTCGTGAAGACCGACCGTCGGAGCGAAGACAAACCGAAGTCCGCCCGCGATCGGTCCGGACTCCGTGATATAGGCTCCAACTTTCCGCCACGCTTTCTGGCGGTCCTGGAGGTCGGCCGCACCCAATGTACAGGCGATGACGTTGTTAGACGGCGGCGTAGAACTGGTTGGGTCGAGACTTCCTTCTTGCATGGTCACAACCCTCCCACTTCAAGTAGACTTGAAGTCAAGCATGAATACGAAACCGGCCCCCAGCACACCGGCCTCCACCTCCCTCAGCATCGGCGAGCTCGCCTCTGCGAGCGGGCTTCGTGCCTCAGCGATTCGCTATTACGAAGACGCCGGCGTCCTGCCCAAGCCCAGTCGCATCAGCGGCCAGCGCCGCTACCACGCTGACACCGCCGACCTGCTGATGCTGATCCGATTTTGCACGCGCCTCGGCATGCCCCTCTCCGACATCCGCGGCCTCCTGGCCACGCCGCGGGGTCCCCGCGCAAAGGAGCACTGGCGCCGGCTGGTCGATGGCAAGCTGGATGAAATTGCCGCCTTGATCAAAGCCGCGCAAGGCGTCGAGCGCGTTCTCCATGAGAGCCGCGACTGCGACTGCGTGACCCTCGCGAGTTGTCGGTTCCTCCACGAGGAGCGAGCCAAACCGCGACCAAGTCGCAGCCGCCTGAGTTTCCATGACGCCTTACAGGCCGAGCTGATCTAACCCCTCGCAGGGAGGAGCATCATCGACCGTTCCTCTTAGGTGGGGAACCTGGCGAGACGGTCGCGTTACCTCCTCGTCGTGACGGTGGCAGCTATCGCGGGTTGCGGCGGCGTCGCAACGCAGCCCACCTCGTCACCATCCACAACCGCAACATCCGCCGCCGACCAGGCCTCGGTCGAACAGATCACGCTCACCGCCGCGGACCTGCGGCCGTTGACCATACCCGCCTCAGAATGGACCGTCGTCGATGAGGGTGCGCTCCCGGTAACGGCGGCCACCCAGCCCGGCTGCCTGACGCATGTGCCGAAGTACACCGCGGCGTACGGTCGCGAATTCAGTTACGGCTTGAATGCCGCCGGACTCGAGGCGGGCCACGGCGAAATCATTGTCGAGGCTGCACAATCGGCAGCCGCCATCACCCTGGCGCAGGCAGAAGTCGCGACCACCACCTACCAGGCCTGCTATGAAACCGACCAGATCCGCGGCTACCTCGGTGGCCACGCCGGCGTCACCATGACCGGCGCGACGACCCGGCAGCTCGAAACCATCTCCATCGGTGTGCCAGACGTCACCATGACTTTCACCACACCCTTCAAATTTCAGAACCAGGCCAAAGTGGATTACACCGTCGTCAGTTGGACCTCCTTCGATCGCTATCGCGTGGTCAGCTGGGTCCAGACCTGCTGCGGCCGTCCAAAGATCGCCGACGTCTCCGTCGACCTCCTGGTCATCGCCCAGCGAATGCAGGCGGCCGCCACCCGCCAGGCGCAGTAGCCCGCCGAAATCCGGCGCCCTCCCGCGCCACCCGGTGACTTGACTTTGACTTAGCCTGAAGGCATAGTCGTCGTCACGGCAAGGAGGGGAAATCAGCTCGAAGGCTGGAGCGCGGCCGCCAGGCCAGACTCCAAAGGGATCGGAGGCACCGAAGGGGGCAACAACCCCTAAACCCGCTCGTGCTCGGCGCCCCGCGTCGGCGCGGACCCCCGGTGAGTCGGTCTGGGACCGCCTTCGCGAGCGCATCAGCCCCGCCGATTACATCCCAACGCTTCGCCGTGACCTGACCTGGGTCCGCAGCAAGACCCGCCACGGCGAACCCTATGTCATGGTGGCCGACCCGGGGCACGCCTACCTTCGCCTTGCTGACGAGGATGATTTCCTCGCCACCCGGATGGATGGGACCCGCCGCGTCTCGGACCTGGTGGTCGAGTACTTCCATCAGTTCGGCAGCTTTGGGTATGACCGCGTGGTACGGCTGGTCGGCGAGCTGCGCGATGCCGGCCTGCTGACCGATCCCCCGAGAGACATCTATCAGCAGCTCGGCAAATGCCTGCGACCGCCGGCCCACCCGGAAAAGCCGCGGCGGACCGAGGGCACCTTTCTCATGCTTCGGGTGCCGCTACGTGGGATCGACGGTGCGGTCACCTGGCTTTATAACCACGTCGGGTTCGTGTTCTACAAGCGTCCCGTCCTGCTCCTCACCGTCGTCATCACGGGGTTCGGGCTGGCCGCCTTCATCGCCGACCTGCTCGGCGGCCACGACCTCTTCGCGCCGTTAGGCAGCTCGGTGCTCCTCGGCGTGGTGGCGCTCGTCGTCGCCTACTACGTCGCTACCGCCATTCACGAGTCGGCCCACGCGCTGACCTGCAAGCACTTCGGCCGGCGGGTCGATCAGGGCGGCTTCATGCTTTTTTACCTGATGCCCGCCTTCTACGTCGACGTCACCGACGTCTGGCTGGAGCCGTGGTGGCGGCGGATCGCGGTGTCGTGGGCGGGGCCCTACTCGGGCTTTACGGTTGCCGGCGCCTGCTCCATCCTTGTGTGGCTCTTCCCGCACGGCGGCATCGTCACCGTCCTGCTCTTCAAGTTCGCGGTGGCCTCCTACTTCACGGATGCTCTGAACCTGATGCCCTTGCTTCCGCTCGACGGCTACTACATCCTGATGGACTGGCTCGAAATCCCCCAGCTGCGGCAGCGAGCCCTGGAGTTCATCAAGGGCCCCATGTGGCGGATGCTCCTCGACCGCGAGCCATTCACCCGTCGAGAGATTCTCTTCGGCGTCTTCGGCGTCCTGGCCGCGACCTATTCGTCGCTGTCCATCTTCCTCGCTATCCTCTATTGGCGCCGCCGATTGAGCCCGGTGGTCACCCCCTTGTGGGCGACGCCGGGATTCTGGGCCAAGGCCGCCGTCGTACTCGTGGTTGCGGCCATCGCCATCCCGCTTGGGATGCGACTGAGCCGGCGGGTCTGGCGTTACCTGAAAGTGCTTCGAAAGGCGCCAGGCGCCGCGAAGAAGCTCGTCCTCACGGTCCGGCTCCACGACCGACTTCGCCTGCTCGAGTCGCTGGGCTTCCTTGCGACGCTGCCCATCGCCAGCCTGGACCGGCTCGCCCGCGCGGCGAAGGTGCGCGAGTTTCCCGGCGGGGCGACCATCGTGCGACAGGGCGCTCGTGGCGACCAGTTCTTCGTCATCGCGGCAGGGAACGCCGAGGTCCTGCTCCGCGAGGGCGGCGAAGACCGGCCGGTACAGGAGCTGGGTGTGGGCGACTATTTTGGTGAGCGCGCCCTGCTCGGCGACGGATTCCGCCGGGCAACGGTGCGCTCGCTGACGCCCCTCAAGCTGCTGGCCTTCTCGGCCGACGTGTTCTGGAAGGAGCTGGCCGGGACCGTCGCCTGGGAGGCCCGGCTGCGCTCGGCGCTTGGCGAGCGCGAACGGCTTGAAGAGATCCCCATCTTCTCGGCGATAGGATCGCGCCAGTTGGACCTGCTGGCTGTCAAACTAAAGGTCGTGGAGGTCGGGGCGGGGGAGACGCTGGTGCGCCAGGGCGATCCTGGAGATACCTTCTACATCGTCCGGGAGGGGGAGTTGGATGTGCTCGTAAGCGGAAGCGGGGGCCGGCGCCGGGCCAATGTGCTCAAGCCGGGTGACTTCTTCGGGGAGGCCGCCCTCCTCGACGACGCCCCGCGCAACGCGACGGTTCGGGCGCGGATGCAGGCGTCCGTCTGGCAGCTTGGGCGCCAGGACTTCAAAGACGTGGTCGGCCGATACATGGGACTCGAGGACGACGTCGCCAGGCTCGCCGCCTCGCGGTCGCGACGCAACCGTGCGAGGGCGACCGCCTGATGCAATGCTGGATCTGCGCCTCGCCCGCGAATGCCGTCTGCCGGTTCTGTGGGCGCGCCGTGTGCCGGGAGGACGCGAAGTCCCACCCGTTTGTGCTCGAGGTCTACCCGGCAAACGGGACCCTCTACGGACTGGGGGTCGAGGATGCGGTCCACTGCGGCGTCTGCAAGCCGCGACCCGAACCAACCCGGATGGAGTTCCTCGAGGACGTGCCTGTGACGAACGACACGCCAAAAAAGTGACGTGCGGCAATGCGCCCGGAGGCGCGAGGCTGCATTCTGACGGTGGTTAAAGAGAGTCTTGGGATAGGAGGTGAAACCATGAGCAAGCAAACGTTGGACCAGGTGGTGCGTAGAGCATCGATCGATGCCCGCTTCAGGGGCCAGCTGGCGAGCGACTTCGAGGTTGCCGTGAAGCCCTACAAGCTGACGGCTGCGGAGAAGGCCCAACTGCGCAAGGGCGCCGGGATTTCCGCCACGGCACAGGTCCCAGAGAGGCAGGCGGCCAGGGCGTCCACGAGGCAGGCGACACGCGCGACAGCCCGGCAGACGACGCGGGCAACCGCGAGAGTCACCGAACGCGCGACAGCCCGGCAGGCCGAACGCGCGACAGCCCGGCAGACGACGCGCGCGACAGCAAGATTGACCGAACGCGCGACAGCAAGATTGACCGAACGCGCGACAGCAAGATTGACCGAACGAGCGGCGGCCAGATTGACCGAACGAGCGGCGGCCAGATTGACCGAACGAGCGGCGGCCAGGTTAACCGAACGCGCGGCGGCCAGATTGACCGAACGAGCGGCGGCGAGACTGACCGAGCGCGCGGCGGCCCGTCTGACCGAGCGAGCGGCGGCCCGTCTGACCGAGCGGGCGGCGGCGAGACTGACCGAACGCGCGGCGACACGAGCGGCGACACGCCAGGCGACTTAGACCCGGGGCCCACAAGCGCGCTTATGGGCAGCCCGATGGCTGCCCTTTTTTTGCGCCGTTGGAACGTGTACGCTTGCCAGCATGCTGAGCAAGGTCGATCGCCTGAAAGCGGTCCCGTTGTTCTCGCGGTGCTCCAAGCGTGAGCTCGAGTTCGTCTCCAGTCGAATGGACGAGATCAGCCTTCCGGCCGATCGCACCCTGCTGACCCAGGGAAAGTCGACCGATACCTTCTACGTCTTGCTCGACGGCGAGGTCGAGGTGTCGCGGGATGGATCACCCGTGAAGAGATTGGCAGCGGGTGACTTCTTTGGCGAGATCGGGATGTTGGACCGCGGCCTCGCCACCGCGACCGTGACCACCACGGGTCCGGCCGAGGCGCTTGTCATGAGCCATGCCCAATTTCGCGACGCCATCAAGGGGAATGAGACGCTGGTGCTGCAGGTCATGGCGGCGATGGCGGAGCGGCTCCGGGAGAACGCCACCCAGCTCGTTTAGGGAGATGGGGCCATGCCGGATGGGCTGAGGCTGCTTTCGAAGACGGCCATGTTCCGGGGATTCTCTGAAGAGGAACTCGACCCACTCGCCTCCCGGATGCAGCCTCGCAGCTTCCCCCGCGGCACCTATGTGTTTCGCGAGGGAGATCCGGGACACGCGCTCTATGTGATCGCCGGCGGACAGGTCAAGATCGCCCACCTCGGTCGTGGCGGCGAGGAGATCGTCTTTGCGCTGCTCGCGCCCGGCGATACCTTCGGCGAGCTGGCCCTCTTTGATGAGCAGTCGACCCGGACCGCCGACGCGCAGGCGACGGAGCCGACCGACTGCCTGATCCTGGACCGAGATCCGTTCATGAGCTTCGTTGAGTCGCACCCGGCGTTGATGCGGCACTTGATCAAAGTCCTCAGTGGCTACCTCAAGCGGGCCGACGACGCGCTCGGCGAAGCCGCCTTCCTCGACATCCCTGGGCGAGTGGCGAAAAAGTTGCTCGACCTCGCCGAGTCGCATGGGCAGCGCACCGATGATGGCGTCCGGATCGACATGCACGTGACCCAGCGAACGCTGGCGGGCATGGTCGGAGCAAGCCGCGAGAACGTCAACCGCGCCGTTTCCTCATTCGTCGCGCGCGGCGACATCGCCCAGGAGGCGGGAACCATCACCATCCTCCGCGCCGCCGAGCTCCGCAAACGCTCCTGAACCGGCTCGGATGCTCCCGCCCCCTTAGGGGGCGGGTCGGGGTGTGGGTCTCCGTAATCCCTCTCCGTCCCGCTGACTATCCTCTTCTGATATGCCTTCAACAGATTGGTGGCGCAGCGGCGTCATCTACCAGGTCTATCCCGCTTCCTTCCAGGACTCCAATAACGACGGCGTCGGCGACCTTCGTGGCGTCATCCAGCGCCTTGACTACCTGCGCTGGCTCGGCATCGACGCCATCTGGCTGAACCCGATCACCGTCTCGCCCGATGCCGACATGGGCTATGACGTCGCCGATTACTGCGATGTCCAACCGCGTTTCGGTGAGCTCGCGGCGGTCGAGGAGCTGATTCGGGAGGCGACCAAGCGCGACATCAAGGTGGTCCTCGACATCGTCCCCAATCACTCCAGCGATCAGCATCCCTGGTTCATCGATTCGCGATCCTCACGCACCGCCGAGCACCGCGATTGGTACGTCTGGGCCGATCCCAAGCCGGACGGCAGCCTGCCGAACAATTGGCTGAGCGCCTTCGGCGGACCCGCCTGGACCCTCGACCCGCGCACCGGCCAGTACTACCTGCATAACTTCCTGCCCGAGCAACCCGACCTCAACTGGTGGAATCCGCACGTCCGGGACGCCTTCGATGACATCTATCGCTTTTGGTTCGATCGCGGCGTGGCCGGCTTTCGCATCGACGTCGCCCACGGCATTGTCAAGGACCGCGAGCTGCGCGACAACCCCGTCGCCACCGCGGCCGATCCGCCGCACGTCCAGGCTCATGGCCAGCGAACCATCTACAACGTCGAGCGACCCGAGGTCCACGAGGTCCTGCGCCGCTGGCGCGCCCTCGCCAACACCTACGCGCCCGAGCGCATCCTGCTCGGCGAGACCTACGTCCGCGACGTCCGCACCATGGGCCTCTTCTACGGCAAGGGCGACGAGCTCCATCTCGCGTTCAACTTCTCCTATATCCATGCGCCCTTCGAGGCCGACGCCCTCGCCAGCGTGGTCGACGAGAGCGAGGAGGTCATCCCCCTGACGGGCTGGCCGGTCTGGACCGTGTCCAACCACGATGTCTCGCGGGTCATGAGCCGCTGGGCCAAGGGGGACGAACGCAAGCTGCGCTGCGCCCTGCTGAGCCTGCTGACGCTGCGCGGGACCCCGGTCCTTTACTACGGCGATGAGATCGGCATGTCCGACACTCCGATCGGCAAGGACGACCTCCGCGATCCGGTCGGCATCCGGCACTGGCCCGGGCCGCGCGGGCGCGATCCCGAGCGGACTCCCATGCCCTGGGATGACGGGCCTGGGGCCGGCTTCACCAGCGCCGATGTGCGCCCATGGCTCCCGCTTGGCGACACGCGCGAGCGAAACGTCGCCCGGCAGCGAGGCGATCGCGGCTCGATGCTGCATTTCGTCCGCGACCTCATCGCCTTCCGCCGTGCACAGCCGGATCTCACCAGTGGGGACTACGCACGCCTTGCGGCACCGCCGGGTGGTTGGGCCTGGCGGCGCGGTACCAGCAGCATCGTCGCCCTTAACCTGTCCGACAAGCCGCTGACATTTCCCGACACGTCGGCCACCCCAACGTTCTCGACGACGCGCGGCCTCATCGAGAACGGCGTGCAGGGCCCGCTGCACCTCGAGCCGTGGGAAGGGGTCATATGTTCCTCGGGCTCGATCTAGGCACCGGCTCCGCGAAGGCGCTCCTGCTCGACGTCGACGGATCGATCGTCGGGACCGGCGCGTCGACCTACGCGGTCCACAATCCTCAACCGGGCTGGGCCGAGTCGAACCCCGAAGACTGGTGGGACGCGGCCACGATCGCGGTCCGGGAGGCGGTCGGGAATCGGGGAGTGGAGGTCGCGGCGATCGGGCTCTCCGGCCAGATGCACGGGGTGGTGCTGTGTCAGGACGATGGCCGGCCATTGCGCCCCGCCATCCTGTGGGCCGACGCACGCGCTCGCAAAGAGCTCGATGCCTACCACGCGCTCAGCCCGGGTCTCAAGCGATCGCTGGCCAACCCGATCGCCACCGGCATGGCGGGGCCGACCCTGCTGTGGGTCCGTGATCACGAGCCGACCTTTTATCGACAGACCCGTTGGGCCCTGCAACCGAAGGACTGGCTGCGCCTGCGACTCACCGGCGAGGCGGCAACGGAACCGAGCGACGCCTCGGCCACCCTGCTCTACGACCTGACCACCGATTACTGGGCCAGGGACGTCCTCGACGAGCTCGACCTGCGTCTCGACTTCCTCGCGCCGATCCGCGAGTCCAGTGAAATCTGCGGCCTGGTGTCCGCCTCCGCCGCGCCAAGCTGGGGTATCCGACCGAATGTTCCCGTGGTCGGCGGCGCGGCCGACACCGCGGCGGCTGCTCTATCGAGTGGCCTTCTCGACCCGGGTGCGGTCCAGCTGACCATCGGCACCGGTGGCCAGATTGTGGCGCCGCGAGACCGGCTCGTGATCGATACGACCGCGCGCACCCATTGCTACCGGGCAGCCGCACTGGATCGTTGGTACGCGATGGCGGCCATCCAGAACGCGGGCCTCGCGCTCGAGTGGGTGCGGGCCATGCTCGGCGCCTCGTGGGACGATCTCTATCGCGAGGCGTTCGACGTGCCGCCGGGGTCGGACGGGCTGACGTTCCTTCCGTATCTCACGGGCGAGCGCACGCCGCACTTCGACTCGCGGGCGAGGGGCGCGTGGCTCGGTCTGCGAATCAGCCACGGTCGCGGACATCTGCTGCGGGCCGCCCTTGAGGGGGTGGCCTTCGCCTTGCGACAGGCGCTCGATGCCCTGCTCGCCACCGGCATCACCGCCGACCAGTTGCGCCTGGCCGGAGGCGGTACTCGCGACCCGCGCTGGCGTCAGCTGCTGGCGGATGTCCTTGAGCGTCCGCTGTTGGCGACCGGCACGATTGCGGCGTCGGCCCACGGTGCGGCTCTCCTTGCCGGCATTGGTTTCGGCGCCTGGCCCGGTGCCGAGCAGGTGGCCAGCCTCGCCGCTACGCCCGAGCTGGTGGCCTCGCCCGAATCCCCGGAGGTGTACCGCGATGCCTACCAGCGCTATCGCGAGTTGTATCTGCCTATCGCCGCCGCCTTATCCTGACGCCCGCCAGTAGCGCCACCCCGACGATCACCGCTGCGCCGAGCCCCAGGAAAACCAGTGGGTTCACGCTGCCGCTCGCTGCCGTCCCGCCGCTAGCCTGGTGCGCCGCGGCAAACGTTCCAAGCTGCGTCGTTCGCGCGTCGATGGTCAGCAGCAGCTCCTGCACGGTGCTTCCATCGAGTGGCGTCCAGGCCTTTCCGGCGACCCGATAGATGGCGTCCGGCTTGTGGGCCGGATAACGCATATCGAGAAGCACCGGGAAATGCAGAGCCACGGCGGGTTTGCCGCTGGGCACGTAGGTCGCGGTGAAGGTGTAGACATTGCCGTCGGCGATCACGCCCGCCGGGGAGGCCGGCTGCGGCACGACCGGCGTGATCTGGACTTTCACCGCCGTCTGTCCCGTCGTGTCCGAGAACGTTCCAGGGTTGAAGCTCACCGTGATCTGGCCGTCGTCGGTAAAGGCGCCCGCGGCGTCGGAACTGCCATCCGTGAGTGGGATCACAGTCACGCCGCCCGTCGGCGGCTGATTGCCGCTGGCGAGCTTTGGCGGTGGCGACACCCAGCGGTAGGGTGGGGGAGGCGTATAGCCGTCGAGGAACGGCCGAGCCCCTCCGATCGCGCCGCGCACCACGATGAGGGCGACGCCGACCGCAAGGAGTGCCACCCACCAGAAAACGCGTGGTGCGCGAGCCGTCACTGTAGAACGGAACCAACCCTGGCTCTCCCGCCCCCTTGCGGGGCGGGTTGGGGAGGGGGTACTAAGGTCTCTGTCCTCGTCACCTCGACTTTCCGCCCCGAGTGTGGAACCAACCTTGGCTCTCCCGCCCCTTGCGGGGCGGGTTGGGGAGGGGGTCTTAAAATCTCTGTCCTCTTCACGTCAATGAGTCCGAGCCACCGGTGAGGCGCGCGGTTTGGGCCGTCACTGTAGAACTGCGATCACGGAAGACTGACCAGGTCCATCAGGAGGTGGGCGATGCCGCAGGCCCAG
>DAINCX010000011.1:0-58841 GCA_036732165.1 Candidatus Dormiibacterota bacterium | reverse complement strand
TCTGGATCGAGTTGGCCTTGACCGACCCATCGGCCTGCCGCGTCCCGACCACGGTGACCGTTTCGCTCTCCTGGAGATCGGATACCTGGCCGGTGGCCGTCTTGCGGATGATGACGCTGGGGTCAAAGGTGACCTTGACGTCGGTGTTGCAGCGGGCATCGTGGACGGTCAGGCTGCTCGAGGTTAGATTGGTGACGGTGCCACTCGTGCCGCGGCGGGCAACTGCCCGGCCAGAGGCTGCCGGTGTGGCGGTGGCGTTGGGGCTCGGACAGGCGGTGGCCACGCCACGGGCAAAGGCCGCCGCCCCACCCCCGGTTGCCGACGCTGGCGCCGCGGCGCTCGCGCCACCTCCGCCGACCTTATAGCCGCCATAGAAGCCGCCGAGCAGGGCGACAAACACCACCAGGGCTGCGATTGGAAACTTGATCATTGCGAGACCTCCCATGAATTCATTCGTAGCGCAACGCCTCGATCGGACGGAGCCGGGCCGCCCGGTTCGCCGGGTAGAGGCCGAAGAACAGACCGATGGCCACGGAGATGCCGAAGGCGGCGATCACCGAGGGGCTGGAGATGATCGGAGCCGGCAGGCTCGAGACGAACCGCGGCAAGACCGCCGCGAGCAGGACACCGACCAGGATTCCCAGCGCACCCCCGACGCCGGACAGGAACATGGACTCGATCAGGAACTGCAACAGGATGTCGCGCCTGCGCGCGCCGATTGCCTTGCGAATGCCGATCTCACGGGTTCGCTCGGTGACCGTCACCAACATGATGTTCATGATTCCGATCCCACCGACGACCAGCGAAATGCCGGCGATCGCGCCCAGCATCAGGGTGAGCACGCCGGTTGACTGCGTGGCGCTGCTCAACACGTCCTGCTGGCTCAGGATCTGGAAGTCGGCCTGGGCGGGATCCGAGATGTGATGCTGGTCGAGTAACACCTGGGTGACCTCCGCGGTGGCGGCGCTGTTGGCCTGGGCGCTCCCGGCCTCGACATAGATCTGCTGGATGTTTTTCCCCCGGCCACCGAGGAGGTAGTCCCAGGCGGCCGTAATCGGTGTCACGACCAGGTCATCCTGGTTGTTCAGTCCTGAGGCCCCCTTGGGCGCCAGGACGCCGATTACGCGGAAGCTCACCCGGTTGATCTTGATCACCTGGCCGATGGGGTCGGTCCCGCTGAAGAGGTTGTCGACCACGGTTTGCCCGATCACCGCCACCTTGTTGGCGGCATCCACATCGGCCGAGGTGAAGAAGGCCCCGCTCGCGACCTGGTAGTTGCGGACCGAGGGAAAGTCCTGGGTCGTGCCGGTCAGGCCGGTGCTCCAGTTCTGGTTGCCGTAGGTGATCTGGGCCCGCCCGCTTGCGTTCGGAATCGCGGCGACGACATCCGGCGAGGTCTGCGTGTTGTTGAGCGCCTTGACGTCGTCCATCGTCAGGGTCGAGCCGGTGCCAAAGCCCTGCTGCACCCCGGCGCTCCGGGTGTTGGACGGAAAGACGCTCAGCAGGTTCGAGCCGAGCGATTGAATCTGCTGTTGGACCGCGACGGTGGCCCCGTTTCCGACGCCGACGAGCAGGATGACGGCCGCGACGCCGATCAAGATGCCGAGCATGGTCAAGCTGGAGCGCAGCCGGTTGGCGGTCAGCCCGTTGAAGGCCAGCCGAAGGCCCTCGAGCACGCTCACGGGGTCATCTCCCGAACCGCGACCGGATGGCGCTCATCGCTGACCACGACTCCGTCCCGCACGCGCACGACGCGCTGGGCAAAGGCGGCAATGTCGGGCTCGTGGGTGATGAGGACAATGGTGCGTCCCTGCTCGTTCAGGTCCCGGAGAAGCTTCATGATCTCCAGGCTGGATTCGCTGTCCAGGTTGCCGGTCGGTTCGTCCGCGAGCAGGATCGCCGGGTCGGTGACCAGGGCGCGGGCGACGGCGGCGCGTTGCTGCTGGCCGCCGGAGAGCTCACTTGGGAGGTGATTGGCGCGCGCCTGCAGGCCGACCGAGGTCAGCGCGGCCATGGCGCGCTCTCGTCGCTGGTGGGTGTCGCCGGCGTAGATGAGGGGCATCTCGACGTTGTGGAGCGCCTTGACCCTCGGAATCAGGTTGAAGGACTGGAACACGAACCCGATCTTCCGGTTGCGGATCCAGGCCAGCTGATCCTCGGTCAGGTTGGAGACGTCGTAGCCATCGAGGATGTAGCGGCCCTCCGTTGGCTGGTCGAGGCAGCCGATCAGGTTCATCAAGGTGCTCTTGCCGGAGCCGGACGGCCCCATGATGGCGACGAACTGGCCTTCAGGAATATGGAGGGAGATGCCTCGCAGGGCCGGCACCGCAACATCGCCGGCGTGGTAGACCTTGGTGATCCCCTCGAGGGTGATCACCCGCCGCCGCCTCTGACGGCGCCTCCCCCGCCCAGGCCACCGCCCCGCAAGAGCCCGCCGGCGCCGGCACCGGTGCCGGTTGTGGTGCCGGTGCGGAGGGCGGGGAGGACCACGCGATCGCCCTCGTTCAGGCCAGCCTTGATTTCGGTCGTGGTGTCACCGACGATGCCGACCACGACCTCGGTGGGTACCTGCTCCCCGTTCGCATAAACGGTGACCATGGTGGTCCCGGCCGTCGTATGCACCGCGGCATTCGGCACCCGCACGGCGTTATCCGCCTGGGCCACGATGACGGACGCGTTCGCGGTCATCCCCGTCCGGAGCCGAGGATCGGTGCGGTTGAGCACGAAGCTTGCGTAATAGTCGACGACGTTGGATACGACCGTCGCGCTCGGGCTGATGCTGAGCAGGTGCCCCGAGATGGTCAGGCCGGTGACGGCGTCGAAGGTCAACGAGGCGCTCTGGTTCGCCTGCAGCCTGGCTGCATCGGTCTCGGCGAAGGGCATGACCGCGAGGAAGCTGCTGGTGTCATCGATCACCATGAAGGCGGATGACCCGCTCGAGCCGGTGCCGGTCGCCGGCGCCGGAGCGATCGATCCGGGGGCCTGGGCGGTGGTGCCGCCGCCGGCCCCGACCATCTCACCGCTAACGCCGTTGATGCTCGTGACCACGCCGGAGGTGGGCGAGGTGAGCGTGCCCTCGTTCACCGCCAACTGCGAGGCCTGGACCTGCGCCGCGGCGGATGCGACCTGCGCCTGGGCTGAGGCGATGGCGTTCGGCTTGACCTGCGCCTGGACATTGAGGTTGTCACGGGCGGAGGTGATCTGCTGCGCCGCCTGGTTGATGCGGATCTGCCCGCTGACCCGGTCGGAGTTTTGCTTGGTCCGGTCAGCGCTGCAGTTGGCGGATGCCGGGCAGTCAGCCGCGACCGCGGCGGCGTCGGTATTATTCTGGAGGTTCACGGACGTCACCGTGTCGTTGTAGTTCTGCTGGGCGTTCGCGAGCTGGTGCTGCAACTGGGCGATCTGGGCGCCGGTGAGCGGTGACTGGATGGCCACAAGGTTGGCTTGCGCCGATGCCAGCGAGGCCTGCGCCTGGCTGAGGGCCGCCTGTTGGACGGAGGGGTCGATCCGGGCGAGGAGCTGGCCGGTGGTCACCTTGTCACCAACTTTGACGTCGACTTCGGTCAGCTGGCCGGCCACCCGAAAGTTCACATTCAGCCGTCCGACGGGCTCGAGGGAGCCGGTCCCGCTGACGACTGAGGTGACGGTTCCACGGGTGGCGGTCGCCAATCGCAGGGGCACGGCGGCGGGCTTGGCGAGGACCGTGTCCCGGGCAATCAGCCCCACGAGAACCAGCCCGACCAGGCCCAACCCGACAAACCATAGATGGGTGCCGCTCAACCATGAGCGGGTCGGGAGCGGAAGTGGCTTAAGGGCGGGAGCCTGGCGCATCCGTCCAACCCCCTTGCGTGCCGGTGGGGCGCATGACCTGGTGGATAGCTCTCATCAGGGGCCATCTTCCGGCCTTTGATTGAAAGCACCATGAAGGTGCGTTAAGGATTCAGTAAGAACAGGAGCCCTGTTACAGGCTACGGAGTCGGGGAAGGCTGCGCCACGAAGTTTCCGAGCGTGACTTTGATCGACAGGTGCTGGCTGCCGCGGGTGACACTGAGGGTCACGACGTCGCCCACCGATTTGGTATCGAGGTACTGCGTCAGGGACTCGATCGTCGGCACCGCGTGTCCGTCGATCGCGGTGATGATGTCGTCGTTGGTGGATGCGGTTCCGTCTCCCTTGAGGCCGGCTTTGCTGGCCGGGGCACCCGCCACCACGCTCACCACGAGGACGCCGGATTTCTCGGACAGGCCCAGCTGACTCGCGGTTCCGGTGGTGATCGTCTCGCCGCTGATGCCCAGCCAGGGGTGCTGGATGGCGGCGCCCGTCTCGAGCGACGGCAGCAACTTCTGCGCCCGATTGATCGGGATGGCGAAGCCGATCCCGACGTTGCCTTCCACCGGGCTCTGGATGGAATCATTGATGCCGATCAGGTGCCCTTTTGCGTCCAGCAGGGCCCCCCCCGAGTTGCCGGGGTTGATGGGCGCGTCGGTCTGGATCATGCCGGTCAGGGCCCGACCATTGGGTGCGGTCGTGCTGCGGTTGAGGCCGGAGATGATGCCGGCGGTGAAGGAGCCGGAGAGTCCGAAGGGCGTGCCGATGGCCAGGGCCGTCTCGCCGACCTGCACCGTGTCGGAATTTCCAACGGTCAGCGGATGCAGCTGGTCGGCGGAAACCGACACCTTGACCACGGCGAGGTCGTCACTCTGGCTCACGCCCTTGACCGTGCCGACCGCCGTATGCCCATCGCTGAAGGTCACCTGGATCTGGGTGGCGTTGGCGACGACGTGCGCGTTGGTGAGGATGTCGCCATGCTTGTCCACCACCAGCCCGGACCCCTCCGCCTGGCCGAACGAGCTGGCCCGGGTGCCGATCTGGGTGGAGATGGTGACCACACCTGGGGCCACCTGCTGGTAGATGGCGGCATAGGAGCCTGCGGACGGCGCCGGAGCGGCCGCCGCGGTCGCGGTGGCGAAGGTGGTCGGCGTGAAGGCGGGTGACGTCGAGTGGCGGGCGAGGGTGGCGCCGATCGCGCCGCCGCCGATACTGCCGATGACCAGCCCGGCGGCAAGCATGGCCGTTGCCATGCTGCGCGCCGGACGGTGGGGAAAGGAGGGAGCCGCGGACGACAACGGGAACGGCGTTACGGGCGCGACGGGATCATGGATCACCGGCGTCTCCGGCGCCTCAGGCGTGGCGGGCTCGGGGATCATGTCTTCGTTCATGGTGCTGTCCGGCGATGAGTCATGGATGAAAGCCCACTAAGAGTTCACTAAGACTTTGGTTGCAGGGAGTTGTACGGTGAAGATGGCGCCACCCTCCGGGTTGTTGCCTGCGAAGACTCGGCCGCCGTGCTCCTGGGCGATCCACCGGGCGATCGCCAGCCCAAGGCCGGTTCCTTCGCCCGAACGAGCGGCGTCCGCCTGGTAGAAGCGCTCGAAGATGCGCTCCAGGTCCTCCCGCGGAATGCCCGGCCCATCATCCGCCACCGCCAGCTCGGCGGTCATCCCCACCGTCGTTCCGAGCCGCATGCGGATACGCCCGCCTTCCGGCGTGTGCTTCATGGCGTTGTCGACCAGGATCCAGAGCAGTTGTTTGAGAGCGTCGGCATTGCCCTGGACCATCGTCGGCACCCCATTCTGCAGTTCGACCCGCCGCGACGGCTGGAGTGTTTGTGCTTGCCGCGAAACGTCCTGCACGATGGGCTCAAGGTCGACCGCGGATTTCTCCAGGTGGTACCCGGCGTCGGCGCGCGCAAGCGTCAGCAGATCCTGCACCATTCGGCTCATGCGCTCGCTCTCGCCGGCGATGTCATTCAGCGCCGCCAACCGGTCATCCGCGGTGATGTCGTTGCGCTTGAGCAGCAGGCCGACATTGCCCCGAATCGTGGTCAGCGGGCTGCGGAGCTCATGCGAGGCATCAGCCACGAAGCGACGCTGGGCGACGAGGGCCGACTGCAGGCGGTGATACGCATCCTCGAGCTGTCGGAGCATCTGGTTGAAGCTCCGCTCAAGCCGCCCGACCTCGTCATCAGCGGCGCCCTCGGGAAGCCGCCGGCTCAGGTCCTGGGTTTTGCCGATGTCTTCCGCCGTCGCCGCCATGGCCTCCAGCGGTCGTAAGGCGCGGCCTGCCACGAGCCAGCTCACGACCGCGGCGCCAAGCAGGCTCAGCAGGGCACCGGCAAGCAGGAAGAGGCGAAGGCCGCGCAACTGGTCTTCAATCCCGAACAGGGGTTGACCGACGATGACGTCGCCGCTGCTGCCAACCGCGCGAATGTAGACCCGAAGTAATGGCCCGTTCGCCGGTTGGACCGTGGCCAGGTGACCCTGGTCGGACGATGCCGACTGGAGCAGGTTGTCCGGCATGATCGGGGCCAACTCATTGATCGTGCCGGTCGAAAATGCCGGGCCGCCGGTTGGCAGGATTTCGACGAACTGCGCCGAGCTCGAGTTGAGGTCGGTATTTGGATAGCTGCCACCCGGCCGAAATGGCCGGCCCGAGGCGATCTGTGCCCAGAGCCGGTCGCCCTGTTGCTTGAGGCCGGTGTCCTGGGAGGAAATGAGGCTCCCCTGGACGAGCAGGTAGACGATCACGCTGAAGAGCACCACCGTCACGGCGACCACGCCCGCGCCGTACAGGGCGATCCGGCTGCGGATCGGGAGGCGGTGGCGGAAGGCGAGATACCGGTCGAGGTCGAGCCGCTCAGCGAACGGCAGCCTGTTCATTCCTCTTTAAGGATGTACCCTACGCCCCTGACCGTCTGCAGTACGCGCGGCCGCCCGCCCTGTTCGAGCTTCTGCCGAAGATAGCCGACGTACACATCGACGACGTTGCTGCTGGCCCCGAAATCGAATCCCCAGACGGCATCCAGCAGCTGCTCGCGTCGCAACACCTGGCCCGGATTTCGCAAGAAGTGCTGGAGCAGGTCGAACTCCTTGGCGGTGGTGGTGATCAGCTGGTCGGCGCGTCGCACCTCCCGGGTCCCCACGTCCATCAGGATGTCGGCGTAGCGCAAGGTGCGCCGGGTTCGGGGAGCCCGGCGCCGCAGGAGCGCGCGGACGCGCGCCAGCAGCTCCTCGTAGGCGAACGGCTTGACCAGGTAATCGTCGGCGCCGCTGTCCAGCCCTCGGACGCGGTCCGCCGTCCCATCCTTCGCGGTCAGCATCAGGATCGGGAGGTCGCCCTCGGCGCGCAGGCGCCGGGTGACCTCGAGCCCGTCGATGCCGGGCATCATGACGTCGAGGATGGCGAGATCAGGCATGCGCTCCCGCGCTCGGGCCAGCGCGATCACGCCGTCCGGCGCGACCTCGACCTGGTATCCCTCGTAGATCAGGGCACGCCGCAGCGCGGCCGCGATCTTGGCGTCGTCGTCGACCACCAGGACGTGGGGTTGGTCAGCCATCCGCTCTATGAAAACACGATCTGATGAGAATTGCCTAAGAGAACAGAAACAGCCCGGCGCGGGGCGTCGGTCAGTGGCCTGCCAGCATGGTGATGAACATCCCGGCCGCGGCCAGGGTCATGAAGGCGGTGGCGATCCCGGTCAGGGTCAAGCTGAGCTTGCCGCTGACGTAGCGCTTCATGACGGCCGCGTCCGCTCCCAGCAGCACGATCAGGAGCAGCAGCGGTGGGGCGACCACCCCGTTGATGACCGCCGAGATGAAGAGCGCCCGGATCGGGTCGAGGTGGATGAAGTTCAGGACCACCCCCACGATGGTGGCCAGCGTGAGCATCACATAGAAGGTTGGGCGGTACCGCGGCTTGCTGGCCAGGTTGCCCCGAAGCCCGAGGAACTCCTTGGCCGCGTAGCAGGCGGAGCCGGACAGGATTGGGACCGCCAGGAGGCCGGCACCGATCATGCCGACCGAAAAGACGACAAAGGCGAAGGGCCCGGCCAGGGGTGCGAGCGCGTCGGCGGCCTGCTGGGCGGTTTGCACCCCGGTCTTGCCATGCGCGTGGAGCACGGCCGCCGAGGTCAGGATGATGAAGTACATGACCAGGTTCGAGAAGGCCATGCCGATCAAGAGGTCGACCCGGGCGGCGCGAAGCTCGGATCGCTTGAGGCCCCGACGCCCTGCCTCGCTGGTGGCGCCGGCCGCGGTGAGCTCGTCGACTTCGGAGGAGGCCTGCCAGAAGAAGAGGTACGGCGAGATCGTGGTGCCCAGCACCGCCACCAACGCCATCAGAAAGTCCTTGCTGAATTCGATGTGAGGCACGAAGGTCGCCCTCACGACCTCCAGCAGGTTCGGATGGGCGAAGAATGCGGTGATCACATAGGCGAACAGCGCCAGCGTGAGCCACTTGAAGATCTTGAAGACGGTGGCATACGAGACGAAGAGCTGCATCCCGATGATCAGCAGGGCAACGGGCACCACCAGCCAGAGTGCGTGGACGGCGCCGCGCGAGAGGAGCTGCCCCCCGGCGGCCACCGCGCCCAAATCCGCTCCAATATTGAAGGTGTTCGCAATCAGGAGCCCGAGAATCCCGATGCCGACCAGCCAGGTGGGAAACTTGCGACGCAGGCTCACCCCCAACCCCACGCCCGTCTGCAGCGCAATACGGCCGCACAGCTCCTGGACTGCCGACATCAGGGGGAAAGTAAAGAGGGCGGTCCACAGCAGGCCGAAGCCGAACTGGCTCCCGACCTGCGAGTAGGTGCCGATCCCGCTCGGGTCGTCGTCGCTTGCCCCGGTGATGAGCCCCGGTCCAAGCAGCTGGAGAAAGCCCGCCGGACCACGTTGTTTCGCCTCCTCGATGCTGGTCCGGCCGGCGGCCGGCGTGCCGCTCGCGGCCAGGTCGGTCGCTTTCTTGTCATGCTTGACCAGCTGGTCGCTCGGCGGCTCCGGCTCTGGCTTCACGATGGCCAGGATCGGGTCCTCGATCAGCCGATCCGGCCTGGGCTCAGCCACGGGTCCTCCGCCGCGCGTCAGCCAGCATGGTTCCCCACATGCATTATGATATTAACACTATCACCAGGCCGAGGCAACGGTGGCCCGCGTGCATACTGGGGACCGGCCATAACTCCCGGGCCGGGGGCGCGTTGTAACAACTGGCCGCAGGGTCTGGTCAGTTGATACCGTCATTGATAGGATGAGACCGAAATGTCACAAGGAGTGATTAAAGTTGCGCTGGCGATGGCCTTTGCTGCCATTCTGCCGTCCTGTTTTGGCGCCCAGGTGAATACGAATCGTGTGGGTGGGCCGGTGGCCCTCGCCTATGACTTCGCCCAGGCTCCGGTTGTGCCCCGGGACCAGTTCCCGCGGGCCGCGACGCCGGCTCCGACGCCGGTTGTCGATGCCGGTGCCGTGGCGGTGCGGGGGTTCCACGAGCCCGGGGACTATGCCCACCGGAACTACTGCGGTGCCGGCGCGACCCAGGTCTTGCTGTCCGCCTGGATGGCGAACGTTCCCGACATCGAGACGGTGGCGCGCCGGTCCAACCTCAATCCAAACCGCGGCGAGTTCGGGGCGGATGCCGTGCGGGCGATCAACGCCTTCCTCCAACCGGTGGTGACTCCCGCGCTCGCTGAGCCCCGCTACCGGGCGGAGCACGTCACTACCCTGGACGGCGTCACCACCCGGATCCGCAACGACATCACGGATCCAGCGGCCATCCAGGCCTACGGCCACGGGGTTCCGGTGATCGTGCAGACCATGACCCGCACCATGCCCGGGTGGAACCACTGGAACGCCACCCACATGATCACCGTCTTTGCGTTCGATTTCAGCCACAACAACCCGGCCCTCGATACGGTGACCTACGCTGAGACACCCTCGCCGCTGGCCGGCTACCGCGGCCCCGACTTCCAGACCATCTCGGTGAGCGCCCTGTGGGTCGCGATGCAGGCCTACAATCGCGAGTTCCCGGCCGATCCGATGAACGTCATCAGCTAAGCGGCCCCGCCCTCGCATAATGGCCTGATGGCGGTGCCCTCCAACGACGCAGACCCGCGGATGGAGTCCCTGGTTCACGAGCAGCTGCTGCTGCTGGGGGAGGACCCGGACCGGCAGGGCTTGCGGGACACGCCACGGCGCGTCAGGGAGAGCCTCGACTTCCTCACCCGCGGCTACCGGATGACCATCGACGACGTCTTCGGGGACGCCACCTTCACGGAGGCGTACAAGGACATGATCGTGGTCAAGGGCATCGAAATGTATTCCCTTTGCGAGCATCATCTCCTCCCGTTTTTTGGCCAGGTTCACATCGGCTACATCCCGCGCGGAAAACTGATCGGGCTGAGCAAGATGCCCCGCCTGGTTGAGCTCTACAGCCGGCGGCTTCAGGTGCAGGAGCGCATGACTCGCCAGATCGCGGAGGGCTTGCAACGGCATCTCGAGCCCCTCGGCGTGGGTGTCGTGGTCGAGGCCGCTCACCTCTGCATGCAGATGCGTGGCGTCGAGAAGCAGCACAGCCGGGCGATCACGAGTTCGGTGCTGGGGATCTTCCAGAGCGACCCGCGAACGCGTGCCGAGTTCATGGGGCTGGTGAGGGGCACCCCGGCGCTCTAGCCGGATCGGCCACCTATCAGCGTGCTCTACGTCGGAACGTCCGGCTTTTCCTACGCCGCCTGGCGGGGCGCCTTTTATCCGCGGAGTCTCAAATCCGGCGACATGCTGGCCTACTACGCGCAGCACCTCGACACGGTCGAGATCAACACCACCTTCTATCGCAACCCGACGGCAGACACGATTGCGGGATGGGTGAGCGCCGTGCCCCCGTCCTTCCGTTTCGCGGTGAAGGCGCACCGCCGGATCACGCACAACCGGCGCATGCCCAACCTGGAGCAGGCGGTGGCGACCATGGCCGAGATGGTGGACGGTTTCGGGGGACGGCTCGGCCCGATCCTCTTCCAATTCCCGCCAACCGCGCCCTACGAGGAGGGGCGAATCGAGCGCCTCGTCAACGCGGTGCCGGCCCACTGGCAGCTGGCTTTTCAGTTTCGGCACCGCTCCTGGCATACGGCAGCGATGGCGGACCAGATCGAGCGGATGGGGGCGGCGTTCTGCCATGGCGACGGCGAACCGGAGCCTGGACCGCTGGGTCGCGGCCACTTCGTCTATCTCCGGTTGCGGCGGCAAGCGTATTCCCCCCAGCGACTCGGGGCCTGGGACCGGCGCGTCCGCGCGTATCTGGCGGGCGGCCGCGACGTCTTCCTGTACTTCAAGCACGAGGATTTGGCCCCGGCGTACGCCCGGCGGTTGCGCGCCCGGCTCCAAACATCTGCTCGCGATCCGAATTCAGCGGCGCTATAATCCGGGCAACTCGTAAAGGAGTTGAGGAAGCATGGCCCGTTCGATGTGGCGGGGCGCGATCAGCTTCGGCATGGTGGCGATCCCGGTCCGCATGTACCTCGCGACGGAGGCGCATAGCGCCGTCGCCTTCCGGCAGCTGTGCCCCCACTGCCAGCAGCCGATCAAGCAACTGCGTCATTGCCCTCAGGACGACCACGTGGTCGGCTACAGCGAGACCCTGAAGGGATACGAGGTGGCTAAGAACCAGTTCGTCATCATCGACGAGGCGGATCTGGACAAGCTGCCCTTGAAAACCACCAAGACGATCGATATCGTCGAGTTCGTCGACCGGGAGGAGGTGCCCCTGGGCCTGTACGTCAAGTCGGCGTACTACCTCGAGCCGGAGGACGTCGGCGTCAAGCCGTTTGCCCTGCTGAGCCGAGCCCTCGCGGAAACCAACAAGGTGGCGGTCGCCAAGGTGGCCTTGCGGGACCGTGAGCACCTGTGCCTGATCCAGGTGGAGGGCACGGCGCTCCTCTGCAACACCCTCAACTGGCCGGACGAGATCCGGTCCACCGAGGAGCTCAACCTGCCCACCAATGTCAAGATCAGCGACAAGGAGGTCCAGATGGCCACCTCGCTGATCGAGAATCTCAGCGACAGCTTCAAGCCGGAGCGATACACGGATGATTACAAGGCGGCCTTCCAGCAGATCGTCGATCAAAAGATGAAGGGGCAGAAGGTCACGGTATCCGCGCCCACCCAGGAGGCCCCGGTGATGGATCTGATGGCGGCGCTGAAGGCGTCGGTCGAAGCCACCAGGCAAGGAAAGAAAACGCCCGCCGCCTCGAAGCCGGCCTCGCGTGGGACGAAGGTCAAGCTTGCGGCGAAGGCATCCGCGGCTCGTCCAGCCGCGCGACGGCGCACGGCCTAGCCGCGCATAGTACATTCGCCTGATGCCGGCAAGGACCCAAACGGTCGAGCTTGACCTCCCGTTCGATCGCACGCTTCCAGACCGGCTCCGGCCCATGCTCCCCATGGCGGCCTCGACGCCGTTTGACTCCCCGGATTATGCCTTCGAGGTGGCGTGGAACGGTGTGCGGGCACTCGCGGCCTTCGACGGGGCTCAGGTCACGGTCTGGGGGCGAAATCTGGCCGACCTGACGAGCCGCTACCCCGAGGTCCAGGCGCTGAAAGAGATGACCCCCGTGGATTCGATCGTCGATGGGGAGCTCATCGTGACCGATATCGACGGGCGCCCCGACCCGCAGGCCTTGCAGGAACGCCAGCATGCCGCGACGGCCTCGGCCGCCAAACGGGCGGCGCGCGATCACCCGGTCACCTATGTCGTGTACGACATCCTCTACGTGAGGGGTCGGTCGTTGATGCGAGAGCCCCTGCACCGCCGCCAGGTCAGGTTGCGGGAGAGCGTTCGGTCGGCGAACCGCATTTACGTGGCGGATCCGGTTGTCGCGGAAGGGCTCGCCTTCTTCGACGCCGCCCAGGAGAAAAGCCTGGATGGCGTGATCGCCAAGCGTGTGGACAGCCCCTACCGAGCCGGTCAGCGGCATCCCGACTGGCTCGTCGTCCGTGCGGCCCGTCAGCAAGACGTCGTGGTACTCGGGTTCATCCCCGGCACCGGCGCGCACCGGCTCGAAGCCCTGGTCGTGGGCCACCGCGATGCCGGGCATTACCTTCCTGCCGGCATGGTTGTGGGGGGGTTCGACGCGCTCGCCGAAGCGCGCCTCCGCCGCGCCCTCGAGCCGCTCCCGAACCTGGGCATCCCGGCCGATTCAGCCTGGCTCGACGATCGGATCTGCTGGGTCGAGCCCCGGGTCGTCGTCGGTGTCAAGTTCAGCGAGTGGACGCCGGGCGGCCAGCTTCGATTCCCCATCTTTCACGGCTTGCGGCCGGACGTCTCGGCCAGCGAATGCGTCCGAGCCGCGATGGTCGAATCGCCCGTCTCGGAGCGACCGCGGAACAGCGACGTCCAGCTTCCGCGCCTCCCCTTCTAGCCCACTACAGTTAGGGACAATGCCGAGCAAGGTGCCCGTGCGCCTTCGCGTCAACGGGGAAGAGGCCGCGGTGATGGTCCCGCCCTACAAGACCCTCCTCGAAGTCCTCCGCGAGGACCTCGGTCTCACCGGCACCAAGCACGGCTGTGAACTGGGGGAATGTTCGACCTGCGCGGTGCTCGTCGACGGCAAGCCCTTCCTGTCGTGCCTGGCGATGCCGCTCGACCTCGAGGGCACCGAGATCACCACCGTCGAAGGTCTCGCGACCGGCAGTAAGCCACACCGGCTGCAGGTCGCGTTCGCGGAACTTGGGGCCGCCCAGTGCGGCTACTGCACGCCGGCCATGTTGCTGACCGCCCGGGCGCTCCTCGACCACGATCCAGAGCCCTCCCGGGACGCCATCAAGCAGGCCCTCTCCGGCGTGCTGTGCCGATGCACCGGCTACGCCAAGATTTTCGAGGCGGTCGAGCTGGCCGCCTCCCGCTCGGAGGGCCTGGTTGTCTGAGGAGCTGTCCGTCGTCGGCCAGTCGCTGGTCAAACCCGACGCCTTCTCCAAGGTCAGCGGACAGACAAAGTTCGCCGACGACCTCGCGCTTCCGCGGATGCTCTTCGGGCGGATCCTCCGCAGCCCCCATCCCCACGCCCGAATCCTGAGTATCGATACGTCGCGGGCCCAGGCCCTGCCCGGAGTCCTGGCCGTGCTGACTGGTGAGGACCTGCCGATCAAGTTCGGCATCCTCCCGGTGAGCCAGGACGAGGAAGCGCTGGCGGGCGAGAAGGTCCGCTATGTCGGGGATCCGATAGCGGCCGTCGCCGCGACCGATGAGTGGATCGCCGATGAGGCGCTGGAGCTGATCGAGGTGCGCTTCAAGGAGCTGCCCCGCTACATGGGCATCGAGGAAGCGATCGCGGGCAGTGGGGAGCCGATCCATGGTAAGAGCAATGTCCACAAGGCTGTCGCCCTGGAATTCGGCGACACCGAGGAGGCCATGGGCGTCGCGGAGCATGTGCGCGAGGACATCGTCTTCTTCGAAGGCAACACCCATCTGCCGATGGAACAGCACGCAGCCGTTGCCCAGTACGCGCAGGATGGCAAGCTCACGTTGTGGTCGTCGACCCAGACGCCTCACTACGTGCATCGCGCGCTGGGCAAGGTCCTCGAGCTGCCGATGAGCCGGATCCGGGTCATCGCCACACCCAACGGGGGCGGGTTCGGCGGGAAGAGTGACATCTTCGCCCACGAGCTGGTCGCGGCCAAGCTCGCCATCAAGACCGGACGGCCGGTGAAGATCACGCTGACCCGCGAGGAGGTCTTTTATGCGCATCGGGGGCGTCATCCGGTGCTGATGAAGGTCAAGACCGGCTTCCGGCGCGACGGCACGATTACCACCATGCAATTTCAGAGCTTCCTCGATGGCGGTGGATATGGCAGTTACGGCGTGGCCAGCACCTACTACACCGGCGCGCTGCAAACCATGACCTACGCCATCCCGCGGTATCGCTTCGAGGGGGTGAGACTCTTTACCAATAAGCCTCCCTGCGGACCCAAGCGGGGGCACGGCACGCCCCAACCGCGATTCGCGCTGGAGACGCACCTCGACAAGGTGGCGGAGGAATTGGGCCTCGACCCGGTCGAGCTCCGGCTTCGCAACCTTCCGACTCCCAACAGCCGGACTGTGAACTGGCTGCGGATCACCAGCTGCGGGCTCAAAAAGTGCATCGAGACGGTGGCCGCCGAGTCCCGATTCCGGGAGCGGCGGACGGCGATGCCGCCCGGGCGCGGCCTTGGCTTCGCCGTCAGCTCCTACCTGAGTGGCGCCGGCACCGCCATCTACTGGAACGACATGCCGCACTCGGAGGTGCAGCTGAAGCTCGATCGCAACGGTGGCGTGGCGCTGCTCTGCGGTGCCATCGATATCGGCCAGGGATCGGACCACATCCTGGCCGCCATCGTCGCCGAGGTCCTCGGCGTGCGGCTCGAGGACATCCAGCTGACCACGGCGGACACTGACCTGACCCCGATCGACCTGGGGAGTTACTCGTCGCGCGTGACGTTCATGGCGGGCAATGCGGCGAAGGCGGCGGCCGAAAATGCGCGGGCGCGGGTCTTCGAAGCGGCGGCGACCGCCCTGCAATGCGACGTCGAGGATCTGGCCGCCCGCGACCGCCAGATCTTCCGGCGCGATCGCCCGGCGGAGGCCATTCCCTTCGTCCAGGCGGTGCGGCTCGCCGAAGCCGCCGGCGGGGTGGTGACCGCGAGCGGCAGCTATACGCCGCCCAAGCTGGCCGGGCCCTACAAGGGCTCGGGGGTTGGACCGAGTCCGGCCTATTCCTTCTCGGCTGCCGTCGTCGAGGTCGATGTCGATCTCAAGACGGGTGAGGTCCGCGTGCCGGAGGTCTGGGTCGCCCACGACATCGGCCGTGCCATCAACCCGGTGCTGGTTATCGGGCAGGTCGAGGGCAGCGTGTACATGGGGCTGGGCGAGGCCTTGATGGAGGAGCAGACCTTCCGCCTCGGGCTCCACAAGTTCCCGTCGCTGCTGGAGTACAAGAGCCCAACCGCGCTCGAAACGCCCATCATGCATACCTACCTCGTGGAAACGATCGACCCGGAAGGCCCGTTCGGGGCCAAGGAAGCCGGTCAGGGACCACTCCTGCCCGTGATCCCGGCGGTCGCGAATGCGATCTACAACGCCGTCGGCGTCCGCATCGATGAAGTTCCCATCACCCCGGAGAAGGTGCTCAAAGCGATGAGCGAGAAGACCAGGCGGGTCGGTCCGAAGGCTGTCCCCTCATTTGGGTTCCCACCGCTGGTCGAGGCGGACGTTCCCGACGAATGGAAGGGCCGCTAGATGCTGCGTCTCCCGCGGCTGGAATATCGGCGCCCGAAGACGGTGGAGGAAGCCACGCAGCACATGGCGGCGGGCGGGGGCCGCGCGATGTACATCGCTGGGGGCACCGACCTCGTGCCCAACCTCAAGCGGCGCCAATTCGATGTCGCGACGCTGATCAGCCTGAATGGCATCGACGCTCCGACCGACGTGGAGGGAGATGCTCGCGCCGGTTTGACCATCCCCGCGGGCGCGACGCTCGATGCAGTCGCCGCGCATCGGATGGTGCTGGCCGGTTACCGGGCCCTGTCGCAGGCGTGCGGGGCGGTCTCCACGCCGCAAATTCGGTACATGGGAACGCTCGGCGGAAACCTACTGGTCGACCCCCGGTGCAACTATTACAATCAGACTCAAGCCTGGCGTAAGGCCGTCGGGTTCTGCAAGAAGAAGGATGGCGACATCTGCCTGGTCGCGCCAAGCTCGCCGCGGTGCTGGGCCGTGTCATCGTCGGACAGCGCGCCGGTGGCCGTGGCCCTCGCCGCTGAGTTGACCCTGCAGGGCGTGCAGGGCACCCGTCGAATCCCGGCCGCGGACCTGTACCACGACGACGGGATCGAGTACACCACCAAGCAGCCGGACGAGGTGATCACGGCGATCCACCTTCCGGCGACCAAGCTCACGATGACCAGTGCCTACTGGAAGCTTCGGCGGCGGCCCGCCTTCGACTTTCCGATTCTCGGCGTCGCCGTCGCGCTTGACTGGGATGCCGGCGTGGTGACCGATGCCCGGGGTGCGCTGGGAGCGGTCGGGTCGCATCCCGTGGACATCCGGGCCTTCCTTAAACCCCTGATCGGCCAGCGGCCCGACGAAGACCTGATCGCCAGTGTCGCCGAAGCGTCGGACAAGCGGTCGCGACCGCTCGACAATACGGATCTCAGTCATTACTGGCGCAAGCGGATGACGAAGGTCTACGTCGAGCGCGCGCTTCGCGACGCGTGCGGGCTTGAGCCCCTCGGTGGGCGACTCTCTGCACAACTCAAGCCTTCCGCCACGGCGTAGCGACTTAACCCTGCGTCCAAACCGTCAGTCCAGGCGCCATGCGTAGAGCAGGCTGGCATTGGAAGCGACATCAACGCCGACGCAGCTGAAGTATCCATTGCCGCTCGCATCCATCGCCAGCGCCGGGCCACTGCCGGCGTCGTAGGTGTGCTCTGTCCCAGGAGCCCCGAGGATGGTATGGCTGTTCGGATCGGAAGCATTCGGGCAATTCAGCGGTGTCAAGGCTTTTCCGGTTTCAGGTTTCGGCGGCGGCCGCAGCCTCAGGGCTGGAGCTTCCAGTCCTTCAGCGTGTCGATGGCCGTGTAGGCGGTCAGGTCATACCGGATCGGGGTGATGGAGACGTACCCGTGGCTGACCATCGCGGCGTCTGCCTGGTCATCGAGCTCCTGCAGCTTGAAGGTCCCGTCCAGCCAGTAATAGGTCTGGTTGCGCGGGTCGGTCCGTTTTTCGAAACGCTCCTCCACGCGCGAGTCGCCCTGCCGGGTGATGGCCACGCCCTTGATCTTGTCCTCCGGGATGTTGGGCACGTTGACGTTGAGCAGCGTCTTGTCCGGGAGGCCTTTGGCCAGCACCGCCAGGGCCAGCTTGCGTGTGAAGCGGGCGGCATACGTGAAATCGGGGTGGGTGAAGGTGGAGAGTGACATCGCGATCGAGGGGATCCCGAGGATGCGCGCCTCGGTGGCCGCGCTCACGGTCCCCGAATAGATCACGTTCGTTCCCGTGTTCGACCCCAGGTTGATGCCGGAGACGACCAGGTCCGGTCGGCGCGGGAGGATGGCCCGGACCGCGATCTTGACGCAGTCGGCGGGCATGCCGTTAACGGCATATCCGAACCGGACGTTGCGCCGCACCACTTCCTTGGTGCGGAGTGGGAGCAGAAGGGTGATCGCATGGCCGACGGCGCTGCGCTCGGCGTCGGGAGCCACGACCTCTACCTCCGCGATCTTGCGGAGCTCCTGCCAGGCCGCCAGGATTCCCTGCGCGTAGATCCCATCGTCGTTTGTCAGCAGGATCAGCGGTTTCGCCATATTCGTTCCTAAATCCTCCGCCGTGCCCAGCCTATACTGGACGCGATATATTCGGCGGCCCGCCGTGCGGAGGACCCTGATGGACGACCCGATCCTCGACTTTCTCCGGTCTCAGGCCCGGAATTACCGCTGCCGAGTCTGCGGGAGCAACCACAAGGGTTCGCAGCTGCGCAAGATTGGCAATCACAACAATAAGCTGATCGTGCAGGTCACCTGTGCCCGGTGCCGCGATTCGTTCTTCCTGCATGTCGAGTTCGCCGGCAACATCGTCAACGCGGTCGAAGAGGTGACCCGCGTCGCGGCGCCGTCTCCCCGGGACACCGACGAGGTCGAGGGTGAGCCGGTCACGCACGACGAAGTCCTCGACGTCCACCAGCGCCTGGCCACCTTCAAGGGAAAGCTGACCGACCTCCTCGACAGCTAGCCGGAATTCTCGGAAGCCGCTCTCAGCCGTTCAGGCGCCGGTACCCGCCGCGGTAGAAGAGCAGCGGCTCATCCTCGGTCACGACTTCCAGGGCAATAACCTCGCCCACGACCACGGTGTGGTCGCCGGCCTCATGGGTCGAATGGATCCGCGCCTCGAGGTAGGCGGTGGCCTCGAGCAGAATCGGGGAGCCGGTCACGCCCATGCGGTAGCTCCCTTCTCGAAACTCGGGCCCGTCCAGCCGGGCATTGTCGGCAAAGAAGCGCGAGGTCGCCTCGCCGCGCTCGCTGAGCATGTTGACCGCGAAGCCGCCGGGCTCGGCCAGCAGGCGATGCATCAGGGTCGAGTGCTCCACGCACACCAGGATCAGCGGCGGCTGGAGGGACACCGAGGCAAAGGCGCTCACCGTCATCCCATGCAACCGTCCACCGGCACCCGTGGTCATGACGGTCACCCCAGTGGCGAAATGGCCCATCGCATACCGAAAGGACGGTTGATCCACGGCGTCAGGCACGTTCGAAAGATTACGAGAACCCCTGAAGCGGGTTGGCTGGGCTATACTGGCAGAACTCCGACTAAATCGGTCGGAGATATATGAGATTCTCAACCCGTTCTGAATACGGAATCCGGGTGATGGTGCGCCTTGGGCGCTCCTACGGGGGCGGCCCGGTCCCCCTCGCCGACCTGGCGCGCCAGGAGGATCTGCCGCTGCCGTACCTGGAGCAGATCGCCGCGCAGCTACGGCGTGCCGGGCTGGTGGCCAGCCGGATGGGCGTCAAGGGCGGCTACGCGCTGGCCCGCCGTCCAGAGACCGTCTCCATGGCTGATATCGTCCGAAGCCTCGAAGGCTCGCTGGCCCCGGTTAGCTGCCTCGCCGAAGGCGGCGGACCTGGCGAGTGCACCCACGCGGATACCCCGTGCTCGGCGCACGCCTTCTGGGAACAGCTCCAGGGGACCATCACCGCAAGCCTCGAGTCGGTCAGCGTGGCCGATCTGATGAAGGAGCCGCAGCCGGCATGATCCAGACCCGCGTTCTCGACGTCGAGGCCGTGCGTGCGGATTTCCCCATCCTGGCCCGCCGGATCAAGGGCAAGCCGCTCGTCTACCTGGACAGCGCGGCAACCTCGCAGAAGCCGGCTGTGGTCATCGACGCCATGGACGACTACTACCGTCGCTACAACGCCAATCCGCATCGCGGCGTCTACACCCTCAGCGAGGAGGCGACGGCAGCCTACGAATCCGCCCGGCAGCGGGTGGCGACCTTCATCAACGCGCCCAGCGCAAAGGAAGTCATCTTCACCCGAAACACCACCGAGGCGATCAACCTGGTCCGCTACAGCTGGGGGCGGGTCAACGTACGGCCGGGCGACCGGATCCTCCTCACCGAGATGGAGCACCACAGCAACCTCGTGCCCTGGCAGCTGCTGGCGCAGGAGGTAGGGGCCAGACTCGAGTTCCTGTGCATCGACGACCACGGCCTCCTGCAGCTCGATCAGCTGGAACGCCGGCTCACGGGTGTCCGCCTGCTGGCCCTGACCCACCAATCGAACACCTTGGGGACGATCAACCCGATCAAGGCGATCGTGGAGGCGGCGCACCGGGCCGGCGCCATGGTCCTGGTCGACGGCGCCCAGGCCGTCCCGCACATGCCGGTCGACGTCCAGGATCTCGGCGTGGACTTCTACGCCTTCTCCGGTCACAAGATGTGCGGCCCCAGTGGCATCGGGGTGCTCTGGGCGCGGCGCGCCCTGCTGGAAGCCATGCCCCCCTTCCTGGGCGGCGGCGACATGATCCGGCGAGTCAAGCTCACCGAGGCGACCTGGAACGATCTCCCCTGGAAGTTCGAGGCCGGCACGCCGAGCGTGGCGGAGGGCATCGGGCTGGGGGCGGCCGTCGACTACCTCGGGCAGTTCGGCATGGATCGCGTCCGTGCGCACGAGCGCACCCTGGTCGACTACGCCGTCGAGAAGCTCCAGGAGATCCCCGATATCACGATCTACGGCCCCGCCGATTCGGAGATCCATGGCGGCGCCGTGTCGTTCACGCTGCCCAACATCCACCCCCACGACCTGGCGACCCTGGTCGACCGCGAGGGGATCGCGGTCCGGGCCGGCCACCATTGCACGCAGCCCCTGATGGACCGCCTCGGCGTGGCCGCGACCACCCGAGCGAGCTTCTACATCTATAACCGCCCGGACGAGGTCGACCAGCTGGTCGACGCAATACGGAAAGCGCAGCAGGTGTTCAGGTAACAGGGCATGGATGACCTGTACCGCGAGCAGATTCTCGAGCACTACAAGAACCCGCACCACTTCGGGGAGTTGGTCGACGCCGATATCACCCAGGAAGGGGACAACCCGCTCTGTGGCGACGTCATCACCCTCTACCTCAAGCTGGACGATGGCAAGGTGGGGGATGTCCGGTTCCGCGGCCGGGGCTGCGCGATCAGCCAGGCCTCGGCCTCCATGCTGACCGACATGATCGTGGGCAAGCCGGTCCAGGACCTGAAGACGTTTCCCACCGGGGACCTGCTGGAAGAGCTGGGCATCCAGATCAGCCCGGCGCGGATGAAGTGCGCGACCCTGTCGGTGAACACGCTACGGGTCGCCCTGGATGGAGAAACCACCGATGACGATTGAATTCGATTCGATTTCGAAGGGCACGGGTAAAATGGAGAACAGGATGGCTGATTTCGAGATCGAGAATCTTCGCGTCAGTGTTGAGGGTCGCGAGATCCTCAAAGGTGTGTCGCTGGCCGTGAACAAGGGCGAGATCCACGCCGTGATGGGCCCGAACGGCTCCGGAAAGAGCACGCTCTCCTACACCCTGATGGGTCACCCGAACTACAAGGTGACCGGCGGTGAGGTTCGGTTCAAGGGACAGAACATCCTGACCCTCCTGCCTGAGGAACGGGCCAAGCTCGGCATGTTCCTCGCCCTGCAGTACCCGATCGTGGTCCCCGGCATCACGATGTCGAACTTCCTGCGCACCGCCATCAACGCAAAGCGGGGCTACGACGGGAAGGACAAGTCGAAGGCGATCAACGTCAAGGAGTTCCGGGCGATGCTCAAGAGCGAAATGGGCGCCCTGCGGATGGACGACTCGTTCCTCGGGCGCTACGTCAACGAGGGCTTCTCCGGTGGCGAGAAGAAGCGGGCGGAGATTCTCCAGATGGCCGTGCTCAAGCCCGAGATCGCCATTCTCGATGAGACCGACTCCGGACTCGACATCGACTCGATCAAGTTCGTCAGCGATGCCGTCAACCGGCTGCGCGGCCCCGAGCTCGGTGTCATGATCATCACCCATTACACGCGCATCTTGAAGTTCGTCAAACCCGACTACGTGCACGTCCTGGTGAACGGCGAGTTCGTTCGTTCAGGCGGGCCGGAACTCGCTGACTGGCTGGAGGCAAAAGGCTACTCGGAATGGGTCAAGGAGCCGGCAAAGGAACCTGCGACCCTGGAGGTTAAGTAAATGGCAACCGTGATCCGCCCGAAGATCGACGTCGGCGAGAACTACAAGGAGAAGTACGGCTTCTTCGATGCGGAGAACTACGTCTTCAAGGCGAAGCGTGGCCTGAGTGCCGACGTCGTCAAGGAGATCTCCTGGATGAAGAGCGAGCCGGAGTGGATGACGAAGTTCCGGCTTCGTGCGTTGCAGATCTGGGAGAAGAAGGAAATGCCCACCTGGGGTGCCGACCTCTCGACGATCGATTTCCAGAACATCTACTACTACCTCAAGTCGACCGAAAAGCAGGGCAAGACCTGGGACGACGTCCCGGCCGATATCAAGAACACTTTCGACAAGTTGGGTGTGCCGCAGGCGGAGCGCAAGTTCCTCGCCGGCGTGGCCGCGCAGTACGAGTCCGAGGTGGTCTATCACTCGCTGCACAAGGAGCTTGCTTCCAAGGGCGTCATCTTCACTGACACCGACAGCGCCCTGCGGGACCATCCCGACCTCTTCAAGGAGTACTTCGGGACCATCATTCCGCCTGGGGACAACAAGCTGGCAGCCTTGAACAGCGCCGTCTGGTCGGGTGGGTCGTTCATCTATATCCCGAAAGGCGTCAAGGTCGAGATTCCGCTCCAGGCCTACTTCCGGATCAATGCCGAGAACATGGGCCAGTTCGAGCGAACGCTGATCATCTGCGACGAGGACAGCTTCGTCCATTACATCGAAGGGTGCACCGCGCCCGTCTACACCACGGACTCGCTCCACTCGGCCGTGGTGGAGATCATCGTCAAGCGCGGCGCCCGCTGCCGCTACACGACGGTCCAGAACTGGTCCACCAACGTGTACAACCTGGTGACCAAGCGCGCCGTCGCCTACGGCGACGCGACCATGGAGTGGGTGGACGGCAACCTCGGCTCGCAGATCACCATGAAGTACCCCTCGATCTACCTGATGGAGCCGGGGGCGAAGGGTGACGTGCTGAGCGTAGCCTTCGCCGGGAAGGGCCAGCACCAGGATGCCGGCGGCAAGGCGGTGCACGTGGCGCCGAACACGAGCTCGAACATCGTCTCCAAGTCGATTTCGAAGAATGGCGGCCGGACGTCGTACCGGGGCCTGGTGAAGGTCTACCCTGGGGCCAAGAACTCCAAGTCCTTCGTCCGCTGCGACGCCCTGCTGCTCGATGACCAGTCGCGCTCCGACACCTACCCCACCACGGAGGTGGACGAGGAGCAAGTCAAGATCGGACACGAGGCGACGGTCAGCAAGGTCTCGGACGAGCAACTCTTCTACCTGCAGAGTCGTGGCATCACCAAGGCCGAGGCCGAGACGATGATCGTGAACGGCTTCATCGAGCCATTCACCAAGGAGCTGCCGATCGAGTACGCCGTCGAGCTGAACCGCCTGATCCAGCTCGAGATGACCGGCTCGGTCGGGTAGTGAGCTTTAACCGGGCCGCGGTCGAGCAGCTCAGCGCGCTCTACAGTGAGCCCGACTGGTTGCGCGCCCGTCGCCTGAGTGCCTTCGGCGTCTACGAGGACCTCGCCATGCCGGACACCAAGCGTCACGAGGACTGGCGCCAGGCCGACCTGAAGGGGCTGGACCTGGAGAGCTATGCGCCCTTCCAGCAGCCGAATGGCGCAGCCCCGCCCAGCGTGGTCGGGGATGCCGCCGGCGTGTTGCGGCAACGGGGAACCTCCCCGGCCCGGGTCGAGGCCGGAGCCGAGCTCGACGGGAAAGGCGTCATCTTCATGCCGCTTGGAGAGGCGGCGCGGACCCATCCCCAGCTGGTCGACCGCTACCTGTTCAGCGCGCTGAAGCCCGATCGCGACAAGTTCGCCGCGCTGCATGGGGCCCTCTTCAGCGGGGGGACCTTTCTCTACGTGCCGGATGGTGTCGTGATCGAGCGGCCGCTCGTCAGTCAGTTCTGGTCAGCCGGCTCGGCCTCCGCGGTCCTGCCGCATTCCCTCGTGGTGGCGGGCAAGGGATCGTCGTTTCAGTACGTCGATGAGTTCCTCAGTGGCGACCGCCAGGAGGCCGCCATCGCCAGCGGGTCGGCGGAGGTCTTCCTGGAAGAAGGCTCCAGCCTGGGGTACGTGGCCGTGCAGCGGTGGAGTGTCAACACCTGGCAGTTCGCCAACCAGCGCTTTCACCTCGGACGCGACGCGCATCTGAAGATGGTCGACGTGGCCCTGGGTGGCCGCTTCGCCAGGCTTCGCGTCGAGGCCATGCTGGAGGGGGCGGGGTCGAGTGCCGACCTGAAGGGCCTGTTCTTCGGCACCGGCGATCAGGTCTTTGACTTCCGAACGATGCAGGACCATATTGCCGCGCACACCACCTCGGACCTGCTCTTCAAAGGCGCCTTGCGGGACCGGTCCCGCAGCGTCTACGTGGGGGTTGTCCGGGTCGAGACCACGGCGCCGGGGACCTCCGCCAACCAGGCAAACCGCAACCTCCTGCTCTCGGAGAAGGCGCGGGCGACCTCCGAGCCGATCCTCGAAATCCTGAACAACGACATCCAGCGCTGCAGCCACGGTGCCACGGTGGGGCCGGTCGATCCGGACCATCTCTTTTATCTCGTCAGCAGGGGCATTCCGCGGCTGATGGCCGAGCGGATGCTCGTGCAGGGCTTTTTGGGCGAGATCATCGATCGAATCCCCGTGCTGCATGCCCGTGAGATCGTCGAGCAGGAGCTGGCTGCCCGGATTGACTAGGCGATTGGTCGGGCGCCTGGCCGACCTGCCGCGTGAATCGCTGACGCAGGTCGAGCTCGAGGGGGTCCCGATCTGCCTCGTCCACGCCGAAGACGACAACTTCTACGCGCTTAGCGACACCTGCACCCACGAGGATTACTCACTCAGTGAGGGGGACCTCTGGGACATGTCCGTCGAATGCCCCAGGCACGGCTCTCGCTTCGATGTGCGGACCGGGAAGGTGACGGGGCTTCCGGCCGTCATCCCGGCGCAGACCTATCCGGTAACGGTCGAGAACGGCGACATTTATGTCGAGGTGGGGGACTAGACTCCGTATATGGCTGAGACGTTAGAAACCACCCAGGCGCCCCCTGCCGATCTGCGCGCCCAGATCGTCTCGCAGCTGGAGACCTGCAAGGACCCCGAGATCGGCCTGGACATCATGAGCCTGGGTCTGGTCTACGAACTGAACCTCGACCAGGGGAACGTCCTGGTCAAGATGACGCTCACCGCGATCGGCTGCCCGTGGGCCCAGGAGCTCTTCGACGAGGTCAAGAAGAAGGTCGAAGAGGTCCCGGGAGTCAACGCCTGTACCGTCGAGCTGGTCTACTCCCCGCCCTGGAGCGCGGACATGATGAGCGACGACGCCAAGATGGAGCTCGGCTTCCTCTAAGCCACCAGGAACGAGGCTGCGAAGCAGGCGAGGCCTGCCCCCAGGAGGCCGAACGGAGCGCGGAACTTCATACGACTGCCGAGGGCCTCGAGGATGAACAGGATGACGGCGGCCAGGAGCAGGATCGTCTTCAGCGACATTGGCTACCTCCAGTCAGGATTTGCCGTCCATGGTAACCCGCAACCGTCGCAGCGGTGCCATCGGGCTGTTACCCGCGCGCAGCCCCGGCCGTAATGGAGTCTCCGTAGCATTCGGCTAGTTCGAACATTACGAACGAAGTTGGGGGGGTAAGGGTTGTCGCTGCTCGATCGGATTCAAAAATCGCAGGGTGAATCGGGTTCAGCTGCCCCACAACCCACCGCTGCCCCGCCTGGCAACCAGGGGAACGCCCCCCGGCCGCCGGCACCCCCGGTAAGTCCTGCCGCCCCCACAGCTCGGCCGCTTCCCGCGCCTGCCCCGACGCCGGTGACACCGCGGCCGTCGGTTGCCTCCCGCCCACCCGTCGCGGCGGCTCCGATGGAAGCCGAGGCGATGGCTCCGGCGCCCCGTTCGGCCGCCCCCACCGGGCCGTCGAATCCGAACGCGAACCTCAACGACCTGCCCGAGGCCGAGCGCTTCCACCGCATCAAGGCGGCCGTTCACGACCGGATCATCGGGGAGTTGGGAGAACGCGCCAACGACCTCGATCGCGATGCGATCGAGCAGCGCGCCGAAGAGGTCCTCGATATCTATCTCAGCGCCCGCCGGGTGAACCTGGATGTCCCGGCCCGGCAGCGCCTTCTCGGGCTGCTTCTGGCGGACATCCTGGGATTCGGCCCGTTGGAGAGCCTCCTCTCGGACGACTCCATCTCGGACATCATGGTGAACGGACCCAACAAGGTCTTCATCGAGCGCAACAACAAGATGCAGCGTGCCGCCATCAAGTTTGACAGCGACCAGCATCTGCTCCAGGTGATCCAGCGCATCGTGACCGGCGTCGGCCGCCGCGTGGACGAGAGCTCGCCCATGGTCGACGCGCGCCTCCCCGACGGCGCCCGCGTCAACGTGATCATCCCGCCGCTTGCCGTCCGGGGTGCATCCGTCACCATCCGGAAGATGCGCCGGGATCCGCTCCAGATCGAGGACCTGATCCGCAACGAAACCCTGACTCAGGAGATGGCGACCTTCCTCAAAGCCTGTGTCAATGCGCGGATGAACATCGTGGTGGCCGGAGGCGGCGGTTCGGGAAAGACGACCACGCTCAACGTCCTGTCCGCCTTCATTCCCTCCGACGAACGGATTATCACTGTCGAGGATGCGGCCGAGCTCCAGCTGCGCCAGATCCACGTCATCCGGCTCGAGACCCGGCCCGCCAACGTGGAAGGCAAGGGTGGCGTCGGCATCCGTGAGCTTGTCATCAACACCCTCCGGATGCGCCCTGACCGGATCGTCGTCGGTGAAGTCCGAAGCGGGGAGGCCCTGGATATGCTCCAGGCCATGAACACCGGCCACGACGGCTCGCTGACAACGGTCCACGCCAACACGCCGCGGGACTCGATCTCCCGACTGGAAACCCTGGTGCTGATGGCGGGAATGGAGCTGCCCTCCCGCGCCATCCGCGAACAGATCGCGTCGGCGATCAACATCATCATCCAGCAGAACCGCCTGCGGGATGGCAGCCGAAAGATCACCTACATCTCCGAGCTCACCGGCATCGAAGGGGATCAGATCTCGCTGCAGGACATCTTCGTCTACAAGCAGACGGGGTATGAGGACGGCAAGATTTCGGGCAAGCACACCGCGACCGGGGCGATTCCCAAGATCATGGAGCTCCTGGAGTCAACTGGCAACGACGTGCCCCTCAGCTTCTTCGATCCGCAGCCCGGCACCGGCTACGTCAAGCCGAAGCGGCTCTCCGTCGTCCAGAACGCGGCCTGACCGAGCCCCGCCGGACACCACCGCGCCTATATTGGACGCATGCCCGCCAGGGCGGCGACGCCGTTCGCGCTAGAGCTCGACCGCCGGGTCGTGGAAGGCGCGCTGGGCACCCTGTACGAGAAGCTGCCGGATAACCAGGTGCGGTGCGTTGCCTGCGCCCATCGCTGTCTGATCAAGGACGGGTTGCGCGGCATTTGCAAGGTCCGCTACAACCGGGGCGGCTCGCTGATGGTTCCCCACGGGTACGTCGGGGCGCTGCAATGCGATCCGATTGAGAAGAAGCCCTTCTTCCATGCGTATCCGGGATCGGACGCCCTCACCTTCGGCATGCTCGGATGCGACCTGCATTGTTCTTACTGTCAGAACCACCTGACCTCGCAGGCCCTGCGGGACCCCGATGCCCTTGCGGAACCGATGGATTGCACCCCCGCGCAGCTCGTCGCCGCCGCGCAGCGGAAGGGGGCACGCGTCGTGGCCACCTCGTACAACGAGCCGCTCATCACCTCGGAGTGGGCGGTCGCGGTATTCCGGGAAGCCAGATCGGGGGGGTTTGCGACGGCCTATATCTCCAACGGCAACGCCACCCGCGAGGTGCTCGCGTACATCCGGCCCTGGACCGATCTCTACAAGATCGACCTCAAGTCGATGCGCGACAAGAATTACCGGTCGCTCGGCGGCAAGCTGGACAACATCCTGAGCGGGATCCGAATGGTCCACTCGATGGGCTTTTGGCTCGAGATCGTGACGCTCATCATTCCCGGCTTCAACGACGGCGACGGGGAGCTCGAGGACATCGCCCGTTTCATCGCCGAGCTGTCGCCCAGCATCCCCTGGCACGTCACGGCGTTCCACAAGGACTACAAGATGCAGGATCCGGACAACACGCCGCCGCAGACGCTGCTTCGAGCCGCCGCGATCGGCGAGGCGGCGGGCCTGGAATTCATCTATGCGGGGAACATTCCCGGCCGGGTTGGCCGCTACGAAGACACCCGTTGCCCCTCCTGCCAGGCGACCCTCATCCGGCGCGTTGGCTACCGAATCCTGGAGGACCACCTGTCCGACCGCGGTGCATGCTTCCGCTGCCAGCGGCCGATCCCGGGCCTCTGGGGCTCGGACTAGAATCAAGGCTGCTCGTGCCAACTGAACTCAGCCGCCGGGAATTGTCCTGGGTGATCGGCGGTCCCCAGGGCGGCGGCATCAATGCTTCCGCTGAAATTTACGCCAAGGCCCTGATGCGTGGCGGGCTGCACGTCTTCGCCAACATCGAGTTCCACTCGAACATCATGGGCAAGCACAGCTACTACCGGGTGACCGCCGCCCCGGTCCCGATTCGGTCCCATATCGACGCCATCCATGTGCTGGTGGCGCTCGACCAGGAGACGCTGTTTGGCGACGCCCTCGAGCGCAAGCACTATCCAAGCCATACCGGACACGTCCACCAGGTGGCTCCCGGCGGGAGCATCGTCTACGACGCGGATCTCAAGATCGATGACGCGAGGTTCGATCGTGACGACGTTCACCTCTACCCGATTCCCTATTTCGAGGTGCTCGAGGAAGCCCTGGCCCAGGTTGGCAAGGGTGGGCAATCGCGGAGGTACATCGTCATGCGAAATACCGTGGCGCTGGGGGCCTCCGTGGGCCTCGCGGGCTACGACGAGGAGCTGCTCTTCGAGGCCATCCGCGAGGAGTTCAAAGGCCGCAAAGTGGAAGCGGCCGAGATGAATATTGCGGCGGTGCGGGTCGCCGCGGCCTATGCCCGCAGCCATTTCACGACCCGCCCGGAGCGGCAGCTCGCCCCGCTCCCGGTCGCGGCGCGGCGACCGCGCCTGCTGATCAAGGGATTTCAGGCGGTGGGGATCGCGAAGTTGAAGGCCGGCCTGGGGATGCAGACGTATTACCCGATCAGTCCCGCCACCGACGAGAGTGTGTATCTGGAGCAGAAGGGCCCGGCCTACCAGCTGACGGTGGTCCAGTGCGAGGACGAGATCGCCTCGATCAACATGGCGATCGGCGCGGCGCACATGGGGGTTCGCGCCGCGACCTCGACCGCCGGCCCCGGCTTCGCCCTGATGTCCGAGGGTTTCGGTTTTGCGGCGATCACCGAAGCGCCCGGCCCGGTGGTGTTCCTCTGGCAACGGGGTGGCCCGAGTACCGGCTTACCCACCCGCACCGAGCAGGCCGACCTGCAGTTCGCGCTCCATCCCGCGCATGGGGACTTTCCTCACCTTGTCATCGCCTCCGGAGACGTCGAGGAAGCCTTCCTCGACAGCTTCGAGAGCTTCAACTGGGCCGATCGGTACCAGGTTCCCGTGGTCGTCCTCCTGGAGAAGATTCTGGCGTCCTCCCTGTTCACGAGCGAGCGCATCGACATGAGCCGGCTGCGCATCGATCGTGGCCTCGTGTTTCAACCCATCAGTCCTCAGAAAAACGGCTACCGGCGACATGCGCTGACGGCCGATGGCATCAGCCCTCGCGCCGTGCCCGGCACGGCTGGCGGGATCTTTTCGACCACCAGCGACGAGCACGACCCGCAGGGCCACATCACCGAGGGGATCGACAACCGGATCGCGATGATGCGCAAGCGCATGGAGAAGCTGGAGACGGCGGCGCGGGAGATCCCCGAGTCGTTCAAGTGGAAGCTGCATGGGCCCCCTCGGGCGGATCTGACGCTGGTCGGCTGGGGCTCGACCAAGGGTGCCATCCTCGACGCCATGCGTGAACTCGAGGCGGAGGGTCGGACCGTCAACTTCTTGCAGATCCGCCTGATGCGGCCGTTCCCGGCCCAGGCCGTCGGCCAAATCCTGACCGAAGCTCGTACCACCGTGTTGGTCGAGGCCAACTACACGGCCCAGCTGGGAGCCCTCATCCGCGAGCAGACGGGCGTGGCGATGCACCATCGCGTCTTGAAGTACGATGGGCGGCCGTTCTCCCGAAACGAGGTGGTCGAGGGCGTTAACGCCGCCCTGGCCGATCAAAAGCAGGAGGTCATGGTTTCGCATGCCTGAGGCGGCCGCCGCACCGCGCAAATTCACCCTCCAGGAATACAAGACGGATGTCCATGTCGACTGGTGTCCCGGCTGCGGCGATTTCGGGATCCTGAGCTCGATTCAGCAAGCCTTCGTGCAGTTGCAAATCCCGCCGCACCGTATCGCCATGATCTCCGGCATTGGCTGCTCCGGCAAGACGCCACACTATATCGACACCTACGGCCTCCACACGCTGCACGGCAGGGCGCTCCCGGTGGCGACCGGCGCCAGGCTCGCCAACCACCAGTTGACGGTGGTCGCCGTTGGCGGCGACGGGGATGGCTACGGGATTGGCGCGGGCTACTTCGTCAATACCGGCCGCCGGAATGTGGACATGACCTACATCGTGTTCAACAACGGCGTCTACGGGCTCACGAAAGGGCAGGCGTCACCTACGCTCAAGAAGGGACTCAAGACCAAGTCGATGCCCGAACCCTCGATCCAGGAAGGCGTCAACCCCGTCGCCCTGGCGCTTGGCGCCGGGTATACCTGGATTGGGCGGGGCTACGCCCTCGATGTGAAGCACCTGGTCTCCCTGGTCACGCAGGCGATCAGCCACCGGGGGACGGCCTTTCTCGATGTCTTCCAAACCTGTCCGGTCTACAACGATCTGCGAACCAAGGACTGGTACGCGGGGGAGGATATCGGTCGGCCCAGGCTTCGGCGGCTGGATGCGGATCCAACCTGGGATCCGATCGTGAGGGACGCTCGCAATCTCGACGAGATGGTGGAGAAAAAAACGCGCGCACTGCAGGCCTCGTACGAGACGCAGGACCGCCTGGCGGTGGGGCTCTTCTACAAGGTGGACCTGCCGACCTACGACGAGCAATTGGCCGCCAAGGTCCCCGCGCTCAAGGATCATCCGCTGGTTGATCTGCCCCTCTACCAGCGCGACGTCGAGCCTCTCTTCGACGAGCTGGCGTAGCCGGCTCCCGGCGGCTCGCCCCGGTGGATGTGCGCCTGTTGGCCGTTAGCGATGAGGTCGAGCCCCAGCTGCTAGATGAGCGCACAGTGGCCGGGAAAGGTCGGGTCGACCTGGTGATCGGGTGCGGCGATCTGCCGGCCGATTACCTCGACGCGGTGTCGACCCTCTACGGCGCGCCGCTGCTCTTCATCCGTGGAAATCACGATCTGCCGCGGCGGCAGGGCGACTACCCGCCGGGTGCCGAGATCGACGGTCGGGTGGTGAAGGAGAAGGGACTGGTGATCGCCGGCCTGGAAGGCTCGATTCGCTACAGCGATGGTCCCCACCAGTACAGCGAGCGGCAGATGATGTTCAAGGTGCTCGCGCTACGGCTCCGACTCGGACGGCGGCGCCCCGACATCCTGATCACCCACGGTCCGCCGGCCGGTGTCAACGAGGGTGCGGATGGGCCACATCGTGGGCTCAACGCGGTCCGTCGGGCGGTCGAATGGATGCGCCCGCGACTGCTCCTGCACGGGCACGTCCATCCCTACGGCCGGGTGATCCCCCGCGAGGCCCAACTGGGCCAGACTCGCGTCATCAACGTCGTCGGTCACCGGCTGATCGAGATCGCCCCTCGATGAAACAGCTCAAAGCCAGTGCCGACTTCGAGACGGCACGCATCCAGGCATTCCTTCGCGACGCCGGCGCGACACTCCGGGGGGACAGCCGGCCCCTGCTTTCCTTCGACGAGGTGCGCCGGGCGGCCCGGTTCGACGGGCAGTTCTATCGCGGACTCAAGGACATCGCGATTGCCGACATCCGCGGCTCGGTGGGGCGTCCGAATGACTTCGACGCCTCCTTCCTGCCGGTGCGGCCGCAGATGCGACAACGCTGGGCGCAACTCGACGCCGCCATGCGGCGTGGTGAGGCGGTGCCACCCATCGAGGTTTACCACCTCGGAGACGTGTATTTCGTCAAGGATGGGCACCACCGGGTTTCCGTGGCCCGCCACCTGCACTGGAAAACGATTCCGGCCCGCGTCATCGAGGTTCGAACCCGGGCGCCGCTCGCGCGTGACATGGATGCCGCTGCCCTGCTCAAGGCCAGGGAATACGTCGACTTCCTGGAGCGCACCCAGCTCGACCGCGTGCGCCCGCAGGCCTCGATTGCGGTCAGCCGGCTCGGACGCTACGACCGAATCTTTGAGGACATCCTCGGGCATCGCTACTTCCTGGGTCTGCAACAGTACCGCGAGGTCGGGGTGGCCGAGGCCAGTGCCAGCTGGTACGACAACGTCTACAAGCCGATCGCCGACCTGATCCGCGAATACGACATCCTGGCGCATTTCCCGGAGCGAACGGAGGCGGACCTCTACTTGTGGATCACGGCTCGCTGGCTCGAGTTGAGCCGCGCCCAGCAACCATCAGGCCCGGCGGAAGCCATTGCCGACATCCTGTTCGAAACCGAGGGGGTCCCGGCGCCGTCGCCGCAAGTCCAGGCCGTCATGCGCCGCTGGCTCGGTCCGCCCCGCCGGGTGATCGATCTCCCGGCCCGCCTCGTCCGTCGCGCGATGGCGCCTCGGCCCAGCGCCGGACCGTCTGAGGCTTAGACCTCGGTCTTCCGCTTCTCGGGATACGCGGCGTTGATCTCCGCCCGCACCCGGGCCTTGTCAGCGTCGCTCTTGAAGTAGTCGAAGTTCCAGGCAGTAAACTTCTTCATCTCGCCGGGAACCTCGTCCTCGGGATAGATCGCCGCAACCGGACAGGGATCGACGCAGGCGCCACAATCGATGCACTCATCGGGGTTGATCAGCAGCAGCCGGTCCTCGGCTCCGCCATCGATGATGCAATCGACCGGGCAGACGTCGACACAGGACTTATCTTTCAAATCGACGCAAGTTTCGGTGATGATGTATGCCACGTTTGGGTCCCGAATTTCAACTCTAGCACAGGGTCTCGGGCGTGCCGTCCAGCGACCGCACGCGGAAACCGTACGGCAGTGGAAGTCCGGCACAGAACTGTGACAGAGCAGTGAGCGACCGGCCCTCGGGGGCGGCAAGAGCAGCCTAGTCCGCTGCGTTACGGTGTGTGTGGCCCTGCCGAGAACCGCACAACGACGCGTGTTCAGGCCGGCCCGGCGAGTCTCCTGGGGCACCCGGATCTTTGCCGGCCTCGTGTTCATCCTGGCGGTCGGTGCCGTCGCCGCATTCGTCATCCTGGTCCTTCCAAGCCAGATCGCGACCCTCAGCCAGTCCGAAGCCAGGGAACTCCGAACCGCCCGCCAGGCGACGGCGGATGTGAGCACGTCGGTCAACACCCTGTGGGGCGAGATCGCGAGCAAGGGCGGCATGAGCCTGCCGGACGACCGACTCAAGCAGGACCTGGTCCTGTCCCAGGCCACCGAGAAAGCGGCGGAGGACGCTCTCGGCCACGTGCAGGCCGCCGAGTCGTACCTGGCTCAGATCGACGGCATCCCGTTTCAGTTGCACCCGGCCTCGATCTCCGCGTCCGACCGGCCCGCCCTGCTCCACCTCGAAACCTCGCTGGGTGCGGCTGCCAGGCTCGCCCACGGCGCGACCCTCCAGCTGACCATCGCCCAACACGTCCACCAGGATGCGCAAACGCTGAACGGCCCGCTTGGCCAGAGCCTGTCCGGCCAGGACTGGACGGCCGCCTCCCGCACCGCCGCCACCATCCAGGATGATCTCAAGTCGCAAGAGACGGCCGCCGCCAATCCGGAGGCGCTGCTTGACCCGCTTTGGACCGCCTGGATGGACGGCATGATCGGCTACGCCAACACGGCGCAGCAGTTCAGCCTGACCTCGGCCGCCGGGCAGACCCAATCCTCGCAGCAACTGGCCCGGGAGATGGCCGCCGCCGCTGATCGGACGAGCGCGGCCCTGGCGGCAGCCCAGGCGGGCGCCGCGGCCTGGCAGCAGAAGATCGTCCAGCCGCTGACGGACGCGCTTCGCAAAGAACTGGCCGCCGCCGGCTAGCCCGCTGGTGGCGTCCGAGTAAGGAAGTCCTGGCTGAGGTCGCTGAGGCGCCTGGCGCCGAGCAGGCTCATCGAGAGCTCGATCTCATCGCGCAGCATCGCCAGCATCGTTCCGATCCCCTCGGACCCGCCGACGGCGAGGGCATACAGGTACGGCCGGCCGATCAACACGCCCGCGGCTCCCAGGCACAGCGCCTTGAGGACGTCGGTTCCACGCCGGACGCCACCATCCATCAACACCGGGACCGTACCGCCGACCGCCTGAACCACTTCCGGTAACGCGTCGAGGCTCGCGATCGCGTAGTCGAGCTGGCGTCCGCCGTGGTTGCTCACGACCAGGCCGCGCGCCCCCGCCTCGACCGCGTGGCGCGCGTCATCGGCCCGCACGAGACCCTTGACGATCACCGGAAGTGACGTCTTGCCGATGAGCCACTCGAGGTCGCTCCAGCCCAGCGCCCGGTTGGTCTGGGCGTTGACGTTCTGGGCGAACGGGTCTTGACCCGCGGCGGTCGGCTCGCTCCGGCTGCCGTCGAGGTTGGCGTAGCGAACACCCTCGGGCAGGCTGAAGGCGTTGCGGATGTCCCGCTCCCGGCGGCCGGTCTGCGTCAGGTCGACCGTGAGCACGATGGCGGAGTAGCCGGCATCGGCGGCGCGCTCGACGAAGCTGGCGCTGACCGTCCGTTCCGGATGCATGTAAAGCTGAAACCAGCGGGTGCCGGTTGCCGCCGCCGCGACGTCCTCGATGGAGACGCTGGACAGCGTGCTGAGGCAGTACGCGATCCCCGCATCGGTCGCGGCCCGATACGCGGCAACCTCGCCGTCCTTGTGCGCCATCCGCTGGATGGCCGTCGGTGCGAGGTGGACCGGCATCCGAGCATGCTGCCCGAACACGTCGCTGCCCAGGTCGGGACGATCGGCCGTTGCCAGGATCTTGAAGCGGAATCGGTAGCGCGCGAACGCCTCGCGGTTACCCCGGAGCGCGGCCTCATCCTCGGATCCACCGGCGATGTAGTCGTAGATGCCCTGGGGCAAGATCGCACGGGCCCCGGGCTCGAAATCGTCGAGCCGGACTGGCGGCGCGAGCGCCGCTGCGTGGGGGTGGTCGGGAGCCGTCATCCTCGCCATTGTGGCTTTTTGTAGGCCGGTTATGTCACCCTAGAGCTGAAGGTCGTTCGGGGAGACAAGGGAGGGTCCAAGTCATGCACGGGGCAATCATTTTCCTGGCATTCCACCACGGGTACCAGCCCGTTGGCGGCAGCATCGCGCTCTCGGCCCTTGTCGCGGGAATCCCGCTCTATGCGCTTTTCATCATGCTGGCGGTGCTGCGGCTGCCTGCCTGGATCGCGGCCCTGGCGGCCATGCTCTCCGCGGCGGTGCTGGCGGCCGTGGTCTGGGGCATGCCACTTGGGCTCGACGTCTCAGCGACCACCGAGGGGATGGCGAACGGGTTGTGGCCGATCAGCTGGATCGTGCTCAATGCCGTCTTCTTCCACAACCTGACCATCGCCAGTGGCGATTTCGACGTCATCCGGCGTTCGCTGACCCGGATGACGGAGGACCGGCGGATCCAGGCCCTGCTGGTGGCGTTCTGCTTCGGCGCGCTGATGGAAGGCGTTGCGGGCTTCGGTGCCCCCGTTGCCATCTCGGCGGCGATCCTGGCCAGCCTCGGATTCGAGCCGATCAGCGCGGCGGTCCTGGCACTGCTCGCCAACACCGCGCCGGTGGCGTTTGGCTCGATCGGCATCCCGGTCGTTACCCTGGGCTTGCTGACCGCGCCCATCATCGGTCATAGCGCGGCCGATCAGACACCGGTGACGCTAGCGCTGTCCGCCATGGTTGGCCGGCAACTTCCCGTGTTCTCGGTCATCATCCCGGCGTTCTTGATCGTCGTCCTCGCCGGCTGGAAGCGGATGGTCGAAGTCTTGCCGGCCGTCCTCACGGCGGGCGTCGTGTTCGCGGTGGTGCAGTTCCTGGTCTCGAACTTCATCGGCCCAGAGCTGACGGATGTGCTCGCCGCACTGGTCTCGATGGCGTCGGTCGCCCTCTTACTGCGTGTCTGGAAGCCACGGACCCTCTGGGGCTTCGCCGCCGATCGCGCCGCGACACCCGTCAGCGGCAGCCCGGGGCTGCGTAGCCTGGGTGCCGCGGTGGCCCAGGTGGTCGATTCACCCGCCCGAGTGGCGCGTGCCTACCTGATGTACGTGATCCTGGTGGTCGTCATCCTGGTCGGCCAGATGGGGAACTTGCCATTCTTTTCCGGCAGTCCAGCGGGCAACGTAAAGAATGCGCTGCACACCCCGGCAAACCTTACTGCCGACCTCAAGTGCGGCCAACCGGCATTTAAGCTCTGCCCCAACCCGTGGATCGGTCCCAGCCCGACAAAGGATGCCGGAGCGTTCAAGTTCCCGTTCTGGCGGTTCCAGTGGCCCGGCAGCTACACCGGCACATCGGCCAAGCCAAAGCCTCTGATCTTCCAGGAACCGCCGATCGTGGCCAAGTCCACCGCCTATCCCATCACCTTCACCTGGGACTTCCTGGCGGCAGCCGGCAGCCTCGTGCTGTACGCCTGCATCCTCGCCTTCATCGTCATGGCGATCCGAGGTGCCCGGCTGCGTCTCTTCGTAACCACCTACGGGCGGACCCTGCGACAGCTGGCGCTGCCGATCATGACCATCGCCTTCATCCTGGGGATCGCCGCCGTCATGAATTTCTCCGGGATGACGTCGACGCTTGCCCTGTTGATGGCAAAAACCGGCGCCGTGTTCCCGTTCTTTTCCGCCGTCATCGGCGCCCTGGGCGTCTTCTTGACCGGGAGCGACACCGCGTCAAACACCCTCTTCGGTCCGATGCAGGCGTTCACCGCCAAACAGATCGTGATTGGCGGGCACCACCTGAGCCCGATCCTGACGGCCGGGACGAATTCCTCCGGTGGCGTGATGGGCAAGATGATCAGTCCGCAGAATCTCTCGGTCGGTGCCGCCGGGGTCAACCGGGTTGGCGCCGAGGGCGAGATCTTCCGCCGTACCATCGGGTACAGCCTGATCCTCACCGCCGCGGTCGGCATCGTTGCCCTGATCGAGGTCTACCTGCTTCCGGGCATCATTCCAACGCTCGGCTGAGTCCGCGGCACGTCGGATGAGCGCGTAGGCTAGGGCCATGGACGCGGCTGCGCGTGAACGGCTGCTGCGACGCCTACGTGACGTGGTCGGCGACCGGTACGCCTTCGCCGATCCCTACGAGATGCGGCTGTACCAGTACGATGCCAGCCCCGAGACCGCCCTTCCGGACGCGGTCGTCATGCCGAGCAGCGCCGACGAGGTCGCCCGGATCGCCAGGATCTGTTCCGAGGAGCAGGTCCCCATCGTGGCCCGGTCCGCGGCAACCAGCCTGGCCGGTGGCACGGTCCCCGTCGAGCATGGCGTGGTCATCACCTTTCCCCGGATGAATCACATCCTGGAGATCGACGTTGACAACCTCCGGGCGGTGGTCGAGCCCGGCGTCGTCAACCTGGCCCTCAGCCAGGCCCTCAAGCCCGATGGCTACTACTATGTCCCTGATCCGTCGAGCCAGGGTGCCTGCACCATCGGCGGCAACGTTGGAACCAATGCCGGTGGGCCGCACACGCTGCTCTACGGGGTTACCGTCAACCACGTCACGGGCGTGGAGGTCGCCCTGGCAAGTGGGGAGCTGGTGCAGCTCGGTGGGCGGAAGGCGGCAGGGTTAACCGGATACGACCTCACCGGCATGGTGGTCGGCTCGGAGGGCACCATGGGGATCGTGACCAAGATCTGGGTCAAGTTGACGCCGCTCCCACCGATGCAAAAAACGATGCTGGCGATTTATCCCGATGTCGAGAGCGCCAGTGGTGGCGTCTCGGCCATTGTGCGCTCCGGGATCCTTCCGGCGGCGATCGAAATGATGGACAAGATCTCGATCCAGGCGATCGAGCAGGCATCCCATGCCGGCTACCCGCTGGACGCGGGCGCCGTGGTCCTCCTGGAGGTGGACGGCATCGAGACGGTTGTCGAGGACCTGGCCGAGCGCATGGGAACCATCTGCACCAAGCATGGGGCGACCGAAGTGCGCGTGGCGCGAAGCGAGGCCGAGCGACAGGCACTCTGGAAGGGAAGGAAGGGCGCCTTCTCCGCGATGGGACGGTTGTCTCCGGACTTCTACGTCATGGACGGGGTCGTCCCCCGCACCCGCCTCCCCGAGACCCTCAAGAAGATCGAGGCGATCAGCCAGCGCACCGGTTTCACCATCTGCAATGTCTTTCACGCTGGTGACGGCAATCTCCATCCGCTCGTGCTGTTCGATGCCTTCAAAGAGGGCCAGTACGAGGCGGTCCTCCGAATCGGCGACGAGATCCTGAAGCTCTGCGCCGACGCGGGCGGGTCGGTGACGGGCGAGCACGGCATCGGCCTGGAGAAACGCGAGAACATCCGGTATGTCTTCTCAGACGACGATCTCGAGGTCATGGACCGGATCCGGCGCGTGTTCGATCCCGATGGCCTGATGAACCCTGGAAAAGTTTTTCCGGGGGATGGCCTGAGGCCATCGGCTCCCCGTTTTCCGCCCGGGTACCCGCGGCGACATGCCGGGGCTGTGGTCGAAGGAGACGGATTGTGGGTCTGAGGATCGACGCTCAGCCTTTGCCCGGACACCAGATCAGCGTCGAGCAGCAGCACCGGCTGAGCGTGGATGGGCTGTTGCCCTCCAAGATCATGCACCCGGCGGATGCCGAAGACGCCGCGCGGGGGCTCCGACTTTGCGACCTGACGCCCGCGGCGGTCGTGATCTGGGGCGGTGGCACCCAGATGCGGCTCGGGTCTCATCCGCGGCGCTATGACATCGCGTTCTCGACCGAACGGATGACCCGGCTTCTGGAATATGAACCCGCGGATCTGACCTGCCGTGTGGAGGCGGGCATGCGGCTCGTTGAGCTGCAGAAGACATTGCATGCACAGGGGCAGCGCCTTCCCCTGGAACCGCCCCATCCGGACCGGGCGACGGTCGGTGGAATGGTGGCCGCGAACAGCCATGGGCTGAGTCGCGCCCGCCATGGGACCGTCCGGGATTGGGTGATCGGTATCGCGGTGGCCTATCCATCGGGCAAGGTCGCCCGCGCCGGCGGCCGGGTGGTGAAGAACGTGGCCGGCTACGACTTGATGAAGCTGCACACCGGGGCCCTGGGCACCCTGGGGCTGATCGCCGAGGTGAACCTCAAGGTCCAGACGCTCCCCGAGTCGGCACTCTCCGTGCTTGCCCATTTCGACGATGCCGGCAAGGCGCTGACGGCGGGCAGGGAGCTGGCCCATCAGTACCTGGCGCCGGCCGCCTCCATCCTGCTCGATCGGTCGTCGCTGTGGGCCTGTGGCGTGACGGCGGACTGGCGCTGGACGCTGGCCCTGAAATTCGAAGGACATGCTCGCGAGGTCGACGCGGCGCGTGAAAACGCCGAGGGGATCATCCGGGGGGCCGGTGGCCGCCTGGAAGGACAGTCGGTGCCCGCCCGGTTCTGGGAGGTTGCTCGCGACTGGGCCGCGTCTCCCGCGGATGACGAGGTCGTGCTCTCCGGACTCGCCCCGCTGACCGGGCTGGAGAAGCTGGTGCTGGGGGGCGCGCCGCTTGGGTCGCTGATGGCGCAACCCGCCGCCGGCGCCCTGGACATTCGCGTTCCGGCCGAGGCGGCCGCGTCGGCGCTGGAACGACTGCGCCAGGCTGCCGGGTCCGAGGGACAGGTGATCGTGGGTAGCGCCCCGCCGGCAGCAAAGAAGAGCCTCGATGTCTGGGGGCGGCCACCGGCGGCGTTCCCGCTGATGCGATCCCTCAAGCAGGCCCTCGATCCGAACGCGACCTTGAACCCCGGCCGTTTCGTGGGTGGCTTGTAGTGGCCCGGCTGCCCGAGCTCGATTTCAAGCACGAGCTGGACCGGCGGGGGGCGCCATCGCCGGTGGCGGATATCGACATCGACCTGGTCCGCGACTGCATTCATTGCGGACTGTGCCTGCCGAAGTGTCCGACCTTCCGCATCCTGCACCACGAGGGAGACAGTCCGCGAGGACGCATGTGGCAGATCAAGGAAGCCAGCCTGGGCCTGGTCGAGTTCGATGATCCGCGGTTCCAGGCGCACGTCTATCAATGCTTCAACTGTCGCGCCTGTGAGACGGCATGCCCTTCAGGGGTCCAGTTCGGGGCGGTGATGGAGATGGCTCGCGCCAAGACGCCGCCTCAGAACCGGCGCGACCGGATGGTCCGGGCGCTCCTCCTCAACGGCCTCCTTCCACACCCGCGACGATTGCGCCTGGCTGGCCGCATCTATCGGGCGATCCAGGCCCTTCGGCTCGCACCGCTGCTCCGCCGAACCGCCGCGTGGCGCGTCCTGCCCCTGGGAAAGTTCGCCGCCTTTCCGCCCTTTATGGAACCGGGGGGGCATCATCGGCCCCTGCCCGCGAGCACGGCGGCGCAGGGCAAGCGCCGCGGCCGCGTGGGGCTGCTCACCGGATGCATCCAGGACGAGATGTTCCATGCCACCAATCGGCGCACGGCCCTGGCGCTCGCCATGAACGGCTACGAGGTCCTGACCCCGGATGAGCGCGTTTGCTGCGGGGCGCTGCCGTCGCATGCCGGCGAAGGTGAGACCGCCCAGCGGCTTGCGTTGAAGACGCTCGCCGCCTTTGGCCGGTTGGAGGTCGAGTCGGTTGTCGTCAACGCGGCGGGGTGCGGATCCAACATGAAAGAGTACGCCGTGCAACTGCGCGGGGATCCGAGTGCGGTGGAGGCCGGCGCCGCCTTCTCCCGCACGGTGCGGGACGCGTCGGAGTTGCTGATCCTGCATGGGATGCGTCCGCCTACTCGACGGATCGAGCTTCGCGTCGTCTACCAGGACCCCTGCCATCTGCTCCACGGCCAGCGAATCCATCAGCAGCCCCGACAGGTGTTGGGGATGATTCCGGGCATTCGCCTGGTGGAGATGAAGGAACCAGACTGGTGCTGCGGTTCAGCCGGCATCTACAACCTGACCCATCCGGATATCGCCGACGAAGCATTGGCCTGGAAGGTCCGCAACATCGTTGAATCCGGCGCCCAGGTGGTGGCCTCCGCGAATCCCGGTTGCATCCTGCAGATCGCGATGGGCCTGCAGCGGGGCGGGCACGATATCCCGGTGGTTCACGTGATGGACCTGCTTGGCTGGGCCTACGGCGATGACGGGGAGGCCCCGGCCATCATCCATCGCGCCTTCCGCTGATGGCGCTGGCTCGTAGCGGCCCACTCGGGGATCCCTGGCTGGACCAGCTGGCGAGCGGCATCTGGGCGAAGCCGGAATTCTCGATGGTGCCGATCGACTACGACGTCGTGCCCAGGCGGCCGTACGCGGGGCCGCGCGAGGGCACCGGGCCGCGAATCGTCTTCTTCGGTATCCCGTCGGATTACGGCACGGCGTTCTTCCTGCACCTGATCGAGCGCCAGGCCAACATCGTCGCCGCCGTCTGCAGCACGCGCTGGCAGCGGACGCATCCCAAGGCCGACCTGATCGCCCGGATCGCCGGACACCTGGGCCGGCCGGTCGAGGTCACCTCGAATGCCAATGCCGACGCTTTCGTCCGCTGCCTCCAGGGTTACCAGCCGGACGTCGTCGTGATGGCGAGCTTTGACCAGATCTTGAAGCCGGAGCCGATCGCGGTTCCGAGCCGAGGCTGGCTCAACATCCACCCATCGCTCCTGCCCCGGCACCGCGGGCCGGAGCCGATCTACTGGACCATCGTGCAGGGCGACCGCGAGGCCGGCATCAGTGTGCACTTCACGGTTCCCCGGATCGATGCCGGGCCGATCCTGGCCCAGCGGCGTGTTCCCGTCCGCCGGGATGATACCGCCGGCACGCTCTGCAGGCGCCTGGTAGCCGAGGGCCTGGATGCCCTGGATGAGACGCTGGCCGGCCTCGCCCGGGGCAAGGTTCATGCCGTCACCCCGGACGTCGCCCATGGCACCTATGAGCCCCCGGTGCGGCAAACGCCGCTCGACTGGGACCAGCCCTACGTCCAGCTCGACCGCCTGGTCCGGGCGGGTGATCCGGATCAACCCCCCTACTTCGACTTCGAGGGTGAACGGCGCTTCGTCCTGGCCCTGCGGCGCGTCCGCCGGCGGGGCAGTGAGCCCCTCGGCGTCCAGACGGCTCTTCCCCCCGACGAGATGCTGGCGGTGGCCCGGGACGCCGTCGTGGCCGTCCGGTGGCGGCGCTTCGGGCACACCCACGCGGTGCGTCCCCTGCGGCGGCAGCAATTCCCGTAACGCATCTGTCACAGGGGATGGCCCTATAATGGTCTGGTCATGGCTCAAGAAATGATCGAGAACGACACCGCGCTGATCAGCATCAGCGACTCCGCGCTCGGCCAGCTTCGCGACCTGCTAGGCAAACAGGGCCGTCCCGAGATGGGCCTGCGCGTCTTCGTCCAACCCGGCGGGTGCTCCGGCATGTCCTACGGGATGGGCTTCGAGGACCACGCGGAGGACGGCGACGCGATCACCGAGTACGGCGGTGTTCGTCTCTTCGTTGACTCGGTCAGCGCCCAGTACATCAAGGGCGCCGAGATCGACTTCGTCGACAGCCTGATGGGCGGCGGCTTCACGGTGCACAACCCGAACGCCGTCTCGAGCTGCTCCTGCGGCAGCTCATTCGACACCGGCGCGGACGCCGGGACCGCCCGCGGCTGCTCGCACTAAATAGGGCGGATCCCTCTTGCCGAGCGCCCGGCCCGCGCGTGTTTCGGCGCCCCTACGGCTCCAGGATGTGGACGGCGGGAAGGTTCCGGTACAGTTCGTCGTAGTCCAGGCCGTAGCCGACCACGAAGTGGTTCGGAATATCGAAGCCCTTATAGGCGATCGGCACCGGCTTTTCCCGACGCTCTTCCTTGTTGAGGAGCACGCAGAGCTTCAGCGACGCCGGTTTGTGGCGCTGCACGTGCTCGAAGAGAAAGGCGGTCGTCAGCCCGGTGTCGATGATGTCTTCGATCATCAGCACATGACGGTCCGCCACGTCCATGCTGAGGTCCTTTAGGAGCTGGACGTGTCCGGAGGAGACGGTCGCCTGACCGTAGCTGCTCACCGCCACGTAATCGAAGTTGACCGGGACGACCAGGTGGCGGCTCAGGTCGGTGGCGAAACACACCGACCCTTTCAGCACGGAGAGGAGGATCAGGGGCCGGTCGATCGACGCGTAGTCGCGGGAAACGTCGGCGGCCATCTCCCGAACGCGTCGCTGGATGTCGGCCGCGCTCAGTAACTCCGCTCCGAGTCTCACGACATCAGGCTACCGTAGCCACTGAACCCCTGGCGCCCCCCTGCATCATTCCGTGGGGGCGATCAGAAAGATCCAGATGTCCCAGGCGACGTGGCTCACGATCAAGGGCGCCATGCGTTGCTCGAGCGCATAGACCCCTCCCCAGAATAGCCCCGCCGTGCCGGCAGCCCCGGTGAGGGTCAGATTCTCCGACACCAGGTGGATGCCGCCGTAGATGGAGGATGCCACCAGCGCCGCTCCGACCCGTCCGAAGCGCGGCTGCAGGCTCCGCTGCACCAGGCCGCGCCAGAACAACTCTTCGCCAGGCCCGATGGCAAGGGCAAGCGCGGCGGCGATGGCGGCCTTCGGGGCCTGCGTTCGCAAGGCGTAGATCTCGTCGATCTCTCGGCCGCCGGCCGGCATGATCCGCCGCGCCAGCCGGTCTCCGACCTGGAAGACCCCGTAGAGGACGGCGGCCGAGCCCAGGCCCCTGACGACATCGCCAGGCTTGGCCCGCTCGCGGCGCAGCAAAGGGTCGGTGGCCAGCGCGAACAGGCCCAGGCTTCCGACGCCCACCGTCATCCGGGGCCAGAACCTCGAGCGCGGGCCCCGGAAGGCCCGGGACCAGACCACCCCCGCCAGGCCAAGTCCAAGCAGGAGCCGCTTCATCGGGCCGGGCTTCCGATCAGGAGCCCGACCAGGAGCAGGATCCCGAAGGCCCCGTGCAGCCGGGCCGTCATCAGGTCGATCATGGCGATTGCCCGGAGGTGGCCCTCGGCGCCCAGCTCCGCGGCGCGCAGGACCCAGGCCATCAGCGGCAGGCTGAAGAGCGTGAGCAGGGCGAGTCGGGGCAGGGCGCCGAGCATGACGCCGAGCCCAACCGCGACGTAGGCACCCAGCACGAGCATGACGTAGATCCAGTGGGCGGCGTCGCGGCCGACCTGGGCCGACAGGGTCGTGAATCCATGCCGGGTATCCTCGGCGACGTCGCGCCACTCGTTGCCGTGCAGGATGGCCGTGACCAGCAGGCCGACTGGCACGGCGACGATGAAGAGGCCGGTGTCGACGAGACCCGTGACCGCGTAGTAGGAGCCGAAGACCATCAGCGGGCCCATCAGCACGAAGACCAGGGGCAGGCCAAGCGCCCGGTATTTGTACTGGAACGGCGGAGCCGTGTAGAAGTACCCGCCGACGAAGCCGATCAGCCCGAGGACAAGGATCGGCCAGCCACGGTTCACGATGAGGTAGATGCCCATCAGGAGTGCCGTCAGAAAGCCGGCCCAGGCGACGGCGAACGCGCCGCGTTCACTGACACGACCCTTCAAGATCGCCATCGACATCCGGGGCGAGGTGATCGAGTCGATCCCCTGGCGAACGTCGTAGATCTCATTGATCACGTTGGTCCCGATATGAAGCCCAAGGCCACCCAGCAGGGCCGCCAGAAAGAGCCACCAGTGCATCCGCCCCTGCTGCAGCGCGATCGCCCCGCCAACCGAGATGGGCAGCAGGGATGCGGTGAAGCTGAAGGGGCGGACGAGTTCCCAGATTCCCTGGGCCCGTCGCGCGATGTTGACCGATGCGGTTTCGGCGGCCACCGGCGGGTTGCTCCCAGCCGGGGTCGCCCCCGACGCGCGAGTACCGTACTCGACCGCGGCGGCCATCAAGGCTTTGACCTGCGCCTCCTCCTGAAGGATCGGCTGCAGTAGGGGCACTGTCATGCCCGCCTCGTGAAAAGCGGCGGCCCGGGCCGCCACGTCCGATGCCGTGCCGCAAAGGATGAAGGCGTCCAGCAGGTCGTCCGGGATCAATCCGCCGGCCTGGTGATAGTCCTCCGCCCGCCAGGCCGCGGCAATCCGGTTTCGGAGCTCGGGCTCAAATCCTGCCCGTTTCAGGGAGATATCACTCAGCACGGAAATCATGTAGATGACGAACGGTTCCCGCTTGGCCCGGTTGAGCGCTTCGCGGTGGCTACTGTCGATCAGTGAGAGCAGGTAACCGCGGAACTCGATATCGCCAGCCGGCCGGCCGGCCGCCGCCGCCGTGTCGAGCACCCGCTCGCGCATCTTCCGAAAGGCCGGCAGGGATTCAGCCGGTCGTGCCAGGTAGCCATCGGCCTTCTGTCCGCAGAGGTCAAGGAAGGGGGTCCGGTAGGCCGCGATGTAGATAGGAATGCGATGGGGTGGCTGGAACATCGGTTGCAGCGGCGGGACCTTGTCGTTCAGATGGAGCCGTTCGCCGCGCCAGAGTGCGCGGACCTGGTCGATCGCCTCGGAGACCCGGCTCACCGTGTCGTCGTAAGGGATTGCCATCTGGGCGAGCCGAAGCGGCAGCCCGCTGCCCAGGGCAAGGGTGCAGCGTCGCGGCGCCAGGTCGTCGAGGGCCGACATCGTCATCGCCAGCACGACGGGGTGCCGAGTGTAGGGGTTCAGCGCGCCGGCGCCCAGCCCGATCCTGGTGGTTTGGAGGCCGATCGCGGCCAGGTAGGTGATGGGATCGCGTTCGAAGTAGCTGTCGTGGACCCACACGCAGTCGAGGCCCATCGCCTCCGCCTGTTGGGCCCAATGGACTGTTTCGCGGACCTCACCACGGGCGGCAAGCCCCAGCCCGACCCGGAACGCGAGATCCGCCACAGCGTCCACCGTACCCCACCCCGCCTCAGGCCTGCAATCGGGATCGGACCTGACGATAATCCAGAGATGAGCCAGCAGGCCCGCGCCGACCGCATCCGTCAGATGTTCGACCAGATCGCGGATGGCTACGACCGGCGAAACCGCCTTTTCAGCCTTGATCGGGACGCCGGCTGGCGGCGGGTTGCGGCCCGGCTGGCCGAGCTGCATCCGGGCGACACGGCGCTCGACCTGTGCTGCGGGACTGGCAAGCTGGCCCACGAGCTCCTCCCCTATACCCGCCCAAACGGTCAGGTCGTTGGGATCGACTTCTCGCCCGCGATGCTCGAGATCGCGCGGCGGCTCGAGCCTGACATCCAATTCACCCTGGGCGACGCGAGCAGCGTTCCCTATCCCGACGCCAGCATCGCCGCCGTCACGATCGGCTTCGGCCTGCGGAACCTGGTCGATCGCGATCGGGCGTTGCGGGAGATGTTCCGGGTGTTGAGGCCCGGCGGCCGGCTCGTGGTGCTCGAGCTGCCTCCCCCGCCGCGGGGGCCCCTCCAGCGTCCCTACCGCTTCTACCTGACGCGCGTCATGCCCGCCATCGCCGGCGCCCTCAAGCGAGGCGAGGAGAAGGCCTACGAGTACCTGTCGACCAGCGTCGAGGCCTTTCCAAGCCCGACCCAACTGGCCGACCAGCTGCGGGCCATCGGCTTCGCGCCGGTGCTGGTCAAACGCCTGACGTTTGGGATCGCGGCCGTCCACGTCGCCGTCAGGCCCGACTAGATCGAGCCGACCTACACTGGGGGCATGCCCTCGCTCTGGGCTGTGCCCAACCTGCTGAGCTTATCCCGCATTGTTGTGGCGCCCATCCTCTACGCGCTGATCGTCTCCACGGCGCGCTACGCGTTGATCGTTGCCCTCATCCTCTTCATCGCTGCATCATTGACGGATACCGTCGATGGGGAAATCGCCCGGCGGCGCCGGCTCGTTTCCGCGCTGGGCATCTACCTCGACACGACCTCGGACAAGATCCTGATTGCGATCCTGCTGGTCGGTCTGGCGGTCGTCCACCTCGCCCCGGGCTGGATGGTGGCGGTCATCATCGCGCGGGAGTTCTTGGTGACCGGTCTTCGCAGCTATGCGGCGGCGCTCGGCGTAGTCATCCCCGCTGGCGGGTGGGGCAAGGCGAAGACGCTCATCACGATCGTGGCGCTGATCCTCGTGCTGCTGGCTGGTGATGCGCTCCACGGCGGCGTGCTGTCAGCGCAGGCGGCGCCGGGAAGCTGGTTGCTCCAGCCCCTTGGCCCCTTCACCGTGCCGGACTGGGCCTTGCTGATCGCTGTCATCTGGACGATCGGCTCGGGCCTCGAATACATCCGGGGGGCGATCCCCTTGCTCACGCGGTCGGCGCCGACCGTCCCACGCGCGGTGGCCGGGTCCGCCCCGGACCCGTAGAGAACTAGAGGCGCAACGCCGTCCGGATGAGTTCCTTCAGCCGGTCCGGCCGGCGACGGTAGCGTTCCCACTCCGATGGCGACTTGGTCACCTTCTCGAGCAGAGCCCACAAGACGGAATTGACTGGCGTGGGCACATCGTGCAGGCGCCCGGCATCGACCACGGCGCCGTTGAGGTAGGCGGCCTCGGTGCGGCCTTTTCCGCGGCTTAGATCCCACCATAGCGAAGGCATCTTGTTGCCACGTCCCCCGCCGATGCGCGGCTCGAGGATCATCTGGGCCAGCAGGGGCGGCAGATTCATCGCCCGGCGCAGGCTCGGAACCGGGAACCCGGGGAGGGCAACCACCGGCAGCCGCATCCGCTCCATGACGGACACCGCCTCGCGAAACGCGGCACGTTCAAAGCGGAAGAGCTCGCTGTCGGCAAACACGTGGCTGGGCGGCAGGTCGAGGATGGCGCTCTGGGCGTTGCCAAGAATATTGAGGAGCAGCTTCGACCACTTCATGGCGCGAAAGTCCGTATAGCGCCGGGCCTTCAGCCCGGCACGGGCCAGCCGGCGGACCAGCGGACCGACGTTGACCTCGGGTGACACGGGCGCCAGCGCCACCCCCCCGCGGCTTGAATGTTGATGCACGAGGCCGGGTTCGTCGAGGCTTACCGGCAGCGTCAGGCTGCCCGCCAGCAGCGCCTGTTCCGGAACGGTGGCGGCGATCGTCTCTTCATTGCCGATCCCGTTCTGAAAGCTGCCGAGGATGGTGCCGGGGATGAGGAGAGGCGCGACCTGTTCGAGGGCATCGAGGGTGTCGTAGCCCTTGACGGTGAGGAAGATGAAGTCGAACGGGCCGCCGGCCTCGTCCACCGTCTGGCGGGCGGCCCGTACCGACTGACTGCTGACCTTGCCGGCGACCTTGGTCCGCAGGCCCTCCCGGGTGACGGCCTCGACATGGGAGGGCCGGCCGACCAGGGTTACCTCGCAACCCGCCGCCGCCAGCCTGGCTCCCAGCAGCGACCCCACGGCGCCGGCACCAAACAGCAGAAAACGCGGCTGGGCGGGTGCGGCTCGCTCGGTCATCTACTGGGTCGTGATCTTGAGCTCACGACCGGATGCGAGCCGGCCGATGTTGCTCCGGTGGCGGTAAAAGACGAGCCCGCCCAGCGCGATCCCGAGGAGGATGGTCGACCACCCGACCGGGCGCCAGGCTTGCCAGCCGATCAGGTGGAGCCCCACCAGGCTGACGAAGGCGACCGACACGGCGACCAGCGATGCGAGCGAGGCGAGCCGGGTGAGTCGAATCACGAAGAACCAGGCCAGCGCGCTCAGAATCAGGGCCACCGGCGCGAGCACCAGCATCACCCCGCCCGACGTTGCCACGCCCTTGCCGCCCCGGAACCCGAGGTAGATCGACCACGTGTGGCCCACGACGGCGGCCAGGCCGATCAAGGGCAGCGTGATCTCGGAGGCGCCGACGCCGGCCAGGATCCCTGCCAGCACCGGGATGACCCCTTTGAGGCCGTCGGCGATCAGGGTGGTGGCAAAGGCCCCCGGTCCTCCGGCCCGGTAGACGTTGGCAGCGCCGATGTTACCGCTGCCAAGCTGCCGGACGTCCTGGTTGCGGTAGACCTTCATCACCAGCCAGCCAGAGGGAACCGAACCGAGCAAGTAGCCGAAGGCCACCAGGGCAAGCACTTTCAGCATGGGGCGTCCAGACGGACGCCACTCACTATAGCGCCAGTCTTCGGAATTTCAGCCAGTTCTCGTCAGCGATCTGAGAACGCCAATCGCGGCAATTCCAGGGTGAACTCGCTCCCGGCCCCGGGCCTGCTGTTTACGGTGACCCGGCCTCGGTGGGCCAGGGCTACCTCGCGCACCATGTAGAGGCCAATGCCCATCCCCACCAGGTGCTGGTTGGCCTCCGTCTCGATCCGGGCAAATCGCTTGAACAGGCGGCCCTGTTCCGCAATCGGAATGCCGAAGCCATCGTCGAGCACACTGACGGCCCAGGCGTCGGCGGTGAGGGTGATGCGGATGTCGATCCGCCCGGTGGGCCCTGGCCGGAAGCGTACGGCGTTGTCCACCAGTTCGCGCACCGCCAACTGAAGCCAGTCCGGGTTGGCGGCGACCGGGGCCGAGGGCTGGGCGATTTGGAGATCGATGGCGAGATCGGCAAATCGGCGCTGGACCTCCTCGACCATCGGCTCCAGCAAGACGACCAGGTCGACGGCCCTGGTGGGAAGCGATGGACCCAGTTCGTCGAGCCGGGCCACGAGCGACAGGTCGGTGATAAGCCGGCTGAGTTGTTTGGCCTTCTCGTAGATTCGCAGGCCGGCAAGCTGTTGATGGTCGAGGCTCAACTCCCCCTGAACGAGGAGGGATGCGTACCCGTGAATCACGCCGAGTGGCGTGCGCAACTCGTGCGCGGCGAGATTGAGGAATTCCGTCTTGGTCGCATTGACCTCCTGCAGTCGGGCCACCTCGTCGCCGGGCATGCTCTCGGCGCTGCCGATCAACCCGACGAGAAGATGGTCGACAGACCGGTCGGCGCCCTTCAGCGGGCGGATGAACCACCGCCAGGCTTCACTCCCGACGACGACGTTGAATTCGAACGGGCGCCCCCCTTTGGCCACGCTCCGGTAGGGGCGAGGATCCGAGAGCGGGTGTGGGGCCGGGGTGAGGTCCACGATGGCCCACCCGACCGCGTCCGTTGCCGGCCGGTTGAACACCTCGGCCATCGGCTCATTCAGCGTGAGTACCCGGAGGTCGCCGGTGTGCACGATGGCGACCGGGATGGGCACGGCCTGGATGACCTCGGTGACGGGCGTGGCAAACCGCTCGGATAGGGCCGTTTCGAGCAGCTGCGCGATCGCCTCAGAGCGACGGTCCACGTTCAAACTCCTTGAGATCGGCTGATAGACTGATCACGCTCGTGCCAGACCGCGACCGCCTCAATGATGAAAGCACATACCAACGCTGCTTTGCCTGCGGCCCTAGAAACGCAAGCGGTCTCAAGATGGTGTTTCGGAGAGAAGGGGAGCGCGTGGTCGCGGATTTCACCCCCTCCGAGGGGCACCAGGGCTTTCCCGGCGTGCTGCACGGCGGGATCATCGCGACCCTTCTCGACGAGACGATGGGACGCACCGGCGCCCTTCGCCGCGAGTGGCTCGTGACCGGCAAACTGGACGTCCGGTATCGGCAACCCGCTCCCGTCGACCGCCCGCTCCGGGTGTGGGCCGAGATCGCCCGGGAGCGTGACGGCGCGATCGACGCCATCGGGGCGGTAGAACTCGCGGACGGCACCGTCGTGGCGGACGCCCGGGGCATCTTCCTGCGACTTCCCGACCGGCTTGCCGCCGACACCGTGGCGCAATATCCGGAATTCCTCAACTACTGGCAAGCGTAGGGTTGCGCCGCTCGCACCTCTTCGGGCCGGAGCACGACGCCTTTCGCCAGACGGTCCGTCGCTTTGTCGAGCAGGAGATCCGTCCGGAGGTGGATGCCTGGGAGGAGGCGCAGCAATTCCCACGGGAGCTCTTTAAGCGATGCGCCGCCCTCGACCTCCTCGGCCTGAAGTATCCGGCCGCCTACGGTGGCTCCGACGCCGGCGTCGTCTATGAAGCGGTGCTGTTCGAAGAGCTCGCCCGCTGCGGCTCAGGCGGCGTGGCGGCTGGAATCGGGGCCCACGTCGCGATCGCAACGCCTCCGCTGTTCCATTTCGGGACCGAGACGCAGCGACAGCGCTGGCTCGCCCCAGCGATCGCCGGAACCATGGTCGCCGCCCTTGGCGTGACCGAGCCATCCGGCGGGTCGGACATCGCCCATGTCGAGACGACCGCGCGGCGAGATGCGGACGTGTACGTGGTCAATGGCAGCAAGATGTTCATCACCAACGGGGTCCAGGCGGACGTCGTCGTTCTCCTGGTTCGTACCACCCCGGAGGGTGGGCATCACGGGCTGTCCATGCTCGTGGCCGAGCGTGGCATGCCCGGCTTTTCGGTGGGGCGTAAGTTGAACAAGCTCGGCTGGCGCGCCTCCGATACCGCCGAACTGGTCTTCCAGGACTGCCGGATTCCGATCGAGAATCGATTGGGGGAGGAGAATCGCGGGTTCTACATGGCGGTGGCGAATTTCGAGTGGGAACGACTCTGGATCGCCATTGGCGCCGTCGAGGAAGCCCAGCGCAGTATGGAACTCGCGATTGAGTACGCGGGCAACCGGGTCCAGTTCGGCAAGACCCTGAGCTCGATGCAGGTTATCCGGCACAAGATCGCGGAAATGGCCCTCGTGATCGAGGAAGCGCGCCAGTTGACCTACCACGCCCTCTGGCTCCATTCGCAGAAGCTTCCCTGTGTGAGGGAAGTGTCGATGGCGAAGATCGCGGCCACCGAGGCGAACGTCAGGGTCGCGGACGAGGCGCTGCAGATCCACGGTGGGTACGGCTACATGATGGAATACCCGATTCAGCGCGCCTGGCGAGACGCCCGGCTGGGGCCGATCGGGGCTGGGACCAACGAGATCATGCGCGAGATCATCGCCAAGGAACTGGATCTGTAATCGTCACGGTCCAGCGCGAGATCGTCATCCCCCGCTCTGCCCCCGAGATTTTCGAGGCCCTGACCGACTTTGGGCCCGGCTCGCGCTGGTATACCGGCGTGGCTGACGAACAGCACGATCCGCCGGGCGCGGTGGCCGCTGGGACGCAGATCACCCAGTTCCGCGAGGAGCGCGGCCGGCGGGAGGAGACCAGGTACCTCATTTCGGGCTGGGAACCATCGCGGAGCCTCACCCTCCAGTCGGTGGGGGCCCGCCCTGCCTCGACGATCCGCTATGGCCTCGAGGACGTGACCGCCGGCGCCAAGCTCACCTGCGCCATCGCCGTCGAAACCGGGGGACTGCTTCGGCTGGTCGAATCGCGGCTCCGGCGGAACCTTGACGCGAAGCTGGGCGAGACCCTGGAAGCGTTTCGCGGCGCCATGACCCTCTAAGAGAACCCTCCACCGCGTTTGGCTCAAAAAGGCGGTGGCTAGACTCAAGGAGATGCCTTTTGATTCCAGCCTGCCGTTCAGCGCCCTGGTGGGGCAGGAGGCGATGAAGCGGGCCCTCCTGCTCAACGCCATCGATCCGGGCATCGGCGGCGTCTTGATCCGGGGCGACCGCGGGACAGCGAAGTCATCGGCCGTCCGCGGCCTGGCGCGGTTACTGCCGGACTACCCGGTGGTCGCCGGGTGCCCCTACCGATGCGACCCCGGGGCGCCCGCTCGCTACTGTGACGAATGCCGCCAGCGGTCGAAAACCGGGCCTCTGCCGGTGGCGCAACAGCCAATGCGGATCGTCGACCTGCCGATCAACGCCTCGGAAGACCGCCTGGTCGGTTCCATAGACATCGAAGCGGCCGTGCGGATGGGCGCCCGCCGCTTTCAGCCGGGCGTCCTGGCCGACGCCAACCGCAACATCCTCTACGTCGACGAGGTCAATCTCCTCGACGATCACCTCGTCGATGTCCTGCTGGACGCCGCTGCCATGGGCGTCAACGTCGTCGAGCGCGAAGGCATCTCGGTGGTCCACCCGGCGCACTTCATCCTGGTGGGGACCATGAACCCCGAAGAAGGGGAGCTTCGGCCCCAGCTCCTGGATCGCTTTGGGCTTTGCGTCGACGTCCACACCTTGACCGACATCGATCAGCGCCTGCGGGTGATGGAACTGGAGCGCGATTTCCTCGACCATGCCGAGCGGGTGTTGACCGAAGCATCGGGGGCGGAAGCGACACTTCGCGCGACCCTCGAGGCGGCGCGCGTGCACCTGCCATCGGTGGCGCTGCCGGACCCGATCCGGGCCCTGATTGCGCGGCTTTGCCTCGATGGATCGGTCGCCGGCCATCGCGCCGACCTGGTCGTCACCAGGACCGCCCGCGCCATCTGCGCGCTCCGTGGCGGACTCACGGTCGAGCTGGACGATGTGCTGGAGGCCATGGAACTCGGCATGCCGCACCGGCGCCGCGATCCTGCCGGAGACAAGCCGGCGCAGGTCCAGGAGCTGGCGGTCCGCGCCGCCGAGCAGCTGTCGCAGATCAAGGCGACCACCCCAACAGAAAATGGGCAACCGGTGGACGGGGAGTCGGCCGAAAGCGAGGGAGCGTCCGGCGGTGACGCGACCGAAGGCTGGACGACGGCCCGCACCCAGGAGTCCCAGGCTCGGGAGGTCGCGGAGTCGGAGCCCGAGACCGTTATTCAGCTGCCCACTTTCAGCATTAAAAAGCTCGATCTCCCTCGTGAGCGGCAGGCCCGCCGGGCCGCAGGCAAGCGTACCTCGACCAAGAGTGAGACCAAGCGTGGCCGCTACGTGCGCAGCGCGCAGGCCGAAAAGGTGACGGACATCGCCTTTGACGCGACGGTGCGTGCTGCCGCGCCCTACCAGGTGAGCCGTCGCCAGGCTTCCGCCAGGGACCTCCCGGCATTGCAGCTGGAGCGGCAGGACCTCCGGCAAAAAGTCCGCGAGCGGAAGACGGGTAACCTGATCGTGTTCGTCGTCGACGCGAGCGCCTCGATGGACGCCGAGCAGCGGATGCTCGCCACCAAGGGCGCGATCCTTTCCCTGCTGCGGCATGCGTACGTGCGACGAGACAAGGTCTCGCTGGTGGCCTTCAGCGGACGCAGCGCGCGCGTCGTGCTCCGACCGACCGCCAGCGTCGACCTCGCCGAACGTCGCCTCGAGCGGCTGAACATCGGCGGCACGACGCCGCTCACCCACGGATTGATGACCGCGCTCAAGCTGATCAAGACCGAGCGATTGCGGGATCCCCGCGTGTACCCGTTGATCGTGCTGATCAGCGATGGGCGTGGCAACATCAGTCTCTTCGGTGAGGAGCCATTGCTGGAGGCCCAGCGAACCGCCGCCCAGATCAAGCTCGAGGGGATCCGGGCGATGGTGATCGACTCCACCCGTGATTTCGGCGGTCAGCCTGGGCATCCGCGCAGCCGGGTCACGAGTCTCTATGGCGCCTACGCCTTTAACGTGTGTGCCGATCTCGCGGAGCGTCTCGGCGGCCGGTATTACGGACTGTTCGACCTCTCCCAGACGGCCATCGTCGATAGCGTCCAGCGTGAGATGCTTAGAAGTTCATGATGGAGCGTTTTACCTACCCATTCAGCGGCATCGTCGGGCAGGACAAGATGAAGCTCGCCCTCATCCTGAACGCCATCCACCCGGCGATTGGGGGCGTCCTGATCCGGGGCGAGAAGGGGACCGGCAAGTCCACCGCGGTCCGCGCCCTCGCCCGGCTGCTGCCGGAGCTGACCGTGGTGGCCGACTGCCTCTACCGCTGCGATCCCGACGCGAAGGAGGCGCTCTGCCCCGAGTGCCGCGACCGGGTCGGGCGCGGTGAAACGCTTCCCCGGGCGCGTCGCCGGATGCGTGTCGTCGAATTGCCGATCAATGCTTCGGAAGACCGCGTGGTGGGGGCCATCGACATCGAGGCCGCCATCAAAAGCGGCGAGCGGCGCTTCGAGCCCGGCGTACTGGCCGAGGCAAACCGGAACATCCTGTATGTGGACGAAGTGAACCTGCTCGACGACCATCTCGTCGATGTCTTGCTCGATGCCGCCGCGATGGGGGTGAACGTCGTCGAGCGCGAAGGCATTTCGATCTGGCATCCGGCCCGCTTCATCCTGGTCGGCACCATGAATCCCGAGGAGGGTGACCTGCGCCCGCAGTTGCTCGACCGGTTCGGCCTGGCGGTCGACGTGGAAGGCATCAAGGACATCGGTCAGCGGGTCCAGATCGTGGAGCGCCGCGAGGAGTGGGAATCCGATCCAGCCGGGTTCAGCCAGCGATTCGCCGACGAGGACGCGCAGATCGGACAGGGGATCGCCGCGGCCATCGTCCGTTTCCCGACGGTGGTCATGCCGGTGGTGATTCTCCGGGGACTCGCGGAGCTCAACGTCAGTCTGCAGGTCGACGGCCACCGCGCCGACCTGGTCGGCCGGAAAGCGGCCCAAGCTCTGGCCGCCTACCGGGCCGTCGGCGAAGTCGGGGTCAACGAGGTCAACGAGGTCGCCGACATGGTGCTCGCGCACCGCGTCAAGGCGGCCGGTCGGCGGGAGCTTGGCGCGATCGGCCAGGGTGTCTCGTCGACGGCGTCTCGAGCCTCCAGAAGCTAAGCTCCGTTCGTGTCCACGCCCACCCACTTGATCCGTGCCATTTCCGTGATCGCGCACGTCGATCACGGCAAGACCACCCTCTCGGACCGCCTCCTCGAGTTCACGGGCACGGTCGCGCCCCGCGACATGGTCGAGCAGGTGCTCGACCAGCTCGACCTCGAACGGGAGCGGGGCATCACCATCAAGGCGCAGGCTGTCCGGATGCTCTACAAGGCGGACGACGGCAACACCTACCAGATCAACTTGATCGACACGCCGGGCCACGTCGACTTTTCGTACGAGGTGTCTCGAGCGCTGGCTGCCTGCGACGGGGCCATCCTGGTTGTCGACGCCTCGCAGGGGATCGAGGCCCAGACGCTGGCGAATGTCCACCAGGCGCTCGACCACCACCTCAAGATCGTGCCGGTGATCAACAAGATCGATCTCCAGCACGCGAATCCTGAGCTGGTGCGCGAAGAGATTCAGAAAGTCATTGGGTTGCCGGCGGAGTCGGTGATCTTCGCCAGCGCCCGCCAGGGTATCGGGACCAAGGAGATCCTGGAAGCCGTCGTGCGCGAGGTGCCGGCGCCCACCGGCGACCGGTCCTCGCCGCTGCAGGCCCTGATCTTCGACGCCAAGTTCGACCCCTACCGGGGCGTCGTCACGTACGTTCGCGTCCTCGAGGGAACGCTTCGGCCCAAGATGCGCATCCAGATGATGCAGACGGGGCGAAGTTTCGAGGTGGATGAGGTCGGTGTCTTCCGGCCGGAACGGGAGCAGGTGGAGGACCTGTCGGCTGGTGAGGTCGGCTATCTGATCGCCAACATTCGCAACGTGCGCGACTCCCGGGTCGGAGACACGGTGACCGATGAGGCCCGGCCGGCGGCGGCGCCGCTGCCGGGGTATCGACATGTGACCCCGATGGTGTTCGCGGGATTGTTTCCGACCGACACCGACCAGTACCAGCAGCTGAAGGAGGCCCTGGAGCGGCTCCAGCTGAACGACGCCTCGCTCGTGTATGAGCCGGAATCGTCGGCGGCCCTCGGGTTCGGCTTCCGCTGCGGCTTTCTCGGCCTCCTCCATATGGACATCGTCCAGGAGCGGCTCGAACGCGAGTTCAACTTGACCCTTCTCGCCACCGCGCCCACCGTCGAGTATCGAGTCCGGCTGCGCAACGGGACGGAGGTACCGGTCGACAATCCCGACCACCTGCCGGATCCCGCGGAGATTGAGTCGATCAGCGAGCCGATGGTGCTGGCCACGGTGGTCGTGCCCAGCACCTACGTGGGCAACATGATGGAGCTGAGCCAGGAGCGGCGAGGACAGTTTCTGAACATGGAATATCAGCCCGGGGACCGGGTGGTCATCACCTATCGAATGCCGCTGGCCGAGATCATCCACGACTACAACGACCAGCTCAAGTCGCGCAGCAAGGGCTACGCCTCGCTTGACTACGAGCTGGTCGGCTTCGAGGAGGCGAACCTGGTCAAGCTCGACATCCTGGTTGCCGGGTCTCCGGTCGACGCCCTGTCGATGATCGTGGAGCGGAGCAAGGCACATCAGCAAGGGAGGCGGCTGACCGAGAAGTTGAAGGCCCTCATCCCGCGCCAACTGTTCGAAGTTCCGATCCAGGCGGCCATCGGCGGCAAGATCGTGGCGCGCGAGACGGTGCCCGCCCTCCGCAAGGATGTGATCGCGAAGTGCTACGGCGGCGACGTGACGCGCAAGCGCAAGCTGCTCGAGAAACAGAAGGAAGGCAAGAAACGGATGAAGCGGGTCGGCAACGTGGAGATTCCCCAGGAAGCGTTCATGGCCGTGCTGAGCCTGGACTGATGGAACGGATTCACCACCTCTACCTGCACGTCCCGTTCTGCACCTGGCTCTGCAAGTACTGCGATTTCAACGCCTATGCCGTCCTCGAACGCCTGATCCCCGCCTACGTCGAGGCGCTCTGCACCGAGCTGCGGGCCTCGGCCAAGGCGCTTCCCCTCGGCCCCCTGGATACGGTCTTTTTCGGCGGCGGGACGCCGAGCCTCATGCCGCCCGGCGAGCTCCAGCGTGTGATGGACGTGGTCAGGGAGGTCGGCCTGCAGCCGGGCGCCGAGGTCACGCTCGAAGCCAACCCGAGCAACGTGACCGCGGCCAGCACCTCGGCCTGGCTCGCCGCCGGGGTCACCCGCCTGAGCCTGGGCATTCAGAGCCTCGCGCCCGATGCGCTCCGCTTCCTGGAGCGGCTTCATTCCGGGGACGAGGCGCTCGAGGCGATCGATACGGCGCGGGCGTCCGGGTTCGTCAACATCAGCGGGGACCTGCTGTACGGCATCCCGGGCGTGTCGACGGATCAGTGGCTCCATGACCTCGATGCCGTCATCGCGGCAGGCGTGCAGCACATATCGGCCTACGAGCTGACGGTCGAGCGTGGCACGCGGCTCGCGCAAGAGGTCCGGTCGGGGATCGTCCGGATGCCCGACGCAGAGCTCCAGCTCGAGCAGTACTGGGCGGCCGTGGATCGCCTCGAGGCGGCCGGGTTTACGCATTACGAGATCTCGAACTGGGCGAGGCCGGGCTGTGCCTCCCGACACAACCTGGCGGGCTGGCATTACCAGCCGTACCTTGGCTCTGGCGCCGGCGCCCACAGCCTCTTTCGCCTCGATGATGGGAGGAGTGAACGGCGCTGGAATCTCAAGGGTCCCCACGCCTACATCCGGAAGGTGACGGCAAGTGGACAGGCTCCGGACGGCTCCGAGTCCCTCTCACCGGCTCGGGCCAGGGGCGAGGCGGCCATGATCGGGGTGCGCCTCCTGCAGGGGACCGCCGCCGCCCGCGGCTTTCCGGCCGAGCGTCAACGGCTGGTGGGCGCCGGGCTCCTGGTCGAAGAGGGCGTGACGGTGCGCCTCACCCGGCGGGGTGTGGAGCTCGCCAACCAGGTCGGGGCTGCCTTCCTCGCCTAGCTGTCGTGCGCGGTCCGGCGCGCGGCGCCGGCCGTTGCCATGACCTGCTCGAACACCGGGTAGGGCTGCGCGCCCATCACGAGGTAGCGATCGGCGATCACGTGCGCCGGGATGCCGCTGATCATCAGGTCGAGGGCTTCGGCGCGTCGCGCGTCCAGGTACTCGCCGTAGCTG